>CBFGUW010000053.1:0-36628 GCA_965652395.1 uncultured Saccharospirillum sp. | reverse complement strand
GCACAACCTTGCCAAGGTTGGGGTCGCGAGTTCGAATCTCGTTTCCCGCTCCAAATTCAAAGAAGCAGCCTAAGGGTTGCTTTTTGCGTTTCAGGCAACCGCATCCGGGTCACGATCCGGGATGCCGGCCCAGTCGAATCTCGTTGCGATCAATCACATCCATGTGATTGCCCCTTCGGGCGCTAACGCGTCGTCAAGCGCTCCGGGCGCTTGATCCCGCTCCAAATTCAAAGAAGCAGCCTGAGGGTTGCTTTTTGCGTTTCAGGCAACCGCATCCGGGCCGCGATCCGGGATGCTGGCCACCGGGGCGCCGGCCGGTCGAATCTCGTTGCGATCAATCACATCCGTGTGATTGCCTCTTCGGGCGCTAACGCGTCATCAAACGCTCCAGGCGTTTGATCCCGCTCCAAATCAAAAAAACCAGCCCAATGGCTGGTTTTTGCGTTTAACGATTGCCATCCATGGCAGACTGCTCCTGCGCACCCTCACAGTGCTATGCCCCTTGAACCATCCTGGTCGTAGCAGTAGTCCTGGCCTTCCTGGCGGGTTGCATCCACTATCTTCCTGATATCGTTTCCCCGGCCATCCTGGCAATACAGCTCCTCCTTCTTCCATGACCTGCGTGTCCTGGCCATCCTGGCGAATCAATCCACCATCGTCCGTGATAAAAATACGACTCCTTCCATCCTGGGTTACTGCTCCTGCCATCCTGGCGCCCAGTCCGTGAGCTTGTCCCTTTTGGTCTTCCTTAAATCCGGTATTAATAAATTCTGCCTGTCATCCCTGACGGCTAAGGTCATCCGTGACTGGGTGCTTTAACCGTCGACCATGCCAACCCGGATTCGATCCCGGTTTTTCTCCAGGGTGGAGGGGCCGATGCCCGGCACATTCATCAGGTCTTCCGGGGCAATGAACGGACCGTGTTCCTCGCGGTAAGCCACGATTGCCTCGGCGCGGCTTTTGCCCACGCCATCCAGAATGTCGGCCAGTTTTTCGGCGCCATCATTGTTGATGTCGACGTATAAAACGACGGCCTCTTCCTGTGTGGTCTCGGTTTGTCCTTCTACCGCGTAGGCATTGGGTAACAGCATCATCATGGCCAATCCCGCGGAGAGGATTCCCTTTTTCAACATGTCCTTTTCCTTGCTTTCAGTTAGTGAGTAGTTGGGTGCCATCACTGCTGGCGGGAGAGAAGGTACGCAATCGATTAGTCCAATGGAACAGAATCCTTCAAGGTATTCCTATGCTGTACCCAGGGTCGCGTAAGATAAGACCAATATTTGATGTCGGGTGATCTCCATCACAAAATTTCGTTGAGGCAATCACAAATAAAAGCGTCGATGGATGCGAGTGACTGGATGAGCTTGGCATCAACTTACTTTATAATGCCGCAAATCTTTTCAGGGCCTGTGCATGAGTAATCCTTTGTACGGTCGCGATATTGTCTCGATCAGTGACCTGTCCAAATCCGATCTGGAATTCATCATCGAACGGGCGGCGGCGCTCAAAGCCTCTGGTCCGAAACCTCTTCTCCAGGATCGGTTAATCGCCAGCTGTTTTTTCGAAGCCTCCACCCGCACCCGTTTATCCTTTGAAACCGCCGTACAGCGTCTGGGCGGGACCTTGATCGGTTTTTCAGACAGTGGTCACACCTCTGCCAAGAAAGGTGAAACACTGTCAGACAGCATCCGCATGATCGCCTCGTACGCCGATGCCATCATCATGCGGCACCCTCAGGAGGGCGCCGCGAGGCTTGCCGCCGAAGTGGCCGGGATTCCTGTCATCAACGGTGGCGACGGCGCCAACCAGCATCCGACCCAAACCTTGCTGGACCTGTTCTCGATAGCCGAGTGCCAGGGACGATTGGAAGGTCTGTCAGTAGCCTTGGTGGGAGACTTGAAGTACGGCCGCACCGTTCATTCGCTGGCTCAGGCGCTTGGGCACTTCAATCCACGCTTCTACTTTGTCGCGCCCGAGGCCCTGGCGATGCCGGGCTATATCGAAGATAGTCTGAAAGAGTCGGGTATCCGGTTTGAGTACGTCGAGCAGTTGGAGGATGTGATTCCCATGGTAGATGTGCTCTACATGACCCGGGTCCAGAAAGAGCGCTTTGATCCGACCGAGTACATGCATATAGCCTCCCAGTTCATACTGCGGGCTGACATGCTGCGACAGGCTCGTCCGCACATGAGAGTGATGCACCCTTTGCCGAGAGTCGATGAGATACATCCTGCGGTTGACCGAACGCCACACGCCTACTATTTCCAACAGGCTGAGAATGGTGTTTATGCCCGTCAGGCGCTGTTGTCGCTGGTTATGAACGAGACCGTTCTGAGTATCGAGGAAGGAGGCCGGGCCGATGTCTGACGCCAAACGCGAAACCATGCTGGTCGAGGCCATCCAGTCCGGCACGGTGATCGACCATATCCCTGCCGGTATGGGGCTGGTGATCCTCGGTCGCCTGCAAATCAAAAACGCTCAGGCCCGGCTGACGGTGGGTTTGAACCTGCCAAGCAAAGGCAGTGGCCTGAAAGACCTGATCAAGGTGGATGACTGGCCGTTTACAGAACAGGACGCCGCGGAACTGGCACTGTTCGCACCCAAGGCCACCGTCAACATCATTGACGACTATCGGGTGGTGCGGAAGTTCCCCATTGGCCTGCCGGAGACCTTTGTCGATGTGTTTCCGTGCCCGAACAGCAATTGCATCACTCACAACGAACCGGTGGAAACCCGTTTTAAGGTAGTGTCCCGGGGAGAGCAGGTGCAACTGCGCTGCCACTATTGTGAGCGCAGCTTCGCGGACACGCTTTTCACCGGCGACGCCGCAGGGCGTTAGGAGCAGAGGGAGGCACGGACCACCTGTTCTAAGCGCCCGTGCCAATTCCTTGGTTCTGACCCCAATTTCCCTTAGCAATCAGTTGCTTATTTCAGCCCCATCCTTATAGTGAGGGCTTTTTCCAGCGAGCCTCGACGGGAGTTTCAACGATCCATGGATACCCTAACTCAACTGCACTCTAGAGCGCTTGAAGCCGTCCGGAATGCCGGCAACCCGCAGGAGCTTGAAGACCTGCGTGTCCGCTTTCTCGGTAAGAAGGGCGAAATCACCGCTCAGCTTAAAGGGTTGGGTGCCTTGTCTCCCGAAGAGCGTCCTGCCTTTGGGGCTAAAATCAACGAAGTGAAAACGGCCGTTGCGGATGCTATCAGCGCCCGCAAGGCCGAACTGGAAGAGCAGGCCCTTGCGACCAAGCTCGCTCAGGAAAGGATTGATGTCACCCAGCCCGGCCGTCGCCAATCCCTCGGCGGCCTGCACCCGATTACCCAGACGCTGCGTCGGATGGACGCGTTTTTTACCAATATCGGGTACGATGTCGCCGTAGGCCCGGAGATCGAAGACGATTACCATAACTTCGAGGCGCTTAACATTCCCGGGCACCATCCCGCCCGCGCTATGCACGATACCTTCTATTTCGACGCGAACACCTTATTGCGGACTCACACCTCACCGGTGCAAGTCCGTACCATGGAAAACCAGGAGCCGCCTATCCGCGTGATTTGCCCTGGCCGCGTATATCGTTGCGATTCCGATTTAACCCACACCCCCATGTTCCACCAGATGGAAGGCCTGCTGATCGATACCGAGGTCAGTTTTGCCGATCTAAAGGGCACCGTGGAGGAATTTCTGCGGGTATTCTTTGAAAAAGAACTGGCCGTGCGCTTCCGTCCGTCCTATTTCCCTTTTACCGAGCCATCGGCCGAGGTCGACATCGAGTGTGTGATCTGTGGTGGTGACGGTTGTCGTGTCTGCAGTCACACCGGGTGGCTCGAGGTGATGGGATGCGGCATGGTGCACCCGAACGTATTGGAAGCCTCGAAGGTGGACTCTCAAAAATATCAGGGTTTCGCCTTTGGTATGGGCGTGGAGCGATTGGCCATGTTGCGATACGGCGTCAACGATTTGCGCCTCTTCTTCGAGAACGATCTCAAATTCCTGCGTCAGTTCAACTGAGACCCGACCAAAACACTTTAGGATTATTGGACACAGCTTATGAAATTCAGCGAACAATGGCTGCGTGAGTGGGTTAACCCAGAGATTAGCTCCCAGGCGCTGATGGATCAGATCACCATGGCGGGTCTGGAAGTGGACGGTGCCGAGCCGGTAGCCGAGAGCTTTGAAGGCGTGATCGTGGCCGAGGTGACCGAATGCGAACAACATCCCGACGCCGACAAACTGCGGGTATGCCAGGTCAATACCGGGACTGAAACCGTACAGATTGTCTGTGGGGCGCCGAATGCCCGGGCGGGGATCAAGGTTGCTCTGGCCACGGTCGGCGGTGTGCTCCCTGGCGATTTCAAAATCAAGAAAGCCAAGCTGCGTCAGGTCGAAAGCCATGGCATGTTGTGCAGTGAAAAGGAGCTGGGCCTATCGGATAACCACGAGGGCATCATGGAGTTGGCCGATGATGCGCCCGTTGGTGAAGATTTGCGCGTGGTGCTGGGCTTGAATGACCTGGCCATTGAAGTGGATCTGACGCCGAACCGGGCGGATTGTCTGAGTATTGCCGGCCTGGCACGCGAAGTAGGGGTATTGAATCAAACCCCGGTAACCGCTCCGGACATCCAGGCCGTTGCCGCCGTCCATGACGATACATTCCCCGTCGCGCTGGAAGACACTCAAGGCTGTCCACGCTACGCGGGCCGGGTGTTGAATAACGTCAATGTCGCCGCCCAGACCCCGGTCTGGATGGTTGAGCGGCTGCGCCGCTCCGGCATTCGCTCCATCGATCCGGTCGTGGATGTCACCAACTACGTCATGTTGGAACTTGGGCAGCCATTGCACGGGTTTGATCTGGACCGTCTTAAAGACGGCATCGTGGTGCGGCGCGCCAAGAGCGGTGAAAAGCTTGAGCTGCTCGATGGTCAAATCATCGACCTCTCCGAAAACGTGCTGCTGATCACCGATGGCAGTGGCCCACTGGCCATGGCCGGTGTGATGGGTGGCGAGCAAAGCGGCGTCAATGCAGACACCAAACGGGTGTTTCTGGAAAGTGCCTTCTTCGCGCCTATCGAGATTGCCGGTCGTGCCCGTCAGTTTGGCCTTCATACCGATGCTAGCCATCGCTTTGAACGGGGTGTCGACCCGCGCCTGCAGGAAAAGGCCGTTGAGCGTGCCACCCAATTGCTTGTCGATATCTGCGGAGCGGAACCAGGCCCCTTGGTTGTCGAAGAAGACGCCAGCCAGGTGCCGGTTGCCGCCAGCATCGAATTGAGTGCTGCGACTGTAGCCTCCAGCCTCGGTCTCACCATCGAACCCACTGAGATCGAACGGATATTGACCGGGCTGGGTTTCGAATTGTCAGCGAAGGGCGAGGGCGCCTGGGTTGTCACCGCTCCCAGCTGGCGCTTCGACATGGCCATCGAAGCCGACCTGATCGAGGAAATTGCCCGCATATATGGCTACAACCGCTTGCCGGTCACCGTGCCCAAGGCTGCTCTCGGCCCTCGGGGGCGTGCGGAGCAGAATACCTCCACCGAAGTTTTGGTCGACCGCCTTGCCAGCCTGGGTTATCAGGAAGCCATTACCTACAGCTTCGTTGAACCGGGGTTACAGGCCGCGATGTTCCCCAAGGAACACGGCATCGAGCTGGCCAACCCTATTTCCGCCGACATGGCCGTCATGCGGGTGTCCTTGTGGCCTGGTTTGCTCAAGGCCGTCAGCCACAACCTGAATCGTCAGCAGGACCGGGTTCGATTGTTCGAAACCGGCTTGCGATTCCGCGCCACCAACAACGGTACTGAACAGGTACCGATGCTGGCTGGTATTGCCACCGGCAGCCGCCTGCCCAAGGGCTGGTATGAAACCGGTGAAGCGCTGGATTTCTTCGATGTGAAAGGCGATATCGAACAGGTACTTGGTCTGATCAAAGGCGTTGGCTTCGAATTTGTACCGGGTCAGCACAGTGCGCTGCATCCCGGCCAGTGCGCCCGCATTGAGCGAGATGGCAAATTGGTGGGTTACATCGGGGCTTTGCACCCCAATCTGGCCCGGCAGCTGGAAATAAAACAACCTTGTTTCCTGTTCGAGATCCAACTCGACAAAGTACTCAAATCCAAGCTGCCTTCATTCTCGTCGCTATCCCGCTTCCCGGCCTCAACCCGTGACTTGGCGGTGGTTGTAGATGAAGACACCCCGGTCTCCGAGCTCATGAACAGTGTTCGCGAGAAGGCAGGAGGAGACCTCGAAAGCCTCACACTATTTGACATTTATCGCGGCAAAGGTATTGATTCGCAACGAAAAAGTGTCGCCCTGGGCTTGACCTGGCAGAACGCTTCGCGCACTCTAACTGATGACGAAATAAACAACTTGATGGATTCGATCATCACCACCTTGCAGACGAGGTTCGATGCTGCGCTGAGGAGCTGACTATGGCCCTGACCAAAGCGGAGATGGCAGAGCGCTTATATGAAGAGCTTGGCCTGAACAAGCGTGAAGCCAAGGAAATGGTGGAGATCTTCTTTGAAGAAATCCGCGATTGTCTGGTAAACAACGAGCAGGTCAAACTGTCCGGTTTCGGCAACTTTGACCTAAGGGACAAACGCCAACGTCCGGGCCGGAACCCCAAAACCGGCGAGGAAATCCCCATTTCCGCGCGTCGGGTTGTCACTTTCCGCCCCGGTCAGAAGCTTAAGGTAAAAGTAGAGGCATATGCTGGAACCGAGCCAGAATGATGAATTGCCTCCTATCCCAGGGAAGCGATATTTCACCATTGGTGAAGTGAGCGATCTGTGTGCTGTAAAGCCACATGTCTTGAGATATTGGGAGCAGGAGTTTCCACAGCTTAGCCCGGTAAAGCGCCGGGGTAACCGTCGTTACTACCAACGGGACGACGTCGTTCTCATTCGCCAGATCCGCCATCTTCTCTATGAAGACGGGTTCACCATCGGTGGCGCCCGTCAGAAGCTGTCAGAACCGGAAGAGGGCAGTGCCATGCGCGAACAGCACCAAGCTTTGATCAAAGATATGATCCGCGAACTGGAAGCTGTGCTAAAACTGCTTTCCGAGGAATGACTCCTAAAGAAAACGCTTGATTTTTCAATCGCTTAGCGTATTATTCGCAACGTTTTCGGGCATTAGCGCAGTCTGGTAGCGCATCGTCATGGGGTGGCGAGGGTCGCAGGTTCAAATCCTGCATGCCCGACCAAATTCTCCAACAAAAAAGAGGCTTCAGGCCTCTTTTTTGTTGCCTGAAATTTCTCTCCACTTTCTTCTTGCTGGCCCTCTTCCATAATCCCGTCTCTAAAACCTCTCCGTTATCGTCAAAAATACCAATCCGCTTTAAGATCCATAGAGTCTCGCGTGCCTGAGGGAGGGAAAATGTTTGATGCAGTCGTCATAGGCGCCGGCGTGGTTGGCTTGGCTATTGCTCGCGAACTGGCCGTGAATGGTCGCTCTGTCGTGGTTCTTGAGCGCAACGCTCATTTTGGCGAGGAAACCAGCAGCCGTAATTCCGAGGTTATTCATGCCGGTCTCTACTACCCGCCAGGATCGCTTAAAGCGCGGCTCTGTGTGACAGGGCGGCAGCGACTGCTTGACTATTGTGAGCAGCGGCAAGTGCCTTATCGATTGGTTGGCAAATGGATTCTCGCCACCGATCAGGCGGGTGAAGCCAAGTTGAGTGCTATCCAAAAGACCGCATGGGCAAACGGTGTTGAGTTGCCTGAGATTGCAGGGCCTGATGAGGTTAGACGCTCGGAACCCTGGGTGGCCTGTAAGGCTGGGTTGTTCTCTCCGGGGACCGGAATCATCGATAGCCACGCGTTAATGAATGCGCTGTTGGCGGATCTGCAACAGGCTGGTGGAGTTTTGGTATGTCATCATTCTGTAGAGCGAATCGAGAGAAGTGGGGGGCAATGGTCGCTCTCAGTTCGGGATTCGGGCGGAAAACGGTCCTCCATTGATGTGCCCATCGTGGTAAATGCGGCAGGAATGGGGGCAAATCGACTGGCTCGATTGGTTGTGCCTGAACTTCCCAGGCCGATCCCCGCGCTTTACCTTGTGAAAGGCAATTATTTTGTTTATTCCGGACGCCTGCCGATCAAGCATTTGCTTTATCCCACACCGGAACCTGGCGGGCTTGGCATTCATTTGACGATGGACCTGGCTGGCAATGTCCGTTTCGGCCCTGACGTCCAAGCCCTTCAGGGGGATCTTCCGGATTACCGCGTGGATGGTGGTCGGCATCCCATCTTTGTCGAAGCTATCCAGCGTTACCTTCCCGGACTGGAAGGGGATCGGTTAAGCCCGGGCTATACCGGGGTGCGCCCCAAACTCAACCTGGAAGGTGAAGTGGTGGACGATTTCATGGTGGAAACCTACTCGGGGAGTGATTGGAGCGGGCTCGTGAATCTGTTCGGAATCGAATCCCCCGGTCTTACCGCCTGCCTGGCTTTGGCTGAAGAAGTCCGCTACCGTTTGATGGAGCAGGGTGTATTACCTGAGTAAGACCCAACAACCCAGTGCAACGCTGAATAACGGAACAACTGTCATTATCGAGCCAAGCGTATAAAGCGTGATCGCACTGATGAGCAACCACAGCGTAGGCAGTATCGCCAAGGAGATTCTCATCAGACGGTTGTTGAACAGCCCAAGCGTAGCCAGGGTGGCAATCGCTAAAGAGTCGGGGGTTAAACCGAAGATTTCCGCTCCTTTAAGACCTGTGTCGTGGAATAAAGTGGTCAGCGGGTGCAGCCACACGGCATAAGCCACCAGCCCCGTGGACAGAGATTTCGATGCCTTACTGGTGGGGCGGACCTTCCAATACCTCTGTGGCAAAGCCAGAGCAACCAGTAGCGCGGCACCCTGGAACAAGAAAACCGGCACCAAGTATCGAGCCGCCCAGTTTATGGTAGCGTAACGCGCCTCAAGATAGGCCCAGGCAGTTATACCCCAGAAGAGACCCAGCCCGGCCAAGCCTAACCGAAGACGGGATCGGGAAGGGAATAGGGTTGCCAGGATCAAGCCGGTACCAATTGCAAGTGCCAGCAGCTGCCACGGCCATAAAGCTTCATTATGAAGTACAAACAGGCGCCAATAGACCCGCTCGGAAAACAGCAGCAGTTCCTCTGGATGAAACCGCCCAAAGTCCATCAATCCAGGCCTTGCACGTAAGCAGCCATGCGATTGCGCATAGGTTCGTCCGGTAAGGGCTCCCGGGCGGCTGCCAGGTTTTCGCGAACATGATCCACTCGGGTCGTGGCGGGGATGACGCAGGTAATGGCAGGGTGTCCAAGAATGAATTTCAACAGTATTTGTGCCCAGCTGTGCGCTTGAAGCTCACCCGCCCAGTGTGGCAAGGGTTTGTCGGCCAGCCATTGGGTCAACCGGTCCTGTTGAAAGGGGCGATTTGCGATGACAGCGATGCCTTTATCCCGCGCCAATGGCAATAGGCGTTGCTCGGCTTCGCGGTTGAGAATGTTGTAGGAGAGCTGCACAAAATCCAGGGTGTGATTACGCATGATGTTCTCCAACTCTTCATGGCGACGACCGTCGGATGTGGTCACACCCAAATAGCGTATTCGCCCGTCAGCTTTCATTTCCCGCAGCCGGGGCAGGTGTTCCCGCCAGGCCAGAAGATTGTGGATCTGCAGCAGGTCGAAGCCTTCCTGGTTCCAGTCTGCCAGCGAGCGTGCTATCTGGTTGGGGCGCTTTTCAGGATCGTCTGTCCAGATCTTGTCAGCGGAGAACAACCCGGCTGGATATCCAAGCTTCTTCAATCCGTAACCGACGGTGGACTGGGAGGAGCCATACATGGGGGATGAATCGATCATGGCGCCGCCTCCTTCGAAGAAGGCTTTCATGACAGCAGCACTTTCATTCAGTAATACAGGGTCCCGGCCTACATTGAAGGTAATCCAGGTACCAAGACCGACGCTCGGTATCCGTTCCCCAGAGGAGGGGATGGCGCGCCGAAGCGGTCCGTTTTCCGCCCATACCCATTGAGGAACCAAAGTGGTGGCTGAAAGCGCGGCCATTCCTTTTAAGAGACTTCTGCGTGGAATAGTTCCCATGATGCCTCCCGTGGAGTGTCTGCCGGGGTTGTTGGGGCAGCCTAGTCAAGAGCGGGAGCGTTGTCATTCAGGCGTCGGCAAACGACCGGTTGTTGAGGCTATAATGCCGCCCTGAATCTTCAACGGAGGTCTTCCTTTGTCATACGTCAGTTTCGAACATCTGGCTGATCGGTTTGAAGCCCAGATATACGGCACCTTGAAAGGACGGGTTCGGCAGGCTGTGTTGTTGGATCTGTACGAACGTCACTGGTTGCCGCAAGCGGTTGAAGCGGGGCGGGTGCTGGATGCCGGAGGTGGTTTGGGGCAGATGACTGGCTGGTTGCTTGAGCAGGGGCAGACTGTTGATTATTTCGATGTGTCCGAAGAAATGGTCGAACGCACTCGACGGCATCTTAAGGAGGCACTGGATTCGGAACGGTTGCAGGTCAGTCAGGCGTCCTTGATGGAATATGAACCCGCTGGTCGTTACGACTTGGTGGTGGTGCATGCCGTGCTGGAGTGGTTGGCCGATCCAAAACAGGCGCTGGAGCGGGTGGCTCAGTGGATTAAACCGGGGGGCTGTTTGGGGTTGATGGTTTATAACCGTCACATGCTGGCTTTGCGCAACCTGATGCGGGGCAACCTTGGCAAGGTAAAGTCCGACCAATTGGGGGGCGATGGCAAAGGGCTGACGCCGATTTCGCCGATGGACCCGGCGGAGGTGCGGCAATGGCTTGAGTCGGCGGGTTTTGACGTACTGGCACAGGCCGGGGTGAGGAGCTTTACCGATTTGACCGATCCGGTGGTGCTGTCCTGGTACGATGAGGCGGATGTGATCGGGATGGAGAAACGCTTGTGTGAACAGGCGCCTTATCGGGATATGGGGCGCTATGTTTGGTTTCTCGCGAGGAAGAAACCCTCTCCCTGAGAAAAGGGAGAGGGTTAAGGGATGGCGGGCCGTTACGCGACTGAGGTGGCGATCACTGAATCAGCGGCTTTAACGAAATCGTCCATCTTGTCGAAGTTCAGATAGCGATACACGTCAGCCGCCATGCTGTCGATCTCGGCGGCAATCTTCAGATACTCTTCCGGTGTCGGCAGTTTACCGTACAGAGCGGCAACGGCTGCCAGTTCGGCGGAGGCCAAGTACACATTGGCACCATCGCCCAGACGGTTCGGGAAGTTCCGGGTGGAGGTCGATACCACGGTAGACTTCGCTGCAACTCGGGCCTGGTTACCCATGCACAAAGAGCAGCCCGGCATTTCGGTGCGCGCACCGGCACGGCCGAAGATGTTGTAGTAACCTTCTTCCATCAACTGAGCTTGGTCCATCTTCGTCGGTGGGGACACCCACAGACGGGTATTGATGGGCGCCTTGTGCGCATCCAGCAGTTTACCGGCGGCACGGAAGTGACCGATGTTGGTCATGCAGGAGCCGATGAATACTTCATCGATCTTGTCGCCAGCGACTTCAGACAACAGACGGGCATCGTCCGGATCGTTCGGCGCGCACAGAATCGGCTCTTTGATCTGATCCATGTCGATCTCGATGACGGTGTGATATTCGGCATCTTTATCGGCGCGCATCAGTTTGGGATCGGCCAGCCACTCTTCCATCGCCTTGGCGCGACGCTCCAGGGTACGGGCATCGCCGTAACCGTTGGCGATCATCCAGCGCAACATGACAATGTTGGAACGCAGGTATTCGCCCACTGAGTCTTCGGACAGAGTGATGGTACAACCGGCGGCGGAACGCTCGGCGGAAGCGTCGGACAGTTCGAACGCCTGCTCGACGGTCAGATCCTCCAGACCTTCGATTTCCAGAATACGGCCGGAGAAAACGTTCTTCTTGCCTTTCTTCTCAACAGTCAGCAGACCTTCTTTGATCGCCGCGTGAGGAATGGCGTGAACCAGATCGCGCAGCGTGATGCCCGGCTGACGTTTGCCCTTGAAGCGAACCAGTACGGATTCCGGCATGTCCAGCGGCATAACACCGGTGGCGGCGGCGAAAGCCACCAGACCGGAACCGGCCGGGAAGGAAATGCCCATCGGGAAGCGGGTGTGGGAGTCGCCACCGGTACCTACGGTATCGGGCAGCAACATGCGGTTCAGCCAGGAGTGGATGATGCCGTCACCCGGACGCAGGGACACACCACCACGGTTCTTGATGAAGTCCGGCAGGGTGTGCTGGGTTTCGATGTCGACCGGCTTGGGGTAGGCCGCTGTGTGACAGAAAGACTGCATTACCAAGTCGGCTGAGAAACCCAGGCAGGCCAGGTCTTTCAGCTCGTCGCGGGTCATCGGGCCGGTGGTGTCCTGGGAGCCGACGGTGGTCATCTTGGGTTCGCAGTACTGGTTCGGACGCACGCCTTCCAGACCACAGGCTTTGCCGACCATCTTCTGAGCCAGGGTATAACCGGCTTTGCTGTCGGCGACATCGCCCGGGCGCTTGAAGACGGTGCTCGGTTCCAGGCCCAGAGCTTCACGGGCACGGTCGGTCAGACCACGGCCGATGATCAGCGGAATACGACCGCCCGCGCGAACTTCATCCAGCAGAACCTGAGTCTTCAGTTCAAACTCGGCGACGACCGCGCCGTTTTTCTCGACTTTGCCTTCGAACGGATACAAGTCGATCACATCGCCCATTTCCAGGCTGTCGACATCGACTTCAATAGGCAGAGCGCCCGCGTCTTCCATGGTATTGAAGAAGATGGGAGCGATTTTGCCGCCGAGAACAAAACCACCGGCACGCTTGTTCGGTACGAAAGGAATGTCGTCGCCGGTGTGCCACAGCACAGAGTTGGTGGCGGATTTACGAGAGGAGCCGGTACCGACCACGTCGCCCACCAGGGCAACCGGGTGACCTTTCTCTTTCAGCGCTTCCAACTGCTGGATCGGGCCGATTTCGCCGTCTTTATCCGGGTTCAGGCCGTCGCGCTTCATTTTGTACATGGCCAGCGCGTGCAGTGGGATGTCCGGGCGGGACCAGGCATCCTGAGCGGGGGACAGGTCGTCGGTGTTGGTTTCACCAGTGACTTTGAAGACGGTCAGGGTGATTTTTTCCGGAACTTCTTTCTTCTTCAGGAACCATTCGGCATCAGCCCAGGATTGCAGCACGGATTTAGCCGCGGCGTTGCCAGCTTTGGCCAGTTCGTCGACGTCATGGAATGCGTCGAACACCAGCAGGGTGTGTTTGAGTTCTTCGGCGGCGGACTCGGCCAGTTCACTGTCGGTAAGGAGGCTGACCATGGTTTCGATGTTGTAGCCACCCTGCATGGTGCCGAGCAGTTTCACGGCTTCTTTTTTATCGATCAGCGGGGATTGAGCTTCGCCTTTGGCAATGGCGGACAGGAAGGCGGCTTTTACGTAGGCGGCTTCGTCCACACCCGGCGGAACGCGGTTGACCAGCAGATCTTTGATGAATTCTTCTTCGCCAGCCGGAGGGTTTTTCAGCAACTCCACCAGTTCAGTAACTTGTTCAGCGGTAAGCGGCTTGGCTGGGATACCCAGGGCGGCGCGCTCCTCGACGTCTTTACGATAAGCTTCTAGCACAATGATTCTCCAAACAGTGATTGGGTCGCTGCCGTTTGTGATATGTCGTTTTCGGATCAGCAACCGGGACCGGCTGAGCGTAAGCGGCGTGGATTTTAGTGAATTTCGGGCGAAAAGTTAAGGGAAGGGGTCTGGACCTTTAGGGGCAGCTGAGTGAGTAACAGTGGAAATGCAGGCGCATATAGGCGGTCAATGTGGAGCGCTTCGAAACTGCCGTGAAGCCACCGGGTAAGGCTGGACAGCAGCATTCATGCGGCGGACCTGGCCGGACGAGTATCGTGGGTCACCAAGGTAGGCCCGAAAGAGCCCGGTCCAACCTATTCCATTCCGGCATGTAACCATCGCGATTATTTCAACCATTTCCGCAGTTGACGGAGCCAAAAGACGGCTCTTCGCGATCACCCGGCTGAAACGCTATAGCAAGACCCGACCACTGACTAAGCGATGTTCACCACCTTATGCATCTGAATAGTAAGGCGCCAGGATGGATGCGCCAGGCAGTATTCAATGGCGGCTCGGGTACTGTCCTGATGGGCAGGGAGGATGACCTCTTCACCCCAGGGGTTGAGCGGGCTTAGGAAGCGATAGGTAGCTTCTATGGTGGCGAAGCGTTCGGGTGGGGCTTCGGCCTGGGGGAAGACAAGTTTGAGCTCGTCGCAGCGGCTGAGGATGATCTCACTTGCCCCCTTGGGACTGAGGCAAACCCAGTCGAGGTTAGCGGGGAGTGACTGAGTGCCATTGGTTTCAACCGCGCACTCGAAACCGACCTTATGCAGCCGGTCGACCAATTCCTCGGTGAGCTGCAGACCGGGTTCACCACCGGTGAAAACGACATAGGGCGTGCCGCCTGCGCCTTTTGGCCATTGGGCTAGAATCGCTGAAGCGAGTTCGGTCGAGGTTTTGAATTTGCCACCACCCGGGCCGTTCGTGCCGATAAAATCCGTATCGCAAAAGGTGCAGACAGCTGTGGCCCGGTCTTCCTCACGGCCCGACCATAGATTGCAGCCGGTGAAACGGCAGAACACCGCCGGGCGCCCGGCCTGGGCGCCTTCACCCTGAAGGGTGTAGAACATTTCTTTAACACTGTAGGACACGGTTCAGAGAATCTCGGTGATGTGGGCTTGTTTCTGTAGCAAGGGTTCGAATTCCTCACGCCGCAACGGAGGAGAGAAGAGGTAGCCCTGGTATCGGTTGCAGCCTTTGGACTCCAGGAAACGCAATTGCTCCTCGGACTCCACGCCCTCAGCGATGGTGTCCAGTTTCAGGTGGCGCGCCATGGCAAGAATGGTCTCCACGATGGCGGCGTCGTTGGTATCGGTGCTGAGATCGCGGACGAAGGACTGATCCACTTTCAACACGTCCAGAGGCAGTCTTTTCAGGTAGCTCAGGCTGGAATAGCCGGTGCCGAAATCGTCAATCGAGAAGGTTACACCGTATTCCCGGATCTGATTCATGCGGATGATCGTCTCTTCCACCTCGTTGATCACCATACCTTCGGTGATTTCCAGGTCAATGCAGCGCGGAGGAATACCGGCGTCCTCTATCGCCTCGCGAACCTGGTCAAAAAACTCGGGTTGGCTGAACTGCTGTGGGCTTACGTTGATGCCCATTACCTGGTCTTCGCCCCAGAGCCCCTTGTCCATCCAGTCGTGGACTGTCTGGCAGGCGGCGCGGAGGGTCCATTCGCCGACTTTCACGATCAGGCCCATGCCTTCGAGCACCGGGATGAACTCCACTGGCGAGACAATGCCCCGCAGAGGGTGTTGCCACCGCAGGAGGGTCTCCGCGCCGATTATCCGGTTGGTTCCGGATTCGACCTGAGGCTGAAAGGTGAGGAAGAATTCATTATGGTCCAGGGCCTTGCGCAGATCGTTTTCCATAGTCAGCCGGAACGCGGTCGCTTCGGCCATGGATTGTTCGAAAATGATATAGGTGTCTTTGCCGCGTGCCTTGGCCTGATACATGGCGGTGTCGGCGTTGCGCAGCAGTTCGGAGGCGGATACATCGCCGTCGGGGAAGAGGGCCACGCCCAGGCTCGCGGTGACGGTTAACCGATGCCCGGCAATGAAGAACGGCTCGGAAAGCGACCGCAGAAACTCCTCCGCCCGGTGATTGGCCAGGCCGGCCACCTGATTGAAATCATTACCGAGGTCCGCCAGGCAGATGACGAATTCATCGCCTCCCAGCCGGGCGACGGTATCTTCGTTGCGAACCACTTCCCGGAGCCGTCCGGCCGCCTGGCGCAGTAGGGTGTCACCGGCGCTGTGACCGAGGGAGTCGTTAATGTTCTTGAAGTTGTCGAGGTCGACGAAAACCAAGGCTCCCAACTGACCGGAACGGATGGCGCGGCGCAATGACTGGTCCAACCGGTCCAGGAACAAATGCCGGTTGGGAAGGTCGGTCAACGGGTCATGGTAGGCCATGTGCTGCATGCGGGCCTGGTTGCGCTTACGTTCGGTGATGTCCACACCCACCGAGAGGATGGCGGGTTCGCCGCGGAACTCAAGCGGCAAAATGCGCAGCTCCATGGCGGTGAAGTTACCGGCCGGGTCCACCCATTCAAACTCGGGGATAAAGAGACTTTCCTGCTCTTCGAGTACCTTGTTGTCCGCTTCGACAATCAACTCGCGGGATTTCTCTTCGTAATGATTGAGGATGACAGCCTGGTGTTCCCCGGTTAGGTCGTCCACATCCCGCTGGAAAGCCCGGGCGAAGGCTTTGTTGACAAGGACCAGCCGACCGGTGCTGTCTTTCACATAAATCATGTGCGGCAGATTATCGATGAGCCGCCGCATATTGTTGTAGGACTCTTCCACCTGGTAGCGGGCGCGGGTGTTGTCGTTGATCAGTTTTTCAACGTTACCGAGGTAAAAGTTGATGTTGTCGGTCAGTAGGCCCAACTCGTCCTTTTCATGGCCGGAGGGCACGGGCAGTCGTTGGCCGTCGGGATTGTTGGCGTCGATGTTGTCCAGCGAGTTGGAGACATGGGTCAGGGGTTTGGTGACGAGGCGGTAGAACACGGCCAGGAAGAGCAGGGTGAGGACGAAATTCTTGCCGATCCCCAGTGCCAGTGTTGAAAGCGCCCGGTCGACAAAGCTCTCGTAGGCCAGTACCAAGTCAAGCTCCATGCGCAGCAAGCCATATACATCGCTGCCCAGGGCATCGGTCTCCAACTGGGTTTCCAGGCGTCTCGTTCGGGTGTTGATTAAACTGTCGTACCAGTGGCTGCTTTGCTGGGGGGGCTCGGCCACCCGTTCGGCAAGCGGGTTGCCGAGTTCATCGATGATGGCGACATAGGTGACGAAGTCGTAGACGAACATGCCGTTGACGACTTCACTGGCCAGGTTGTAGTCGAGGGTGTGCACAGCCCTTGAGGCGGCGAACTTGGAGGCGTCCATCACACGCTCGATGGAGTTGTCCAGAGAGCGTCTCTCCCCCCGGAAATCCATGAAAACCTGGTATCCGGAAGTAATAAAGCTGACCACTAGGGCGAGTATGACGCCGCTGCGCGCAAGACGAAAAGACAGCCTTCGTAGAAATTTGGGTTTATTAACCGAAGAATACATCCGCTATAGCCGCTAGAGGCGCTCTGGAAAAAGGGCGCAAAAATACTGGATGAGTTGAGGTTAGTCAAAATCCCTCTAATGCGCCAAGCCTAATTGTGTTAGAACGCCGGTTTTGGGCAAAATAAGGAGCCTTCACCGAGTCTCTTTAACACGGGCGGATGGGCGAAAAACGCCATGGTATCAGCCTTCGGGGTCGTAGTGATAGACAATGCGGGCGCGGTAATTGCCATTCCCGTCGGGGCGGGGCAGGTTTGTCAGGCCGCGGTACACCAGTAGGCGGCGCGAATCCCGATCATAGGTGAGGTGGATGGGGTCGATGATCCAGCTCAGCAGCGGGTTTTGCAGGCTGAGCTTGAGCTCAAGGTGAGGGCTGCTGGAAGGCTGGGGTACGATTTGCAACGGTGTCCAGCTCAACCGGCTGGGGGAGAGAAAGTGGAAATCGAGGCTTTGGCCGGTGGTCAGGCTGTCGAAATGAGATTGGATAAAGTAGTGGAAGCCGCTGTCAATCACAGCAGGGCCTTCTGGCCAGTCGAGCCGTCCTTTGCTTTGTCTGTCGATGTACACGCCTTCGACTCCGGTTTCGACCCGTTCCATGCGGCCGTTGGTGTCGAACCTGATGTGGTAGCTGGGCCGTGCCGGTTCCTGGTAGTCGAGTTTTTTGGTGGCAATGAGAGCCCCTTTGGGCTGCAGGTAGCGAACAGTTTCGCTGACAGGTTGGCCGTCTTCCCGCTCCAGTTGGTGGTGTTCCTCGTAAAGGACGGTATCACCGCCCAGTTCGTAAGCGATTCCTTTAAAAGTCTCCGCGAGACTACCAGTGCTGAGGCTGAATAAGAGGCCAACACCACCCAAAAAGGCTGTGGCTGCATTGTGACTCATTCTGTAACGCTCCTTGCCGCAGTGGGTTCAAATCTCATACATCCATAAAACAACGGCAGCCAAAGACCCCAGCTCAATGGCAGTAACCAGTAGGCCAGGGGTTCCAACTGGGCCGCACCCAGTTGGGCCCCAGCGAGGTAACTACCACCGCCACCGAAGGCACCGAACAGGACCTGCAGCAGGGGTTTGCTGCGCAACCAGCCGAGTGAATGGTTCAAGGTGAACGGAAACATCAGCCACAATCCGACCAGCCAAAGGGGTAGAGGCCAACCGGTGCCATTGAACTGAACCCAGGGGCTTAGTTGCCAGGCGGTGTCGATGGCAAGGCCAAGGATCGTGACGGCGCCTGCTGATAACCATTCTCTCGGGGTGGCCATCCAACGCAGATGAATCACGACAAAAGCCAGTGCCCAAACCAATGCCCAGGGCGATCGCGTCAACACCAATAGAAACCACCCCAGTTGGAAAACCAGGTAGTTGAATACCAGTACTATTTTGGCGTGGCGGTCCATAATTGACGGTTCCCGGCCTTGGCGAACATGAGCTGATGAGTGGTGATGGCGCGTTCGGCGAAACCGCCCTCGCAATAGGCGAAGTAATAGCGCCAGAGACGATAGAAGGATTCGTCGTACCCCTGGAGCAGAATTCGCTGGCGCGCGCTTACGAAACGTTTGTGCCAATCCCTCAGTGTGTGGGCGTAGTGCTCAGTCATGTCTTCGAGGTGAACGGCTTGCATGTCGGTGTTGTCACGCAGGTTATCCATGATCACGGAAAGCGAGGGAAGATGGCCGCCCGGAAAAATATATTTCCGGATGAAGTCGACGCTTTTACGGTAGCGACTGTAGCGCTGATCCGGCATGGTGATGCACTGCAGCAGGACGGAGCCATTGTCGTTCAAGCGCTCGGACAACACTTTGAAATAACCGGGAAGGTATTGGTGGCCCACGGCTTCGATCATTTCGATGGAAACGATTTTGTCGTAGCGGCCCTCCAGGTCCCGGTAGTCTTGTTTTAACAGCGTGATTCTATCTTCCAGCCCCGCAGCCTGAATGCGTTGGCGGGCATAGGCGAATTGTTCGTCCGAAATGGTCGTGGTCGTTACCCGGCAGCCATAGTGCTGTGCGGCATGAATGGCCAGGCCGCCCCAGCCGGTACCGATTTCCAGAAGGTGGTCGCCGGCTTGCAGGTCCAGTTTCCGGCAAATGTGGTGCAGTCTGTAGTCTTGGGCTTCTTCGAGGGTGGCCCTTGCCGAAGGATAAATTGCACTTGAATACATCATGCTGGGATCAAGAAAGGTCTCAAACAGTTCATTGCCTAGGTCGTAATGCGCGCGGATGTTCTTTCGTGATCCGGATTTGTCGTTGCGGTTCAACCAGTGTGACAGTCGCAACAGCGGCCGACTGACAGCACCCAGGGCACGGGCGATGCCGGAAGTGGTGTCGAGGTTGGCAGCGAATACCCGAACCACCTGTGTGAGGTCGGTCGACTCCCAGAACCCGGCCACATAACATTCGGCGGCAGCCAACGCACCGCCGGAGAGCATTTCCCGATAGACCCGGCGGTCGATGATTTGCACCGAGGCGTGGGGGCCGACACCGTTCGGGTTACCGAAAACGTAGGTGGCGTCACCGTCATGCAAGGTAAGAGAACCTGTTTTAAAACCTTGCAGTATTCTGAACAAAAGCCGTTGGGCGCCAGTGGGACGGGCACCCTGCACAGAAGTGGGTGAAGCCGTTGTCATACTATCTGTCCTTTATCTGCTTTTTTGTCGGATGAGGATAAAAGGGCACACCTTTTAGCCATAGCTTCAAAGCCTGCCAATAAATACCCATGCTTACTAATACGGTCATCGCAGGGAAACGGATGAGTACCCGACGTAAGGATTGTGCATTGATTGGTTCGGCGGACATGACCAGGGTGGCGTCAAACTGTCGTTCTCCTTCTTTGTGGTTTTCGAGGTGAACGCGCAATTCATCGCCCGGTTCGCTCAAGACCCAACGATATTTCATATCCATGGGTAAGAACGGAGATACATGGAAGGCTTTTTCGGGACGGTATTCACGATTGGTTCCATGTATTTTGGTGGGGGCTTCTCCGCCGTTGTTCGCATCCGCCAGCAAGACATACTGGAACCTTTCCTTCCACGGAGTATTGGTGACTTCTGGCATGATCGCCAATAAGTCGCCTCCCCGGTCGAAGGCGTAATACACCGTGACCGGGTTGAAGACATAGCCCAGGTATCGAACGTGAGTCAGCAGCCTGACCGAGGCTATGTCCTCGGCGTTCAGGTTGCTCTTGGCGCACAGTTTTTCGATAACGGCCTGTTTCAAATCTGCCTGTTCGGGTGCGAAGTAATCCTTGCGGCGAAAGCTCGCCCAGTTGAACCGCTCGCGGGACCACAAACGAGATTGCGCGAAAACATTCTCCTGCTCATCCAGATCGAGATAGAGCATGAAAATCGGGTAACGAAACTCATGGCGCTTGGGTGCATAGCGGCGGTGGCGCACCCAGCCCTGATAGAGCTGACTCTTCATTGCCATGGTTCGACTCCAAGGTCCCGTACCACTCTCAATGCACTGTTGACCCCGTCTTCATGAAAGCCATTGAACCAATAGGCGCCACAAAAATGGGTATGATGTTTGTTGCCGATGCGATGATATTCTTTTTGCGCTTCCATTCCGGCGGCTGTGAAAACCGGATGAGCATAATGGTAACGGTTTATGATTTTTGAGGGGTCAATGTCGTCCGTTCGGTTCAGCGTTACACAAAAAGTAACGGGTGCATTGTCGATGTTTTGCAATAGGTTCATGTTGTAAGTAAGCCCTACCGCCTGACCGGCCTCGGTGGGGATGTGATAGTTCCAAGCGGCCCAGGCTTTAGGGTTGCGTGGTAACAGTCGTTCATCCGTATGCAACACCACTTCATTGTTGCTGTATGGAAGGGCTTTCAATAAGTGGTGTTCTTCATTGGTGGGCTCGGCCAGCATAGCCAGAGCCTGGTCACTGTGGCAGGCAAAAACCACCTGGTCGAACGATTCCCGTTCGCCGGTTTCGAATATCAAACTGACACCGTCTGAATATCGTTCCACCCGTTGCACGCCCCGGCCGGTATGAACTTTGGTGCGGAACGGCTCGATCAGGGGCGCTATGTATTCTCGCGACCCGCCTGAGATGACATACCACTGAGGTCTGTTTTTCACTGAGAGCAACCCATGGTTTTTAAAAAAACGGACAAAAAACAGAACGGGAAACTGCTCCATCTCAGCCTCGCCCGATGACCAGATCGCAGCCCCCATCGGGATAATGTAGTGCTGGATGAACGCACGGCCGAAGCCTTTTTGTTTGAAGTAGTCGCCGAGCGTGAGGTCGGCTGGGAGGCGGCCCGCATCAAGATCGGCCTGGCTTTCCTTGTTGAAACGCAGGATATCGCGAACCATGCCAAGAAAACGGGGGCTGATCAGGTTTTTTCTTTGGGCGAAAAGGGTATCCAGATTGTGACCATTGTATTCCAGCCCGGTTGTTTCATCCCGAACACTGAAACTCATGGTGGTGGGTTCGCGCTTCACATTCAGAGGAGCCATCAACCGGTTGAAATTGTGGTAAACCCAATCGTTATAGACGATGAATCCGGTATTGATGCCATAGCTGCGGCCGTCTATTTCCACGTCTTCCGTATGGGTGTGTCCTCCGATATAGTCGTTTTTTTCGAATACCTGGACATCATGGGTTTTGTACAACAAGCGGGCGACAGTCAACCCGGCTATACCCGAGCCGATAATGGCAATGCGTTCTGTCATGGCAGTGGTTCCATTAATCGTGAATCAGTTCAACCGGCCTTTCAGCCACCCAAGGGTGGGACCCAGCAACGGTAGGTGGTCGAAAATCATTTGAGTGGAATCGAAATAATCCTGGTGCCAGGTCACCCGTTCCCGGTATCGCAGAAAAGTGACGCCGGGCACGACGATGGCTTTGTTTTTTCTCAGTTTCGGATGGCGAAACTCCATTTCCCAACGCAGCATGGCTTCGCCGTTGTTGTCCCATTGGGTCTGGTAATGGAATTGAATACTGGAAACATTTCGATATAGACCATGGAAATAACGTTCCAGGTTGTTCAGCCCTTCAATACGGTGTAGCGGGTCTATAAAAACGACATCCGTATCATAGAGTTGCCCGAGCAGGCCCGACTGCGCCGTTTCGGCATTCAACTGGTCGTAGGTGGTTTGGACGCGTTCGATGATCGACATGGGCATATCCCTCAGCCGTTCTGCAGTTGTTTGAACAGGGCCAATGTACTGGCTCTGGCTGACTTATAGTCCACCAAGGGTTCAGGGTAGCCGACATTCCGGGTGATGCTCCGGGGCGGTTGGTGGATGGTCTTATCGTTCAGGTGACTCAATTCCGGTAGCCATTGACGCAGGTAGGTGCCCGAAGGGTCGAATCGCTCCGACTGAGTGTAGGGGTTGAAGATTCGAAAATAAGGTGCGGCATCGACACCCGTGGACGCGCACCACTGCCAGCCGCCGTTGTTGCTGGCGAAATCAATATCCAGCAATTGGTTCGCGAACCAGGCTTCCCCGGAGCGCCAATCCTGTTGCAGCAGTTTTACCAGGTACATGGCGGTGATCATTCGCACTCGGTTATGCATCCAACCGGTGGCCGCGAGTTGCCTCATTCCGGCGTCCACTATGGGCACACCGGTGCGGCCTTCCTTCCATCGGTTGAGTGCATTCTCGTCTGCAACCCAGGGGAAAGCGTCCCATTTTTTATAGAAGGGTTCATGGGTGGCCAACTCCGGTCGCCAGTACAGCAGATAGTGATAAAACTCACGCCAGATAAGTTCGGACACCCAAGTCTGAACGCCGGCAGAGTCCGCTTTGGGGTGGGTAAGGGCGGTATTAAGGCACTGTCGGATGCTGACCGCCCCATTGGCAAGCGCAGCCGAGAGGCGGGAGGTGCCATCTTCCCCTGGGAAATCCCGCAACGATTTATAGTCGGTGAGGTAAGCACTGAATTCATCAAGCCTTTGATGGGCTTCGACTTCAGTAAGGGGTAGGGTGGTTGTACCCTCCCAATGAACCTCGGGAACAATGGCGGTGGGTCTTATAGAAGAGTTCAGTGGTTTTGGAACGGGTAAAGGTGTGCTTAACCCGATTAACCGATTTTGTTCGAGCCACCGTTTTTTGAAGGGTGTGAAAACGCGATACATTTCATTCTGTTGGGTGAGGAGGTCTTCGGGGTTCCAGCTTACCCTGTCTTCGAAGATATGAACGCTGATATTTTGTCGTGTAAACAGGTCGAGGGCGGAGCGGTCCCGTTTGACTTCATCCCAGCCGAATTCCCGATGAAAATAAAGGTGTTTTGCCTGAATGGCATGAGCATGTTCAAGCAGGGTTTTTACTGCTTCCTTCCAGTCATCGGCATGGAGAAGGGTCAGCTCGATGCCCAAACGGGCGAGTTCGCGATTCAGTCCATGGAGTGCCTGGCTCCAACTGTAGTGCCTGGCGGTGCCGTAGTCGTGACCCAGCCATTGGGTCGGAGTCCATAAAAACACGGCCCGAACAGTTTCATTGTTAACCCGCGCCCGATTGCATGCTTCGGTTAAGGCTGCATGATCGCTGACGCGGCAGTCGTTTCGAAACCAGACAAGGTGACTCATAGTTGATCTAAAACCTGGACAAAATAATCGTGCTGGTTTGTACGCTAGGTAGCTGACTCCGGTTCACTCTTGTAACCGTCAGTCTGGTAGATCGTCGGCATAATTGAGCACCGGCTGCCTGGTAGGCCCGTCAAGGGTGGTTCGCAGCAGGGATGATGCGGTCCAGGCCCGAAACGTCGGACCGCCATGGATGGGTTCATGCCGAACCTTGATGAGCCTACCTGACAGCCGGTGCTGACTCGTGGCAACTATCGTCCCGAAACAGTCGGCCCTAGGGTGGAACGCTAAATAGGGTTTCTCAAACCAAGAGCTTCAGGGTAAGGGTTCAGGAAGGTCTGGTTTTTCAGGTAGGGAAACTGCTCACCGTGTAGGTAAACAAAATGCTTGAGCAGGGATACGGGAACGATAAAGGGAACTTCGCCACCCTGATATTGCTCGATGCTGCGGCGGACCGAGGCTTTTTCTTTTTCCGAGAGCTGTTGCTTGAAATAACCCATAACGTGCTGCAGCACATTCACTCGGTGCCCGCGCTTGGGAACTTTTTTAAGGGCTGTCATCAGGCCGGAAAGATAGGACTGGCCCAGTGTTTCCAATTCATCGCGATCCTTCAGGTTCGATAACAACTGCCCCAACGTTTTGTAGGCGGGGTAGTCGTGCATCATCAACAGATATTTCTGGCGGGCATGGAAATCTATCAGCCCCTTGGCGGTTTGCCAGGGTTTTTTCAAGCGCCACTCCTGATAAACGTAGAGTCGCTGAACAAAATTCTCCACCAGGCTGGGGTCGGTCAGGCGGCCGCTTTCCTCTACGGGCAGCCAGGGCATTTCCCGCAAGATCACTTCGGCATGAATACCGCTGGCCGCTTTTTCGGGAATGCCGTGGGCGTTGTACAGTTTCACCCGCTCCATGCCGCAACTGGGGGAACCTTGCATCAACACATAGCCATCCACGTCCTTCAGTTGGGGAAGGATGGATTCGGCGTAGGTCCTCAGTTCATCCGTCACATCCTTGGTGGCGTCGTCGATGTCGACGGCACGCACGTCCCGGTCGGTTTTTATCAGACGGATGGGGTTGCGTGGTATGCCCATGCCAATGGCAACTTCGGGACAGTAGGGGGTGAAGTCAGCGTATTGTCCCAGACTGTTGGTCAGCCAGCGGTGGAGCTTGTGGCCGCCATTGAAGCGGACTTCTTCACCCAATAGACAACTGCTGACGGCTATGTTCAGTTTTTCCATGTTCAATCCAATGCCTGACGAGGTGGAAACCCATGAAGCCCGTCGGGCTTTCATGGGGATTGTCTAAGTTTACGTCAAGCTAAAAAGGGCGGATCACTCCTTGCCGCCCCTTAAGCGGGCCAGTTGGGAATGGAATTCCAGTGTCAGCGTGGACAGTTTGTCGCTCAGTGTCCGGGCGTCCTGACTTTCCTGGGCGGTTTCCTCCGCCAGGTTGCGGATTTTCATGATCAGTTGTGCAAGAGAAGCCGCGACACTGGTCTGTTCTTCCGCAGCCGTTGCAATGTGCTGATTTTTCTCGTTGATGGTGGAGACCGCATCGGATATCTCGGTCAGGCGGGAGTCGGCGTCGGTAATTTGTGCCGACGTGGATTGAGTCTGGTTGCGACCGCTTTCCATGGCTTCCACCGAGCGTTGGGCGCCGTTTTGGATGGTTTCCAGAATGGTTTCAATCTCTACGGTCGATTGCTGGGTTTTTTGTGCCAGTGATCGCACCTCATCCGCCACTACGGCGAAGCCCCGACCGTGCTCACCGGCCCGGGCGGCTTCGATGGCGGCGTTGAGCGCCAGAAGATTGGTCTGCTCGGCGATGCCACGAATCACTTCCAGCACGGAGCCTACGTTTTCCGATTCCTTGGCCAGGTCCTGAATTAATTTGGCGGTGTGTTCGGTGTCTTCCACCAAACGGCCCATGGTGCTTTGAGCCTGGCGCATGGCGGTGCTGCCGTTGCGAACCAGGTCTTCGGTTCTATTGGTTGAATCCGCCGTTTCAGAGGCGTTACTGGCGACTTCGCGTGAGGCCGCTTCCATTTCTTCAATGGCGGTGGCCACCTGGTGGCTCAGGTCGTTCTGTTCATGGGTGGTGCGGGCGATGTCCTGGGACATAGAGTCGAGCTGGTGTGTGGCGTCCTGCAGCGCTCGGCTGTTTTCTTCCAAATCGGTGATCATGTCGCCCAGGAAGCGTCTCAGATACTCCAGTGTGGCGCCCAGATCACCGAGTTCGTCTTTGCGTTTGGTTTCGATGGGGTGATCGTAACGGCCTTCCTGTAAGTGCCGAACACCGTCGGTCAAGGTCAGGATCGGCTTGGTAATGGCATTGCGGACGTACCACAGAATCACTAAGAGAATAACCAGGCTTGATGCGGCGATAGCCAATAGAGCCATAAAGGCGCTGTTGTTCGATTGTTCGCTCAGTGCCAAGGCGGCGCTTTCGGCCTGCTTGGCCAACCTTTGCCCCAACTCCTCGAGCGCGGCCGAAGGCGCTCTGTCGATACCGGACACGGCCGCATCGCCTACGGTGTGGTCGAAATCACTGTCTATGAAGGCTTGGCGACCTTGGGAATAGGCACGGCCCATTTGCTGATGTTCGTTGAGGAAGGTCCGGGCGACGGAGTTCAGTTCAGGATAGGCATCCAGGCGGGTGCTGAGATCCTTCACCAGGGATTGGACTTGGGACTGGCGATCCTGGAACTGTTTCCAATATTTGGCCATTTGCTCGGGGTTGTGGCCTCTGAGCAGCACGTTTTTCCATTCCTGGACCTGGCGCTTGAAGTTGAGGTTGGCGAGATCGGCTGTTTTTTCCAGCGTCTTCACCTCGTCCATCACGGTTTCAAGGCGGGTAACCGAGGTCTGCAGGGAGAGAATGGATGCCACGGCAATGACGGCCATGGTGAGGATGCTGATCAAAATTCCGGCCATCAGCCGGAATTGTAGAGAGTGCGTCTTCATAGCAAAGGGTCCTGGGAGGTCTAAAGGCATACGGTAGGGGGTATCGGCCGAAGGCTATGAAAGAATAGGGCCGGTGCATGAATTTTTGGTTTAAAAACACCGATTTCCGTTCACCCCTTGCGAATTTTTCACACCCGTGCATAATGCCGCGCTCTGTTAGGGTGGCTCTGCCGGTCCCCCCGCAACGATAGGTCGTGAACCCCGCCAGGCCCGGAAGGGAGCAACGGTAGCGACTGATTTGTGTGCCGGGGTGTGGCTGGTGGAGCCGCCACCCGCTTTACCTCTTCGTAAGACTGAAAACATCTAACCCCTTGTTTTACCATGCATTTTTCTAATCTTGTGGCAGCCCGGCGCCAACCCGGTTAGGATATTGCGTCTATTCATTAGCACCAGAGCCGTCATGTCCTATCAGGTATTGGCACGCAAATGGCGACCCTCGACCTTTGCCGAGATGGTCGGCCAGACTCATGTATTGAAAGCGCTGATCAACGCGCTGGATCAGCAGCGTCTGCATCACGCCTATTTGTTCACCGGCACCCGGGGGGTGGGGAAGACCACTATTGCCCGGCTGCTGGCCAAAAGCCTGAATTGTGAAGTGGGGGTCAGCTCCAAACCCTGTGGCGAATGTTCTTCGTGCCGTGAAATCGCCGAAGGGCGCTTCGTCGACCTGATCGAAGTCGACGCGGCCTCCCGTACAAGGGTTGAGGATACCCGGGAGCTTCTGGAAAACGTTCAATACGCGCCCACGCGCGGCCGCTATAAGGTGTACCTCATCGATGAGGTGCACATGCTCTCTGTCAGCAGTTTCAATGCGCTGCTGAAAACCCTGGAAGAGCCACCGCCTCATGTGAAATTCCTTCTGGCGACGACGGACCCGCAGAAACTGCCGGTCACGGTGCTGTCCCGTTGTTTGCAGTTCAACCTGAAGAACATGACGCGGGAAAGCATCGTCGGTTATCTCAACCACATTTTGAAAGAAGAGCAGGTGCCTTACGAGGAACCGGCCCTTTGGCTATTGGCCGAAGCCGCCCAAGGCAGTATGCGCGATGCGCTGAGCCTGACCGACCAGGCCATCGCGTTTGGTGAAGGCCAGCTGCGTGAGACCGAAGTGGCTTCCATGTTGGGTACGGTCGATCTAAAACGGGTGTTGAACCTCGTACGCGGGCTGATTGAAAAAGACGCGGCGGCCTTGATGAGCCAGGTGGCCGATATTGCCGAACACGCACCGGATTACGGCTCGCTGTTGAATGAGTTGCTTTCCACGCTGCATCGGGTCGCCATCGCCCAGGCCGCGCCTCAAGCATTGGATAACAGCAAAGGGGACAAAGCCGCGATTCAGGCTCTGGCTCAATCCGCTCAGCCCGAAGATGTCCATCTGTTTTATCAGTTGGGTACCGCCTCGGTGAAAGACATGGCGTTGGCACCCAGCGAGCGCGCCGGTTTTGAAATGACACTGCTGCGAATGTTGGCGTTCAGCCCCAGCCCGGCGAAGCGGTTGGATGATCTACCGCCGCTGGTCAGTCAGGGGGCAGGCTCTTCCACTCTGCCGCCAGCTTCGTCCGATGTGGTTGAATCGAGCCCCCAGGCTTCGGAAACCGCAGAATCCGTCAGCACTCCAACTCAAGAGCACTCCGAAGAGGCTCCCTCGGCGATATCTTCGCCGGAGCCAGCCAAACCTGAGCCTGTGGCTGACACTCCAACCGTCAGCGAAGCGCCCGAGGAGGCTTCTGTAGCAAATGAAGCAAGTGAAACCGTACCGCCGGACGATTCGCCACCTTTTGAGCCTGACCCTGTGCCGAGCGCCGAGGTAGAAGCTGCGCCTGAACCGGTGTCTGCGGAACCGTCTCCAGAACCTGAGCCTATAGCAGAACCGGAAGTCGAACCCGAGCCGATCCGGAACGAGGGGCATGAAGCGCCGGATTTGGCCCCGGAATCCATTGCACCTGAAGAACCTGCGCCAGCTCTGTCCACAGAGGCACCCTCCGAGCCGGAACCTGAAATTAACGCTGAGCCTTACTACGACGAACCGGCGATGGAGGTCAATCTGGCGCCTGCCCAATGGCCGGAGCTCGATCGAGAAGGCAACCCCAAGCATTGGTGGCAGGTTACACTGCATAAGCTTGGGTTGACCGGCATGACCAAAACGGTTTTCGCCCATTCCGAATGGCTGAGCTTTCAGGATGGCCGCTTAACGCTTTTAATTTCGACCAATTACCGCAATGTGATGAACGAGACACAGGTGCAGCGTCTGCGCGAAGCCTTGGTTAAGGAGCTGCCCGAACTTGTCGGTATCGACACCCGGTTCGGCGCCGCTGAGCGTACGCCTCAGCTCTGGCTGGATCAGTTGAATCATGCCGCCTGGGAGCAGGCGGTGGCTGAATTACAGCAGGATCGATTTGTGCAGACACTGGTGTCTGACTTCGCGGCCGAATTGCAGACGGACACCGTGAAACCCGTTCACAACCCCTTACCGACAGGAGCCTGACCGATGCTGAAAGGTGGCATGGGCAATTTGATGAAACAAGCCCAAAAAATGCAAGAAGACATGAAACGCATGCAGGAAGAGGTCGCCAAGGCCGAAGTGACCGGGGAATCCGGTGCTGGCCTGGTGAAGGTTGTCATGAATGGACGGCACGACGTCAAGCAGGTCACCCTGGACGATTCCATCATGCAGGAAGACAAAGAGCTGCTGGAAGACTTGCTGGCCGCTGCCGTGAATGATGCCGTACGCAAAGTCGAAGCCTACAGTCAGGAGAAAATGTCCTCCGTGACCTCGGGCATGCAACTCCCTCCCGGCTTCAAAATGCCGTTCTAAGGCCGTTTGTATAGCACATGAGTTTTACACCTCTCACTGAAAAGCTGATCGAAGCCCTGCAGGTATTGCCGGGTGTCGGTACCCGCTCGGCCGAGCGCATGGCGCTGCAGCTGCTGGAGCGGGACCGTGTCGGAGCCGAAAGCCTGGCCCGTGCCCTGGATGCGGCACTTGTTGGCGTACGCCAGTGCGAACGGTGTCGGGCGCTCAGTGAGAGTGAACTCTGTACCCTCTGTGCCGATCCGGACCGTGACCACAGTCTGCTCTGTGTGGTGGAAACCCCCCAGGACCGCGAGGCGCTGGAACTTTCGGGTGGTTACCAGGGCGACTATTTCATTCTGCAGGGGCATTTGTCGCCCATCGATGGCATCGGGCCCGATGAGCTGGGCATTCCCCAATTGCTGGCCAGAGTAAAGCAGGGTGAATTGAAAGAAGTGGTGCTGGCCACCAACGCCACCATGGAAGGCGAAGCCACGGCCCACTATCTGATCGAGCAACTCGGCTTGTTGAACATAGCCGTTTCCCGTCTGGCTCAGGGTATTTCCAGAGGTGAATTGGGGCGGGTCGACAGCGGCACTCTGTCTCATGCGCTGACGGACCGCAAAAGGGTGAGTTTTGAGCATGACTGATGCCTACCATTGGCTGGATTCCGATTCCCAACTGAGTGACGCCTGCGAGCAATGGCAAGATGCCGACTTTCTGGCGTTGGATACCGAGTTCGTCCGCACGGAAACCTACTTTGCCAAGCTCGGGCTGATACAGGTGGGGCATCAAGGCCAGGTATGGCTGATTGATCCGCTGACGATAACCGACTGGAAACCTTTTGTTCGGTTGCTTGAAGACGACACGCTCATCAAGGTGTTTCATTCGCTTTCGGAAGACGCCGAAGTTCTGTTGAACGGTACTGGTGCCCGCATTTATCCAGTCTTCGATACCCAAATTGCCGCCGCCATGTTAGGCCACGATGTGCAGATGGGGTTCGCTCGCCTGGTCGAAGCCGAATTCGATCTTGCCCTGCCAAAAGATGAAACACGCAGCGATTGGTTGAAGCGCCCCCTGGCTCCAGCCCAATGCACCTATGCCGCCGCTGACGTGTACTGGTTGGAGCGGCTCTACAAAGTGCTGACGCCCAGGCTCCAGGCCCAGGGGCGGCTCGATTGGGTTATCGAAGATAGCAACCGTGCCGCCCGTGACAGCCTTCCGGTTGAACCGGCGGACTATTACCTGAAGCTCCGCGGTGCCTGGAAGTTGAAAGGCGGTCGGCTGCTGTGTCTGCAGCGTTTGGCCGAGTGGCGCGAAACCGAGGCCCGGCAACGCGACGTCAACCGATCACGGGTGTTGTCCGACGCCGAAGTGATTCAAATCGCTCAGACCATGCCGGTCAATCAAGCGGCGGTCGCCCGCATCAAAGGGCTGCATCCGCGCAAGGCCCGCCAGTTCGGCGAGGCCATAGCCAACATCGTGGTCGCTTCGGACCAGGCATCGCGGGACGAGTGGCCGGAACGACTGCCAGGGCCGCTACCGGCCGATCAGGCCGAGCTGTTTCGCGGCGTGAAATCCCGAATTTCCCAGATCGCGGATCAGGTCGATCTTCCGGCCGAGGTTCTCGCCCGCCGCAAACAATTGGAACAGTTGGTTCGCAGTGGTTGTTACAGCGGCGAATACCGCATGCCTGAAATGATGACTGGCTGGCGTCACGACGTGGTAGCCGAGCCGTTGATGGCTTATCTGATGGAGCAACGTGATGCAACCAACGACTGAGCGGGCTTTGGTGAGCATATACCGCTCGCCACGCAAACAGGAAATGTATTTGTATGTCGCCAAAACTGCAGGCCTTAAGGATGTACCGGAGGCTTTGCTAAAGCAATTTGGCACCCCCGCCCATGTGATGGATCTGTTGATCACCCGGACAAAAAAACTTGCTCGAGTCGAGGCGGGGCGCCTGCTGGATGAATTGATGGAGCGCGGTTTTTATCTGCAAATGCCACCCGCCAAGGACGACTATCTGTTGAACCTCTACAAAGAGCCCCAGCCGGGGCGGGACAGTGGAACCTGATGGCGGATCGCGTACCCTTCTGGAAATCCAAATCCCTAACGGAAATGACCGCCGGGGAATGGGAATCCCTCTGCGACGGCTGTGGCAAATGTTGCCTGCAGAAGCTGGAAGATGAAGACGAAGGCGATGTGTATTACACCCGGGTCGTTTGCCAATACATGACGGACGATTGCCGCTGCTCCCAATACGAACGGCGCCAGGAATTGGTGCCCAACTGCGTGTGGCTGACCCCAAAAGACGTGGACCAGTTTTTCTGGTTGCCGGAAACTTGCGCCTATCGCCTGGTGGCCGAAGGCAAAGAGCTGCCTTCATGGCACCCGCTTGTCGCGGGAGACGCTCAGCGTATTCATCTGGTCGACGCTTCTATCAAGCACTGGGACCTGGTCCGGGACAACACCGTTCCCGAAGAAGACTGGGAAGATTACATCATCGACAACCTATGAGACTCAGGGTGCCGTGACATGATTTACGAAGACGTGTATTGGACTTTCGCCGCCGCCTACGGCCTCGGTGTGGTCGGATTTCTGCTGGTGATGTGGCGCATCGGCCGGTTGTTTCCCTGGCGTCCACTGCGCTGGTGGCTGATCTGGGTCTACCTCTGCGTGGTGCTGACGCCTTGGCAGGGCACCGAACCCGAGCCCTATCTGGCGCCCGCGATCATCGTCGCCGCTTTCGATTTTCTCGACGTCGGTCTGCAAGCCTCGTTGGCCATACTGAAACCCATGATTCAGGCCCTGGTGGTCGGCACCCTGGTCATCGTATTGACCGGCATCGCGTTGAAGATACGCGATATGAAGCGCTATCGTGGCGAGCCCGGCGAAGCTTGAAAGCTGAGTCGCTTTACGCTGAACGGGAGACGGGAGAGGCCAGATCAAAACAACCGCAGGCTGGGTGCCGGTCTCTCCCGTCAAGCAATCAAAAAGCTTTACTGACTAACAATAATTAGGAGTGGAGATGGCCAATCATATTTTCGTACTGGTTGCTGTAATGCTGATGGCGGGCGTTTTCGGCGGACTTGTGAATTATTACATGCAGTCCCAGTACGATCCGGATACCACCAGTCTGCCGCGTAGTCTGGTTGTGGCCATAGGAGCCTCTTTCCTGGTGCCCGTGGTACTGGCATTGGTTAACAGCGACCTGGTTGCGCAAGCCCGGGACGATGCCACCCGCTTTTTGATTTTCACCGGTTTTTGTCTGATCGCCGCCATTGCCAGCCGTTTGGTGGTGACCAGTGTGTCCGATCGGATATTGGCCGAAGCCCGGGCCGCCAGACAACAGGCGGACCGTGTTATGCACGAACTCTATCTGGTTCAAAACGAATTGCGTCCGTTGGTGGAAACCGAGACCGAAGACGAACAGGAGCGTGTGCCGGAAGCGCTCACTCCCGATGAAGAGTTGGATGTAACCACAGGCAATGTGCTTAAAACCCTGGGCAACGGCCGCTATATTTTCCGCTCGTTAGCGGGTCTTTGCCGGGAAACCAATACCGACGAAGCCACCATGGTCAAAACACTGGAAATCATGGTGGCCCGGAATCTGGCTGGCCGCATCCTCGGAAAGCAGGGCATCCGTTGGCACATCACCGACAGCGGGCGTAACATGCTGGCCCGCATGGGGTGACCGGAACCGCAGGCCGTTTTGGGTACAGCGCTTGCATAACCTCTCAAGAGTGGCCGATGTTGGCCGATGAAATAAGGGCCTTCGACCGTTTAGGCTGTCGGAGGCTCCAGGCACACGATTGAAGCGGGAGCCCCAATGGTCCGATCCACCGCCTTTCTCCTGAAAACCGCTTATTGGCTGCTGGTATTGTTTTCGGCCACCGCCCTACGCGCCGAAACGATGGCCGAGGCTACGGATGTCCGTATCCTGGTCGACATTTCCGGCAGCATGGTGCAGACAGACCCGCAAAACCGCCGCACACCGGCTCTCAATCTGCTGATCGATTCGCTTCCCGAAGGCAGCCGGGCGGGCGTCTGGAGCTTTGGCCGCTACGTGAATTTGCTGGTCGACCATGACACCGTTAACGGTGCCTGGCGATCCACCGCCCGCGACCGCATTGGTGATTTACGCGCCATCGCCCAACGTACCAACCTTGGGGCCGCGCTGGACGATGCCGCCTACGACTTCGGCTATTCCACCTACGAACCCCCAACGGACGTTATTCTCATTACCGATGGGCAGGTCGATATCGCCCCCAACGCCGGTGTGAACCAGATTGAGCGGGACCGCATTCTGAACACCGTGATACCGCGCTTCGCCCAGGCCGGAGCCCGTATTCACACTCTGGCGTTGACCGAAGCCGCCGACTCCGGCCTGCTGGAACAGATGTCCTCGCGAACCAACGGTGTGTTCGAACGGGTGGATTCGCCCAACGACATTCGCGATTTCATTCTCAGCGTGCTCAGCAGCGTTAACCCCGGCAACGAATTGCCGCTGGACGATTCCGGTTTTGAAGTCGACAGCCAGGTTTCCGAAGTGACCGCGCTGGTGCTGCATGATCAGGGGCAAATAGAACTGCGCAGCCCGAATGGTTCGGTAAACACTGCGTTGAACCCCGGGCGTCAGCAATGGCGTGTCGGCGATGGATACACCCTGGTAACCGTCAACAACCCCGCCACCGGTCGTTGGCAGATTGAAGGCGCCATGGAAAGCGGCTCCCGAGTGTCGGTGGTGTCCGACCTGAACCTGGAATGGAGCCGACCCGAGGGTTCGGTTGTGGTTCGCAATCAACCCATTCTCATTGAATTGAAAGCCGTCGATCAAAATGGCCAGCCGGTAGCGTCCGATCTAACAGCTGTCATGGAACCCAGCCTCAAGGTTAACGGCCAGGCGGTCTCCCTGCTGCGCTGGCAAAACGAAATGCTCAAAGCCCAACTGCCGAACCGTTACGAAGAGGGGCCTCTCGAGTTTGAAGTCAGTGTCGACGCCGGTACCTTTCAGCGGCTCGTTCGGCGAACGGTACAGAACCGTCCTGTACTCAGCTCGGAAGTCCTGGTGTTGGGGCAGGGGTACCAATGGCGCTTGTATCCCTCGCATCGGGATCTGCGCGTAGAGGGAGGCTCGCTTGAAGCCAAAATTTCTGGTCCGGGTGGCGAGCGCACCCAAGCGTTCGAGCGCCACGCCAGCGGCTATTACTTCGTGAACCTGTCGGGCAACCAACCAACGGGAGACTACCGGCTCACCGCCGAAGGCCGACTGACAATCAATGGCCAGTCGTTAAGCTCTCTCGGCGTGGCTCCGGTGAGTCTGACCCTGCCGGTCAGCGCCGACCAGCCACGGATACTGACCCTGGAAGCCGCCCCCATGCCGGTTGAAGAGCCCATGGAAGCGCCGGAAATGACACCGGAGCCGGAACCCGAAGCCATGGAGCCCTTCGTCAAAGAGCCCATGCCGGAGTTTCAGGAAATCACCGCCGACATCACCGTGGCCGAGCCAACGATGTCGAGCCCGCAAGAAGAACAGCCTACTCTCGCCATGGAAGACAGCGATCCGGGTTGGGTGACATACCTTCTCTACAGCCTGCCGGGCCTGCTAACCTTGGTAGCGTTCTTTGTGGGTTATCGTCTTTTGGAAAAACGCGCCAAAGGAAAACCGGAAACCGAGCCAAAAGCGGAAGCGAAAGCAGCGGAACAGGATCTGGATGACCAGGCCCTGCATGACATCGAAGATCTGGATCTCGCCGCCGGTGTCAGCGACGACAAATCGGAGGCGGAATGGGAGCCGGATGCCGACCTGCCGGAAGCCCCCATCGTTGATGAAGTCGTCGCTGATGAAGAAGAGCCGCCTCCGCCGGATCGCACCGAAGCGCCCCGGGTCGATATGGAAGACAGCCTGGATACCAGCCTGTTGGATCAGGAAGACTGGGGTGAGTTGGGTTCCAGCAGCGACGATGCCGACCCGGACGACGACCTGTTCGATATCAGCAACATCGATGAAAGCCTATCGGACCTGGAAGACCTCTCGTTGGATGAAGACGATGACCCCTTCGCGTCCCTGGATGACGACGAAGAAGAGGAGTCAAATAAGAACTCCTGAATAGAGACAACCAACCCGGGAGCCGTCCCCAATGTGTGAATTGCTCGGAATGAGCGCCAACGTCCCAACGGACATTTGTTTCAGCTTTACCGGCCTGGTCCGCCGGGGCGGCGCGACCGGGCCTCACCGCGATGGTTGGGGTATTGTCTTCTATGAACAGGGCGGCGTCCGTGAATTCAAAGACTACCTGCCCAGTTCTGAATCCGCCATCGCCCGTTTTTTGCGCGATTACCCCATTAAAAGCCGCATCGTGGTCAGCCACATTCGTCAGGCCAATGTCGGCCGTATCGGACTTGAGAACACCCATCCCTTCCAGCGTGAACTCTGGGGGCGCCCCTGGACTTACGCCCACAACGGCCAGCTGGAGAACGCCGAGTCGCTCAAATGCGACCGCTTCCAACCCGTCGGCACCACCGACAGCGAACGCGCTTTTTGTTGGCTGCTCAGTGAAATGCAACACCATTTCGAAAACGCCCCCTCGCAATTGGAATGGGCGTCCTTTGTCAGTGAGCGGTGCGCGGAACTGAATCGTCTGGGTGTGTTTAATTTATTGTTGTCCGATGGACAGGCGCTGCTCACGTTTTGCTCCACCAAACTGGCCTGGATCACCCGTCGGGCACCTTTCGGCACGGCCCACCTCTCGGATGAAGACGTAAGCGTCGATTTCTCCGCCGTCACCACCGAAAAAGACATCGTTACCGTCATCGCCACCGCACCTCTGACCGATAACGAAGAATGGCACATCATGGCCCCCGGCGAATGCCGCCTGTTCGTGGACGGAGAAAGCCCCTGGACCCATCAAACCCCACCCGTCGCGCATAAAAGCCGCGACTGATCTACGCTTATCGTTAACTCAAGTTTCGGAGTTCGCGGTAAGTATGGTGCCAGGAATACGCACCGGCTACCTGGTTGGCTTATCAAGGGTCGGCATAAACCCATCCATGGGGCCTGGATCGCAGCATCCCTGCTGCGAACCACCCTTGATAAGCCAACCAGGCATCCGGTGCTCCCTCTAGCCAGCGAACTCCGAAACTTGGTGCGCCGAGCAAAGCTCAGGCGCAGAGGAAGT
>CBFGUW010000052.1:0-37178 GCA_965652395.1 uncultured Saccharospirillum sp. | reverse complement strand
AAGCCTACAGAAAGTAGCTTAACTGGGTTGGTAATATCTGCTTGACCACGTCACATAAGTCTTCAAAGTAGATAGGTTCGGTCTTCTCTCCCTCACAAACGATAAGAACCCTGTCATAAGGTTTCCTCTTTGGTACTTTCCGTTGCAATTGCTTCCCTCGCCTTGGTTTCCGTGCCATCTATTCGGGTTCCTTTACCTTGGGTGAACTCCCAACAAAGGGCAAGGCACCATAACGTCCTGCCAAGTATGCCCGCTCCAAATTCTCGACATCCTTACGGGGGCTGAACTCGGTTAATGGGTAAAGCCGAGTACTCTGCTGCTTGGTACGTTCGCAGAACCAAATTTGATCACGACGAAAAACATCCTGGTTCAGAATAGACGTTTCATGAGTCGAGAAGATCAACTGCGCCTGGTTACGGTTGGTATCACTGTTGTGAAAAAGTTGCACGAGGAACTTAACCAGTAATGGATGCAAATTATCGTGTATCTCATCGATTACCAGCACTTGCCCCCTGGCGAGTGCATCCAGCCAGGGCCCTGCGTAACTGAACATTTTTTGGGTACCCTCGGACTCGTCCTCCAATTCAAGCTCAATCAGCCCGCCCGTATCGTTCCGGTGAAAAGTTGTCAGTTTGAGCTGCCTGTAGGATCTGAACTTCTGAGGCACCTCCCGCGGCAAGTCTTCCACCGGTATATCTTCCGAATGAACTTTCAAATCAGAGATGGCAAAGTCAGCTTCCTTCAGAAAGTCCAATACCTTCCGTTTTTTGATATCGCCGCCATTCTGGATGGCAAGCATAGAGTGCACGGACGACCAACGACCGTTGTCAGGAACCAGGAGTTTGGTGGAAAACCAATTAAACAACGGCTTAAGCTGCTGACTGTTCAACATAACAGCCGTGGACAAGAATAACGCAGCGGGCCGAGTATTCCGCCGCCAAACATCCTTGTCACCTGTGAGTTTATCCCCAAACGTATAGGCATATTTGCCGGAATCAGGGTCTAAAGCACGCTCAAACCACCGCTGGGTGCGACCCTTCGGAAATGCAAACAACCATTCCTCATATATGCATTTGTCAGTTGCTGTAAAACCATATTGATAACGTACGCCATCAACCAACACCACGACCTCAAAAAGAGAAGGCGCCTCTGCCGTCGCCTCACTGAATTTGAATGGCACGATAGGCAACTCACCAAAATCATGCGTTGAGGTCGTAACCACCTGTCGCATAGTGGTTAACGCTTTGATGAGATTCGACTTTCCCCCAGCATTGGGGCCATAGATTGCCGATGAGCTCAATAGAGGTACCGGCTTGACCCCTTCGGGCATCCTGGGAGTTATGACGTTGGTGTCATGTAACTCCCCTCCTCCGCCAGCAACCAGGCTTAAGCGAACCTCGTCTTTAATAGAACGAAAATTCTCTACCGAAAACTCGACAAGCATAGGTGAACCTAATTTAAACGCCAAAAATGACAAATTTCAGCAAGACTAGCACCAAAACTAGCCATCGTCATGAATTTCAGCGCTAACACTTTAGCCAGAGGGGCTTGGCACTCCACAACTGAGAGCCCCTAGGAGTCCGTCGGACTTAGGGGGATCGAAGCGAGGGAGTGGGATGGCGAGGCCAGATCTTCGCAAATTTCGTGTGCATAGTGGGCCTATGGGCTCGAAATTTGCGGAGATTTGGGCCGTCGTCCCGCTTCCGCAGCCGATTCAGCCTAAGTCCGACAGACTCCTAGGTAGCAGACCACGCCCTCGATCAGCACGCGCCAGTACCTCCTAGCTTGATACTCTAAAGGCTAACCAACCACTCTGACCACCTGTATGGCCGTACAGCGGCATCTGGAGTTACCGTCAGGAAAGCACCGATACAGAAATGATCGGACGCGTAGCGGGCATCACTGGCTCGCTGTTCAAGTTAGGGTTGCCTTTCGGGCTGGTAGCTTCCGGTTATGCAGTGAGCTGGCTTGGCGTCATGCCGGTGTTTCTGGGATGTGCGGTGGTTCAGGGAATCATCGTAGCGGTATTGATGAATACTGAGGTGGGCCGGTTGCGTTAATTGAGTCATGCTCGAGAGCCCGGCAAACACCTACCGTTCATAGTGATAACGGCAGGAGATAATGGTCAATCGGCTTTTTACTGCTCCCACAACTGAGCATAAAGCCCCTCATTGGCCAAAAGCGCCTCATGCGTGCCCAGTTCCCGCAACTGCCCGCCAACAATCACGGCGATCCGATCCGCCCGGGCGGCGGTTTCCAGCCGGTGGGTGATGGCGATTACGGTGCGGCCTTTTAAAGCGGCATCCAGGCGGCTTTCCATCTGGCCGACGGCGGTGGGGCCCATGGCGGCCATGGCTTCGTCGAGAATCACGACTTTGGGGTCCAGCAACAGCAATCGGGCCAGCGCGACTTGTTGTTCCTGAGCGGGGGTGAGCCGACGATGGCCGCTGCCAACCAATTCGTTCAACCCCTCGGGTAAGGTGCTCACCCAGGGCGAGGCACCCACCTGCTCCAGCACATGCTGCATTTGTTCATCTGTGGCATCCGGTCTGGCAAGTCGCAAATCCTCGGCGAGGGTACCGGAAAATACGTGGGTTTCCTGTGTCAGCATCACAACATTTTGCGGCAGGGTTTCACCGAGGGAATCCAGTGACACATCGCCGATTCGAACCGTGCCTCCGGTCGGTTTTTGCATGCCGACGATCAGCTTACCGAGCGTCGTCTTTCCGGCACCACTGGGGCCGACAATGGCAAGGTGTTCGCCCGAAGCAACCGTCAGATTGATGTTGGTAAGCACCGGAGGAGCATTCTTCTCAAAACCGAAGGTAAGGTTTTCCAACACCACGCTGCTGTTCCTGGGATGTTCACGAGCCGGTTGCATGGGCTGCGCGACGGCTTGAATACCCAGCACGCGCCGGTAGCTGGCGGAGGCGGACTGAATTTCATCCATCAATTCCAGCAGAATAATAATCGGGCGGGTTAGCCTAAGCTGGTATAGCGCCGCCGCCGTCACCAACCCCAGCGTGAGTGCACCGTTTTTCGCCAGCCAGGTGCCGATCAATAAGGTGCTCAACAAGGAGAGGCTTTGCCCGGCGATCACCGTTGGCCGTAAGGTGTTGCGGGCGCGGGTGGCGGCCATCACGGCGTCGTAAACCTCATCGGCTTTGGTTTGAACCGACTCTCGGGCATGCTGACCATAACCAAGCGCGTTTACGGTACGCCAGCCCGTGGCATATTCCTGTACCAAACCGGTCAGCCTGCCGACCCGACGGCGCTCTTCGTCATAGCGCGGGGGCGCATGCCGCAAATACCAACGTGCGCCGAATATGACCGGCACCAAGCCGATCAACAGCCCCAAACCGAACCAGGGTGACAGCAACAATAAGCCAATAAACAGCAAACCCAGCTCCAAAACCGCGAGGGCACAGGCAGGCAATGCGTGCCGAATCACCTGGGTGAGGGCATTGATGTCCGATGTCATACGGCTAACCAAATCGCCTACGCCGGCCTGCTCCAATCGAGTCAGCGGCACCTGCAACGCCTGGCTCAACAGGCCGTTACGCAACCGTTCGAGTATGGCTTCCCCCACCTGCGACAGCTTGACCTGCCCTACTCCGGTAAGCCCAGCCCCCACCAATACCACAGCGAAGAAAGCCAGCGCATGGGGCAGCAGCCATTCGGTTTTCCCCTGGGTCGTCAAATCAATCACCCGGCCCAGGACCACCGGCCCCAACAAACCGATACCGGTGGCAATCACCAGGATCAAAGAGGCCCGAACCAGCGCTGGTAGCGCCGGACCAATCAAGGGACGCAACGACTGTCGGACTTCGCGTGAGTCGGCAATGGGAATGAGGTGTTCGGTCATACGGTGCCTCCCACTTCGGCCGGTAAGCGAATTGACAGGGCTGCACGATAGCCGGGTTCCCGCTCAATCAGTTCCTGATGCGATCCATAGATCACGGTCCCATCCAACGCGATGAACACCACCCGATCCAAAACGCTCAGCAAGAGCGTACTGTGGCTGAATATCAGCGTGGTTTTATCGCTGCGGGCCTTTGGGAATCGCTCGGCGAACATCGCTTCGGTGTAGGCGTCCAGTGCACTGGTGGGTTCGTCCAGAATGAGGACATCGGGGTCTTGCAACAGGCATCGGGCCAGAGCGGCCCGCTGTTTCTGGCCACCGGAAAGTGAACGCCCCTGGGCGGTGACAGCGCCATTCAATCCTGGGCGCTCCAACAAATCCTCCGCAGCCACCTGCTGTAGTGCTCTAACGCAATCGCGCTCCTGTATCGACGGGTTGGCCAGCGTCAGGTTGCTGAACAGCGTGCCTGCGAACAAAAAGGCATCGCGTTCCACCAATACCCCGATATCAGTACCCCAGGCCTGATCAATTTCGTAGGGAAGGCGCGCCAGACCATTGGTTTTCTGGTCCGCCGTGGCCGTCACGATCCCGACCTGGCGATGTTTAACCGATTGCAGATCGATACCGGTTTCCGGCCGGTTTTCCACGCTTTCTCCACCATCGGCCGACAATGTTTCGGCAATGCGGTTGGCCGCCGCAAGCGCCCGAGCCCATTTGTTACCGACCTCACCAAAAGTGGCGACTGGCACCACCAGATAACCGGCAAAACCAAAGGCTGTTACCAGTTCACCGGCGGTGAGGCGACCTTCCAGCACCAGGTATCCGCCCGTCCAGACGACGGCGAACAGCAACACACCGGGAACGATCACCCGGAACAGCTCCCATCCGGCATCCAGCCAGGCCACCCGGATAGCTGCCGACCGTACCTGCCCTGCTTGATCGCGATACCGTGCCAAAGCGGTTTGTTCACCACCAAAGCCTTTCAGAATGCGAAGGCCGCCCAGTAAATCGGTGGCCAGGCTGGTGAGGGACGCCATACGCCACTGCTCCTGAGTGGCCCGTTGCTCCATGGGCCGCCATAGCGGGACCATCATCAACACCACCGGAGGCAGGCCGAGGATCACGATCAACCCCAAGGGGGTGGACATCGAAAACAACAAAATGGCCACCACCACGAACGTCACAACCGACGCACAACCCCGCAACGTTACGTCCATCGCCAGACCAATTCGGCTGGAATCAAAATCCAGGTGGTTAAGAATCTGCCCCGGTGTGCGAGCTTCCGCAAGGCGGCCGGAGGTGTGAAAAAGCCGCTCGGCCAGGGTCTCGGTAATAAGACGTTGAGTGTCGGAATAGAGACGCACCGCCATCCAATGCCGCAGGTTCCCGGACAACGCTTCCAACACAGCCAGGCCGACCAAGGCGACAAGCCACAATGACAAACGCCCCAGGTCCCCCGGCGCAATGCCTTCGTCAACCGCCCGCCCCAATACCAGCGGCACGGTGGCTTGCGACAGCATCCAAAAGATACCGGCGGTAACACCGATGGGAATAACTCGCCGATGAGTGGACACCAGCCACTTCAGCAACCGCCAACCGTTAACAGGATGAGGAAAAGGCGAAGAATGGCGTTGAATACGATGAGGTACAGGCTTGATTCCGTGTGCCATAGTCCTTGTTTATTCGCAGTAAAAAAATAAGGGGCCTGATTATGACAAGCATAGCCAGGCCCCGCCAGCCGTCGGGGCTATTGATTCAATCTCCCAACACCACGCCTTCACGGCGGGAATCGGCGCCACCTTTCAACACGCCGTTTTCAATCACAATGCCTTGGATTCCGGAATTCAGATCACGGATGGAAACCTCGTAACCCATCGCCTCCAGTTCGGTTGCCATACGTTCGGCACCCGTACCGCTTTCCAGATCGTAGGTGCCGAAACGGTTCACCATGTTAGGCAAGCTGATCGCCTGCTGAATGTCCATGCCCCATTCCAGATTGGCGATCAGCACCTTGGTGACATACCCAATAATGCGAGAACCGCCGGGAGACCCGACCACCATATAAGGCGAACCATCCTTCAAAACGATCGTCGGTGACATTGACGAACGTGGCCGCTTACCCGGCTCCAACCGATTGGCAATGGGCAAACCATCGCTGTGGGTGGCGAAGGAAAAGTCCGTCAATTCATTGTTGAGCATAAAACCGTTACTCATCAGCCGGGAGCCAAACCCCTGCTCGATGGTAGTCGTCACGGATAACGCATTGCCTTGCGCATCAACAATGGAAATATGACTGGTGCTCGGAAATTCGATGGACTGATCATCCGCCAGCGCGATTTCATTTTCCCACTCGGGTTCACCGGCGGTTACCGAGTCGAGCGCCTTGCCGACCTGGATCAGCTCCGCTCGGCGGCTCAAATAGTCTTCATCCAAGAGCCCTTCGGGCATGGGCACGTAGTCGGTATCCGCCATGTAGCGACCACGGTCGGCAAAGGCGAGCCTGGAGGCATCACCGATAATCTGCCAGGCTTCAGCGGATGTCGGCCCCATTTCCGCCAGATCGAAATGGCTGGTGATTCCCATGATTTGCCCAACCGTCAAAGCACCGGAACTCGGCGGCCCCATCCCGCAAATTTCAAATTCGCGATAAGTCAGGCAGGTCGCCTCCCGCTCTTTTACCCGATAGACCAGGAAATCCTCCAAGGATAGATACCCCGGGTTGTCTTTCGCCGACTGAACGGTTTCGACGATGTCCTGAGCCAATGGGCCTTCATAAAATGCCTGCGGGCCTTTCTCGGCGAGAATTGTTAATGTCTCGGCATAGGCCGGATTCTTTAACACCTCACCTGCCGATAAAGCCTCCCCTTCGGGAAAGAAATAGGCTTCGGTGCTGGGGTAGCGCTGTAGGTCTTCCTGGCTCCCGGCGATGGCGCCCGCCAAACGCGGCGACACCTTGAACCCTTTTTGAGCCTGCTGAATGGCCGGTTGCAACAGACGGTTCCAGGGGAGCAGACCATATTCCTCGTGCAACTCGCCCATCAAAGCCACGGTACCCGGCGTACCGACAGAGCGCCCACCGACAACGGCATCGAAAAACTGCAATGGGTTGCCCTGTTCATCCTGAAACAATTCGGGGCGGGCATTCAAAGGCGCCGTTTCGCGGCCGTCGTAGGTGGTAATACGATTATTTTCAGCGTCGTAGTAAACGGCAAAAGCACCGCCACCCAAACCAGACGATTGAGGTTCCACCAGGCCCAACATGGTTTGCACAGCCACATAGGCATCCACCGCGCTACCACCCTCCTTGAGTACCTGGTACCCGGCCTGAGCGGCAAGAGGGTTGGCGGCCGCCACCATATACTCTTTGGCGGTCACCTGCGATTTGGCAAAGGAGCTGACAGGTGATGAGCCCCCTGCCTCGGGAGCATGGGCATCCGCACTTTGTTCGGCAAACCCCGGTTGTACGGTGAGCAGTGCCGAAATAAGACACACGGCATTGAGTTGAACGCGCATGGAATGATCCTTCGTTGTGTTGTTGATTCAGCACCCGATTACGCCTGCTTTCCTTAACAAATCGGGTGCCCGCTTTCGCAGCCTGAACAAGAGCCAACGGCTTCCGCTTCAGGCCGCGATCAACCAGGGATCATATTATTAAAGGTGTCGCGGGCATAGGGCCACACCCGTCGAAACCGTCATCACCAACTCAACGCGGCATGGGTACGAACTCCCGTCCGCCGATTTCAGAGAGAATCATGTACGCCACGGCGCCCAACGCATAATAGGAAGTGGCACTGGTTTCAGCGCGGGAGACCATCACCATCTGGCCTTCGCGACAGGCATGCAACTGACTGCACCAACCAGGCAGCACGCTATCGAAATAGGCTCTAACGGAATCCGGAGTGTCCCCGAATGACGACCCATAGGTGGTGATGATGAAATCCGCGTCGAATTCCGGCAACACCTCGGCGTTGTACTTTTTATAGTCACCCTGTGGAATCGCCTCGATAATGGAAGGCCGTTGGAAACCGGCATCCACCAACACTTTACCGATATTGCCATAAGGGTTGTATGCGAACAGTTCGCCTTCGTTGGCGTGTACGGTAGACACCATGATGTTCTCGGTATCGATCAGCCGACGAATCAGATCAATTTGGGATTGATAGCGACGCTTCATGATGTTCAGCCTGTCCGTGGTGCCCGTCAGATCCGCCAGCCAGTCATAGATTTCCCAATCGGACCGCTTTGTATAATCCAACACAACAGTGGGCGCGATCCGTCTCAGTTGTTCCGGTTCCAGGGGTTGCCAGGCGGTAGTCAAAATCAGATCCGGCTTCAAGGCCGCTACCCGTTCAATGTCGGCAGGATAGTTGCCAACCCACTGGATATTGGAGTTGTCGAAGTCAACACCGGTGATCTCGGCACTGGCCCGTATGAAGGCGGTCTCTTCCGTCTCACCCCGACCATGACTCCCCACGGGCATAATCCCAAGCTCCAACAAAGGGACTGTCAATGGCAAGTCGTGTAGAGACACTATTCGTTTGGGGTTGACCGGAATCCTGACTTCCGTGCCGGTGTCATCAACAATAGTTCGTGTTTCCGCTCCGAAAGCGGGTATTGCTATGGTGGCAAGAGCCGCCAGGTTGATCAGCAGTTTTCTCATGGTTTCACTCTTTTCAACTTTTAAAAACTTATTCCTGAATCAACTCTCGATTCAGTTCGTCACGCAGTAATACAGTCGCAATCTGGTCAAGGCCGTTCATGGCTTTCCCCCAGGCTGACCACCTTGAATTAGTTGTTTTCCTCGGCTGTAGCCGATAGACGTAAATGACGTTCGAATCGAGCGCGGCGTTCGGGCTCGTCCAGGTGGACGCAGGTGCTGCAGTACTCGCTGTTCGGTAGCGTGTAGTAGCGGCAGCACCCACCCCGGACACGGAACCACTCACTTAAACGTCGACCTGTCGGGCTCTCGGCGGCATCGGCACAGTACTCTTTAAAATGCCATTGATCGTTCGCCAAGGGCTTACCCGTAGCGTCAACAAGCTCCTTTGCACGCGCCATGGCCTGGTCAGCCAATCCAAGGCGCTTACCCGTGTTTAAATAGGACGCGGCCAGCGCATCGGTAAACAGCCGCCACAAAGCGGCTTTACCCAAACGGGTTTGGCGGCGTATTTCTTCGATAATTGGCTTCATACTCTCGACCATGAATCGACCGAGTCGATCTGGCTCCACTGACTCGGCTGTAGGGCGAAGGTCCGGTAACCACCAGTGGTAGCGTATGAAGTGATAGACTTCGCCATCTTCGACACCGCTCGCCCACTGGTCCTGAACACCCAATCGTTCCTGCCACAGGTCACCCATACAGAACCTATGCAGGTCAAGCCAACTGATCAAGCCGGTAAAATCCCACGCGAGAGTGTTCATCAAATACGCTCCCTGAGCGCGTGTATCGAGCCTGGATTCGATTGTCAGTTGGTCGGCCAATTGCCGGGCTACTTCGCCGGCATTGGCTAGATTCCGCAGAGAAAAAAATGTACCTGGGTCTCTTTCGCCTTTATGCAGAGCAACCAGTTCAAGTTCTTCAGCCCACCGCGCCGATTCGGTCGATTCCGGGAGGTTGGTCTTCAGCGAAGCATTCATGGTGTGTGATAGCTCCCTATGAATGTCAGCTACGGCCTGGCAGAAAGTGCCAGGCAAGCCAACGACAAAACGCCATGGGAGTACTGGGGAAAGACAGGCGCTCAGTACTTGAACGCGACATGGCGATACTCCTATGCGAACCGGGAATGGAGGGATATCTACTCATTCGCGGGTGTAAATGGCACAAATTCACGACCGCCGATGTGGGTCGTTAACAGCTGTATATTCAATTCCAACGATGCGAAAGAGGATGAGTACACAAAGGTACGCGGAAAGATCAAATATTGATTGTGACGACAGGCATGCCATACGCTGCACCATTGCGGCAGCACTTCGGCCATTCGCTCACGCGCCATGGCGGGAGTATCACCTTCCGATACGCGGTAGGTATCGATAATAAAATCCGCATCCAGCCCGGGCATGGCTTCGGGGCTGAACTCGGCGGCATGACCAAGACCTTTGACCGCTTCGGGGCGAGCAAAACCAATGTCGTCAATCACCTGCGTCAGCGCGCCATATTGCTCCCAACTGCGAAGAATGCCGTTGTTGCTCAGCACAATGGAGACGCGGATGTCTTCAGCGTTGGGAATAATGGCTTTGGCTTCCTTCAGCCGGGCGTTGTATCGAGCAAGACGTGTGTTGTAAGTGTCCAGAACACCACCGGCATCGGCCACGTCGCGCATGAAATCGAGCAGAGGCTGGTCCTGATTGATGGCGACGGTTGGGGCAATGGCGCGGAGCTGTTGCAGCTCCGCTTCTTCGGCATAATGGGTGGTAATGATCAGGTCGGGCTGTACGGCGACGACTTTTTCTATATCGGTCCAGCCGAGGAATTCAATCGGGCTGTTATCGAAATCGACACCCAACAGATCTTTCACGCCACGCAAATAAGGTTTTCCGTCATCATCCACGCGGCCAACGCTACCCACCACTGGCGCCCCCATTTCGACCAGGGACATGGTGACGACATGGTCCTGCAGAGAGACGATACGCTGAGGGTTGGAGGGAATCATCACCTCGCCATGGAAGTCCTCGAAGGTTCGCATGTCCTCGGCCCACAGAGGAAGAGAGAACAGAACCCCCGCCAGCACCTTAAAAAAGAATTTCATTGAGTTGACTCCTTATCAAATGGTACGAATTCACGCCCAGCAACTTCGCTGAGCAAAATACTGGTGACAACATTGGCGAACGGTAGGCCACAATCGTCACTAACGCTTTCCGTATGCGCCAACCGATCAACCTAGGCACCCATTACAAACCTTTCGGCCGTTCATCGTTGTGGGTTTCGACATCGCCATCCAATGCGGCTTCGATCATCGGCACCAGTTGGTTGATGGCATAAGGCAGGCTCAGTAATGAGGCATGACTGAAGGCCCCACTGACTTCCCGACCGGCAAACGCATCACGCCCTTCGCGAGTCGCAGTGAGGAACGGGCGGGCGCCCAGCGCTTTAACATTGTCCCAACGGCCGTCGAAGCTGAGCCAGATCAGCAGGTCGGCGTCGATGGGCGACAAGTCTTCCGGTGAGAGACCAACGAAGAATTCATCCTTCTGTTCCCCCATCAATGCATCAACGGCATTGGGGGTTACAAACCCCATTTGTTCGATCACCTGAGTGCGGACATCGTTGGAGGTATAGACGTTGGTCTGGCCGTTACTGGTTGAGGCGTGAGCGACAGCTGCGGTCTTACCCTGCCAGTTCGGATGGTTGGAGGCGATTTCCGCCAAGCGGCCCTGAATGGACTCGATCAGATCCTCGGCTTCGCTTTCCTTGCCGATGGCTTTGCCTGTCAATAAGGCGCGTTCGTCCCAAGGCAGGGCATAGTCGCCCACGCCTTCGGGCACAGCCACAACAGGCGCGATCAGGCTAAGCTTCTCATAGTCGGCTTCGGTAATGCCGGACCATAAAGCGATAATCACATCCGGCTGTGCCGAGGCGATTTGTTCGTAGTTGAGATCCCCTTTCAGGATAGAAGGCGTACCTTCCAGCAAAGGTTCCGCCCACGGCCAAACAGCACGCGGGTAATCACCATACCAATAGCGGATAACCACGGGTTGCACACCCAGGGCGAGTAGATCGTCCGCTCCCGCATAGTCCAGGCTGGCAACGCGTTCAGGTTTTTCCTCAATGACGGTCGTGCCGTATTTGTGTTCGATTGTTATGGGAAAATCCGCAGCCACTGATAATCCCGTTAGGAGAAAAACCAGGACTATGGCAAGAGTACGAACAATTGGTTGCATAATGACATCCATTGGTAGAAGTGTAAGGTCGGTTTAATCAGCTAGGGAAACTTGAGTCTTAGGATCGCCATCCAAGGCTGTGTCGATCAGCGGCAGCTTTTCCTCGGCCTGTCAGCAGAATGACAACACCGACAAGGGTCGCCCCCAGTTGATTGGAGAGTCTTTGTAGCATGAGCCTGCCTCTTTAATATAAATAAAAATCTTATTAATAATTATTTACAACTATGAAAACAATAACCCCTCTCTTCGAAGGGCTTCCAAGATGTCACAAAGCCCCTATCGCGACCGGCGAAACGGTGCCAACCCCAGTAACCGATGGTCTCCGGTCAAAAAAACCTTAAGTCATCAATCCTCTGGGCCGACTCGGATCAAACGCTTGTACGACGTTAGCGGCAACAGGCTTCCAGGTCGGGTGGGTGACTGGCTGTTCATCATTATCTATGTCCGCGCAGGTGCCATAGCGCGTCACTTCCAGGGCTTCCAAGTGAATGGTGATCCGCCCCTGGTCCGACTCGCGATACCATTGCAGTTCTATGCAGGAGGTCTGATCGGTGTCTCTCTGTTCGGCCACCACCTCTACCCTTTCCGGAAATATCTCCCGAGCGTTCAGGCGTTTACGTGCCTCGATGTCCGCAATCTGTTGTGCTGGCGTCAGAGCACCATCTCCGCGATAGCAGGGCAAATAAGGTCGGTTTTCGATTTCACTTTGCAGCAATGGGCGCGCATGCTCCGGGTCTATACGGCCATACTTATGCATAGCTGGAAAAAGCAATGCCGCCGAGGCCAAACGACAGCCTCCGAGGTGAGTGCTTTTCCATATTTCAAAGGCGCCTTCCCATTCGCGGGCGGCATTTTCCATCGCCTTGAAAGTCGCGTTACCAAACTTGGCGCAGCATTTGTCTTTCACGCCGTGTGTACAACACAGCAATACCCTGTGCTTCACTTCCCCCCGGGACCAGGCATCCAAAGGCTCCCCTTGGAGCAACGCTGTTAAAAACAACTCCACGTCATCGTGCGGAATATCATAGGCCTGTCTTTCCGGCATAAGATAAGCCCGGTGCCACCCCTTGGGTTGGTCGGCCCGGTGCATGAGGTTGATACGGCGGCCATTCTCCACCAAATCGAATACGCGGCGCGACACGCCTTCGGTCATATCCTTTGCCTGGTGAAAGGTGCGTGTCCAACCCCCTATGGGCCAACTGAGTAACAGATTGCTGACCGGATGAACACCGGTGCCCGCCAAAGGCTCTTTGACATCCCGGCTGTATTGGGCACAAAACTGAGGCATGCGTCCTCCCGATTACAACGAGCTTTTTGCCTGAGCCCGCTGCAACAAAATAATAAAAACAGGGACTCCGATAATGGCCGTCACCAAACCCGCCGGAATTTGAATCGGGGCAAACAACACCCGCCCCAACAAGTCCGCCAGTGTGACTACAAAAGCCCCCACCACAGCGCTGATCAGCAAATGCAGCCCCACGCCACTGCGCGATATCCGCCGCGCGGCATGTGGAGCGATCAGCCCGACAAAGCCCAGAGGGCCCACTGCCGCCGTGGCAATGGCCGCGAAACCGACCGCCACGCTGACCAAGGCGACGCGCAACCAACGCGCCGATACGCCCAACCCAATCGCCGTGGCTTCACCCATTTGTAAAGCGGCCATGGAGCGACTGAGTGTGAGCATCATCGGCAGCAAAACCAGACTCCAGACAGCCAGCATTTTCACTTCGCTCCAACCGGCCGAATTGATACTGCCACTGAGCCAGGCGAGCGCTGACATAGCACGATCAATCTGGCCGTAAGTCATCAACGCAGAGGTAATCGAGCTGATAAAGGCGGCGATACCAATGCCCATCAAAATAAACCGGATGGAGCTGCCGCCACGGCGGTTCCAACTGAGCGCCTGAATCACAGCCGCCACGGTGAGCGATCCACCAAACGCAACCCAGGGCCGCCAGGCTGAGGCGTAATCGGGCCACAAAACGGTAATGGCCACCACGGCAAGCCCCGCCCCTTGCGAAATACCCACCAACGACGGGTCGGCCAGACCATTGCGCGTGACGTTTTGCAGGGAAGCCCCCGAAAGGGCCAGCATGGCACCCACCAGAGCCGACACCAGCGTGCGAGGAAACCGGAATTCCCACACTACTGTGGTCATTTGGTCGGATACCGAAGCGGTGACTAGAGTGTCCCACACCTCGGCGAGCGTCATATCGTAGCTGCCCAAGGTCAGACTGATCGCCATCAACAGGACGGTACCGGTCAACAATGCCATGAATACCAGCAGGGCGTTCACCGGCAGGCGCAGCGCCAGGCGTTCTTTAAACCCCCGAATGACCAGTGCAGCGGGACGGGCTGAATCCAACGTCATCATGTCAACGCGCCCTTTGCCGGACCAAATGAACAAACAACGGCGCACCGACCAGAGCCGTGACTATTCCTGTCGCCACTTCCTGGGGGCGCAGCACCAGCCGAGCGACAATATCCACGCCCAGCAGATAGGCGGCGCCGACCAGGGCCGAATAAGGCACAATCCAGCGGTAATCCGCTCCCACGAACAACCGAACCACATGCGGAATCACCAACCCGACAAAGCCCAGGGGCCCGGCCAGGGCCACCGAACAAGCGGTCAAGACCACCACACAGACCAGCACCTGAACTTTCAGCCAGCCGGTGCGAACGCCCAAGCCACGGGCCACATCATCGCCCATGGCCAGCACCGTGACCTTGCTGGACAACGCCAGCGCCAACACCAGCGAGGCGATGATCCAAGGCGTGGTCACTTTCAATTCGTCGACACGCCGGCCAGACAGAGAACCGGCCAGCCACACCCGCAATTGCTCGAAAGATTCCTGATTGAGCAGATGCGCTACCGAAATCAGCGCACCCAAAAAGGCCGTAATGGCCGCACCGGACAATGTCAGCGTGAGCGGCGTGGCGCCGCCCGGCGCCCATTGGGCAATCAACCAGACCACCAGCGCCGTCAGCAAGGCGCCCAAAGCCGCCACCCAGGGCAGCAAAGTGGAAGGCACTACACCAAAGACGCCGATCGCCATCACCACAGCAAAGGAAGCACCCGCCATCAACCCCAGAATGGCCGGCTCGGCCAGAGGGTTGCGGGTCACGCCCTGCATCAGCGCCCCGGCCACGCCGAGACTGGCCCCGACCAGAAGCGCAATCAGCGCACGCGGCAAACGAAGATCGCGCACGATCATGTGGTCGAAAACCGTGTTGTCATAGTGAATCAGGGCATCCAGAACGGTACCCAATGGCAGCGATTTCGCCCCGACGGCGATATGCCAGCCGAACATCAACACCACCACTCCCAAGACAGCGGGAACACCGGCGCTGTAGCGCAGCCAGGCATTCCCTGTCGTTATTTCAGAGCGGGGATCGGCCGTATGGGAGGGGGCACTCATGCGATGCGGATGCCAACCTCAATATCGCGCTCCGCCGACGGTACGGGGGATGGCACACACAGCAACCGGTGTGAATGCGGGTCCCGAATGACATGGGCATCCAAATCGAACACGGCTTTCAGGTTAGCACTGGTGAAAATATCATCCGGGGCGCCACGCTGCTGAATAACGCCATCGCGCATCATCACCAGATGATCGGCATAGGCGGCGGCCAGATTCAGCTCATGCAACACCACCACCAGGGTACGACTCGTATCGTGAGCCAAGCGCACCAGCAGGTTCATCAGATCGACCTGGACTTTCAGATCCAGGAAGGTGGTGGGTTCGTCGAGCAGGATCAGATCGGTTTCCTGGGCCAGCACCATGGCAATCCAGCAACGCTGGCGCTGCCCGCCCGACAGACCGTCCACGGGTCGGTCGGCGAACTCGGTGACCTGGGCGGTCTCCATCGCTTCACGCACGGCACGTTCATCTTCGGACGACCACTGACGCAGCAGGTTTTGATGGGGGAAACGGCCTTGGGCCACGAGTTCGCGTACGGTCAGCCCTTCGGGGGCAATAGGCCCCTGGGGCAACAAACCCAGCTTTTGCGCCACTTCACGGGTTCGGGTCTTGTGGATGTCCTTGCCATCCAACAGTACCCGACCGGTGCGCGGAGTCAGGATACGGGCCAGGGTTTTCAACAGAGTCGACTTGCCACTGCCGTTTGGGCCAACCAATACGGTCACCTGACCATCCGGCACCTGGAAGTCGACTTCTTTCAGAATGGCCGCATCCTCGTAGCCCACGGTGAGTTGCTCGCCCCGAAGACGCTTGGGATGAAATTTGGAGTTGACCGCATCACTCATAGCGCTAAGCCCAATGATAGAGTTTCAGCCAGGAATAGTATTGCGAATCACTTTCATTTGCAAATATCGCCTGACTTTTGTGCCTCCTCAGCCTCCATTGGAACAAAACGTTACCGGCAACCCCAGATCCGTAACACCAAGCCGCTCGAATTAAACTATGGTTAATGAACCCATACAATTCGAGCAGTACCGATGTCCCGACTTCTCAGAGCTTTTTTCTCAGTCATTCTGCTTCTGGGCTGTCTTGCCTCAATCGCTAAAGAACCTGTCCGCATTGCCGTTGGTGAATGGCCACCCTATCTCGCCGAAAATCTCCCGCACTACGGTGTCGCAGCCCATATCGTGAAAGAAGCCTTCAACGCGGCCGGTCGGGAGGTCGAATTCCAGTTCCTCCCCTGGGGCCGTGTGCTGGTGTATGTCGAAAATGGTCGTTTTGACACGTCCATTTTGTGGGTGGAAACCGAAGAGCGGGCCAAATCCTTTTTGTTTTCAGATGTTCTGCTGGAAGGCGAAGCGGTGTTTTTCTACAACGAAGCCAAGCCGCTGGAGTGGCAAACCCACCCGGACCTGAGCAACCTTCATTTCGGTGGTCTGCTCAGCGCCAGCTACCCCTGGTTCGAAGCCGCCAAGGCGGAAGGGCGGGACATGCAAATGGAACTGGTGACCGACGAGCGTCAGAATTTTTCCAAACTCATATCGGGCCGTATCGACGCCTTTTCCCTCGACAAGCTGGTCGGCCTGCACCTACTGCAACAGGACTTTGCCAACCAGCGGGACCAGGTAGGCTACGACCCGACACCGATTGAATCCTGGCCTTATCGGCTGATCTTCACCAAAAGCACCCGAGGTGAAGAGCTGGTCGAGGCTTTTAACAAAGGGTTGGGCATCATTAAACAACAGGGTGTTATCGACACCTATCTTGATAACGTTGGCCGGGGTTTTTACCTGCCGTCGGGTTCCTGACCCGGCATCATCCGTGTTCTTCACCCTCGCCGGAAATAACCCACAAGCTGTTCAGAATAGTCTCCAGGTTATGCTGCATCATCGCTTCGTAGGTACCGGCGGGCCCATCGGGTTCTGAAAGCGCATCGGAATAGAGCGTACCTCCCAGTTGAACCTGGGTTTCCCGTTGAATTTGCCGCACCATGGCTTCACTGGCGATGTTTTCCAGAAACACTGCCGCAATTCGATTTTGTCGCACCTGACGAATCAACTCCCCCACATGCCCGGCCGACGCTTCAGATTCGGTACTCAAGCCCTGGGGCGCTTCTATATGCAAGCCATATTCATGCGCCAGATAGCCAAAGGCATCGTGCGGGGTGATCATCCGACGATGAGAGTCGGGAATACCCGCCAAAACAGAGTCCGCCCATTGATGCAACACCTCCAACCGAGCGACATAGTCTTGCACGCGCTGCCGATAGAAATCGGCGTTGGCCGGGTCCAGTTCGACCAACGCATTGGCAATGGCATTGGCGTAACGCACACCGTTGGGCAGGCTGTGCCAGGCATGAGGATCATAGGTTTCATGACGTTCCTCCGAGCCGTGCTCGTCTTGATCCTGGTCGGTATCGTGGTCATCGTGATGGTGCCCATCGCCAGTGAACTCCAGCGGTTCGATATGTTCCCCGGTGACCAACCGCCGACCCGCGAAACCACCGTTTTCCAATAAACGCGGCAGCCACCCTTCGAACCCCAGCCCATTCATCACCACCAGATCGGCCTGGCTCACTGCGACCAGATCCGCCGGTGAAGGTTCAAACAAATGAGTGTCCCCATTGGGGCCGACCAGGACGTTCAGATCCACTCTATCGGCGGCGATTTCACTGACCATATCCCCCAATACACTGAAAGTAGCCACCACTTTCAGTCGCTCGGCCTGAACCGCGCCCACCATCGTTACCAACAGTCCAACCATCAGGACCCGACGCAACATTCTCATGACTAACTCCATTGTGTCTTGCGCCACAGCGCGATACATAAACCCCGGCGGCGCCCAACCAGCACGGAAACCAGAAAGGCGACGCCAAGAAGAAGAATAATGGTGGGGCTGGTCGGCCAGTCGGCATGAAAGGAGCCCAGCAGACCCAACAAGGACGCCAGCGCCGCCGCCATGACCGAAACCACCAGCATGGTTTCCAGACGCGAGCACCAATAGCTGGCGATGGCAGCGGGCAGGATCATCAACCCGACCGCCATCAAGGTGCCCATGGCCTGCAACCCGGCTACGAGGTTGAGCGCGATAAGCACCATCAACAGACTTTGGCAAATCAGACCCCAGCCGGATCGGCGGCTGAACGCGCTACCGTCCACACTGTCGATCACCAGTGGACGGAGCAGCATCAGCAGCGCCCATATTGTCACCGTCGCCACACCGGCAACGGCCAGCAGGGCGGCATCCGTCATGCCCAACGCCGCACCAAAAAGGATGTGCATCAGATCCACGGGACTGCCGTGGGTTGAGACGATAAAAACCCCCAGCGCCAGCGCAGTGAGATAAAAAGCGGCAAGATTCCGGTCTTCCGGTGTATTCGACCAACGGCTCGACAGGCCCGACAACAAAGCCACCAGCGTGCCCGCCAGCAAACCACCCAGCGCCATGGCCATAAACGACAGCCCATACAGCAGGTAACCCAGCGCCACTCCCGGCAAAATGGCATGCGACAACGCATCGCCCGTAAGGCTGATGCGTCGCAACACCATGAAAACGCCAACCGGGCCCGCGCTCAGGCTCAGCAGTAGGCACCCCACCAATGCCCGGCGCATGAAATCAAACTCAACGAAGGGGTGAAACAGGTCCATCATGGCCAAAATACCCCCGCTGGGAGTCCTTTGGCCCCGTCGGCCGATGCGGCTATGTGCAATTGACCATCGCAGAGATGCCAGCCGGTATCGAATGCACGTCGGGCCAGGCCAGTATCGTGCAAGACGCACAGCAATGCGCAACCTGTGCGGGTGATGGCACGAAGCTCCGACAAAATAAGCGACTGGCTCACTTCGTCCACATTGTTAAAAGGTTCATCCAGAACCAGCAACGCCTTGGGCATCACCAACAGCCGCGCCAACCGGGCCCGCTGCCATTGGCCACCGGAAAGACAGTCCAGTGGTGCATCCGCTTCGGCCACCAAGGCAAACCGCTCCAGCAGCTCCCTGGCGCGGTCGTGGTCCGGTTTTCGAAACGCCGACCGCCATCCCCGCCGCGCCCAAAAGCCGGACAAGACCCATTCATAAACCGACAACGGAAACTGCCTGTCCTCCTCCCCCTGCTGAGGTAGATACCCGATGCGCCAGGGCTCCGGACATTCGCAATGCCCGTCGAGCGGCGCGAGCTGGCCAACCAGAGTTTTCAACAACGTCGTCTTGCCACAGCCGTTGTCGCCGGTCAGAGCCACCCGCTCGCCGGGTCGCAGCACCGCCGACTCAATGCGCACCAAAGGGCGGTCATACCCGGCTTCCAGCCGGTCCAACCGGACCACCGCCATCAGGACAACACACTCAACACCAGACTCCAGATCAACAGAGTCAGGCCCAGCGCCAATAAGGCACGTTGCAAGCCGGATGCGAGAAAAAGACTGGACAAGGATTGCCTGCTCCCACCTTGTCGATGGGCTGCGTCCAACCGCGTTGGCAGTCGATTCAATACAGTCATACGTCGATTCCGGTTCAGCCTTGCAGACAGTTCATGAATTCGCGGTGCAGGCTTTCCACGTCGAAGGCGGAATCGTCCAGCAACTCAAGCCGGGAACAGTTCACCTCGTCGACGGCGCCCAAATGCAGAGCTCCCGGCACCCCGTTGGCGGAGAGAATACCGCCGGGTGTTATAACAACTGCCTTGATGCGGGTGGCAGAGAGGTTCCGCAGCCAATTCAACAAGCGAGCGGCATCGAACAGTCGCCCCGGATGAACCAACCATCCCATGCTGTGGTACCCCTCTCGGTCGCCGCTTTTGCGAATCACGCCTTCGGGCGGGAATACCGGTCGCAACGGCATCCATAACTCCATCGACGGAGGGGCTTCTTCTGTTGCCACCGACTCCGGCTCAAAGGGACCGACCGGTTCATCCAGCAGGGTCAACGCCACCCGACCCTGTTCGACAAAGCTCAGTTGTTTTTCGCCCCACCCTCGCGCCCGAATAAAAGCCGGAACGCGCTGAAAATCCTCGGTCTGGTAGACATCGATTTTGTTTGCCACCACCACGTCGGCCACCGCCAACTGATCCATATAGACAGGATGATTGCGATAGCGCTCCTCGGCCAGGTGACGCGCGTCGATCACCGTCAGCGTCGCACGCAAATCGAGCAGATCGCGGAAATAGCCGGTGGCCAGAGTATTCAGAAGGGCGCGTGGATGCCCCAGGCCGGTGGGTTCAATAAGTATCCGATCCGGGCGGGTGCGGCGGATCAAATCGTTCAACGCCACCTGGAAAGGCACATCCGCCGCACAGCACAAACACCCGCCCGGCACCTGACGAATGTGAATACCGTTGGGTGACGCGGCATCGCCTTGCAACAGCTGTTCGTCCAGCCCGACAACGCCGAATTCGTTGATCAATACCGCCCAGCGTTCCTGCTCGGGCTTGGCATCCAACAAATGACGGATCACTGTTGTTTTACCCGTGCCCAGGAAACCGGTGACCAGTTGCGTGGGGATGGCGCGCAAGGGTTCAGGTTTCATCTCAGTCCGCCAGGTCCAACGTCAACACCCAACGGCCCGTCGCCGAGTCTACGGCGGGCGACCGATGCACCAACCCGCCCTCTTCATTGCCGACCCAGCCGCTGCCTTTCAGCAGTGCCACATCACCGGCATCCAAGCGCTGAATGTCTCGTGGCTCGAACAAAACACCGGAGCGCTCATCCGGAAGCCCGCCACTGCCACGCCCCAAACGGCTGCGGTCGAGGTTATCCTCGGTTAGCCACTCGGTGCCAGGGCCGACCAGTGTATGCACCAGCCGCACCGGAATATTGTCGACATGAAAACGCGGGCACATGGCGGCATCCAGCCAGCGCAAGCGAACGCCAACCTGTTGCTGATCGAACAGGCAACCAAACACATCGATGCATTGAGCCAACCAGTCCACCAATACCGAACGCGCGGGATGGTCCGGAAAACAGTCGGTCAGACTCTGAGCACAGGTGCTTATCGCCAGCACCGATTTAACCTGCGGCCGAACGGACTGCAACGCCAGGTTATTCAGATAGGCGGGGATCGCCGGATCAAGCGCCGGAGCGCGCCAGCGAACCAGATTGACCTCGTCCCGATAAATGTCGGTCAGCACCATCAAGTCGGCGCTCTCGACGGCCCGGGGCGAGGCGGCTGCAGGCAGGGCACAGGCTGTGGTCATGTTTGAGATCTCCGGGGAGGGTCGGGATCGACCCCTTAAAAGTTATGATATAACATAACATTTAGATTCAACCTGGATCAAACCGAATACTCCTATATCAGCTCAAGGAACCCCCAGATGATACGTATTTTCTGCAGCCTTCTTGTCCTGCTGCTCCTTATCCCTTTCACCCATGCGGACGAAGACACACTGCGCGTTGTCGCCCCCTGGGAAATCAAAGGCATGGACCCGACCGGGGCGGGTTATGTGTTCACCCGCATGCAAATTGGTGAAACTCTCGTGGAGGTGGACCGGAACGGCCGCCTGATTCCCGGCCTAGCCCGTGAATGGCATGTGAGCGATGACCAGTTGACCTGGACCTTCCCCCTGAGAACCGGTGTGACTTACCACAACGGCAAAACAATGACGGCTGAGTCGGTCGCCCTCAGTTTGAACCATGCGCTAGCCCATTCATCCGTGCTGAAAACCGCTCCGATTACGGCCATAAGCGCAGAAGGAGACGGCATTCGCGTTAGCCTCTCCCAACCTTTTTCGCCCCTACCTGCCACACTCGCGCATTACTCCGCATTGATTCTCTCGAAGGATTCCTACGAGAACGGCAAAGTGGTTCAGATCATCGCCACCGGCCCTTATCAACTGTCCCGGTTCGAACCACCTCAGAGCCTGGAAGTAAGCGCCTACCCGAACTACTGGGGAGAGCAACCAGCGATCCAAACCGCCCATTATCTGGCTGTTGGTCGGGGGGAAACCCGGGCCTTGATGGCGGAAAGCGGCGATGCGGACATCGTATACACCCTGGACCCAAACAGCCTGAAGCGTCTGCATCAGCGTCGGGTGGTCAGCGTTCATGCCGAACCCATTCCGCGGACCATTGTGGTGAAAGTTAACGCCGGGCACCCTTGGCTGGCCGATGCTGCCGTACGACGCGCACTCAGTGACGCCATCGACCGTGAAGGCATCGCCCTTGGCATCATGAAGGAACCCGGTGCGGCCGCCTGGCAATTGTTCCCGCCAGTAATGGGTGACTGGTACGACCCAGCCATTGAGCCCACCACGCCAGACCAAAGCACCTTGCAACAACGCCTCGCAGAGTGGGGTTGGAAGCCGGGCGAAGACGGTATTCTCACCAAGGACGGCCACCGGTTCGAACTCTCACTGGTCACCTATTCCAGTCGTCCTCTGCTGCCAGTGGTCGCCACCGCTCTGCAAGACCAATGGCGGGCGCTCGGTATCGATGTCACTGTCAATATCGAAAATTCGAGTGCGGTGCCACAGAAGCACCACGATGGTACGCTGGAACTGGCCCTGATCGCGCGGAATTACGGCTCGGTGGTCGACCCGCTCGGCACCTTGCTTGAAGACTACCAGGACAATGGCGGTGACTGGGGCGCCATGAACTGGACTCACCCTGCCCTGCAAAACCAACTGTCGCAACTGAAACTCACCGCCGACCGTGCGCAGAGCTCGGGCCACATGCGCGCCATCGCGCATACGCTCCATGAAGAAATGCCCACCATCCCTGTAGCGTATTACCAGCACACCGCTGCGGTGAACAACGCCCTCACCGGTTTCAGTCTGGACCCCTTCGAGCGCACCTATCGTCTTTCGGAGCTCGCCTGGCAATGATGCGAATCGTGTTTTCACGCCTGTTTCAGGCGGGTTTGTTGGTGCTAGGGGTGGGCACTCTCACTTTTATCGTCAGCCGCTCGCTGGACGGCGACATCGCCTACCGTATTGCTGCAGGTCGTTACGGGGATGAATACGTCAATGCACTGGTCACGGCTGCGGTTCGGGAAGAATTGGGGCTGGATCGGGCCGCCTGGGTGCAATATCTGGACTGGCTCTTTCAATTGCTGCGCTGGGACCTGGGCTATTCCCTGGTCACCGGCCGTGCCGTGCTCGACACCCTCGCGCACGAGTTCAAACAGACATTGAGTCTGGCAGCAGCGGCGCTCGGCTTGTCTTTGCTGATCGGGCCACCACTTGGCCTATGGGCTGGCCTCGCCAAACGCAGGTTCGTGGACGCCTTCACCCTGGCCGCCGCCGCGATTACCCGGTCCATGCCCGCTTATGCGATAGGCGCGATGCTGATTATCTTATTTTCCGTTCACCTTGACTGGCTGCCCTCTGCCGGGTACGGAGCACTGCACTATTATCTGCTGCCCGCGCTCACGCTCGCACTTGGCATGGCGGTTGTCTCAGCACGAGTCACCCGCAATGCCACTGTCGCGGTGATTCAATCGCCTTATTATGAATTCGCGCAACTGAAAGGCCTCCCGCCATTCTGGAGTTTTGTCAGGCACGGCCTCCGCAATCTTTCGATTCCAGTGATCGCCTATCACGGCGTGCAATTTATTTATCTGGTCGAAGGCGTTGTGGTGGTGGAAACACTCTTCGCCTGGCCGGGCATTGGTCACTCATTGGTCCACGCCATCGTCAACCGGGACATTCCAATGATTCAGGGCACAGCCATGGTTCTCGCCTTTACCTTCGTACTGCTCAACACCCTGCTCGACCTTCTGTACCACTGGATAGACCCGAGAGAACGCATCGTATGAACGTTATTGCCACATTTGCCCGACAGCAACCATGGGGCCGGAGCATCGGCCTGATAGTGTTAACGATCCTGATCGGCTTTGCGCTGCTGCAACCCTGGGTTTACGACGCTTCGCCAGCCCAACAGAACCTGCGCAGCATATTGCAACCGCCCTCCTGGCAGGAGCCCTTCGGCACCGACCACCTGGGTCGCAGCATGGTGGCGCGCATAGGCGAGGGGTTGCGGTTATCGCTGATAATGAGTGGCGTGGCGGTACTGTTCGCCGCTCTGCCTGGCGTCTTTCTCGGCGTGTTATCCGGCTGGCGTGGGGGCCACTTAGATCGTGCATTAACCACCATAGCGGATTCCATATCCGCACTACCCGGCCTTCTGTTGATTCTGCTCATCGCCGGCTTTTCCGGAGGCGCATTCATGGCGCTCTCACTCGCCATTGCCACTGTACTGTGGCTCGAATTTTTCCGCGTCAGTCGCGCCCAAACCCGAACGTTGGTAACCGGCCCGGAAATCCAGGCTTCCCGCTTGCTGGGTTTTGGCCACTGGTATTGTTTTCGTCGTCACCTATGGCCCGCCCTCTCCGGCAACATCGCTCTGCTGCTCGCCGCCAACGCCGGGCAGGCGATACTGGCATTGGCAACGCTTGGCTTCATCAGCGTAGGCCTGAAGCCGCCGTTAGCGGAACTGGGCTATATGATGACGGAACTGTTCCCTCACTATTACGACGCCCCTTACATTTTCTTCCAACCCGTTCTGGCGGTTTTCCTGCTGGTGCTCAGCTTTAACCTGATCGCGGTGCCCAAAAACCAATGACTCTCAAACTTTCGATCAACCAACTCAGCATACACACCCTTAAAGACGCGCAGCCCTTGTTGGAGCCCGTGTCTTTCACCGTGGAGCCCAATGAACCACTATGCATACTGGGCGAGTCGGGCGCGGGTAAAAGCCTGATTGCCCAGGCATTGCTTGGCAACCTGCCCAAAACACTGCATGCGCAGGGAGAGATCTGGCTTGAGGGAAAAGACTGGTTGCAACAACCCAGTCACGCTCGCCGGGCGCTCTGGGGCAAACGCATCGCACTGCTGCCACAGGAGCCGCGTCTTTCGCTTAACCCGGTCATGAGATCCGCCCGGCAACTGAGCGAAACCTACCACCGTGCAACCGGTTTGCCCAAGCTGAAATCCAAAGCACTTTCCCGGCGTACCTTTCGACAACTGGGCTTAAACGGGGCGGAGCATAAACGGCCGGGCGAACTCTCCGGCGGTATGGCGCAACGCCTCGTCTTCGGCTGCACGATCGCCGGTGGTGCCAATATCCTGGTGGCCGACGAACCCACCAAAGGTCTGGACGCTCACCGCAAATCTCAGGTGATTGAACAACTCCAGAAATTCATTCGCCCAAACGCCTTGCTGATGGTGATCACTCACGATATCGACGTCGTCAGCGCCATTGGTGGGAAAACCCTGATACTCAAGGAAGGGCGCCTACAGGAACAAGGCAGAACAAGCCAGTTGGTACAAACCCCAAGCAGTGCCTACGGCCAGGCGTTGATCAATGCTTCGCCTGTTCGCTGGCCATTACCGGAAAACACGCCACAGGTACCTGCCGAAACCGTCATCGCCGCAGACAATCTGAGCATTAACCGGTCAGGCAACCCTCTGTTCTCAAATCTTTCGTTCAAGCTGGCTCGCGGACAAATCATCGGTGTGCACGGGCCCAGCGGCAGCGGTAAAAGCACCCTGGGCGATATTCTGCTGGGGCTGTTGAAACCCGACAGCGGACAGGTGATTCGCCCACCCGGTTGGCAACGCCACCAATTCCTGAAACTCTACCAGGACCCTCCCAGCGCATTACCGCCCTACTGGACATTAAAACGACTGCTGCAAGACGTCGTGAAACGCCACCGGTTGGACTGGCAGGACGTCAGCCGTCTGCAACATCAACTGGGCTTGCCGGACGACCTGCTCGCCCGTAAAAGTGGGGATGTTTCCGGCGGCGAATTACAGCGTTTCTGCATTCTGCGCGCGTTGCTTCTCAAGCCCCTATTCCTCTTCGCGGATGAGCCGACTTCCCGGCTCGACCCCATTACCCAGCAACAAACCATCAGGTTGCTGAGTGAAACCGCACGTGCCACTCAATGCGGCGTATTGTTGGTGAGCCATGATCGGGCACTACTCGAAAAAACCTGTCACGATTTGATTGAGCTTAAATCGCCATGAAAACTCTGAACAACTCCCGCAGTTGCTTGTAGACCTGCAGCATTGGTTGATAACCGTAAGGTTTCAGCAATCGAGTGCGATTCGGTTAAACTCAAGAAGCGCCCACTAAATGGACATGTACCAATGCCTCGGAGCCCCATCGAAACCTACCGGGAAGCGTTTAATCAATGCCGATACAGCACCAACCGGCACCGTCCTGAATCCGTTAAAGAGACGCTGCAACGTCTGGCCGATGCAACAGGCCCCGACGAAACCATCGACAACTACGGCACCGGCGCGCTCATCGAGCAATTTGAACAGGAAGTGGCGGCGATGCTGGGCAAGGAAGCGGCTGTGTTCATGCCCAGTGGCACCCAGGCCCAACCCATCGCATTGAGAATATGGGCGGATCGCGCCGGTCGGAATTATGTCGCTCTGCACTCCACCAGCCATGTCGCGCTGCATGAGCACAACAGTTATCAAATACTGTATGGCCTTAAAGGCATCACCATGGGCGTCCCACAACAAGTGCCACAACTGGTGCATTTACAGGAAGCAGCGCGCGATCCATTGGCTGCCATTCTGTTGGAATTACCGATGCGTGAAATCGGTGGCCAATTGCCAAGCTGGGATGTACTGACCGAACAATGCCAATGGGCCCGATCTCAAGGCATAAAACTACACATGGACGGCGCTCGCCTTTGGCAGTGTCCGGCGGCTTACGGAAAGCCACTGAATGAGATCGCCGCTTTATTCGATTCGGTGTACGTCAGCTTCTACAAAGACCTCGGCGGTATCGCCGGAGCCATTTTGGCGGGCGATAAAGACTTTATTGACAGCGCCCGGGTTTGGCAGCGCCGGGCCGGAGGGAACCTCTATGCATTGTTCCCTTATGTCATCGCCGCCCGGGACGGTCTGGCCCGGCATTTACCGGCTATGGCCGAGCGTCATCACCAAGCCCAGTGGCTGGCTCGACAACTGAACCGTATTCCGGGACTGTCCACCTGGCCAAGGGAACCCCAAACAGCCATGTTCCGCCTGCGCATCGAATGCCAGCCGGACCGGTGGCTAACCACGGCGACCCACTGGATGCAGACCTATGGGGTGGCGATCATCCCTACTCCCTATCAAATTGACGAAGATGTGCTTTTCAGCGAAGTCAGTATCGGCGATGCTTTCAACATGCTGAGCGAGGAAGACTGGGAACAGTGGATCCAACAGTTCAGTGAGACGCTATCTGCACTGTAAATCCAAGAGGCCTAAACCATGTTCGGCATAGAAAATATCGGGTTGTTCATTGTCTCCGGCTTGTTACTGAACATATTGCCGGGGCCGGATTCCCTGTTGATTATAGGCAGGAGTGCCAGCCAGGGGTTTAAGGCCGGGTCGGCTGCCGCTTTGGGTATTGGCACCGGAACCTTCGTGCATATACTGGCGGCCGTTGTAGGGTTGTCCGCGATTCTGGCCACCTCCGCTATGGCGTTCACCCTGGTTAAAGTCCTTGGTGGCATTTACCTGATTTATATCGCTATCAGCATGTTGTTAAAAGGCGCGGGTGAGCCGGGTGACAACCTGCACGAGCTGCCTCGGCAACCCTATGGAAAAATTTTCATGCAAGGGCTCTTAACCAATGTGTTGAACCCCAAAATCGCCGTCTTTTTCCTGGCGTTCATGCCGCAGTTCATTGCCGTTGAAAGTGATAACAAAGCATTGGCCTTCTTGGTTCTTGGCGTCATCTTCAACGTTAACGGCATGCTTTGGTGCCACTTCCTGGCCTGGATGTCGGCTACCATCGGGGCACGGATGACCGCCAGTAAAAGAGTTAGCCGGTGGCTCAATCGTCTGGCGGCCACACTGTTCGGTTACTTTGGCATCAAGTTGGCGTTGACCACCCAAAGTTGAACGGCTATTGCCACTTGCGAAAAACCGGATAGCAACCTAAACCTAAGCTAACACTGCATGGTTATAGGTTTTTTTTTGACTGCCACCCTACCCTCATCCTCAGAAACAGGTTCTCTCGGCATACCCCACCTGAAACGGGTGTGGTATGCCGCAACTCTGGCTAAAATCGGGCATAAAACGCCGAGGGAAAACGAAGGTTATCTGGATCGTCTGGTGTTCGATGCCTTGGGGGTTGGGTTGAACCAAACCCTGCAGACTCTTTTTCTAGAGCGCCTCACCTTTGAAGAGTTCGAAGCCTGGGTGGTGAAAACGGGCGGAGAACCTGACCGATTCTCTATTGAACGGCTGCAAGCCCTGATCACAGGAGAGCCTTACTCCGATGCACTGAAAAACTGGCTAAGGTCAATTGAAAACAGCGAGCCGGTATTCAGTCAGGAGGAACTTAGCTTTTGGCGGGAAAACGGCTATATCGTCCTGAAAGAGGCGGTAACACCGACAGCGCGACGCGACGCCGAAGCGGCCATCTGGCACCACGTCAAGGCCTCACCGGTAGAACCGGAGACCTGGTATCAAAACGACGCAAGGCACGGCATCATGGTGGAGCTGATTCAGCACCCGGCATTGCATACCAACCGTCACGCTCCACGCATTCACAAAGCCTTTAGCCAACTGTGGGGAACCGCTGACCTATGGCCCAGCGTCGACCGTTGCGGCTTTCACCCACCCCAACTCCCCGACCACCCCTTCCCCGGACCCGACCTTCACTGGGATATTGACTTCAGCCAGCCTTTAGTCTTTGGGACCCAGGGCATTCTCTACCTGACGGATACACCCCCCGAACAAGGCGCGCTCACCCTCGTGCCGGGTTTTCACAAAGAGCTACCCTCCTGGCTTTCCTCGCTGCCCAAGGATGCGGACCCGCAACAGCAGGACCCCCATGCACTGGGTTCCATTCCCGTTGGCGGGCAGGCCGGTGACCTGGTCATTTGGCATCACCATTTACCACATGGCAGCCGCCCCAATCTGGGTCGGAAACCAAGAATCGTTCAGTACATCAATAGGCTGCCCAACCGCCGTAAACGATAATTTAGAGCAATTACAAGCCCTACAGGCCAGCGTGGCCGCATTGACTGCGCGAGTGGAATCCCTGGAGTCAAAATCGCCCGGCCTGGTGGAGGTATCCACCCATTACGCGACGGACCTGTTTTTCATTCAGGACGATGCAAACGCTACAATGATCATCCCGGTGACGGACGGCCAGCAAACGCCCACAGCGATGGTCGCCACCAATTTCGAGTATTTCCCGGTTCCGGGTCTCGACGACATCAGCTTCACAGTGGCTTCGGACGATACAGTGGTGATATTGCAAACCCAGGGGGCGGCCTACATGCCGAGTGCTTTCAGTTCAAAGTCCCGACTGGCGGTGGCCATAGAAATTGACGACGTTATTCCATCACTCGGTGCGAAACAGACCATCAACATGGTATCCGGTTCAACCTTATCCGGCGCCAGAGAAAACTGGAACATCACCTACCCGGTTGTATTGGACGCCGGCACTTACACCGCCAGCGTACTGATAAAATCCCATAGCCAAAATCAGGACAGCCTAACCGTGGACGGCCGCTCCCTCGAAGGTTATGACGGTGATATTCATTTAAGCGTGACCCAACTGAAAATGCCGGAATAATGGAAGAAGGGGCTATTCCTGGCTGTCTTTCTGCCAAGGCCAGCGACCCTCCACTTCCAAGTGGAGGGTAATGCTGAGAAAGCTACGGATTACAATAATCAACGCCAGTATGCCGACATTCTTCAGTGAATCCGCCACCACCACAGTTCGGATGATGTCGCCCGCGATCAGGAACTCCAGCCCCAGAATGATCGAACGGCCCAAATCCTGGCGGTACTTCCGGTAGGCGACACCGGCTTGCAACGACCGATAGGACCGTGCAAACACGAAAGTTGAAACACAAGAACCGATGATGACAACAAGAACGCCAAACGCCTCAATGGCGTACCCTGCCGTTGTCACAATACTGACGAATTCAGTTTCCATGGGGCCTTCCACTTTTCAGTTTCTGTCAGCTTAGCAGCTTAATTCTCGGTCTCTTTTATTTCGACCTCAGTCCCTTCTGTTATCAGCTCCAACGGCTCACCGGCTTCGTCTTGAAGCTGATAATCGTATGCCGCCTGGAGGCCGGTATCGTATTCCACACTGCTCTCGGGTTCAGGTTCGTGGTCAATATAGCGCGGGTAAAGAGGCGACAAGAGTGCCACCAGTACGCCAATGGCCGAAAAGGATGCAAAGGTTTCGGCGTATCCCAGTTGGTTTACCAGCACACCGACTACCGGGGAGCCGGACGCCTGCCCAAGCGACACTGCCATAAAGGGCAGCACCGGCCCCATAGACAGACGCCCCGGCAGCAGCCGGATGCCGGTCATCAGGTAGAGCCCGGTCAAACTCATGTACGCCAGGCCGAATACCAGCGCGGAAAACGCCGCGAGCAGTTGCTGGCCGGGGCTGGCGGCAATCAACGCCAGGCTGGTGGCCAACATGGTCAACATCAAAGCGTGTGTGATGGGAGGATTGTTGCGGTCGGCCAAGTCGGCCACCACGGCACCGCCCAGACCGGCCACGCCTACGGCCAGCCACACCCAACCGGTTGCGCTCGGCGGTAGCTCACCGAGGGTAACCAACAGATCCGGCGCGAATATCCAATAGGCGGACGAGACAAAGCCCATGGCAAAGGCAAACAGCGAAAGCCGGAGCAGGCGGGTCCACTGCAGCGCACTGATCGGAGGAGTCGGCGCGGCATTGGATGGCATGATCCGCGAAACCGAAGGAATGAAAAACCAGGCCGCCACCATGCCAAGACCCGCCATAACAGCAAAGGACAGATACGCGAACCGCCAGGCATCAGCCAGGAACAACACCGCCGGTACGGCCACCACCACACCGATGCTCGTCCCCGCGTTCATGACCGAGCTCACGCGCCCGTGCATCGAACGATTCACCAGAACCTGCATCGCCGCCGTCAGAGCCGGCATCATCAACCCGGTACAAATGCCACAGGCGAACACCCCCACACCCAGAAGCACCGCTCCGTGGGCCTGGCTGATCAGCGTCAACCCCGCAACACCGAACGCCCCGGAGAGCACCGCCGTATAGCGGGCACCGAGTCGATCGGCCGCGAAAGGCGCGACCAGAGTGGACAGCAGAAAACTGATCAGCGGCAACGCACCGATGATGCCGATCACATTGGGGGTGAGTTCCAGTGCCGAACGGATGGGTGGCACAAACAGACCGAAAGCGAAACGCGCAAGCCCGTAGCTGATCGCGACCAGGGCCGCACCGAACAGCGCGAACCCTGTGCTGGAAAGAGACTTCATAACGCCTCCGCAGTTGAGGTGGACATGTGCAACCTGCGAGGGCCTCTCGCAGGTCCAGTCTAAACCGGGCCAACCGGACGACCGGTACGGCAAACGACCTCTTTCCAGCCGGCCGGGTCTCTCAGCGGCAGGCCTGGCGGGAACGCCTCGGAGCGCCGTCAGGCCCGAAAAAATTGAGGCAGGTCAATAACCCGAATTTTTCCTACAAAACAGAGACAAAATCGCCTTTTTCAGGATTGATCCTGACCGGTCGCACAAGCATAATCCGCGCCGCGATCTGCTCACTTATTAACCAGACCGTAAACCCTACACACACGCTGTTGGTTTTGGAGAATCCCCATGGCAGCTATCGGTCCCCACATCCCCCTCGCCCCGTCTTCCGAAAAAATCGATTTGCGGTATTACTTGCCCGCCATGCCGCCCTTAAGGTTGCTGGAGTCGGTCCATCGTCTGTACAACGCCTGGAACTATAGACGCAGACTCGCCAGCCTGCTGAACTACGACGACCATATACTGGAAGACATGGGGTACACCCGCGCCGAATTGCAGATGGCCATCCGGTTGCCGCTCAGCCGAGACCCGCGCCCCTTGTTGAAAGAGTGGAAAGCATTGCGTCGTGTGACCGGTTGAGACCCGGATAGCGGACCCCGGCCTCAAAGGTAGGCGAGGTCCGCCTCTGTTCCGATGTAATCACTGACATCAAAACCCGCCGTGCCGTTCGGCACTTCCTGATGAATCCTTATGGCCTGGTTGGCGGCATCGGCCAGATCCAGCGGCATGGGTTTCGCCAGCGGCGTTTGCGTTGGGTCGCTCAGCACCAACACCTTGGGTCTATGAAAATCTTCGGGATTGTATTGAATGACCATGGCCAACTGGCCGCCACTCAATTCAACCAAGGTGCCATTCGAGTAGAAGCCGATGAATTTGACGAACTCCCGCGCCAGTTTGGAATCGAACTGAGTACCCACGCCCCTGAGGATGATTTTCAGCGCCTGCTCGCTGGTTTTGGGTTTACCGTAACAACGGGCACTGGTCATGGCGTCGTAAGCGTCGGGCAACGTGACCAAGCGAGCGTAGTAAGGAATCTGAAACCCCGATAACCCGCGAGGGTAGCCTTTGCCATCGAGCCGTTCATGGTGCGAATGTGCCACATCGACGGCAACCAGATGGTCGCCTTTCGTCGACATTAGAATGTTACGGCCCTGAGTGGTGTGATCCGCCATGATGTAGGCTTCTTCCCGGGTCAGCCGACCCGGTTTGTTCAGAATCTCCAGCGGTACCTTACTCTTGCCGACATCATGCAACAGGCCAGACAGCGCGGCCCGTTCGATTTCGGACTCGATCAACCCCAGGTGCCGAGCAAAGGCCGCACAGAGAATACACACATTCATACTGTGTTCGGCGGTGTAACTGTCTTTATGTTTGATCAAAGCGAGGTAACGCAGTGCGCTATCGTTCTGCAGTACGCTGTCGACCACGTTGCGCACCACATCCCGGCATTCATTGATGTCCAGTTTCTGGCCGATGCGCAGACCGTCCATAATGGAGGTCGCCAATTGACGCGCCGAGTCGAACGTCATTCGTGACGACTCGACGGCTTCCCGGAACGACACCTGGTTCAGGTAACGGACTTCGCGCTTAGGTTCTTCAGAAGATGAAAAACTGACCGGAGCAGCCCCCTGCTGTTTCGAGTGACCAGCCTTGGACCGGGACGACAACGGCTTGCCCGGGCTTTTCCGCCCGTCCGGGTCGCGCGCGACTCTCACCTCGATGTATACCTGGTTGCAACAGGCCCGCAGCTGATGGATTTCCTCCATCGACTGGATAATAAAACCCTGCAACAGAAAAGGGGTGTCTTCCCAGGGGCGGTCGAGCCGGGTGACGTGCATCCCGATTTCCAGATCAGAAACGGACACCAAAACTTCTTCTGATTCAAATCGGTTCATTACGGCAAACAGTCCAATTAGGTATGTGCAGGGCAACATTAGCCGCCCTGGTATTGAGCATAGTCGAAAACAGGCCTGTTCTCGATACCGTATCCAGCCCACGCTCAAAGCCGGTCATCTTCGGCAAAAGCTTCAGCCAAATGCTGCATGACCAACCGAATACGCTCCACCTGCCGCAAATCGGGATGGGTTAACAGCCATAGATTCGATGCCTCACCCGCCGGTAAGGGAAAGAGCCGTTGCAATTCCGGCCGCTGCTGGTCATCCGGCAGCAAGGCCAGACCGTGACCGCTTTCCGCCAACGAAGACATAGCCACCAGATCATCACTGCGTGCCGTTATACAGTGTTCGAGGGTGCGTTCCGCCCACACAAAAGCCGGCAGGTGTTGCATACCCTGACTGGCGCCGATGAGTCGATGGTGTTGCAACTCTTCCACGCCGCCCGGGAAGCCGAACTTTTCCTGGTAGGCAAGGCTGCCATATACGCTCCAGCCGATGGATCGCACTTGCCGACCCACCAGGTGCTCCGGCGGAGTGTTCGTAACACGAACGGCGATGTCCGCTTGTCGGCTACTCATGTTCACTTCGAGGTTGCTGACCAGCAGCTCGATCTTGATATCCGGGTAGATCCGATTGAAACCCGCCAAGTAACTCGGCAGGTATCGGTACGCAAGGTTATTGGGTGCCGTGATTCGGACCCGGCCACTGGGCTGCACATCGCGACCCACAATGCGTCGATCCATATCGTTGAACGCACCGTCTATGCAGTTGGCGATGTCTCTCAGTTCCTCGCCCAGGGGAGTCAGTTCATAGCCGCCGGGCAAACGCTCGAACAGCCGGACGTTCAGGTCCTTTTCGAAGGCATTCAAGCGTCGAAACACCGTCGAATGGTTGACCCCCAACATTCGGGCGGCTCCAGCCAGGGAGCCCGCCTGCTCGATGGCGAGAAAAACCTTGAGCGCGTTCCAGTCCACTCGGCGCTTCCTCTTTGCAAAACTGCAATTCTAGCTTGCCGGTTTTGGGAATGTCACTCACTGAGTGCAAAGGCGATACTTCCCAGCAAGATTCAAACCCGCCAACAACCCAACCCATGGAGGCCCAACCCATGACCCACCAATTCGAGCTTATCACCCACGTTCTGTGCCCCTACGTACAACGCTCGGTCATCGTGCTGCAGGAGAAACGCATCCCCTACCGCCGTACCGACATAGACCTGGCCAACAAGCCGGAGTGGTTTAAAGAAATTTCCCCACTGGGCAAGGTGCCTATACTGGTGACCGGGCAAAAACAATCGCTGTTTGAGTCCGCCGTGATCTGTGAATATCTGAACGAGGTGACACCCGGTTCATTGCACCCGAAGGACGCCCTGGAACGTGCCGAACATCGCGCCTGGATCGAATTCGGATCCGGCCTGCTGAACCACATCGCCCAACTCTATAACGCCCCGACCGCTGAAGCATACGACGCAACACGCCACACTTTGCGAACCCGGTTTCAACAACTGGAAACCCGCCTGGGAAGCGGACCTTATTTTTCCGGGGAACGCTTTCGCATCATCGATGCCGTGTACGGCCCGATATTCCGATATTTCGACGTGCTCGAACCGGTGGTGGAACTCGACATATTCCAAAGCCTCACGAAAGTACAGGCATGGCGGGAACAATTATGGCAGCGGGAATCCGTTCGGCAGGCGGTTACCCACGATTACCCTGAACGGCTATTGGCTTTTATTCGGGACCGTCGCAGTTATCTTTCTTCTCTCGTGGAACTCGCCGTCGTTCACAATGAATGAGCCTGTTATCAAAGTATGTCGGCCCATGGGAGGATGGACAGAGCGTTGATCCGGCACTTAAATTATGGAAAACACGGCAACGCTCCTGCCGGACCCTACATGGAGGCACAATGAACAACCAACCATTAACCGGTGGCTGCCACTGCGGGGCGGTAACGGTCGAGGTTTACCTACCTTCAGAGGCTGAGACATACCACCCCAGAGCCTGTGATTGTAATTTTTGCCGGAAACACGACGCCGCCTACCTGTCCGACCCTGACGGCGCTGTCGCCATACAAACAGACCACCGTTCCGGTTTAAACATTATGCAGCAAGGCGACAACCTCGCTGAATTTCTGTGCTGCGGTACCTGCGGCCAGCTTATCGGCGTTCGCTGGCACCAATACGGCAGCATCAATGCGCGGGTGATAACGGATGGAACGGCCTTCGGGGAGGAGATAACCGCTTCACCGAAAAAACTAAGCGCCGAGGAGAAGACTTCGCGGTGGGAGGCGCTTTGGTTTTCTGAGTTTGTTGTTAAAGCGGTTGATTTGTAGGGTGTTCCTTGGGCTCCCGGCTTAACGGCCTGTGTGAAGATGAGAACCCATTTAATAGCACCGGGCCGGAATGGAAATGAGTGTTCCTCATGGCACCCGCTGTGGATTAAAGAATATCAAGTATTTTGCGCGCACCTCAGAGACACCCCAACCATCATTTTCCCATCGCAACCAGCCCTCGTCTGTGAGAAACAATGCAATGGCGTCAGAGTCCAGCTCGCTCCATTTGGATGCGATATCACGGGACTGCTCTTTGGTGCAGTCACTAACTTCATCAAGTGACCGTTTCATAAAAAGCACGAGGCCTTCGCTTATTTGTTGTCTGATTAACTCTGCCACTATTGACACATCGACGGACCAACAAGAAAACTCCTGCTTGAGATCATTTATCGATGATTCTTCCGATGCATTAAGGGCTATAAGAAAAGCTATTTCATTAGCTTCCAGGTGGTCCATGATCTTAACCTTATCCGACAATTCGTGGATAATCATACTCCGGTTTATCCAGTACCGCTGCCCTATTTGTAGGATAGGCTAACGACGGGTTCAATCACTGGTTTTAGAGCCACAAATAGGAAAGTGACTGAATAAAGGAGACTTTTCATTTTTTTATCACGTTCATATAGCAATTCCAATGCTATATAGGCCGGTGTTTTACCTACGCCTATTTTATGGCCACTTACCTCTGGCGACACCTCTTTCCAGGATTCAATATCGACAACCTTTCTTGCGCTTCTATCGGTAAGAACCTCAAATTCATAGAATTCTTTTGTAATAGTCAGCCAGGTCCCATACCAAAGCATACCTTCTTGTTCAGGAATGCTTCTGAGACTAATCAGCAGGCCTGAGCTGACGCTTTGCCCTTTATTTTCCAAAACATCCGACACCCACGAATATTTAAAGGCAGACTCCGCACATTGCTTCACCTCCAGGTAAGTCAGCTGATTTTGCTGAGCTACATTCTTGTTCCGAATTCTGCGTAAATCTTCGATATTCATGGGAGGTTACCGTCCTAACCGTAAGCTGAGTCCGACGTCTGGCTGGGCTGGGTATGGATAGTATTGCTCATTACCCACTCTCAATACCGTTAACCTTAAGCTATGAGTTTTCTTCCAGCTCTTAAAAGGTCCTGATTGCCTAAAACTGTCGCTTTGGTACATACTAACAGCTTCAGTACAGGTCGTAATATCAGTTGGCTCATAAGAATACTGATCGAAAGTGTCGTTCACACGGCTAACGACGAGGACCAAGGCACTGGCTGTTTTGTAGAAGGGCGGTTTTAATCCTAAGCCTTAATGGATGACGCCCCGGCTTACATGCCGCAGTTGTTAGTCTCAATTTGATGAAATTACTCTATGGAGCCTATGGGCCGTGTAACCTCCTATATTTTCTTCAGAGTCATGGCAATGTATCGATGCTTTAGTTTTTGACAGGTGCAAAGCTAGTATGGTGCTAAACACTTTGTGAGGTGGTCTAATAGATATGACCAGTCCAGTTAAGGATAATACCCTGAACTGG
>CBFGUW010000051.1:0-37249 GCA_965652395.1 uncultured Saccharospirillum sp. | reverse complement strand
CACGTCCGGATTTGCAGGGGGGCGGCAGTGGTAACACTGCCGTCTACCCAACAGTCATAACAGTGGATCTACCTGAAGAAAGGAGAGCGGAACAATGACACTTGGAATCGGCACTGACATTGTCGAGATTCAGCGTATCAGCCAGGTGCTGGAGCGGCAGGGTGACCGTTTCCTGAACCGGATTCTCACCCCCGCCGAACGGGACGAGTACGAACGACGCCACAAACCCATCAAATTCCTCGCCAACCGCTTTGCCGGAAAGGAAGCCATCGCCAAGGCCCTGGGTTCCGGAATAGCCGACGGCGTCGCCTTCCACCACATGGAAATCCTCCCTAACGCCCAGGGCGCCCCCGAAGTGGTCTTGAATGGTCGGGCCGAAGAGCGCCTGCTGGAGGCGGGGGCGAGGAAGGTGCTGTTAAGCCTCGCGGACGAGCAGCATTATGTGGTCGCGTTTGCGGTCATTGTTTAGCTGAAGCTGAACGCTGAACGCTTGACGGGAGACGCTGGACGCAAAGGCAGCGTTTTGTGGTTTTAGCGTCTTCCGTGCTGCGTTTCCCGTCCAGCATTTCCCGTCTCCCCATCTAATCAAACATCCAACGCTTTACCGGTCTTCTGCTTCATCTGATACGCATACACCTTCACCGCCTGATCGAACGCCTGGTCGCGGTCGTGTTCTTCGTTCCAGCGAATGACTTCGGTGATTTCCTCGTTCAGCAGGAAGAGTGCGTCCTCGATGACGGAATAGTGCCCCTGTTTCAACAGGGATTCGGTGTGTCGGGCGGTTCTTTGAATGCGGGGCACACCACAGTAGTGTGTGGCGCCGTGCAGGCGGTGCACCTGTTCAAGCAGGGCTTTGTAGTCGCCTTGTTGGTAGAGTTCGTTGATGTGGCTCTGGTCGTTTTCCAGGCTGTCCATCAACATGCTGAACATATCCCTTGCCAACCCCAGCTTGCCGCTGGCTTTTTCCAGACCGGAGACCAGATCCACCACGGGCAGGCGTTGGAGGTCTTCCATGTCGAGATCGGCGGGGGCGTCGTCGTCCGCCAGGACGGTGTAAGTCGCCGAAGCGTCGTTCTGCAGCGTGGCGCCGGTCCATTTGAACAGAGTGCGTTGCAGTTGGTCTTCATCCACCGGTTTGGTCAGGTAATCATCCATGCCGCTGTCGAGCATGGACTGGCGTTCCTCCGCCAGGGCGTGGGCGGTCAGGGCGACAATCGGCAGGCGTTGATGCGCCGGTTCCAGGCGACGAATACGGCGGGTGGCTTCCAGCCCGTCCATACCCGGCATTTGGATGTCCATGAACACCAAGTCGTAGGACACCTGCTGGACGGCATTGACGGCTTCCTCTCCGTTCGTAGCGCCTTCGACCAGAACGCCCATGGATTCCAGCAGGGTGACGATGAGCTTCAGGTTGGCGGCGTTGTCGTCTACGGCCAGCACCCGAATCGCGCTGCGTACCGAACCGAGCATCAGCGGGCTGTCTTCGCTCACTGCCGGGGTCGCATCCGGTCGCAGCATTCCCACCAATGTTTGATACAGCTGAGCCGTGCGCACCGGCTTCGACAAATAGTGCTTGGCCCCCTGTTCCAGGAGTTTGTAACTGATGTCCTCTTCCTGGGTGGACGCCAGCACCAGCGTCGGGCAATTCAACTCGCGTTCGATTTTGAGAATCTTCCGGTACAGCTGCTCGTCATCGGCAAAACCGCTGACATCGACCAGCGCCAGGTCGGTCCGTTCCGCTTCGGGGTTTTGCAGGTGTGTCAGCAGGCTGTCCAAATCCTGCATTTCAAGGCAGTGCATGCCCCAGTTCTCGGCCTGATGACGCAGCGCCAGACGGGACATTTCGCGCTGCTCGACCACCGCCAGTGAAAAGCCTTCCAGATCCAATCGTTTTGGCGGTTGTTGAATCGCCGGGGCGATTTCGGCCTTGATGTTGAACCAGAAGGTCGAGCCCTCGTTTTTCACACTTTCGAGGCCGATGTCTCCGCCCATCTGTTCCACCAGACGCTTCGAAATAACCAACCCAAGACCGGTGCCGCCGAATTCGCGGGCTGTTGAGGAGTCGGCCTGGGAGAACGCATGGAAAAGTGCTTTTTGCTCCGCCTTGGACAGACCGATACCGGTATCGGTCACACTGATGCGTACCATCACCTTGTTGCCCTGTGCCTGTTCGATCATGGTGCGAACGACAATACTGCCTTCGGGCGTAAACTTGATGGCGTTGTTCACCAGGTTGGTGAGTACCTGCTTCAGTCGCAGTGGGTCGGTAATCAGCTGCTCGGGTACATCCGAATAGTAAAGCGACACCACTTCCAGGTTCTTGGCCTGAGAGGCGGGCGCCAGCATCACCAACACGTCTTCGATAGTCTCGCGCAGGTTCATGCTGCGGTTGTCGAGCATCAACTTGCCCGCCTCGATCTTACAGAAATCGAGAACATCGTTGATGATGGTCAACAGACCCTGGGAGGAGGACAAAATGGTGGTGACGTAATCTTCCTGCTTGCGTGTCAGATTGGTTTTATCGAGCAGGCGCGCGAAACCGATGATGCCGTTCAGCGGCGTGCGGATTTCGTGGCTCATATTGGCCAGGAACTCCGTTTTCACCTGATTGGCCTGCTGCGCCTCACGCCGCGCCATATCGAGTTCGATGTTCTGGATCTCGATGGTTTCCAGCGTCTCACGTAAATCCTGGGTCGACTGCTCGACGCTGTTCTGCATGTCCTCGTAGGCTTCCTTCAGCGTCTCCGCCATGGAGTTGATGCCCACTTCCAGATCGTGCAACTCGCCACTGGCTTTCAGATCGACCCGGGCATCCAGATTGCCTTCACGGATCGCCTCGACCGTCTCGATCATATTGCGCACCGGCCGACTGATCTCCCGGCTCAGCCAAATGGCCAGACCAGTCACCGCGAAAAGACCGACCACCAGCATCAAGCTGTTGATGAGAATCGCACGATAATGAGCGACCTGGGTGTTGGCATAGTCGAACTCCACCTCCAGCCAGCCTGACGGAGGCGAGGTGCTTAATCGCAATTGCAGATCCGCAGGCGGGTAAATCGGGATCAGATACCGGTACGTCTCGCCGGATTCGAACAGCGTCAATCGACTGGTGTCCTGAATCGCCTGAGGGTAGGTGGGTCCGATCATCGTCGGGCCCGAATGCAACCATTCACCGCCAAAACGATCGAACAACCTCACCGCCCGCGCATCCCGTTCATTCAGCGCCCGCCGCAACAAAGCCTGCACCAGCTCGATGTTCCCCTCCTGCAGCGGCATGGAAAGCGCATCGGACAAACGCTGGACCGCCGTTACGGTCCGTTGGGAAAAAGCCTGTTGCTGCTGAGCGAGATCCTGCTGGGTAAACCAAGCGGTGAACACCAAACCGAACACCAACACCGGTGCCAAAGCGATAAAGAGAATGCGGTTCTGAAGGCCTGTGGAATTCATAATACTTGCCGGATTTGACGTAAACGAACTGTAATCGCGGCGATGGTGGGGGTCAATCGGTAACGCCTGTGTATAAAGGGAGACGCAATACGGAAGACGCTTCACGCAAGGGCCCAGCATGGGGTTTAAGCGTCTCCCGTCTCCCATTAAGCGTCAAGCGTCCTCACTTAATAGTCAAAAACTAAGACATTAAACATTCTGGTTATTACGTTTCGTGCTAGTAAACCACTATCATAGGCGGCAATTTCAAAGCGGGAGGCTTCCTATGCCGTCTTATCCGACCATTGAAGATTGCGTCGGCAACACACCCCTGGTGCGGTTACAGCGCATGGGGGCGGGGCGCAACAACACCATTCTGCTCAAGCTGGAAGGCAACAACCCGGCTGGCTCGGTGAAAGACCGGCCCGCCCTGAGCATGATTCGCCACGCCGAAGAGCGCGGCGACATCACACCCGGCGACACCCTCATCGAAGCCACCAGCGGCAACACCGGCATCGCCCTCGCCATGGCCGCCGCCATCAAGGGCTACAAGATGACTCTCATCATGCCCGAAAACCTCAGCGAAGAACGCCGCGCCAGCATGCGCGCCTATGGCGCTCAAATCATCAGCGTCACCCGCGAGCAGGGCATGGAATATGCCCGGGACCTGGCACTGCAAATGCAAAGCGAAGGCAAAGGCCGGGTGCTCGACCAGTTCGCCAACCAGGACAACCCGCTGGCACACTACGAAACCACCGGCCCCGAGATCTGGCGCGATACCCAGGGCGAAGTGACCCATTTTGTGTCATCCATGGGCACTACCGGCACCATAATGGGCGTTTCCAGGTACCTGAAAGAACAGAACCCCAATGTTCAGATTATCGGCCTGCAACCGACCGAGGGCTCCCAGATACCGGGCATTCGTCGCTGGCCGAAGGAATACCTGCCAAAAATTTACGATGCCTCCCGAGTCGACAGCGTCATCGACATGCCCCAGGACGAAGCGGAGCAGACCATGCGGCGCCTGGCCGCGGAGGAGGGCATTTTCGCCGGGGTCTCCTCCGGCGGCGCCGTCGCCGGTGCCTTGCACCTGGCCCGGGAGGTTGAAAACGCCGTGATAGTCGCAATTGTGTGTGACCGCGGCGACCGCTATTTATCCACCGGCGTATTTTCTGGAAAGTAACGAGCCTGGGTATTGCTGATGGCTAGCGACGGATGCCGGGGGAGCCCTCTGCGGGGAAGTCCGCAGCAGGGATGCTGCGGCCTAGGCTCCATGGAGGGATTTACGCCGACCCCGCAGAGGGCTCCCCCGGTAGCCGGCGCGGGTTCAACCTCAGATTCAACCCCTTCCCGAATTGCTAAATCGGGAGTTTTGGCTAAACCTAAAGAGTTATTCTGCGGGTTTGGAATCGGCCGGTGAACGGCCAGAAGAATAAAGAGTAGTGCATGGTTAAGGTACGGGAAGATCAACCGGTATTCAGCGACGGCACCGTCGATCTGGATTCCTGGCTGGCTCGAATTGAAAACAAGGTTCCCCTCATCGACCGCGACGAATTGGTGCACGCCTGCCGTATCGCCCGCGTCGCCGAGGAGGAAACCGAACACCCCAAGAACCACTGGGGTGAAGGCGAATCCGCCTACCGTACCGGCCTCGAAATGGCCGAAATCCTGGGCGACCTCAATCTTGACCAGGACGCCATCATCGCCGCCATTCTCTACCGCACCGTGCGCGAAGAAGAGCTGCCGCTGGATACCGTCCGCGATCAGTTCGGCCCCCAGGTCGCCAGCCTGATCGAAGGCGTGCTGCGCATGGCCGCCATTCACACCAAGCACAAATCCACCCGCACCTCCGTGCTTGGTCAGCACGAAACCCAGGGCGAAGCCGTCCGTAAGATGCTGGTCGCCATGATCGACGACGTGCGCGTCGCTCTGATCAAACTGGCTGAGCGTACCTGTGCCATTCGTGCGGTCAAGCATGCCCCCGCCGCCCGCAAATACAAAGTGGCCCGGGAAGTGTCCGATATCTACGCCCCGCTGGCACACCGTCTGGGCGTCGGGCAGTTGAAATGGGAGCTGGAAGACCTCTCCTTCCGTTACCTTGAGCCCCAGGATTACAAGAAAATCGCCAAACTGCTCGATGAGCGGAGGCTTGACCGTCAGCATTACATCGAAAATGTTGAAAATATTTTGCAGGAAGAGGTGAATAAAGCGGGCATCAAGGCCGAGATTCAAGGCCGTGCCAAGCACATCTATTCCATCTGGCGCAAAATGAAGCGCAAGAACATCAGCTTCAGTCAGGTCTATGACATTCGCGCTTTCCGTGTTTTGGTACCGGATGTGCGCGATTGCTATACCGTGCTCGGCATCGTGCATTCACTGTGGCGTCATATTCCGCGTGAATTCGACGACTACATCGCCTCGCCCAAACCCAACGGTTACCGCTCTCTGCACACGGCCGTTATCGGCCCCGAAGGCAAGGTGGTGGAAGTACAGATTCGTACCCAGACCATGCATGAAGACGCCGAGTTGGGCGTGTGCGCGCACTGGGTCTACAAGGGTACCGACGCCAAGGGCAATGCACATTCCCGGGGATACGAGGAAAAGGTCAACTGGTTGCGTCAGGTGTTGGAATGGCATGACGATCTCGGCGGCATCGACGAAATGGTCGAGGAACTGGGGGCGGATGTCACCAGCGACCGTATCTATGTCCTGACCCCGGAAGGTCATGTTGTCGACCTCGCCAAGGGCGCCACCCCTATCGATTTCGCCTATAAGATTCACACCGACATCGGCCATCGTTGCCGGGGTGCCAAGGTCAATGGTCGCATCGTACCGTTGAACCATCAGTTGAAGATTGGCGACCAGGTATCGGTACTGACCGGCCGTGAACCCAGCCCGAGTCGCGACTGGTTGAATTCAGACCTGGGCTATGTCCATAGTTCGCGCGCGCGCGCCAAGATCCGCCACTGGTTCAAGTCGCTGGATCGCACTGAAAACCTGGCCGAGGGCAAGGCTATGCTGATGCGTGAAATGCAACGCTTCAGCCTGCCGAAGATGGATATGGATGAGCTGGCGCAGCGCGTCAATTTCACCAGCGCGGATGATATGTATGCGGCCATAGGTGCCGGTGATTTACGTTTGATGCAGGTGGTGCATTCCGCCGAAGCGCTGGTCAACCCTCATCAGCCGGACGAGATTCAGCTGTCCGAGGTTACCGAACACAAGCCCAGCGCCGACCTCGTGATTCACGGCGTGGGCAATATGATGACCTCCATCGCCAACTGCTGTAAGCCGGTGCCGGGTGATCCGGTGGTCGGTTTCATCACGCTCGGGCGCGGTGTTTCCATTCACCGTCAGGACTGCGTTAACCTGTTGCAGCTCAAGAGTAAGGAGCCGGAGCGGATCATCGAGGTCAGCTGGGGCGGAAAAACACGCCGCACCTATCCGGTCGACCTCAATATTCTGGCGTATGACCGTACCGGCCTGCTGCGCGATATCATGATGATCATGGCCAACAGCAACATCAACGTGACCTCGGTGAATACGCTGTCCAACAAGGACGAAAGCCAGGCCGATATGCGGTTGACCATCGAGATCGAAGACATTGATTCGCTGGGCAAGATCATGGCCCAGCTGTCGAAAATTTCCAACGTGGCCGATGTGCGGCGAGTGCACCAGCAACGTCCGCATTAATCGTCACGCCCTGCCTGGAAGAATAAAGTGACCGAACGACGTTACGGCTACGACGACCTGAAAACCCTGATGGCGCGGCTGCGCGACCCGGACCATGGTTGCCCCTGGGATGTAAAACAAAGCTACGAGTCCATCGTCCCCCATACGCTGGAAGAAGTGTATGAGGTAATCGACACCATCGAGCGGGGTGACTACGAGCATCTGCGCGAGGAGTTGGGCGATCTGGTTTTTCAGGTGGTGTTTTATGCCCAGATTGCCCGCGAGGAAGACCGGTTCGATCTGGACGATGTTATTCACGACCTCGTCGCCAAGCTGCTGTACCGTCACCCCCACGTCTTCCCGGATGGCACGCTCGAAAGCCGGATAGACCCGAATCGCCGCCCGGAAACGGATGAGGTGAATCGCCAGTGGGATCAACTCAAAGATCGTGAAAAAGAAGCCAAGGATAAGGCCAGCCATCTACTGGATGACATTCCCCGTTCCCTGCCGGGACTGTTACGCGCCAGGAAACTGCAGAAGCGCGCCGCACAGGTCGGCTTCGACTGGCCCGGCACCGATGAGGTGTTCGATAAGATGGAAGAAGAACTCGCTGAGTTGCGTGAGGCTGTCGACAGCGGTGATACCGCCCACTGCGAAGAGGAATTGGGCGACCTCTTGTTTGTGGTCGCGAATCTTTCCCGTCATTTGAAGATCGACCCAGAGCAGGCATTGCGTCGGGCCGCCCAAAAGTTCGAGAACCGGTTCGGACATGTCGAACGAAAGGTGAAGGATTCTGGTAGGGTGTGGAGCGATTATTCCCTCGAACAACTGGATGTGTACTGGGACGAAGCAAAAAAACTGGAGAAAAATTAGAGCAGCAAGTCTCGGTTTTCACCCCTCTCCCTAAGAGAGGGGCCGGGGGAGAGGGAAACCTCACCGCCCAACAGGACAATACACCCGCAGGCGATGCCCATCTGGATCAAGAGCGGTAAAGGTTCTCCCAAAGCCCATATTCACCGGTTCCTGAGCGATGGTCAGGCCGTTGCTCCTCCATTCGTCATAAGCCGCCTCCAAAGCCTCGTCGCTGTCGACCTTCAGCCCGATTTCACTTCCCGTTCCCAATGTTTCCAGGGGTGGCTCAACCTCTTTCATATCCCATAACGCCAGCATTAAACCCGAGTCGAGTCCGAACATCGCGAAAGAAGGCGACGCCTGCAGCGGGTCTCTCTTGAGCAATTGTTTATAGAAACCGAGGCTCGAATCCATATCGCTCACATAAAAAATCAAAATATCCAGTTGCATGGTTTGCTCCCATTGGTCTGTCATAAATGAAGCGGAGCGTACTGCGTTGCTCCGACGTGTTCAGACTAACGGGAGGTGCTGTCAGTTTTTGTCAGCAGGGTGGGCTTTTTTCTGTTTGGCTTTATCCTTGATACGCCAGGACTTGAGCAACGCCTGACGGTGGCTCGGGTAATGCTGTTCCAAAACGTCGAGCGATTGAATGCGGTCGGTCCGGAAATGACGGAAATCCTGACGGAGTTCACACCAGGCGACAGCAACATGAGCATGATCGAAGTAGCCAATGGCGCATGGCCAGAGTGTGCGTTGAGAGACGTTGCCTTCGGGGTCGCAATAGCTGATCCGCACCTTTCGCTCGGCACGAATGGCATAACGTAAATCCCTAAGATCGATGGTGCTTTCGGGCAGGGGAGGGCCGGGAGGCACCATCAGGGCGGTGGCATCCAGGTATTCGATCAGGTCTTCGGGTAACACCGAGCGAATCTTGGCCAAGGCGTTTTCCGCGCTTTCGGCCAACTGGTCGTCTCCGCGCCGGGCGACCCAGCGTGAACCCAGCACCAGGGCTTCCAGTTCGTCCTCTGAAAACATGAGCGGGGGAAGCATGAAGCCGGGTTTGAGTCGGTATCCGACCCCGGCTTCCCCTTCGATATCCGCTCCCTGCGCCTGTAATGTGGCTATGTCTCGATAAAGCGTGCGCAGGCTGATGTCGAGTTCATCGGCCAGCTTCGCTCCGGCCACAGGGTAGCGGTGGCGGCGGAGTATTTGCATTAGATCGAGCAGTCGTTGGGCGCGCGACATGGGGGCTCATTTCAACTTCCCAGCCTGACAAGCGCCGCAGACTACCACAATTTGCGCCTTGGGCGGTTTAAGAAGGTTTCAGACACTGATCCAGGAGTTCCGACACCGACCGGGGGTGAATTCCCAGGTCGTGAAAATTCAGGGTGTTTTCGCCCACCCGATTGTCTTTTTCCATCAGAATGACCTGATCCCGGGTCAATGGCGGGTTGGGTAGGAGTGCCGTCAACTGGGCCAGAGCGCGCCAGAGAGGAAAGGGCACCGGAAATTCCAGCCGCTTTCGGTGGCGATGCTGGGCCACCTGCTTGACGAGTTCTTTGTAAGGGTAGACCTCGGCGCCTCCCAATTCATAAATTTCCCCCTGGGTGTCCTCCTGGGCCAGCACACTATGTACAGCGGCGGCGACATCGCCCACGAAAACCGGTTGCAGCAGAGTGTCGCCCCGTCCGAAGAGTGGTACCACGGGCATGAGTGTGGCGCTGTCTATGGCGCCCAGCAGTGAGTCGTTCGGCCCGAACATGACGGCGGGCCGTAAAATAGTAGCGTTGGGAAACTGCTCGCGTACAGCTTGGTCGCCCTGGGCACGCGCCCGCACATAGGCCGAGTCGGATTCGGTATCGATACCCAGGCCTGAGATGTGCACAAGGCGGTTCACCTTGGCTTCGCGACACAGGCGGGCCAGCCGTTCCGCACCCAATACGTGAACGGCTTCGAAGGTACTGTTGCCTCCTTTCTCGATATAGAGGCTGACGGCGTTCACCACCGCATGGGCGCCCTCTATGGCCCGTTTAATGGAGGCTTCATCATGGATGTCGGCTTGTATGGTTTCCATCTGTTCCGGGGTGGCGTTGACTCCCTCGGGCCGTTTGGGGTGTCGGGAAGCAATACGCACCGGCCAGTTACCTTTCAGCAGCGTTTCCACTATCCGGCGGCCCAAAAAACCGGTTCCGCCAAAGACGGTAACCCAGGGGTGGCTTGGTTGGTTCATGTCATATAGCTCCGAATTCAGAGAACAGCTGTGATGCTTCCGCGACCTGTGCGACAGGAATGTAATCGCACACCTCGGCGTAGTCTTGCCACATTTGTTGCACTCTGTGGTGGGTATGAGCGGTTTGTATGGCTTCCTGGGATCGCCATTCAAACACCTCGATGACCGTGCCGTCCGCTGCACGCATTAAGATGGACTCCCGATCAGTGACCAGATTTTCCGCTCTCAGAATGCTTAAATGTGTTTTCATTAACGCTTCGAGCTCGGCCTGCTTTCCGGGTTTCGGCTTATAGGCTACGATGACGATGCGGCTCATGATTCGCCCTCTGATTTATCGATACCTTTCGCAAAGTAGTCCACTTACACCCAATGTAAAACGGACCCGCTATGAGAATCCCTATTCACAGCACTGTCTTTCTTGGTAGTTGTCTTTTTCTGTCTTCTTTTCATCCCGCTGCTCAGGCGGACCCTTACTTCAGTTTTTCCATTGGCGATGCCTGGAATGCCGAGGAGCGTCTGACCATCGAACCCGATGATGACGCCCATTACGACCCCATTCGCTTTGATGCCGACTTCGAAACCCGGGGTCTGCAACGCCCGCCTTTTTACTCGCTCAAACTTGGTTGGAGCCACCAAGCCTGGCGCTGGGAGGTGGAGCTGCTACACCAAAAGCTTTACCTGAAGAATAACGAAATACCCGCACCCTTGGATCACTTCGAAGTCACCCACGGCTACAACGAAGTGTTTCTGAATGTCAGCCGTGCCATCCCCTATGGGCTGCGAGGGCGCCTGGGTATCGGCACCATTGTAGCTCATCCCGATATTTACATTCGTGACGAGAATGGTGAACCACAATTGGCCGACCCGGATAAATTCGGAGATTTCCCCTGGTTGGATGACCGTTATTTCATCGGTGGGTATGCCTTGCAGGCGGCGGTGCAGAAAAACTGGGCGATCAGTCCACGCAATGGAGTGGTGGCGGAGTTGAAATTGATGCGTGGCGACACCCGCCTGCCCGTGTATCGGGGCGAAGTGCAGGTGCCCAACACAGCCATTGCATTCTTGCTAGGCTATGAATTCGGAGGGTGACCGGGCGCTACGCACGCTTATTCAAAGCGCAGATGCAGTTCCCTAATTTGACGGGCGATAATGTAACTGTCGGGATTGAACGCCGAGTCGACCCGGCCGCTGTGAGCCCGGGTCAGTTTCAGTAGACCATCGCAATATTGAAAGGTGGCTGGCTGGATAGAGTGGTGGGCTATGGCGTCCAGGGAAAACATCAGTACACCCTCGTCTCTCAGGCTTCTGACACCGACGATACGTTGTGACGAACCGTGGGTATCCAGACAGTCCAGCTCGTAGCGATACACCATGAAACCGTTGAAGCCGGGCGTCCAGGTGATCGGTACTTCTTCTTCCAGATGAAATGTTTGATCCTGACCGGTGGTGATGTCGAATGGAGGCGTTAAACGAACGGAGGTGGAAAAGGCATCGTCACCATAGTCACGACGAAAGTGAACCTCCAGTCGGGTTTCCTCATCGGCGAAGGGCAGCATGGTGAGGTAATACACCCGGGTGCTGGAGCCCGATTCGACTCTGTCTTCATGCAGATGAAACTTCCGGCTTTTGGCGTAAACGCTTAGCTCATCTTCATAGGAAAGCTCGACGAACTTTGGCTCGTACATCAGTTGGTCGTCGTCTGCACCGATCAATGAAATTTGGACTTCGGTCTGTCCGGCGGGATCGGAGTCGCGTGCGGTGAATTCGATGTGAGCGGTGATTTCATCCGTATCCAGGTTGGCGGAATCAATGGTGTCGCTGCATCCTGACAGGAACAGGCTAGTCAGACTGAGGGCGAAGGCGAAAACAGGCAGTTTCATGGGAAGTCCCTTTGGGTGAATTCCGGTTGCAGGAAAACTATCGGGACCCCAAGTAAGGTAACAGAAGGCACTTGTTCAAAAAGTGTTAATTTCTTCGAGAATTTGGTCTTGGGAGAGAAGCTAATGGCGGAAATGAAAGCCCAAAAGGCGGATATCACGACACTTTCCGTGGATGCCATAGTGAACGCAGCCAATACCTCTTTGCTGGGCGGCGGCGGAGTCGATGGGGCCATTCACCGCGCCGCAGGCCCTAAGTTACTGGAAGAGTGCAGGACATTGAACGGTTGTGATACGGGCGATGCCAAAGCCACCAAAGGCTATGAGCTGCCCTCCAAATGGGTGATTCATACCGTGGGGCCGGTATGGCATGGCGGTGAACGGGGCGAGCCTGAAATGCTGGCGTCCTGCTATCGGCGCTCCCTCGAAGAGGCTGAGCGTTTGGGGGCTGTCAGCCTGGCTTTCCCGGGAATCAGTACCGGTGTGTACGGCTACCCGGTGAAAGAGGCGGCGAGGATCGCCATCGATACAGTCCGCAAAAATCTGCCTACCTGTCCATCCATAGAGCAGGTGGTGTTTTGCTGTTTTTCCGATGACGATCTGGCGGTTTATGAGCGCCTGTTGGATTAGCCTTTCGCCAGTAACGGCTTCAGGTAATGGCCGGTGATGGACGCCTTGTTCTTCGCGACTTGGCCGGGTGTTCCTTCGGCGACAATCTGACCGCCCCGGCTGCCACCCTCAGGCCCGAGGTCGATAATCCAGTCCGCTGTTTTGATCACGTCGAGGTTGTGTTCAATCACCACCACTGAGTTACCGTGGTCGCGCAGCCGGTGCAATACCGCCAGTAGTTGCTTGATATCCTGGAAATGCAGACCGGTGGTGGGTTCATCCAGAATGTAGAGGGTGCTGCCGGTATCCCGCTTGGAGAGTTCGCGCGCCAGTTTAACGCGCTGCGCCTCCCCTCCGGAAAGCGTGGTTGCACTCTGGCCCAGCTTCACATAGGTGAGGCCGACATCAATCAGCGTTTGCAGTTTGCGCGCCAGGGCCGGGATGGCATCGAAGAACTCGCGGGCTTCCTCGATGGTCATTTCCAGCACTTCGTGAATGTTTTTGCCCTTGTAGCGGATCTCCAGCGTTTCACGGTTATAGCGCTTGCCGCCGCAGACATCGCAGGATACATAGATATCCGCCAGGAAGTGCATTTCCACCTTGATCAGGCCATCGCCCTGGCAGGCTTCACAGCGACCGCCTTTAACGTTGAAACTGAATCGGCCCGGTTGGTAACCGCGCGAGCGGGCTTCCTGGGTACCGGCAAAGAGTTCGCGCACGGCGGTGAAGATGCCGGTGTAGGTGGCCGGATTCGACCGTGGCGTACGGCCGATGGGGCTCTGGTCGATATCGACGACCTTGTCGAGGTGTTCCAGGCCGTGAATATCGTCGTGAGCCGCCGGAGAAAGCGATGTCGCGTTGTTCAAGCGCGTGGCGGCCAGCGGGTAAAGCGTCTGGTTGATCAGGGTGGACTTGCCGGAACCGGAAACACCGGTAACGCAGGTCAACAGACCCAGCGGCACGTTCAACGTCACGGACTGCAGGTTGTTGCCACGGGCACCGGTGATGGTCAGCTGTTTTTCCGGGTCGGGCTTGGTGAGCTTTTTGGGGACATCGATCTTTTGCTTTCCGCTCAGGTACTGGCCGGTCAGGGAGTTTTTGCTCTTCATGATCTGACGCGGTGTACCGGCGGCCACCACTTCACCCCCGTGGATGCCAGCGCCGGGGCCGATGTCCAGCACGTAGTCGGCCGCCCGTATGGCGTCTTCATCATGCTCGACCACCAGGACGGTATTGCCGAGGTCACGCAGGTTGGTCAGCGTTTGCAGCAACCGGTCGTTGTCTCTCTGGTGTAGGCCGATGGAGGGTTCGTCGAGAATGTACATCACGCCCACCAGACCGGCGCCGATCTGGCTGGCCAGACGAATGCGCTGGGTCTCGCCACCGGACAGGGTGTCGGCACTGCGGTCGAGAGTCAGGTAGTCGAGCCCGACATTCACCAGGAAGCTCAGGCGCTGAATGATCTCCCGCAGGATCTTGTCGGCGATCTGTGCGCGTGAACCTTCCAGCGTCAGGCCGTCGAAGTAGCCGAGCGCATCGCCAATGGCCATGTGGGTCACTTCCGGCAGATTGATGCCTTTGACAAACACATGGCGGGCGCTTTCCTTAAGGCGACTGCCGTGGCAGCCGGGGCAGGGTTGCTCGGTCAGGTTCTTGGCCAGTTCCTCACGGACCATCTGGCTGTCCGTTTCCCGATAGCGGCGTTCCATGTTGGGCAGTACGCCCTCGAAGGTATGACTGCGACTGTAGACAGCGCCACGGCTGTTCACATAGGAGAAATCGATTTCGGTATTGCCGCTGCCTTCCAGCACCACTTTTTGGAAGCGTTTGGGTAGTTTGCTGAATGGCCGGTCGATATCGACACCGTAGTGTTCGGCGAGAGACTGCAGCTGGCTGTAGTAATAGACGGCTCGACGGTCCCACCCGGAAATGGCGCCTTCCGCCAGGGAGCGGGACGGATCGCGCACCACCTTGGCATTGTCGAAATATTGCTTTACGCCCAGGCCGTCGCACTGTTCACAGGCACCGGCGGGGTTGTTGAAGGAGAACATGCGCGGCTCAAGCTCGGCGATGGAATAACCACACACCGGGCAGGCGAAACGGTTGGAGAACAGCATGTCGTCGCCGTCCCCGTCCATCCAGACGATCTGGGCGATACCGCCGGAGAGTGTCAGGCAGGTTTCGAAGGATTCCGCGAGGCGCAGTTTCAAGTCCTCACGCACTTTGAAGCGGTCGACCACCGCTTCGATGCTGTGCTTGCGTTTCTTGTCGAGCGCGGGAACCTCGTCGAGGTCCATCACGGTGCCATCGACCCTGACCCGGACGAACCCCTGGGCGCGCAATTCGTTGAATACGTGCAGATGCTCGCCTTTGCGGTCGCTGATCAGCGGTGCCAGCATCATCAGTTTGCTGCCCTCGGGCAGGGCCACCACCTGGTCGACCATCTGGCTGATGGTCTGTGCCTCAAGCGGTTCGTCATGCTCTGGGCAACGCGGTTCGCCAACCCGCGCATAGAGCAGACGTAAATAGTCGTAAATTTCCGTCGTCGTGCCCACGGTGGAGCGTGGGTTGTGGCTGGTGGTTTTCTGTTCAATGGAAATGGCCGGAGACAGACCTTCGATGTGATCGACATCGGGTTTCTCCATCATCGACAGGAACTGGCGCGCGTAGGTGGACAGTGACTCCACATAGCGACGTTGCCCCTCGGCATAGAGGGTATCGAATGCCAACGACGACTTGCCGGAGCCGGAAAGGCCGGTGATCACGACCAGTTTGTCGCGTGGGATTTCCACATTGATGTTTTTCAGGTTGTGGGTGCGCGCACCCTGGACGGAGATCTTGTCCATGCAATCCTCTTGTTCCGGCTATTTTGGCAGCGGCACAGTTTACTGTATAAATGTACAGAACCCAAGCTGGTGATAGTGTGGTGACTGGCTCGGCTTCCTGGTAATTCTTGTCAGTAAATCCACTTCGGGGCCGCCCACTTTGGGCGATTTCTGATACCATGCGCTGCTTTGAAACGGGCGGGTCAACGGGCGCTCTGTATAGGCTCCTGTCCCGCCGCCCATGAATACGAACGATCGTGGAATATGGCTTTCAATTCACTGGAAAAAAAGGCCCTGACCGGCCTGTCTTTGCTCTATGCCTCCCGAATGCTGGGTCTGTTCATGGTTCTGCCCGTGCTGACGCTCTATGGGCAGGATTTCACCGGCGCCACCACTCAGCTGCTGGGTCTGGCTCTGGGGATATACGGCATCACACAGGCGCTGCTGCAGATTCCTTTGGGGATGTTGTCCGACCGTTACGGTCGCAAGCCGATTATTCTGGTCGGGCTTGGGATTTTCTTTCTCGGCTCGGCCATTGCCGCAACCACCGACCATGTGCTTGGATTGGTGCTTGGCCGGGCGTTGCAAGGGGCCGGAGCCATTGCCAGTGTGGTGCTGGCGTTGCTGGCGGATTACACCCGTGAAACGGAGCGCACCAAAGCCATGGCGATCGTGGGGGCCATTATCGGTGCCTCTTTTGTATTGGCCGTTATCGTTGGGCCTGTGATTGCCCATGGCTTTGGGCTGAGTGGCGTCTTCTGGGCGACGGCTGCCCTGGCTTTGTGCGGGGTGGGGGTATTGGCTTGGCTGCCGAGGCCTCCGGAGGCCCGGGTGCACGAAGAGCGACGCCTTAGATTGGCGCAACTGACCGAGGTGGTACGCGACTGGCGATTGTCGCCTTTGAGTCTCGGCATTTTCAGTTTGCACTTGAGTCTGACCGCACTCTTTGTCGGCCTGCCTGTACTGCTGACCCGCCAGGGCATCGACAGCGACCAGCTCAGTTGGGTCTATGCCCCGGTGATGGTGCTTTCTTTCTTCGCCATGGTGCCGTTGATTATCATCGCTGAAAGGCGCAAGGCTCATAGCCCGGTGTTGCGTTGGGCGGCCGTGCTGTTGGCTTTCGCCATTCTTGGTCTGGGGTTCAGCCATATCGCGGCGGTGACGATCGGGCTGATCTGGTTGTTTTTCGTGGGCTTCAACTTTATGGAAGCCACCTTGCCGTCACTGATCAGCCGACGGGCGCCGGTACTTTCCCGGGGCACCGCCATGGGCGTTTTTTCGACGAGCCAGTTTCTGGGCGCTGCCTGTGGTGGTTTGCTGGGTGGCTGGGCTTTCAGCCGGTTCGATATGACGGGCATCTCTGCGATCGCGCTCGCAGCTATCCTGCTCTGGTTGGTGGTAATATGGTGGGCCGAGCGTCGCGCCCAGGAGTGGTTGATCGAATCACCGGCGATCGGCGAGGCCGAATTGGAGGCCACTCAGCGCCGGTTGCAAGGGCTGCCGGGGGTTCATCAGGCTTATACCGAGCCTTTGGACGAAGGCATACGCTGGCGTCTGGTCGTCGACCCCCGCCAGGTGGCCCGGAATGATATCGAAACATTGGTGGGTGCGGGCTGAGCCGCACCGGCCACGGACAAAGACAAGAAACGACAGGACTGAAGATTATGGCACGTGGAACTGTAAACAAAGTGATCATTCTGGGCCGCCTGGGACAGGACCCGGACGTTCGCGCAACCGCCTCCGGCACTCAGGTCGTTAACCTGAACGTCGCCACCAATGAACTGGGCCCGCGCGATGAGCAGGGTAACCGTCAGGACCAGACGGAATGGCACCGGATCGTTCTGTTCGGTCGTCTGGCGGAAACGGCGTCCAACTATTTGCGCAAAGGCTCCCAGGTATACATCGAGGGTCGTCTGCAAACCCGCAAGTGGCAGGATCAGAACGGCAATGACCGTTATTCCACTGAAATTGTCGGTAATGAGATGCAGTTCATTGGCGGCCGGTCCGACAACCAGGGCCAGGGTGGTTTTGCCGGTAACCAGAATCAGGGCGGTTTTGGTGGTCAGAATCAGAACCAGGGCGGCTTTGGCGGTGGTCAACCGTCTCAAGGCGGCTATGGCGGCGGTCAACAGCAGGGCGGCGGCTATGGCGGCCAACCTCAACCGGCCCCGAGCCAGCCAGCCCCGCAGCCTGGTAACCAACCTTCCAATAATTTTGACGATTTTGACGACGATATCCCGTTCTAAGGCAGGCTTGGCGTGAAAATCCTGGTTACCGATGCCCAAGGTCAGGTAGGAAAAGCCCTGTGCCGTTTACTCACGGCACGGGAGATTCCCATTGTCGGCTGCAGCCGGGAAAGCCTTGATATTACCCAGGCTACGCAGGTTGCGGAGCAACTGGCGGAGCATCAACCCGATTATGTCGTCAATTGCCTTTCCTACCCGGATATCGACGCGGCGGAAACCGATAGCGAGGTTTGCTATCGGCTTCATCGGGACGGCCCCGGGGTGCTGGCTCAATGTTGCGCCGAACGGGATATCGGTCTGGTGCAGCTTTCGACCGATCAGGTGTTCGACGGCACCAAAACCACGGCATACAGCGAAGCGGATACCCCCAAGCCGTTGAACGTCTATGGACGCAGCTTGTGGGAAGGGGAAGAAGCGATACGGCGGATATGGGACAAGCATCTCATTTTAAGAACCGCCTGGGTCTTTGGACCCGATGGCGACAATCTGTTGAAGCGGGTTCTGCGTCAGGCGACTGAGCAGGACGTCGTCTCGGTGGTGTCCAGACAGAAAGGCTGCCCCACTCCGGCTCTGGATGTGGCCCGCGTCATTCTGGCCATGCTGGAGCAGGTCGATTGCGATGTCGACCCGCCACTGTGGGGCACCTACCACTATGTCGGCAGCGATGTGACCGATTGGCAGACGTTCGCCGAGGCTGTTCTCAAGGCTGCCAAGTCCTTCGTCGATGTGGAAGCCGAGGAAGTTCAAACCTTTGATGCCATGGAACTGGGCTTTACGGCCGCCCGGCCCGCCAACGCGGAACTGAGTACACGTAAGATTCTGTCCACCTTTGGCATCAAACAGCAGCCCTGGCGACGCGGTGTCCAGGAGACGCTCAAATCGTTTTATGAACCCGCCGTGGGTGCCGGGGAGCCGGTCCGGTGAAGTGGCTGACGCGTTTGTTCGTTGCTTTGACGACTCTGATCGTCTTGGCATTTGCCGGATTCTGGTGGCTCACCGTCCCTGACCAGGTCGTTCCCCGGACAATCATCCCTTTCTCGGATCTGCGTAAATACCGCCAGTGGCTTGAGCAATATCACCCAGCGCGCCTGGAAACCGGTGAAGTGTACGAACTGACTCTCAGCGAGGAGGATGTTCAGAAGCTGGCCATATTGCTCGCCTCCACCCAGCCGGCATTGGCGCACTCCCAGTTTCAAGCCGATATCCAGCCGGAGGCATTGGTGCTGGATATCTGGTTCCCGACGCGTGTTCTTGAGCGGTTCCTGCCGATGCAAGTGGTGTGGCATCCCGATGAGCCATTTCAGGTCCGGGCTGTCAGTGTGGCTGGAGTGACCGTGCCCCAAAACCTGGTTGACCGGCTCAATGATCGATTGAATCAGGAGCAAGCGGTGGTCGACGCACGGGCGTTCTGGCAGCAGCTGGCACCGAGGATCACCATGCAGGACGGCCGGATGACACTCCAGGTCCAATGGGACAACCCGGAACTTCATGGCTGGCTGGGGGATTTCGCCCCCTTCTGGGCTGATGGCCGTCAACGCGAACGTCTGCACGCCGAAGTCACCTGGTTGGGTCAATGGCTAGAGCAACAGGAGGCCTTTCGTATCCCCCTGCGTGATGTACTGAGCGTGATGGTGACCCGGCCTGATTTCGATTGGGACGAAGACGCGGCCGTAATGTTGGGCGCCCTGACCTATGCCTCTCTTGGTGAGGTGTCCGGCCTGCGCCCGGGCGAAGACCTCCCTGAATTACCCTTTAAGCGGTTCACCCTGCACGGGCGATATGATCTGGCCCGGCATTTTCTGTTAGCCATGTGGCTGGGTACCCAAATGAATGCCGACTCTGTGCTTGAGCTGGCTGTTTACAAGGAATGGTCCGACGCATTGACCCGGCGCTCGGGGTTCAGCGCCGAGGACATGGTCGCCAACGTGGCCGGCCTGGAGCTGCTACTCTGGTTACAGGGGAATGGCGCGGATTTTCGTAAAGATTTTCTCCCAACGACCGATGATACTCTTATGCCTCCGGAAGAGTTCTGGTCCGGCTGGCAGCAGGAAGACCGCGGTGAGCTGACCGAGCGCCAGATTCGGGATCTGGTGCAGGCGACGCGTACCTGGCTCAGCGCCAGTCCCCTGTACAGCCAATAAAGAGTACAGCCAATAAGAGCGCCGTTCGGGCGTCTTTCATCATCTACGCGACGCTTCGCTTGAGGTGTCGCCAACGGAAGGAAGTCTGGCGATGGCCAGTGTCGATTTCAGTAAATTGCGGTTGCCGGTCGGCTTTAACCTTAAAATCGAAGTCGAAGGGGGCGATGGCAAACGCTACAACAGCCATCTGATCGGCTATATTCCCGGTCGGACGGTTTTGGTTTCCACGCCCATGTTGAGCGAGAACCGCCCCTTGCTGGTGCGCAAAGAGCAGGTAGTGATCGTTCGGTTTTTCTCCAACAAGAGCGCCTGTGCGTTCCGCAGCCAGGTCGCGCATCTCTGTACCATTCCGTCCTATTACCTGCATCTCACCTGGCCCAACCGGGTCGAAGCGGGTGAGGTGCGTAAGGCGGAGCGGGTGATGGCGAATCTGCAGGTGTCTGTGGTGAACCAATCCGATGCGGCCATCGAACGAGGATTCGGTGCCATTGTGGACCTGTCCACCACCGGCGCGCGATTGGAAACGCTGCAGCCCATGGGGCAGCCGGGGGATGTATTGCTGCTGAATGGCAAGGTGACAGTGGGTCATGTTACCCGGGTGATTTCGATCGAGGCGGTCGTGAAAGCCGAATTGGATCGTTTTGAACTGACCAACAGCATCGCGGCCTATGGCATCGAATTCAAATTCGTTTCCGACATCGACTTCCTGGCACTGCAAGCCTATGTGAACGCCCAGATCGCCCGCGGGGCCGAACGCTGATCAGCTGTCCCGCGATACGGCTATTTCGGTAAGGGCATCCAGGGCGCTTTTGTAAACCGATTCGGGGAAACCGATCAACTGCTGCCGGGCAAGCTCGGCATGTTCCAGCGCCTTGGCACGCACATAATCGATTGAGCCGCAACGATGCACGATGTCGACAATAGCATCGAGATCATCCAGGCCGCCTTTGCGGATCGCCTGACGGATTAGCTTGGCTTCGTCAGAGGAAGCCACCGTCATGGCGTGGATTAGTGGCAGGGTGGGTTTGCCCTCGGCGAGGTCATCGCCCACGTTTTTACCGAGCTTTTCAGTGTCCCCGTCGTAATCCAGAACGTCATCAATCAATTGAAAGGCGAGCCCGAGGTTTAAACCGTAGCGGGCCAGCTTGAGCGATTTTTCTTTGTCACAGCCCGACAGCAACGCAGCGGTCTCGCTCGACGCCTGAAACAATACGGCGGTCTTGCCTTTGATCACATCCATGTATTGCGCTTCCGTCGCATCCGGGTTGCGGACGTTCATCAACTGCATGACCTCGCCCTCGGCGATGGTGCGGGTGGCTACGGCCAGACGGTTCATCACCGGCATCTGGCCGATTTCAACCAGCAGCTCGAACGCGCGGGCGTAAAGAAAGTCACCCACCAACACGCTGGGAGCGTTGCCCCACTTGGCATTGGCCGTGGGGCGGCCGCGCCGAAGATCGGAGGTATCAACCACGTCGTCGTGCAACAGCGTCGCGGTATGCAGGAATTCGATTACTGTCGCCAGCTTGTGGTGGCGTTCCTCGATCTGGCCGCACAGGCCGCCACTGAGCAGGGCCAGCAGGGGCCGCAATCGTTTACCGCCGCTGCTGATGATGTAATCGGCGATTTTCTCGACCAGGGGAACTCGGGATTCGAGCTGGTCAAGGATGGTACGATTCACGGCCGCAAAATCATCGGCAACGGTTGAGAATACGGCTTTCTGGTCCATTCGGGCAGGCTTTCTGGAAAACGTCAGCGGGGGATGCTAGGTAGCCCCCCTCGCCGTGTCAAGGCTGCGTCGTTCGGGGCTTGCGCTCGGTCCGGGAAATCCGTAGAATTGCGCGCCCTGAACGGTCCGCTTCATTCTCTGTGATAGGGTGCTCCAGCGTAGGCGTTGCCTTTAGAAGCAGGTTTCAAGTAATGAACCCCGGTGGACCGAGTGATTAACCGTTATGGAATTGAACACTATGTACGCTGTTATCGTAAGTGGTGGTAAGCAATACCGTGTCAGCGAAGGCGACAAGCTGAAGCTGGAAAAAATCGAAGCCGAAACCGGTGCAAGCATCGATTTCGAGAAAGTCCTGCTGGTGGTTGACGGCGAAAAAGTCAACGTCGGTGCTCCGGAAGTGAAAGGCGCCAAGGTCACCGCCGAGGTGGTCGCTCACGGTCGTCACAAGAAAGTGAAGATCCTGAAGTTCAAGCGTCGTAAGCACCACATGAAGCAGATGGGCCACCGTCAGTGGTTCACCGAAGTTAAGATCACTGGCATTTCTGCCTAAGTACGAACTCATTACGGAGAGTAACCATGGCTCACAAAAAAGCAGGCGGTAGTACTCGCAACGGTCGCGATTCGGAAAGTAAACGCTTAGGCGTTAAAGCCTTCGGCGGCCAAGCTGTATCAGCCGGTAGCATCATCGTTCGCCAGCGTGGCACTCGTTTCCACCCAGGACTGAACGTCGGCATCGGCAAGGATCACACCTTGTTCGCAAAGGCCGATGGCAAAGTGGAATTTGTCACCAAGGGCGACAAGAACCGCAAGTTTGTGAACATCGTAGCCTGATAGGCACGCTGGCATAAACGGAAAAAAAAGCCCTGCTCAGCAGGGCTTTTTTCGTATAGGGCTTGGTCTATCGACTACAGCCCCACACCCAGAGGCATGACCATGAAATTCGTAGACGAAGCAACCATCAGCATTGAAGCCGGCAAAGGCGGAGATGGCTGCGTCAGCTTCCGCCGTGAAAAATTCATCGAAAAAGGCGGCCCGGATGGCGGCGACGGAGGCCATGGTGGCAGCGTTTGGGTGAAGGCGGACGAGAACGTCAACACCCTGATCGATTACCGCTATACCCGTCGCTACAAAGCCCAGAACGGTGAGCCCGGCAAAGGCCGGGATATGACTGGCAAGGGCGGTAACGACATCACTTTGGTGGTGCCCGTGGGCACCACCCTGATCGATGAAGACACCGAAGAGGTGCTCGCCGACCTGCGTCAGCACGGCGATCAAGTGAAAGTGGCCCAGGGCGGCCACCGTGGTGTTGGTAACACCCGTTTTAAATCCAGTACCAACCGGGCGCCCCGCCAGTTTACCAAAGGCAAGCCGGGCGAAAGCCGCAATCTTCGGTTGGAGCTGAAGGTGTTGGCTGATGTTGGCCTGGTGGGCTTGCCGAACGCGGGCAAATCCACTCTGATCCGTGCTGTCAGCGCGGCGAAGCCCAAGGTGGCGGATTACCCCTTTACCACCATGGTACCCAACCTGGGTGTGGTGCGGGTGGATGAACTGCGTTCATTCGTGATGGCGGATATCCCGGGTCTGATCGAAGGGGCTTCCGAGGGCGCGGGCCTGGGTATCCGTTTCCTGAAACATTTGGTCCGTACACGGGTCTTGCTGCATGTGGTGGACCTCTATCCCTTCGATGAAACCACCCCGGCGGACAATGCGGTTGCCATTGCCAATGAGCTGGAGCAATTCAGCCCGGCGCTGGCTCAACGTGAGCGTTGGCTGGTGCTGAACAAGATCGATATGGTGCCGGAAGAGGAGCGCCAGGAACGTATCGACAGTGTGGTCGAGGCGCTGGAATGGGAGGGGCCGGTTTATGTGGTCTCCGCCCTGGCAAAAGAAGGCACCGACCGTCTGGTTCAGGATCTGATGAATTGGCTGGAAGAAACCCGGGCGGCGCTGGCTGAAAGTGAAGACCTGCTGGAGGCCGATGCGGCCCACCGTGATCAGGTTGAACAGGAAGCCAGAGAGCGCATTCGTGAGCTGGCTGAACGTCGCAGAAAGACACGCAAAGCCAGCGACGATGACGATAATGACGACGACGATGACCACGATGTGGAGATCATCTACGCGCCTTAGTGGCTCCTAGCTCCAACGGCCGGTGCTTGAACCCGCCTACGTTGCCGGGGGATGGCCCTTCGGGGTCGCCGTGAACCCATCCATGGGGGCTAGGCCGAAACATCCCTGTTTCGGACTTCCCCGAACGGCCATCCCCCGTCAACGCAGGCTAGCCGTCAGTGCCCGTCGTGCAGAATTGCGGGTAAAGGGGCTAGCCGAGGGGGCGGTGGTCTCTCAGACGGACGTCGGCAGCCATGGATGGCTGCCGCCGAGCCTACATGGATGTACTAGCGGCGGTCCGACTGAGAGACCACCGCCCCCTCGGCGGGTTTCAGGCACAGTATTTCTTGGAAGCAGAAGAAACCACCGTATCAAACGACAGAAAAGGAAAGAATAGTGTCTGAGGTTGTGCGCCATTCGGCTCTGACTCAGGGTAAACGCTGGGTCGTGAAAATTGGGTCTGCCTTGTTGACCAATGACGGCAAAGGGCTGGATCTGATGCGTATTCATCAGTGGGTCGGCCAGATCGCCGCTTTGCGTGAGCAGGGGGTGGAAGTGGTTTTGGTCTCTTCCGGGGCCGTGGCCGCCGGTATGAGCCGTCTGGGGTGGGGCAGCCGACCGGACTCCATGGAGCTGCTGCAGGCCGCAGCGGCGGTTGGGCAGACCAAACTGGTGCAGACTTACGAAGACCTCTTTCAGCAGCACGACTGTCATACCGCCCAGATTCTGCTTACCCACGAAGACCTCTCCGATCGGCGGCGTTATCTTAACGCCCGCAGCACCCTGCGTGCCCTGCTGACGTTGCCCGTGATACCCATCGTCAACGAAAACGACACCGTCGTGACCGACGAAATCCGCTTTGGCGATAACGACACTCTTGGCGCGCTGGTCGCTAACCTGGTTGAGGCCGATGCCTTGATCCTGCTGACCGATCAGGACGGATTGTTCGACGCCGACCCCCGCAAAAACCCCGACGCCAAACTAATCTCCCAGGCTTCCGCAACCGATCCCGCCATCAAAGCCGTAGCCGGTGGCGGTGGCGCTCTCGGTCGGGGTGGTATGGCGACCAAAGTGCGGGCTGCGGCACTGGCCTCTCGCAGTGGGGCTGTAACCGTTATTGCCGGTGGCCGGAATGAGCAGGTATTGACCCGGCTGCGTGCCGGTGAAGTCCTGGGCACTGAGCTGATTCCCGACCTGGAGCCGCTCGCCGCCCGTAAGCAATGGCTGGCCGGGCACTTGCAGACTCGGGGCGAGCTTACCCTGGATGCCGGTGCCGCCAAGGCTCTGACCGAGCAGGGCAAGAGTCTTCTTGCCGTGGGTGTGGTTGCGGTAAAAGGCCGCTTTCAGCGTGGCGAATGCGTGTCCCTGGTCGATGAAAAGGGTGTGGTTCTGGGCCATGGCCTGTGCAACTATGACAGCGACGACGCCGGGAAGTTAGTGCGCCAGCCCTCCAAAGCTTTTGAATCCATCCTCGGATTTATGGCGGAGCCGGAACTGGTGCATCGGGATAACCTAGTGTTGCTGTAACGATAGGGTAAACAGAAAGGAGCCACCCATGGCAAAGCGTTGCGACTGGTGCGGAGAGGATCCGATATATCAGGACTATCACGACCAGGTCTGGGGTCGGCCCGTTGTCGATGATCGGGATCTTTTCGCCAAGCTGTGTCTGGATGGACAACAGGCGGGCCTGAGTTGGATTACCATCCTCAGGAAGCAACCCACTTACTATGAAGCCTTCGCCCAGTTTGACCCCTACGCCCTGGCGGAATTCACCGAGGCGGACATGGAACAGCGCCTTCAGAATCCCGGTATTGTGCGCAACCGCCTTAAGGTTCAATCGATCGTTCGGAATGCCCGGGCCTATGTCGCCATGGAGGAGGCTGGTGAGGCGTTCGCGCCCTTTCTGTGGTCTTTTGTTGGTGGTCGCCCAATCGTCAATCAATGGCGGAAAATGAGCGACATTCCGGTGTCTACACCGGAAAGCGAGGCGATGTCGAAGGCGCTGAAAAAACGCGGTTTTAATTTTGTCGGTCCGACCATCTGTTACGCCTTCATGCAGGCCACCGGTCTGGTGATGGACCATACCCAAGACTGCCACTGTTATGACGAGTGTCACAGCTTGGCCTCGGGGTTTGATAGGTTGTGACTTTCGACGGCTGTATCCGGTGTCGACCTTCCTTACACTTAATGCACAGTCAATTCCCGGGCAGTCAGAGTAACGATGCCACATAAGCCCCCTTTTTTTCCGCCGGCGCTGGGTCTGTTGATCATGCTGGCGATTTTTGCCCTGCATTTTATCAAGCCGTTGGGCATTCTGTTTCCCCATCCATGGAATTATCTCGGTCTGTTGCCCATCGTGGTGGGCGCGCTGATCAAGTTCGCGGCTGACCGCGAAGTGCAACGGGCCGGTTTTTCACCCTGCAGTCATGAGCCCTATCTGATTGAACGGGGCGTGTTCAGAATGAGTCGCAACCCCCGTTATTTTGGGGTGGTGCTTATCGCCGCCGGTCTTGCTATCTGGGTGGGTTCTTTGAGCCCCTGGTTGGTGGTGTTCACCTGCCCGTTGGTCATGTACGGGCTGTTTATCCGTCATGAGGAGCGTCAGATGCTGCGCGAGCATGGCGACGCTTATACCGCCTACTGTAAAAGAGTCTCCCGCTGGTGGGGGCGAGGACCGAAAGCGGGTGACTAACGGCGCGGCCTTCATTAGCATGGATCATTTCGCCGCCGACACTCATTGATCAAACAGCGGGTATCGTTTAACCGACAGGGATCTGACTTCATGTGGCATCGCCTTCTCTCCCTTTACGAACGCATTATCTCCGAACGCGCCATCTGGGTGGTGATCGGCACCGCACTGGCGGTTGCCTTTCTGGGCTTTCAGGCACGCCATTTTTCACTGGATGCCTCGGCCGAGAGCTTGTTGCTGGAAGGCGATAAAGACCTCGAATATTTCCGTACCATCTCCGATCGTTATGGTTCCCAGGAATTTCTGGTTCTCACCTTCACGCCCAAGGAACCCTTGTTCTCGCAACCCTCCCTCGATCGCCTCAGCGATCTGCGTGACGATATTCGCGAATTGGAACAGGTCGAATCGGTGATTTCGGTCATGGATGTTCCGCTGTTGTCGAACCCTCCGGTTCCCATGTCCGAATTGGTCAGCAACATCAAGACGTTGGAAGATCCGGCCGCGGATCTTGATATGGCGCGGACCGAACTGGCCAACAGCCCGCTGTACGTCAACCTGCTGTTGAATCTGGACGCAAACACCACAGCGCTGCAGATCAATTTACCCAGAGACGAAACCAAGGACCAATTGCTGGATCGTCGGAAAGAACTCGAAACGCTTCGCGAGGCGCAGTCCCCCGATTTTGATCAGGCCGCATTGGACCAGGTAGACGAACGCATCAGCCAACAAAATGCCATTCGGGCCGATCAGGTGCATCAGGTGATCGAGTCGGTACGGACGATCATTGAAGACTACGAACCCTATGGTGAGCTCCATCTGGGTGGCGTTCCGATGATCGCGGACGACATCATCAGTTTCGTGCAAAACGATCTCATCACCTTCGGTCTTGGTGTGCTGTTGTTACTGGTCGCCACCTTGACCGTCATCTTCCGTCAACCGCGCTGGGTGTTGGTGCCCTTGCTCTGTTGCTCTGTTGTGGTCGTAAGCATGATGGGGATACTGGGATGGGGAGGCTGGCCGGTTACGGTGATCTCCAGCAACTTCATTTCCCTGTTGCTGATTTTGACATTGTCGATGTCGATCCATCTGATCGTTCGTTACCGTGAATTGTTGCGCAAGCACGAGGATTGGGAGCAACGTCGTCTGGTGACCACTGCTGTACGTCGCATAGCCGTGCCATGCCTCTATATGGCGTTGACGACGGGTGTGGCGTTTATTTCGCTGTTATTCAGCGGCATTCGCCCGGTTATCAATTTTGGTTGGATGATGGCACTGGGCATTGTCTGTGCCTTTGTGATTACCTTTGTATTGTTCCCGGCGATTCTCATGGTGTTGGGTAAGGACCAGAGCACGGCGGAGAAAAAATCCGGTGGCAGAACCACCCGTTTATTTGCCCGCATCACTTTACGTTCGGGTAATTGGGTGTTGGTGGCGGCTATCGCCCTGGCCGGTTTCACGCTGGTCGGCATCACCCGTTTGGTAGTGGAAAACAGCTTTATCGATTACTTCGATGAGAGTACGGAAATTTACCAGGGCATGACGGTGATTGATCAACGCCTGGGAGGTACCACACCTCTGGAAGTGTTGATTGATTTCGAGGGGAGTCCTGCGGCTTCCTCCACGGGCAATGCTCAGCCGGAAAGAGAAACGTCCGCACCGGAGGGTGAGACCGTGGAAGGAGAGGCAGACCCCTTCACACAAGGCGGTGGCCAGGGCGACTTTATCGAAGAAGATTTCCTTACCATGGAATCGGGCAATGTCGGTAACTTTCGCGACGATTTCAACGAAGAGGATGACCCCCGAAAATACTGGTTCACCACCGATAAAGTCGCCAAGATAAAACGGCTGCACCAGTATCTGGATCGCCAGCCTGAAACCGGCAAGGTGCTGTCTCTGGCGACCATGGTCGAGATTGCGGAATCCTTCAACGATGGGCAACCGCTGAACAATATTCAGTTGGCCCTGTTGTATTCCGTTATCCCCAAAGAGTTCCGCGATATTGTGATCGAGCCCTATGTATCCGTCGAACACAATCAGGCTCGCATCAATGTCCGTATGCTCGATTCGCTTGATAGCCTTAAACGGGACGAGTTTATCGAACGGGTGCGGGATGATGCGGTAAACGAACTGGGTTTCGCGCCGGACCAAATTCAACTCACCGGCATGATGGTGCTCTATAACAACATGCTCCAGAGCTTGTTTGGCTCCCAAATATTGACATTGGGTGCGGTTTTTCTGGGCATTCTTGGTATGTTTCTACTGTTGTTCCGCAGTCTTAAACTGAGTTTGATCGCCATGGTGCCTAATTTATTAGCGGCTACTTTCGTGTTGGGCATCATGGGCTGGTTTGGCATTCCGTTGGATATGATGACCATTACCATCGCCAGTATCACCATCGGTATCGCCGTCGATAACACCATTCACTACATTGTGCGTTATCGTCGTGAGTTTTCCCGTGACGGTCATTACATCAAGGCACTGAACCGAAGCCATAACTCAATCGGCAAGGCCATGTTCTATACCTCCATCACCATCATTCTCGGGTTTTCCATTCTCATGCTCTCCAACTTCCGGCCGACGTTGTATTTTGGGTTATTGACGGCTCTAGCGATGGCGGTTGCATTGATTGGTGCGTTGACGTTGCTGCCGCGTTTGATTGTGTTGTTCAAGCCATTTGGTGAAGTCGCGGTCAGCGGAAATCGAGAAGACTGAAGGAACGGGCCGGGTGATTTTGCAGAAAATCACCCGGCCGGAATTATTCAGAAGGTCATTAAGGCCGAGCCAGTGTCACTGGGTCCAGCAGTTTGTTCAGCTCCTCTTTCGACAGGTCGGTCATTTCTTCTGCGACATCAATGACCGGTCGTTTTTCTTTATAAGCCCGCTTGGCAATTTCCGAAGCTTTCATATATCCCACAACAGTATTAAGTGCTGTCACAAGGACAGGGTTACGATGCAATGGCGCAGCGATATTCTCTTCATTGACCTTCAAACCCGAGATGGCTTTGTGTGCCAGGTGTTCGCAGGAGGTCGTCATCAATTGGCATCCCTGCAATAAATTGCGTGCCACCAGCGGCAGAGTGACGTTGAGTTGGAAGTTGCCGGACTGGGCGCCCAGCATGATGGCGGTATCGAACCCGATCACCTGAAAGGAGGCCATGATCACGGCTTCTGGAATCACCGGATTTACCTTGCCGGGCATGATGCTGCTGCCGGGCTGCAACGCAGGTAATTCAACTTCGCCCAGACCGGCCAAGGGGCCGCTGTTCATCCATCGGAGGTCATTGCTGATCTTAATCAGAGTGGTTGCCAAACCTTTTAAATGGGATGACAGCTCCAGTGACACGTCCTGGGTGCTGATGCCATAAAAGGCGTTGTTATGTGGGCAGAAATCCGTTTTCAGACGATGATTTAAATGAAAACAGAAGCGGTCGCTGAAGCCTTGAGGGGTATTGATACCGGTGCCGATGGCGGTGCCACCCTGAGGTATGGCTTTCAGTCGTGCCAGGCATTGCTGCAACCGACGCTGGCTGGCACTCAGAGCTTCGCTCCAAGCGGAAAATTCCTGTTGCAGGGTGATCGGCATCGCATCCATTAAATGGGTGCGCCCCGTTTTCACGATATCGGCGAAGGCGCCGCCGCGTTCATCGATGGCGTCTCTGAGCGTGGTTATCGCCGGGATCAGTTCTTCTTCAACCGCCAACGCGCTGCTGACTTGAATTGCCGTCGGGATGGTGTCGTTACTGCTCTGACCGGCATTCACGTGGTCGTTGGGGCTGATGTCCCTGTCCAGTTGCCGGGAAGCCAGCCGCGCCAGAACTTCGTTGACGTTCATGTTGGTGCTGGTGCCGGACCCGGTCTGAAAAACATCGACCGGAAACTGATCCGCCATGGTATTTGGGTCGGTCTTGTCCGCCGCTGTGACAATGGCCTCGGCGATCTCCTTGTCCAACGTTTCCAGTTCGGCGTTGGCTTTCGCGGCAGCCGCTTTGATATCCAGACAGGCGCGTAAAAAGGCGGCGGGCATTCGTTCCTGCGACAGTTGAAAGTTGTCTATTGCCCGGGCGGTTTGTGCGCCATAGAGGGCATCGTCGGGGACATTCATTTCGCCAAAACTGTCGGATTCGGTGCGCATGGGCAGCCTCCGGCACATTAGGTTTGAGAGTGTTTACCCAATGTAGTGGTCGTTGGGCGCCTTGCCAACCGTACGGAAAATCAATGGTCTGTCAGGAGTCGTTGCAGGACAACAGAGAGGAGGCTAGGCCAGTGCTTAGCAGGTGGCTGAATTCATCGGCCGGAATGGGGGCGCTGATCAGAAAACCCTGGACTTCGTCACACCCCAGGGCTTCGACCAGCGCCAATTGTGACGGTGTTTCGACCCCCTCGGCCACGCTGATCAACCCCAGACTCTGGGATAGCCGTACAATGCTGGTAATGATGTCGGTCGAACCGGATTCGGCTGCGGCATCGCTGAGAAAACTGCGGTCGATTTTCAGGCGGTTGACGGGAAAGCGTCGCAGGTAGGAGAGGGATGAGTAGCCGGTGCCGAAATCGTCCAGGGCTAGGCCGATACCGATGTCCTTGAGTTGGTGCATGGTTTGGATGACCGCTTCAGTGTCTTCCAGCAGTACCGCCTCGGTAAATTCCAATGTCAGCCACCGCGGTTCCAACCGGTATTGTTCCAACAGGTCTTTGACGGTGGCGAGAACATCGCTGCGATAGAACTGAATCGCGGAGAGGTTGACGGCCAGTGAGATGGGTGGCAGTCCAGCCGACTGCCAGGCGGCGTTTTGCCGACAGGCGGCTTCCAGAACCCATTCCCCCACTGTGACCATAAGGCCGGTTTCTTCCAGGGTTGGGATGAACTGGTCCGGTGAAACGAGGCCTTTCTCGGGGTGGTTCCAGCGCAGCAGGGCCTCCGCGCCGACGATTCGTCCCGAGCATAACTCAACCAGCGGTTGGTAATACAAGACGAATTCCTCACGTTCGATTGCCTGACGCAATTGAGTAATCAGCATCAGGCGCTGGTGCGCCATTTTATTCATCAGGCTGGTGAAGAACTGGTAGGTGCCGCGTCCTTTGTCCTTGGCGGCATACATGGCGGCATCGGCGGCGCGCAGCAGGTCGTTGGGGGTGTCACCATCGGTGGGATAGAGCGCGATGCCGATGCTGGCACCAATGTGCAGATCCAGATTATCCACCCCAAAATGGCGGCTGAGTTCCGTGATGGCTTTTTCAGCAAGGTGTGACAAGCCTTCAGGATTCTGGTCTCCGGCCATGCATATCACGAACTCGTCGCCACCCAGCCGGGCAAGGGTGTCGCTACGGCGAATGCATCGGTGAAGACGGTCAGCCACCATGCGCAACAGCTCGTCACCGATGTGGTGACCGAGCGAATCATTGACGGTTTTGAACCGGTCCAGGTCGATCAGCATGACGGCCAGATGATGGTGCTCCCGTTTGGCCACGGCAATGGCCTGCTGAATGCGGTCTTCCAACAGGGCTCGGTTGGGCAGACCGGTCAGAGCATCGTGGTGAGCCATATAGCGAATGCGGGCTTCGGTACGGCTGCGCTGGATGGCGATGCCGGCGAGATGAACCGAGCTAGCGACCAGCCGCCGTTCTTCGGGGGTCGGCGTATGCGTCTGGGAGTGATAAATCGCCAGCGAGCCCAACACTTCCCCGTCCGGGCTGAAGATTGGCGTGGACCAGCAGGCCCGAAACCCGAATTCCGTCCCCAATGATCGATATGAGCGCCATAGAGGACTCGCCTGAACGTCGCTGACGATGACCGGCTTGCCACGATACATGGCCGTTCCACAAGACCCCGCCTGCGGTCCGATTTCCAACCCGATGAGACACTGGTTGTATTCTCTCGGGAGACTAGGCGCAATGCTCTGGGCGATGGTCCGCCCGTTGGACGACAGCAGTAAGATCGAAGCTCGGCCGTCAGGGTGTTGATGCTCGATGAAACGTGCCAGGGCATCCAGGGTATCCAGGGTGGGCGTATCGGAGGCGATCAATTCGAGGATCTTATATTGTCCTTCGCGCAGGGCATCGGCTCTTTTTCGATCCGTGATATCCCGGGCGACAGCGGTGAAATAACGTCGGCCGCCGGTCTCGAATTCTCCAAACGACAGTTCCAGAGGGATGTCCCGTCCGTCCTGATGCCGCCCCAACAACTCCAGCCTTTCCCGGTTCAAGCGGCCCCGTTGGCTGGATAAATAAACTGCCAGGCTGCCTGCGGCCGATGTGGGGACCTGAGGAGGCAAAATGAGGGAGATTGGTTGCCCAAGCATGGCTTTCTGGCGATAGCCGAAAATGGTTTCGACAGGCGAATTGGTGAATACGATCCGGTCGTCTTCGTCGATGGTGATGATGGCGTCCAGCGCGGCTTCGGTGACCGATCGGTAGCGGGATTCCGATTCGCTGAGCGCCAGTTGGGCACGTTGGCGCTCCCGTATCTCGGTTTCCATTTCGAGTGTGGCTCGGTAGAGGTCACGGTTGATCTTTTCGTTGTCGCGCAGGGCCTCTTCCAGCGCCTGGGTGCGGTTGGCGACTTTTTCTTCGAGCATCAACGCGGTTTGAAACAGACTGAAATCCGACCCCTGGTTGCTCATGCTGCGCTCGGCGCGGTTCATCAGCGCATCGATGATCTTGTTCAGCCGTTGGATTTCCTCCTCCGGGGAACGCTGTACCAAAGGAATGGGTTGTTTATTGTTCATGGTCCCCCCGCCGCGCCGATCCGATGGCCAGACCGGTAAAGGTCTGGTTGACGTGTACCCCTGCGTATTGCTCGCCATAGGTGCTGAAGCCTATGGTATGGTTGTCGCGGAAGATGTCGGCAACGGTTTGTTTGAGACCGTCCTGGGTGATTTCGAGATTGCGCAGAATGCAGTCGCAGGCGATCAGCGCCTGTGGCCGGCCGATTTCCCGATGGATCTGATCCAGGCTTTGATTGAGATTGTCGATCAGATCCACGCCCCGGGCTACACGCAGCACGATGCCTTCGTCGATGGCGCAGTAAAAGGTGAGGCTGCCATCAGGGTTGACCTTTTGGATGGATCGCACATATTCATGGCCGTCGATCAACACGACGACGGGCGAGGTGGCGAACCTCATGGGGTTCAGATCGTTTACGTCCACCCCCACCATGCGGGCATATTCTTCTGCGGCGGGCAGGCCGTTGATTTCGGACACCAGACGTCGACTGGCATCGGCTGCTGTTACCACCATGCGTTGTTCGGTGGCGGAGAAGTGCTGGGTTTTGAACAGGCGGAACAGGTATTGAGTGGATGCCAGGACCAGAACGGCGCTGTCACTGTGAAATGCTCCACCATGGAAAATCAGTGTTTTGTTGAACTTCAGATCGTCCCCGGCCGAGCCGCCGAACATGGGGATGCCACCCAGCGCACTGTATATGGACCGTGAAACCGGCTCTTCCTGTTGGGACAGCCCATCAATCATTAAAAATGCAAAGCTATTGGCGCTGCTCGCCTGGGGGGCAATGCTCTCAAGATGGCGCATGAGCCCCTGGATAAAGTTCTTGCCCTGGGCAATCTCGAATTGATGCAACGGGTGGATCAGCCCGCTGACGGCCTGAAAGGACTCGGCGGGAAAGCTGGCGCCGCTGAGACTGTAGTCGAGGTAACCTTCCGGGCCGATTTCCCCGGCTGTGGTGCAACCGACCACTTGTACACCTTCGAACAGACGGCCAATTTCCTGTGCGATGGTATCGAGGTCATACCGGCTCGAGCAGAAAAAAAGGACCAGTGACATATCATCCTGGACCAGTTGCGAATGGAACTCTTCGACGGCTGCAACCGGATCCCGATGGGTGGTGTGAGCACTGCGGATCTGAGAGGAGCTGACCATCACTGCTGACTCCAATGGTTTTGGATTGCAGCGTTTTCCGGAAAATCGGAGGGCGTCAACCGAAAATTTGCGGTACGTCACAAAACGCCTTTGGGAAAGTATAGTCTAATTCGCCGATTCTGAAATGATTCAGCCGGTAAAGGGCTAGGGAGCCTCACGGGAATTGTTCAGAGGCTCCCTAAAGGAACCGGCGCCTGCCAGGGTTGGCAGGCCGGGAAATCAATTGAGGAGGGGCGGTTCCGGTCAGCTACCCTCAGGCATCGACCGGGGCTTCCAGGCGATTCACTTCGAAGGTGCGTACCCGACGGTTGTCGGCGTTGATCACCCGAATAATAAGGTCCTCCAGGGTGATGGATTCATCCCGCTGGGGCACTTTGCCAAACTTGTGCATGACAATGCCGCCAATGGTGTCGAACTCTTCGTCGCTGAACTCTGTGTCGAAATGATCGTTGAAATCTTCGATTGGGGTCAACGCCTGGACCAGAAAACCGCCACTGCCATTGGGGCGGATGTTGGCATCGGCGGCGTCATCGTGTTCATCTTCGATTTCACCGACGATTTCCTCCAATACGTCCTCAATGGTGACCAGCCCGGCGGTTTGGCCGTATTCGTCCACCACGATGGCGATGTGGTTGCGGTTGCTGCGGAAGTCCTTGAGCAGAACGTTCAGCCGCTTGCTTTCCGGCACGAAGTTCACCGAGCGGATGACGCTGGCAAGGCGGCTTTGCATGTCGTCGAGGTTAAAACCGGTGACCAGGCCAAGGCCGAGCAGGTCTTTGGCGAGCAGGACACCGACCACTTCGTCGGAGTTTTCACCAAGCACAGGGAAACGGGAGTGACCCGAGTCGACAATTTTGCTGAGCCACTGCTGGATGCTTTCATCCGTTTCAAGGCTCACCATTTGTGACCGGGGAATCATGATGTCACGGACGTGCATGTCCGATACATTCATGGCGCCTTCGATGATTTTGAAGGCTTCGCCATCCAGGATGTCTTTTTCCTGGGCGTCTTTCAGTAGATTGAGCACATCCTCGCGATCTTTGGGCTCCCCGGTGAAGGCATCCGACAGGCGTTCCAGCCAGGACCGCTTCCCGGGGCCGCTACTCGTAGGTCGTTCGTCGCTCATGGTCTTCGTTTTCCTCTGTTGCTAATCGGTCGGTCCGGCATGGCCGGGCCGGTCAGTCCCTTCGTGCTCCGGTGGGAGATACGGATCGGGCAGGCCGAGTTCGGCCATCAACCCTTGCTCAATGGCTTCCATTTGGTCGGCTTCGTCGGGATCGATGTGGTCGTAACCCAACAAATGCAAGGTGCCATGTATGGTCATGTGAGCCCAGTGATGGGACTCGGGCTTGCCCTGTTTCAGGGCTTCCCGCCGCACCACGGGGGCGCATATCACCAGGTCGCCCAACAGGGCCTGTATTTCTTCGTCGTCCACCCCGGGCGGGGCTTCGAACGGGAAGGACAGGACGTTGGTTGGGTAGTCCTTGCCGCGATAGGTCCGGTTCAGTTCCTGGCTTTCGGCGTCGTCGACGAGACGCACGCTGACTTCCGCGCGGTCGCGTCGATCACGCAGGGCGCAGGTCAGCCAGGCTTCGAATTGGCTGGGGTCGGGCAGGGTGTCCAGCTCGGTGGCGGACTGAAAGTCGAGCGTCAGTTTCATTGGGTGTCGAGTGCGTCGTAGGCGTCCACAATGCGTTGGACCAGGGGGTGGCGTACAACGTCCTTGGAACCGAACTGGGTGATACTGATGCCTTCCACGTTCTGCAGGATGGCGAGTGCGTGGGCAAGCCCCGAGCTTTGGCCCCGCGGCAGGTCGACCTGGGTGGGGTCGCCGTTGATGACCGCGGTTGAGCCGAAACCGATGCGAGTGAGGAACATCTTCATTTGTTCACGGGTGGTGTTCTGGCTTTCATCCAGAATAATGAAGGCGTTGCTTAGGGTACGACCGCGCATGTAGGCGAGCGGTGCGACTTCGATGATGCTGCGTTCGATCATCCGGTCGACTTTTTCGAAGCCGAGCATTTCGTAGAGAGCGTCGTACAACGGCCGCAGGTAGGGGTCGACTTTCTGGCTGAGGTCGCCGGGCAGGAAGCCGAGTTTTTCACCGGCTTCGACGGCGGGACGAACCAGTACGATGCGTCTGATCTGGTCTTTCTGCAGGGCTTCGACGGCACAGGCGACGGCGAGGTAGGTTTTGCCGGTACCGGCTGGGCCGACGCCGAAGTTGATGTCGTGGGTGAGCACGTTGTGCACGTAGGCGCGCTGATTGGGGCCGCGCGGTTTGACGACGGATTTGGGGGTGTGCAGGGCATAGAGTTTATGCTCGTGCAGCTGGCTTTCGTCGTTATCTATGAGCGTTTCCACTTCGGAGGTCTGCAGGAAGAGGTTGATGGTGTCCGGTAGCAGGTCCTTGCCCCCTTTGGTTTCGCGGTACAGGCGTTTGATGATGTCTTCGGCGGCCTGCAGGCTGGGGTCGTCGCCTTTAAGCTCGAACCGGTTGCCGCGGTTGAGAACGCGGACGTCGAGGCGTTCTTCAATCTGTTTCAGGTTGTCGTTGGCCAGGCCGCACAGGCTGGCCAGTCGTTGGGGGTTGTCGGGCTGCAATTCAAACTGTCGCAGGCCCTCCACCGAAGGTTTGACTCCGGCCGTTGACTGGTTACTCAAAGTGGGTCGAGTCCTCTTGATGTCATCGTCATAAGGTCAAGGATACGCACGGTCTTCTCCTTGTCAAAATGCCATTCGTCTAAGTCTCTGGCTTTTTATTCCCTTTCTGTTGGTTGGGTGCCAGTTTTTTTGTGCCAGTGGTCCGCGACCGGTGCCTGGGTGGGCTCTCGGAGGGTCGCTGTGAACCCATCCATGGGAGCTAGGCCGAAACATCCATGTTTCGGACTTCCCTCCGTGAGCCCACCCAGGCACCGGTCGCTAGATCGGAAGAGCACACGTCTGAACTCCAGTCACTAAGGCGCATCGCGTAT
>CBFGUW010000050.1:0-38995 GCA_965652395.1 uncultured Saccharospirillum sp. | reverse complement strand
ATTCCCTGCCCTGAGAGAGGGTGCTACGCGTTTGGCACGGCAACCAGGCCCTGAGGCGGGGGTAGCCCTCCCCGGGGATGTGCGAGGCATGGATGCCGAGGTCAAGCCCCCATGGACGGGTTCACGGCGGCCCCAGGGAGGGCTACCCCCGCCTCAGGGGCGAACCCAGCCGCTAAACCGCCCTTCAATATATCGGCACCCAAAATCAAACGGAACCTCTAACTAATACGCCAAATCCGCATTCACGATTTCCCCTCTCAGGCTGTTCGCAAACGCCTCGGTAATCTTCACCTGCACGAACTTCCCAATCAGGCTGTCGTCGTCGCATTCGAAAAAAGTGATGCGGTTGTTCTCCGTCCGACCTGACAGCTCCGCCGGGTTCCGTTTGGAACGTTCGGTGACGAGGATAATCTGAGTGGTGCCTACCATGCGACGGCTGATTTGCTGAGCCTGCTGGATGATGCGGTCCTGCAGGATGGCGAGGCGCTGTTTTTTCAGTGCTTCCGGGGTGTCGTCGTCCAGTTGGGCGGCGGGTGTGCCGGGACGCTGGCTGTAGACGAAGCTGAAGCTGTGGTCGAAGCCGATGGTCTGGATCAGGTTCATGGTGGCTTCGAAGTCGTCGGCCGTTTCACCGGGGAAGCCGACGATGAAGTCGGATGAGAAGCTGATGTCCGGGCGGTTGGCGCGGATGCGTTCCATTTTTTCGATGTATTCGGCGGCGGTGTGGCCGCGTTTCATGGCGGCGAGTATGGTGTCGGAGCCGCTTTGAACCGGCAGGTGCAGGTGGCTGACCAGTTCCGGTACGTCGGTGTAGACGTCGACCAGGGAGTCGGTGAATTCGACCGGGTGGCTGGTGGTGAAGCGTATGCGGTCGATGCCGTCGATCTGGGCGGCGAGGGTGATGAGGTCGGCGAGGTCGGCTTCGCCGCCGTCGTGTCGGGCGCCGCGATAGGCGTTGACGTTTTGGCCGAGGAAGTTGATTTCACGCACGCCCTGGCTGGCGAGGTGGGCGACTTCGGCGATGACGTCGTCGAACGGGCGGCTGACTTCTTCGCCGCGGGTATAGGGCACAACGCAGAAGGTGCAGTATTTGGAACAGCCTTCCATGACGGAAACGAAGGCGCTGACGCCGTCGCTTTTGGGCGCGGGCAGGTGATCGAATTTTTCGATTTCCGGGAAGGTGACGTCGACCATGGCGATGCGATTGCCAGCGCCATTGGCTGTGGTGCCGCTTGAGGCGTCGAGCATTTGTGGCAGGCGGTGCAGGGTTTGCGGGCCGAAAATCATGTCGACATAAGGCGCCCGTTCGGAGATGGCGCTGCCTTCCTGGGAGGCGACGCAGCCGCCGACCCCGATTTTCAGGTTGGGGTTCTTGGCTTTGAGCTGTTTCCACCGGCCAAGCTGATGAAAGACTTTCTCCTGGGCCTTTTCGCGTATGGAGCAGGTGTTCAGCAGCAGTACGTCGGCTTCGTCGGCGTTGTCGGTCAGCTCATAACCGTGGCTGTCCCCGAGCAGGTCGGCCATGCGCGACGAGTCGTATTCGTTCATTTGGCAGCCGTGGGTCTTGATAAAGAGTTTTTTGGTCATGAGCCTTTGGGTTGTTCGGTCGTTGGGTTTCAGGGCGCGCGATTATACGCCTAAGGGGCCTGGGACCCAAATTCGGAACATCGTTCGAGCCAAGTTATAGGCTATGCCATTGAATACGGGGTATTTTGGGGCCATATTCCGTGCATTCATTCCACCGAACCGACTCTATTATCAGGACGTTTCAGCAGTTATGACCGACCAGAAAGCCATTTACCGCGTGGCCTTTGTCAACCAGGACAAGGTGTATGAAATTTATTGCGCTCATGTCTACCAAAGCGATTTGTATGGTTTCATCGAAGTCGAGGAACTGATTTTCGGTGAGCGCAGCAAGGTGCTGGTCGACCCGGGGGAAGAGAAACTGCAGAAGGAGTTCAGCGGTGTGAAGCGCAGCTACATCCCGATGCATGCGATTATTCGTATTGACGAGGTTGAAAAAGAGGGGGTTGCCAAGATAAGTGACAGTAAGGCCAATCCTGTGGTGCAGTTCCCCTCCGCCGGCCCGGGTCGGAAAGGGGAATGACTGGCCGAATGAATCAAAGCGACTATACTCACTTATGCGAGTGTCATCCCTATAGACGGATGGCGGTGTCGTCCGCGACAACCAAGAGGTAACGGCTATGTCGACTTTTCTGGCCCTTGTAGCCCTGGCTGTAATGGCGTTAAGCCTGTACAAGCAAGCGAACGCAAACCAACCCAAAGCCATACGCATCAAGGTGCGTGACGAAGGCACGGATTATCCCGCACGGCGCCGCCGTTAATTTCCACTCTTTCCTGTTCCTGCGAACTCGACGAATGACCGGCTAAAGAGCCGGTCTTCGTGCGACCATCGTAAGCATACCCAGCGCCAACACAGCGGGGACCGTTGCCCACAGCAACGGGCTCCATCCCAATTGGAACAGCAGCCAACCGGCGCCAAGCGAGGCGGCCGCCTGGGTACCGAACACCAGGAAGTCGTTCAGTGCTTGAACACGATAGCGCTCATTCCCCTGGTAGCAATGCGGCAGCAGACTGGTGCCCGCCACGAAAAGAAAGTTCCAGCCTATGCCAAGCAGGATCAAGGTGGTGCCATAGTGCCCGAGTGTGCGGCCGCTGAGGCCTGCGACGATCATAAAGCCGTAGATTGAAAGACCCGCGACCAACAGTCTGACCGGGCCGAAGCGGCGAATCAGCCAACCGGTGGCCAGTGATGGAACAAACATGGCCAGAATGTGAGCCTGGATCGTGGTTTTGGTGGCCGCGAGGCTGTGATGATCCATATCGTGCATGCTGATCGGGGCGGCCGTCATGACCAGACTCATCACGCTGTAGGAAACCGCCCCTGCCAGCAGCGCCAGCCAGAGTAGGGGTTGCGACAACAAGGCGGACCAGGCACGGCCTTTATCATCCATGGAGGTCGACCCGCTCACCTGAGTGTTTCGGAAGCCGAACAGCAACAGCAGAGTGACCACGGCCTGCAACAGAGCCAACAGCAGGAACGACCCGGCGTAGGGCTGAGTCAGTAGTTGCTCTCCACGCGCGCCTGCTTCGGGGCCTATCAAGGCAGCAAAAATCCCGCCCAACAGCAGAAACGACACCGCCTGGCCTTGGCGACCTTCCTCGACGCTTTCCATCGCTGCGAAACGGTATTGATTCACGAACGCCATGTTGAAACCGAGGCAGGCTGACGCCACCAACAGTAGGGTGAAACTTTCCTGCAGCAAGGCCCACATACCTAAAAGGGCGCCGCCAATGGCGACCAGATTGCCGGTCAGGAAGCCCAGGCGACGGCCGAGCCGCCGCATGATGAGCGAAGCGGGAATGGTGCTCAGCGCTGTACTCAGGACCAGCGTTGCCAGCGGCAGGGTAGCGAGCCCGGGGGAGGGGGCCAGGCGTGCGCCGATCAACCCGCCGATCAGAATCAGCAGCGGGGGTGCGGTCATCGAAAAGGCCTGCATGGCGATAAGTATCCAGAGATTACGGCTGATGACTGGCATGAGAGCTTCCTTGTGCTGAGGAGGCGGCAAGTGTGCACTGTTCAGCTGGGGGAAAGTCAAGTGGAACGTTGTTTAAAGGGGGTTGTCGGGACTGGGGCATCCAGTTGAATTCGTGGGACGCACCCCTCTTTGATTGAAAATTAACCAACACCCCTTATAATCGCGCGGTTCGCAAATTTGTCGTAGAAGAGGATATTCATGCAATTGCTTACTCCAAGGACCTGGTTGACGGTCGTATTTGCGTTCGGTTTTGAATTGGCGATGGCCGATTCCACCGAAGCGGCCCCGGCTGAGCTGCCGGATATGGCCAGCATCACCGATGTTGCCGAAAAGAAAGAAACCTTCTTTGAATTTCTGAACCCCATCGTTCAAGGCGTTAACCAGCGCATAGAAGCCGAGCGTGCCTGGCTGGCTCAGATGCAGCAAAAAGCACGTAAAGACTATAAGTTTCTACCCTGGCAAAAAGAAATGATGGCGGAACTGGGGCGTTACTATGAAGTGGACGCCGAGCCAGGTTCCGCGGCCTATTTCGAGACGATGATGCATCGGGTGGATATCATCCCCGCTTCCCTGGTGTTGGCTCAGGCCGCCAATGAGAGTGCCTGGGGCACCAGCCGTTTCGCAGTGGAAGGCAATAACCTTTTTGGTCAGTGGTGTTTTGCCAAAGGCTGTGGACTGGTTCCTTCGGGTCGGTCGGACGATGAAAGCCACGAAGTGAAAGTCTTCGCTTCGATTGCGGACTCGGTGGATGCCTATTTCCAAAATGTGAACACCCACCCACCTTATCGGGAACTGCGCAATATTAGGGCGGAACTCCGTTATTTGGGTATGCCCGCGTCCAGCCTGGATCTGGTTTGGGGATTGGAAGGCTATTCGATTCGTGGTGAAGAGTACATTCGGGAGCTTACCGAGATGATTCGCTACAACGACCTGAACCAATACGATCAGTTGCCATTTTACGCATTGAATTGACCCTGTAAGGGGTGGAAGGGGCTGGCGGGTGAACGAACCCAGTGCAGCTCCGCTTTCAAGCTTGCGTCCCACCAGTAAAACCCGTAAAACATCGCCGGTACTTTCGTTGGGAATCGTCATGTTCACCGGTATTGTCCAAAACAAAGCCCCCATTCGTTGGGAGGCCGAGGCTGACAACCTCAAAACCCTGTCTCTGCCGCTCACCGAGCAACAACTCAAGGGCCTGACCCTTGGCGCCAGCATCGCCTTGAATGGCACCTGCCTGACGGTTACCCGGATAGAGGCCGGACGGGCCTGGTTCGACATCATGATGGAAAGCCTCAGGGTCACCAATCTGGGTGAGTTGAACGACGGGGATCTGGTCAATGTTGAGCGGGCCGCGCGTTTTGGCGATGACATCGGTGGCCATGTGATGTCCGGCCATGTGCATGCCACCGTGCCGGTGGTGGAGGTGGAGCGGCCGGATAACAACTGTATTATCTGGTTCGGTCTCACACCGGAGCTGCGGTCTTATCTTTTCCCCAAGGGCTTTGTCGGCTTGAACGGATGCAGCCTGACTATAGGCGAGGTGCGGGATGACCGGTTCAATGTCTATTTGATTCCGGAAACCCTGTCAGTAACGACGTTCGGCGAAGTGGCCGTTGGGCAGCGGGTCAATCTCGAGATCGACGCCCACACCCAGGCCATTGTCGATACCTTGAACCGGATGCGCGAGGCAGGCCAGCTATGATATTTGCCGGTGCGCCCAGGCAGGAGATCGTCTGGCAGTGTCTGGATTTCGATCATCTGGACACCCGCACACTCTATGACCTGTTGGCTCTGCGCACGGCCGTTTTTGTTGTTGAGCAGAACTGCCCCTATCAGGAGCTGGATGGTAAGGATACCAGCGCCTGGCATCTCCTGGGGCATCAGGCGGGGAAACTGGTTGCTACCGCTCGTATACTTTCTCCCGGTATCAGCTACGAGGGAGCCAGCATTGGTCGTGTAGTCACAGACCCTTCCACACGCGGCCAGGGCTTGGGTGTTCAATTGATGGACGAAGCCGTTCGCCGTTGTATCGAGCGGTTTCCCGACCATCCGATTGAGATTGGTGCCCAGGCTCACCTGGAAGCTTTTTATGGGCGTTTTGGCTTCAAAGCCAACAGTGATTCCTATCTGGAAGATGGCATCCCTCATATCGATATGATCCGCCTGCCGGGTTAACGCTCAATATTGACCCGTTTGAAGAGGCTATTTCCCCGGTGACGAATAGCCTTTCTCCGCGTTCAGATCGCGGGTGAAACGATCAACGTAGTTCAAATGCTCCTCAACGGCCCGACGCGCTGCCGCAGAATCCCGCCGGTAAATGGCCTCGAACAACTGGGTGTGATGCCGCATCAGTTTGCTTCGGGTTTCCGGCCGTCTCGATAACCCCCCGATGTTGGTGATCACATTGCTTTTAAGCAGGTTAAACAGGCCTTGCAGGGTTTGTTGAAACACCCGGTTATGGCTGGCTGCGGCAATGGCCAGATGGAAACGGGCATCCGCCTGGCCTTCGGCTTCCAGGTCGTGGTTCTGGTGGGCGTGACGCAAATGTTGGTAAGCCCGCTCCAGGCGTTGCAGGTCGGTTGCAGTGGCTCGTTCGGCCGCCAGGGCCGCGCATTGTGCTTCCAGCGTCAACCGGTATTCCAGCAGTTCCGCGTGCAGTCCGGCTCTGTCGTGAACGGAGGCAAGCAGACCGGCCAGTGGTGAAGCCGCCGGTTCCCCATAATGCTCCGACACAAAAGTGCCGCCACCGTGGCGGCTTTCTATCAACCCCTGGCTTTTCAGGCTTTGTAACGCCTCGCGCACCAAAGGGCGGCTGATGTGATAGGTGCTGGCGAGCGTGCGTTCGGAGGGGAGTTTGTCTCCTGGTCGCAGGTCGCCGTTCAACAGTTGTTCCTGCAGGGCGGTTCGGAGGCGATCCGCTCGATTCATTGCCATTGGTCTGACCACTTTGAGATGATTAAGCGCTGCTTTATGCCCGATTTTCGCTTGGCTGGCCCGGTGGCCGGTTGTTTCCGACAAAAGTAGGACTGCGGACGGTGTATGATCGCCGGACAGTAAGGTCGATAACGATCCTTCTTTGGTGGAACAGAATAAGAGACCTGTAACATGATCGACTCCCTGCTCAGCGCCCTGAAGCACCGCTTGCCCGATGACCGTCTGATTACTGACCCGGTTCGCCGTTTCGCCATGGGGACGGACGCCAGTTTTTACCGGCTGACTCCGGCGCTTGTGGTTCAGGTGGATTCCGAAGAGGAACTATCCTACCTGCTGGTGCAGGCTCAGCGCCATGGTGTCCCGGTCACGTTTCGGGCGGCCGGAACCAGTCTTTCGGGGCAGGCCGTGACGGATTCCGTTTTGGTGACCCTGACGGACCGGTGGCGGAAGTGCCGGGTCGATCCACTGGGGGAGCGCATCCATTTGCAGCCGGGCGTCATCGGCTCCCGGGCCAATGATAGGCTGAAACCCTTCGGTCGCAAGATCGGTCCGGATCCGGCCTCGATCAACGCCTGTCAGATAGGCGGAATCGTCGCCAACAACGCCAGCGGAATGTGTTGCGGCACCCGCCACAACAGCTACCACACTCTGGCGGGTTTGCGTATGGTTCTGGCTGACGGCACCTTGCTGGACAGCCGGGAGCCGACCAGTGTGGCCAGCTTCCGGAACAGCCATAAAGCGCTGTTGGAGGGGCTGGAAGAGCTGTCGCGGACTCTGCGTGCCAATACCGCTTTGGCGGAAAAGGTCCGCCATAAATATCGGCTTAAAAACACCACGGGATACGGGCTCAACGCTCTACTCGATTTTGAAGACCCCATCGACATCCTCACTCACCTGATGGTCGGGTCTGAAGGTACCTTGGGGTTTATTTCCGAAGTCTCGCTGACCACGGTGGACGATTGGCCACATCGCGCTTCGGTCATGATCGGGTTCGACACTCTGGCGCGTTGCGCCGAAACCGTGAGCCGTTTGAAATCCACCCCGGTGGACGCCGTAGAGCTGCTCGACGCCCGCGCCATCCGATCGGTGGCTCACATGAAGGGGCTGCCTGGTTTTGCACGACAGTTGCCGGAAGCCGGTGCCATGTTGCTCGTCGATGTCAGGGCGGACAGCCCCGACCATTTGATGGAACGTTGTGCCGAAGTAGAGGCCGTATTTAGCGAGGGCGCGACGCACAGCACGGGTTTCAGCCGGGATGAACAGCGCATTGCCGAATTCTGGCACCTTCGTAAAGGCACCTTCCCAGCGGTTGGCGCGGTTCGTGAAACCGGCACAACGGTCATCATTGAAGACGTCGCCTTTCCGGTCGAACGGTTGGCGGAAGGTGTCGCTGAATTGCAGCGGCTGTTCGACAAACACGGCTATGACGAAGCCATCATTTTCGGCCATGCGCTCGAAGGCAACCTGCATTTCGTGTTCACCCAGGGTTTCGACAGTCAGGAAGAGATTGACCGTTACGATGCTTTTATGGGGGATGTAGCCGAAATCGTCACTGAGCACCTTGGTGGCTCTTTGAAGGCCGAACACGGAACCGGTCGAAACATGGCGCCTTTTGTTGCCCGGGAGTGGGGAGAAGACGCCTATGGCTTAATGAAGCGAATTAAAGCCTTGTTCGATCCCAACGGTATCCTGAACCCAGGCGTCATCCTCAACGACGACCCGAAAGCACACCTGCGAAACCTGAAACCTATGCCCGCAGCGGATGCCATAGTCGATAAATGCATCGAGTGCGGCTTCTGTGAGCCGGTATGCCCTTCCCGGGATTTATCGCTCACACCGCGCCAACGCATTACCGTTTACCGGGAAATTCAACGCCAGGGCCGTGAGGAAGGGGTGCAGCCCGGTTGGCAGGTGACCTTTGACGATCAGGCCATCGACACCTGCGCGGCCACCGGCCTGTGTGAGTTGAAATGCCCGGTCGGTATCAACACGGGCGAGCTGGTACTCAAACTGCGCCAGGATCGTAATCGTCGTTATCAACGGCTGGCCGAGAGCCTTGGGCGGCATTATGCCACTCTAACCTCGCTCACAAGGGGCGGTTTGTGGATGGCCCAGGGTATGCAAAGATTGGCGGGCGCGGAACGGTTGGAGCGTTGGTCGGTCAAGGTTCGTTCCCTGACCGGAGGGCGTACACCTCTTTGGCTTGCAACCACACCCGGACCCGCACGACCAGTGCATGCGCCTACCCGCAGCACAACGCCCAGCGATAAGGATACGGTGGTTTATTGGGCAGCATGCGTCACCCAAACCATGGGGCCTGCGCTGAACGATAACCGACAGCCGATTCCGAAAGCCGTGCTCAGCGTGTTGCGCAAAGCCGGTTTGGAAGTGGTGATGCCTCAACCGACCCGTGGGTTGTGCTGCGGGCAGCCGTTTCAATCGAAAGGGCATCCTGATATCGCCAATAGTCAGAGGCATGAACTGGTGGACGAATTGTGGGAGGTGTCCAGTGGCGGCCGGTACCCGGTGCTGGCTGACACCAGCCCCTGCAGTTTGAGAGTGCGCAAAGAGGCCGAGGCCAGAGGCATTCAGTTTTATGACAGTGTCGATTTTATCGACCGTTTTCTGCTTGATCGTTTGTCTATTCAACCTGAGCAGCAACCGGTCGCTGTACACATGACATGCAGCGTACAGCGCCAGGGGATCGAGGGGAGTTTCAAACGGGTGCTGAACAAAGTCACACCCGATTGGCGCCAACCTGAAGGTATGGCGTGCTGCGGTTTCGCGGGAGACAAAGGGTTTACCAAACCGGAGCTGAATCAAACGTCACTTAAGCATCTGGCGGAAGAGGTAAGCGGCTGCGCTTATGGTATTTCCACCAGCCGCACCTGCGAAGTTGGGCTCAGCAGCAGTAGCGGCCTGACTTACTTCTCCCTGTTTGAAGTGCTCGACAAGGTTTCGTCTTCCAAGCCGATCTGAAAATCAGGTATAGAAAGGGGTTGGTTCAACAGAAAAACCACTGTCGCGATAGTTTTAAAAACGCAGCTTATCGCCAGTACATCGTTGAGAAAATAGACACTCCGCGAATATCGCCGTCACGCTTAGAGGGGTGTCGTTACCCCTGTCGCTGCTTTCACATCCGAGTTTCTCTGTACAGGGAGAAATCCTCAAACACACCGTTGTCCAATATCCAACCGGTAACCAGGCGGGCGGGTGTTACATCGAAAGCCGGGTTAACCACGGGTGCTTCGGCCGGGCTCCAAGTCAGCTGTCCGGTGTGCAGGCTGACCCCCCGAACTTCCTCCGGGTTCCGTTCTTCGATGGGAATGGCTTGGCCGTTGGGGCAATTCAAATCAACCGTTGTTTGCGGGGCGACTACATAAAATGGCACACCATGAGCCTGCGCGAGAACGGCCAGGCTGTAGGTGCCGATCTTGTTGGCGGTGTCGCCGTTGTGTGCAATGCGATCGGCGCCCACCAACACCATATCGATCTTACCGGCGGCCATCAGGCTGGCGGCCATGTTGTCGCAGATCAATTGATAGGGCACCTGGGCTTGCTCCATTTCCCAGGCTGTTAACCGACCTCCTTGCAACAGAGGACGGGTTTCACCCACCCAAACCTGTACAGCCTTACCACGACGATGGGCTTCCGTGATCACGCCGACGGCTGTTCCGATACCGGCCGTCGCCAGACTGCCGGTGTTGCAATGGGTCAGAATACGGGCGCCTTGGGGAACCACTGTGAGGCCGTGTTCGGCCATCCGTTGGCATAGGTGCCGGTCTTCGTGAAACAATTCAATGGCGCTGGCTTCCAATTGTTCGGCCGATGCGCCCGCCAGGAGTGCAGCTTTGAGGCGGTCGAGATAGTTCATCAGGTTCACCGCCGTCGGCCGCGACGCTCTCAACTGTTCCAATTCCTTCACCAGGGCATCTCCCTTGATGCCCTGCCGTGCCCGATAACCCACCATCAACGCGGCCGCAAGACCAATAAGCGGTGCTCCACGCACGGCCAGACTGTGGATGTGCGCGATCAGCTCATCAGGAGTCTGGCATTGATGCCACCGTTGTTCGTGTGGCAACAGGCGCTGATCCAACAGATGGATACCCTGTTGGTTATATTTCAGGCTGGTGGCGGATAGCTCTGGCACGGATGTATCTCTTAATCAGTTATCTAAAAGTGGAAAACGGTCTGCAATTTCATCGCCGGTAAACTGGGCGACCCAGCCTTCGGGATTGTTGAACAGGCGGATAGCGGTAAATTCCGGATTGGGGCCCATATCGAACCAATGCGGGGTGCCTGCCGGTACATTGATGAGGTCGTCCTTCTCGCATAACACAGCGTAGACGTTGTCTCCGATGTGCAGCGTGAACAGACCCTGGCCTCGTACGAAGAATCGAATTTCATCTTCTGAGTGTGTGTGTTCGGCCAGAAACTTCTGTCGAAAGGCGGCCTTGTCCGGATGAGTGGGGCTCATCGACACCACATCCCAGGATTGATAACCTCCTTCTTTTACCAGAGCGTCTATCTCTTCCTGGTAAGCGGCCAGAATCTCTTCCGATGTGCTTTCGGCAGTGATGGGACGATTGGCTTGCCAGCGGGTGATACGAACCCCGGCCTCACCAAGCGCCTTTTGAATGTCGTTGAAATCACTGGTCTGCAGTGTCGGCTCAGTGGCGTTGTTTTCCGGGTATACAGCAAGTTGTGTCATACAAAAGCCTCGTTAAGGACGAAAAACATGGGGAAGTAATTCAGTAAAATTCGAAACCCAGGGGTGGTCAGCTGTGACAATATCGGGAGTGCGAACAAGCTGAACCGTTTGCATACCGGCGGAGCGGGCGGCATCCAGTTCGGCGGTCACATCCGATAGAAATAATATTCCCGGCTCGGAAATGGCGATGGCTTGAGCAATGGTCTGGTAGCTTTCCACATCGCGTTTGGCCCCGACCCGGGTATCAAAGAAATCATCGAAAAGAGGTGTGATGTCTCCTTTGTCGGAGTAGCCGAACAACAGCTTTTGAGCCGGAACGGAACCACTGGAGTAGACAAAACGCTGAATCCCCTGATCCCGCCAATGCGTTAAGGCGGGAACCACATCCTGATACAGATGACCGGTGAACTCACCACTTTCGTACCCATGGCGCCAGATCAGCCCTTGAAGGTCTTTCAATGGTTTGGCTTTTCGGTCTTCGTCAATCCAGCCGATTAACGCTTCAATCAATGTCGATACATCGTTTTCACAACCAGCCAGTTCGGCGGTCTCTTTCAAAGCGTTTTGGACAGCGGGGTCCTGGTCGTGAGATCTAATGAAGTCAGCCAGGTGCGCACGGGCATAGGGGAACAGTACCTGATGAACAAAATGAATATCGGTGGTAGTACCTTCGATATCCGTAAGAATGGCTTTAACTGGATTGAGTTTTAAAACATTGCTCATGAGCGCGTCTCCATCAGCCGTTCCTGCCAGATACAGGCCATTAAAAATTCAAGACCTTCGACATGGCGTTGAGCCTCGGCGATATCCTGTCCCCAGGCATAAAGGCCATGACCGCGTACCAGCAGGCCTGGAACAGATTGGTTCCACGGCCACTGCTGGATTACGGTTTCGGCAAGAGAAGGAATATCCTGAGTGTTGTCGAACACCGGCAACTGCACAACAACTTCATGATTTTGGATACCGGCCAATGACTTCTGCATCTCAAACCCTTCGATGCAAAGATGGTCACCTTTGGTGTGGCGAGATAACACCGTACCGGTAACCGAATGGGTGTGGAGAACAGCGCCAATGCTTTCAGACTGCTTGTACAAAGCCAGATGGAGTGCTGTTTCGGCGGATGGCTTCTGTGTTGAGTCCACTGCGGTGCCATCCAAGGCACACACCATCAAATCCGCCTCGGTCAGGTGGCGTTTGTCTTTTCCAGACTGGGTAATCAGCACCTGATCCGCATCCAGCCGGGCTGAGAAATTCCCCCCGGTTGCCGGGCTCCAGCCCTGGGCTGCGAGGAAACGTACCGTGGTTGTTAACTGGTGGGCCAGTGAAGAAAGCGTTTGCACCATCGGGCTCTTTTGTCGCGCATTTTTAGAGCCCGGTATTGTAGTGGTTATCGGATATTGCCGCCATAAAGGAGAGGCGCTATGCCTTCAGAAAAGGGTTGATGATCCATCCCAGTGGGCCGGTCAGTTTTACCGGTGCCGCGACCACGGAAAGCATCAAACAATCCCCGTGGGCATCCGCCTGAGGCGCATGAATGTCGCCTGTGGTGCGGTAAATAAAGTCTCCTTCGGCATAGGAGCCTTTTTGGTCGGAAAAACCGCCTTCGAGCACTACATTGATTTCCTCTCCGCGATGGCCGTGGTTGGGAACCCGGCCACCGGCTTTCATATGATGCAGGCCGATGATCATTCCTGTCTCATCGGTCATTAACCGGGTGACGCTCAGGTTCTTCATCGGGTGTCGCCATTCCAGCTCATCCAGCGACTCCGGCAGCAAGGATTGCAATGCCCGTGGAAAGCGCGACTTTGCCTTGGGCGGCGGAGGTGTAGGTTGAGCCGCAGGTTCTTGCTGAATGCGTTGCATCAATTGATCGAAGGCATTAGCGGCCAGCGGCGCCGGTGCCTGGGTTTCGAACAGGACGGCGCTGGTGCTTTCGAGTTCGCTCACCCGTTCCCGGCAGTATTTGCAGAAATGCAGATGAACGGAAATGGCAACGCTCATGCCGGTGTGACTGCTGCCGGCGGCGAACTCCACGAGTTGTTCGGGTTGTGGATGCCACTGGGTCATAAATCGAGTGCCTCCAGCGATAGCTTCAACTTCTTCATGGCCAGACGGACCCGGCTCTTGACGGTGCCCAGGGGTAAGCCCATTTCGTCGGCCACTTCCTGATGGCTTTTGTCTTCGAGAAACACCTTGGCCATGACCTGCCGCTGGTCCACAGGCAGGTCGTAGAGTTGGCTGTGCACCTGTTTTTGTACTCGGGCCTGACGGACTTCACCAAAAAGTTCTGCGTCGGACTCCAAATCCCATACTTCATCGGCCGGCAGGTCATTCTGATGCTTGGCCAGACGGCGCAGCATGTCGATGCGCTGGTTCCGGGCGATGGTGAATATCCAGGTGGATGCGGCGGCTTTACGGCGGTCATAAGAGGCGGATTTTCGCCAGATGGCGAGCATGACTTCCTGCGCCAGCTCGTCCGGCAGGTGATCCCCATGTTTATGCAGACCGGATGAGAGGGCGAACGCCTTGATCAGCGGTGCAAAATGGTTGAACAGTGCTTCAAATGCCTGGGTGTCCTGTCGTCGGGCCACGGATTCGAGCCTGTCGGCCCATTGTTCCATGGCTTGACTGGGTTCGGTCATGTTGCGCGCTTTCTTCGATGAAAGTATCGAGATTACATTGGCGGCCGACATATTAAAACCTGTTTTCGGGTGGCGATGGTGCTTATACGGCGGCCGGGTCTGGGTGGATCATCGATGTGTCCCCTCCCGGGTCGGGAGGGCAGAAAACAAGATGCAGAGGTCAGCCCTTCAAGGCTTCGCGGATCCATTTGAGCAGTTTCTTGCTGTTTTTCCCGCCGCGAATGGGCTCGTCCGGGTCATCAGGCTGTTCCTTCCGGGCTGCGCGAATCAAGGCTCGGAAGGGCTGTGGCTCGGTATTCGGATACTGTTCGAACCACTGCGCTTCGGCATCCGGGTTTCTGATCAAACGTTCGCGCCAGGCTTCGGCCTGGTTCATTTCGCGTTGGAAGAGCTCGGAACTGGGGTCGAGACGGTCCAACGCTTCCTGAATGGCGTCGACATCGTTATCCCGCATCAGCTTACCGATGAACTGCAGGTGCCGACGTCTCGCTTCATTCTTGGTGATGCGGCGGCTTTCTTCCACGGCGGCGGCCAATCGTTCGGTCATCGGTACCGTGGCAAGCTGGTCGGGCCGCAGGCCTATCAGCTTTTCACCCAGGGACTGCACCTTGTGCATTTCCTTTTTCATTTGGGTTTTGCTGACCAGTTCGTACTCGATGTTGTCGTCTTCGTCGGAATGACTCATGGAAGTCCTGTCTGTCGTATGAAGCTCCGCGCCTGGGCTCAGAGCAGAAAGAGAGTCGCCAACCCCAGGAAGGTCAGAAAGCCGACGACATCGGTAATGGTCGTCAGTATGACACTGCCGGACAGGGCGGGATCGATTTTCAGCGATTTTAGAAGAAAGGGCAGGGTGGCACCAGCCAGAACGGCAACAAGCAGGTTGATGACGATAGCAGCGGCGATCACGGCGGCGAGGGAAGTCTCGGCATACCAAACGATTGTGATGGTGGCGATGACCCCGGCCCAAAGCAGGCCGTTGAGCAGGCCGACTCCCAACTCCCGACCGATCAGCCAAGTTAGGTTGTCCCGGTTGATGTGGCCGGTGGCCATGCCGCGAATCATCAAAGTCAGTGTTTGGCTGCCGGCGATGCCGCCCATGCTGGCGACCACAGGGCTGAGTACTGCGAGCGCGACGATCTGCGCGATGGAAGCTTCAAATTGGCTCATGACCGCCGCGGCGACGAAGGCCGTAATCATATTAATGCCAAGCCAGATAGCCCGATTCCGGCTGCTTTTGATGATGGGCGCGAAGGTGTCTTCGTCTTCATCGAGACCGGCCATGCTCATGACGGCGTGTTCGGCGCTTTCGCGGATCACGTCCAATACGTCATCGACGGTGATGCGACCGAGCAGGATACCCTCTTCGTTGACGACCGGGGCCGAGACCAGATCGTGACGTTCGAAGATCTGGGCCACCTTCTCTTCATGGGTATGAGCTTTGATGCCTTCGACTTCACTGTCCATGATTTCCCGAACCGTCGTCTCGGGGGCATGGGTCAGGAGTTTGACGATAGGCAGCATGCCCACGTAACCGAAATTACGGTTCACGACCCAAATCGCGTCCAGATGGTCCGGAATGTCGTGGCGGCGCAGATAACGCAAGACGGTTTCGAGCGTGACGTCGGCGCGGACGGTGATGATGTCGGTGTTCATCAGGCCGCCGGCGGTATCCTCGGGATAGGCGAGCAGGCCTTCCACCTGGGCCCGGTCCGAGGGTGGCATCAGCTCCAGAACCTGGCTGGAAACCTGAGGCGGCATTTGCTGAAGCATGTCGGCCAGATCGTCCCGGTCGAGGTCCTGTGTGGTTTCCAGGATCTCGTGGGCACTCATCTGGCTGAGATAGGACTGTTGCAGATCGTCATTCAGGTGGGGCAGGACTTCGCCCTGCTGCTCCTCATCGAGATAGTGCCACAGCAGTTCCCGCACCTTGGTGGGGGAGGATTCGATGACGTGGGCAATTTCGACCGCCGCCAGTTCTTCATCGCAAAAACGCTGAACACGCTCGGTGTCACCGGATTCGAGCGCATCGATCAAATCGGCCCGATACTGGTCGAGTTGTTCCTGGTTCAATTGCGACGGCATTGTAGCTCCCTGTTCGGGGCGTGGGCGGTAGGGTTCGCCTGAGGCACACAGACGTGATTTATAGTGTAGCGGTTAGTTCAATCAGGAATAAAGGGGCGGGTTGGTAATCGTGAAATGAAAATAGGGAAAGAGTTTGAAAAGGCTTGACGTATGACGGCAGGCGTAAATTAGGGCAGCCAGCGTCTCCCGTCTCCCGTCTCCCGTCTCCCGTCTCCCATCAAGCGCCCAGCGATATCATTCCGGCTCTCCGAAACGATCCTGCACCAGATGCAGCAAGGCGTCCCAGGCTTCGGTGGCGTCCGGGCCCTCGATCTCCACGACGAGCTCGGTGCCCTGGGTGGCGGCCAGCATCATGACGGACATGATGCTTTTAGCGTCCGCATCCCGACCATCCTTGATCAGTTTGATTCGGCTTTCGAAACGACCGGCCACGCCGACCAGCTTGGCGGCAGCCCGGGCGTGAAGGCCCAGCTTGTTGATGATGGTCAGATTTTCCTGAATCACGCGTGATCCTGCCCCATGTCCCGGTGTCTGATCTGTACGTTCGAATACTGGCTGAAAAAGGTCAAGTGTAATTGTTCCGCTAGATAAACACTTCGATGCTGGCCGCCCGTGCAACCGATGGCCACTGTGAGGTAGGACCGCTGATTGGCTTCATATTGCTTTACCCAGCGGTCGAGGAAGCGGCGAATGTCTTCGAACATCTCGGTCACGGCGGGCTCGTGTTGCAGAAAGGCTTCGATTTCGCTGTCCCGCCCGGTGAACATACGCAGGGACTTGTCCCAGTAAGGGTTGGGCAGACAGCGTACGTCGAAAACCAGATCGGCGTCTCGCGGTACGCCGTGCTTGAATCCGAAACTGACGAATTGCAGGGCGATGCCTTTGGTTTTGTGGATGACCCGATTGCGTACCTGATCGCGTAAATCCTGCAATGAGAGGCTGCTGGTGTCTATTTTCAGACTGGCCATATTGGCCACTGGTGCCAACAGTTCCCCTTCTTCGGCGATGGCTTCGGCGAGCGAGCGGAACTCGTCGGTCAGAGGGTGCTTGCGACGTGTGGCGGAAAAACGCTGCAGCAATATGCCTTCATCGGCATCAAGATAGAGCAATTCTGGACGCAGAGCTTCAGGCAGGGAATTGAGTATGCCCGGTAATTGAATAATGGCATCTGGAGATACGCGTGCATCGATGCAGACGGCCACGTTGGGTTGGTGGCTGGCGTGAGCCACCCAGCCGACCAGTTCCGGCAGCAACGCCGGTGGAAGATTGTCGATGCAATTGAAGCCAGCGTCTTCCAGGGTGTTCAACACCGTACTTTTGCCCGAGCCTGAACGGCCGCTGATGATGATCAGACGGAAGGGAGACTGCTGCGCCATGCGGGTTACATCCCTTTGATAAATCGTTCAAACAACTCTTCGGTGGTGCGGGTGTTGCGTAATGACTTCACCCGGTCGACGTCATTAAAGCGCTCAACAACGGCGGCCAGTAAATTCAGATGATCTTCCGTGGCGGCTTCGGGCACCACCAAGGCAAACAGCAAATCGACCGGTTTCCGGTCGGGGGATTCGAAATCGACCGCTTCATCCAGTTTCGCCAATGCGGCCACGGGACGGTCGATATGGGCGAGTCGACAATGGGGCACGGCGATGCCTTGCCCCAAGCCAGTGGACCCGAGTCGCTCACGGGCGATCAGTTGGTCGAACAAATCAACATCCGATACGGACTCCAACGAGGTGGACACTCGCTCGGCGAGGGTTTGCAAGACGCGTTTCTTGCTGGCGCCGAAGGAGCCGCTATAGACTCGATCGGCCGTCAGGACCTGGTCCAGTTGTATCATGATTAACGTGAATTCCCGTGCATTCTGTCGACCGTCTTTTCTTTATGCTTGAGCAACTGACGGTCGAGTTTGTCTGTCATGAGATCGATAGCGGCATACAAGTCTTCATGTATGGCATCGGCGTGGAGCTGAGCACCTTTAATATTGATGGAAGCTTCCGCCTTTTGACGTGGTTTTTCAACACTGAGCGTGACCTGAACATTACCAATCTGGTCGAAATGTCGCTCCAGTTTTTCGAGTTTCTGGGCGACATAGTCGTGCAGAGCATCCGTTACTTCGACGTGGTGACCACTGATGTTGACTTGCATAGTCTGCTCCTCTTGCAGGTTTTGGTCGTATCAGCCCCTGCGTCCGGGCTGAACTTGGCAGGCGTTCCTTGATCCCTTGCCTCATGGAACCACCGGGTAGGGGGTGGTGGTTCCTGTACTCTCCTGTCTTCCAATATGCTGGTATTCCGTCTTCCCTTCAAGCAAAAGCGTTTGGAATTTTTTGAGTCAGATCAAACTCTTACGTTCATTTGATGGAGGGATGTTCATGGCCTCCCGGTACTTGGCGATGGTTCGCCGCGCCACCTTGATGCCCTGCTCGCCGAGCAGGGTGGCGATCTTGGAATCGCTCAAGGGTTTGCGGGTATTTTCCGCCGCGACCAGTTTCTTGATGATGGCCCGAATGGCCGTGCTTGAGGCTTCGCCGCCGCTGTCGGTGCTGACGTGGCTGCTGAAGAAATATTTCAATTCGAATATGCCGCGTGGTGTGTGCATGTATTTTTGGGTGGTCACGCGGGAAATGGTGGATTCGTGCATTTCTACGGCCTGGGCGACATCGTGCAGAACCAGTGGTTTCATTGCTTCCTCGCCGTATTCGAGGAAGCCACGTTGATGCTCAACAATGTTGGTCGCCACTTTCAGCAGTGTTTCGTTACGACTTTGCAGGCTTTTGATGAACCAGCGGGCTTCCTGCAGATGATCTTTCAAATAGGTGTTGTCGCTGCTGTTGTCCGCACGTTTCACCATGGATGCGTAAGAGGCGTTGACGCGTAATTTGGGGGCGATTTCGGGGTTCAACTCCACCAGCCAACGGTTGTTTTTGATGTCTTTTCGTACAATGACATCCGGTACCACGTATTCATCTTTGCCGCTTTCTATCTGATTGCCCGGACGAGGGTTCAGGCTTTGGATAAGCAGAATGACGTCTCTCAGCTCCGGTTCTTTCAACCGGGCCTTGCGCATCAGTTGGGTGTAGTCGCGCGATGCGAGCAGATCAAGGTACTGACCGACCACCTTGAGCGCCTCTTCGCGCCATTGGGTGTCTTCCGGTAACTGTTTCAGCTGAATGGTCAGACAGTCCGCCAGATCCCGTGCGCAGATGCCGGGTGGGTCGAAGAACTGGACCCGATGCAACACGGCTTCCACTTCATCCATTTCCAGCGGGTCTTCTTCTGTGGAGAGGTTTTGCTCAAGACCTTCGAAAATATCCTCCAGCGGTGTGGACAGGTAGCCTTCGGCGTCGACGCTTTCGATGATGGCTTCGGCAATCGCCCGATCCCGGTCGGTCATGGTGGTCAGGTTGAGCTGCCAGCTGAGATGATCCCAGAGGGAGTCTGTCGTGCCGTAGACGTTCTCGAAATTGAAATCGTCGTCCCCAGAGGGCAGGCCATGACTGGTGGGGGTATGGGTATAGATGTCATCCCAGGAGCTGTCGACGGCCAGATCATCGGGAATGTGTTCGTGCAGTTCGATTTCCTGACGGTCGTCGTTACTTTTGGCCGATGCCTCTTCGGCTTCGGACTTGCGGGCATCGCCGTTCAGGTGTTCCTTGTTGTAGTGCTCGCCATCATGGTCTTCTTCGCGAACCTCCAGCATGGGGTTGCTTTCGAGTGCCTCCTGAATTTCCTGCTGCAGGTCCAACGTGGACAGTTGCAGCAGGCGGATGGCTTGTTGCAGTTGAGGCGTCATCGTCAACTGCTGACTCATCTTGAGTTGTAAGGAGGTCTTCATAGAAGTGGTTGTACGCCTTAATAATCCAAGCAGTGTTAACCGATACAAACCGTCACAGACGGAACTGATCGCCTAAATATACCTCACGAACGGTCGGGTTGTTGAGAACATCCTCCGCCGTGCCCTCTGCAATGATATGCCCATTGCCTACGATGTAGGCTTTCTCACAAATATCCAGGGTCTCGCGAACATTGTGGTCGGTGATCAAAACCGCGATGCCCCGGTCACGCAAATGATGAATGATCGCCTTGATGTCACCGACCGAAATTGGATCCACACCGGCAAAAGGCTCGTCCAGCAGAATCACCGCAGGCTCCATGGCCAGTGCGCGGGCGATCTCCACCCGGCGGCGCTCCCCGCCGGACAGCGACATGCCCAGGCTGTCGCGTATATGAGTGATGTTGAACTCTTCCAGCAGAGACTCCAACTGTTCCTTCTGCTCCGCCCGGGACAGACTTTTTCGCGTTTGCAGAACCGCCAGAATGTTGTCCTGTACGGTCATCTTGCGAAAAATGGACGCTTCCTGCGGCAAATAGCCGATGCCTTTCTTCGCCCGGGCGTGCATGGGCAGCCGGGTGATCGACTGTTCGGAGATGGTGACATCGCCCTTGTCCGCCGGGATAAGCCCGACAATCATATAGAAGCAGGTGGTTTTCCCCGCCCCGTTCGGGCCAAGCAGGCCAACGATCTGGCCTTTCTCTACACTGAGGCTGACGTCCCGAACCACTGGGCGCTTCTTGTAGCTCTTTGCCAGGTTGTGCGCTTCCAGCAGGGCCATTTATTCCTCCGCCTCGTCCAGTTCTTCGACCGACTGGGGTTGCAATACCCAGGTGGCCTGCGGTGCGTCGGGATCTTCACCGTTGGCTCGGCGTGAACGCACTTCCAGCGTCTCGTTCGTCACATTATAGAGAATGTAATGAGCGTCGGTTTCATTGCCTTCCTGCTCAAGGTGGGCTTCGCCTTCTGAAATGACCACATCCTCTTCCGGTTTGTATTCGATCCTCAGGCCGCGCATCTTCAGCAGCCCGCTGTCCGCCTCGACCTGTTCCTGGTAGATGGCAGGCTCACCATGGGCTTCCAGGAACTTGATGTCGCCTGTCTCCGGGTCGCGAATGACGTCCAGGGTATCGGCCCACAATTCGAGCGTTCCTTGTTTAAGATAGACGTTTCCACGGAAATGGGCCTCCCCACTTCCACTTTTAAAGGTGCCTTCATCGGCCGTGATGTTCATGGGCTGATCCCGGTCCTCTGGAAGGGCCAGGGCATGGGCCGCCAAAAAACAACCACACAGCAGGCCTAGCAAGGTGGAGAGGGGGCGTTTCCTTAATAGCATGTCAGCGTGACTCCGCTTCATAGCGAATGGCTACCTCTGATTTCAGCTTGATCACAGGGTCGTCCGATGCCAGTTCGGCATCCATACCGACACCGGTGGCCAGTTGCGGACCCTGAGTGAGTTTAACAGGCCGGGGAGTGGTGGCGAAGGCGCCTTCCTGCTCCACTTTCAGCCATTGGGTTTCGAGAATGGCGGGCATTTCAACGACCTGTTCGCTGACCACGACATCCTCTTCAAAAATGGTATCGCCGTTATTGTGCAGCGTGGCGGTTTTGGAAACGATATGCCAGTTGGACCGCTCCTCGTTCAACAACAATACGACAGGCGTGTCGATCAGGCTTTCTTCCCGGTCTTCATAGTAGGCGAGAGATACCGCTTGGGTGTGCATGACGGCCTTGCCGGTCTCATCGAAACGGGTCTGATCAAGGTCCTGAATATACAGGTCGGGAGGGACGTCGGGCAGGGCTAGGGTGCTGGCGGAAGAGGCATCTCTGGTGCTGTCGGGTTGCCAGCCAATGAATAGGGCCAGCACCACCACGGGAGCGAGCCAGATAACCAGTCGGCGCAGCCAGACCATCAGGCGACCCCGGCGCGCAAAATATCGTGCATGTGCACCACGCCCACCGTCTGCCCCTCTTCCTGCACCACGAGAGAGGTGACCTTGCGCTCTTCCATTTCAAACAGGGCCTGAGCCGCAAGCTGATCCGCTTCGATGGTCAGTGCACCGGGATGCATGACATTTTCAATCGGTGTGGTCAGAAAATCGACGCCCTGGTCCAGCGTGCGCCGCAGGTCGCCATCGGTATAAACGCCCAGTAAATTGCCCTGCGGGTCCATCACGGTGGTCATGCCGAGGCCTTTGCTGGTCATTTCAAGAAGCGCATCGCGCAGCATGGTGTCCGGGCTCACACGTGGCAATGCATCGCCACTGTGCATGATATCGTTCACTTTCAGCAGCAGTTTGCGGCCCAGGCTGCCCCCCGGATGAGAGAAAGCGAAATCGTCCGCAGTGAAACCACGCGCTTCGAGCAAGGCAATGGCGAGCGCGTCGCCCATCACCAAGGTGGCCGTTGTCGAGGAGGTTGGCGCCAGGTTGAGGGGGCAGGCTTCCTGCTCGACACCGCAATAAATGTGAGCGTCCGACGCCTGTGCCAGGGTGCTGGCCGGTTTCCCGGTCATGCTGATCAAGGCCGCTCCCAGCCGTTTGATCAAGGGCACCAGGGTGATGACCTCGGCTACTTCACCGGAGTTGGACAGCGCAATGACGACATCCTGTTCGGTGATCATCCCCATATCGCCATGGCTGGCTTCACCAGGATGCACAAAGAAAGACGGCGTGCCGGTACTGGCCAGAGTGGCGGCCATTTTCCGGCCAATGTGACCGGACTTGCCCATCCCGGTCACCACAACACGGCCCGTGCAAGCCAGAATCAGGTCGCAGGCACGTTCGAACCCACCGTCCAGGTAGGTGTCGAGAGCCTGGAGTGATTCTATTTCCATGCGCAGAGTACGCCGCGCGGATGTCAGAAACTGAGGTTTTGAGGTCATTAACCGGGAATCGCCACTGTCGTTGTCTGTCGTTAGGCGGCATAGAGTACCACAAAGGCCGGGCGTCAAAAGCGCTGTTCAAAGCCTTGCCACAGGCGCCACTGTATAGAATGCTTGCATTCGGGAGTTGGATGCCTCATCCAGCCTGAAGCTTTATGAAGTTTTTACCTGGGCGTAACGCCCCACATCATCGCGATCGGCTGAATCCAACCTGAATGTTGTGACCACTGGACCTCGATTCACATCGCATTCGGACATAAGCTTACACAAGATTCAAACTGATGGAGACCTGCATGAGAGCAGCCAGGATACTGCAATGGGCCACAGCCCTGTTCCTGTTAGCAATGGGAGGCATGGCCGCCGCTGAGGAATTCACCCCCAGCCAGCCCGCCAAGGAAAGTGTCATTCAAGGAGTCAGATCCGTACTTGAAGTGGTTGAAAAGTACAGCGGTAGCGAATCGCCCGGCGATCGCCAGGCCTATCTGGAGGAGGTGTCCGAGGTATTGGAACCTCTGGTAGGTTACACCGTTATCGTCAGTCGCATCATGGGCAGCGCGCTCGATGAAGCCACCCGTGAGCAAAAGCTGCGTTTTCTGAACGTATTCAAACGCTCCATGGTCAACACCTATGCTGGCGGAATGTACAACTTCGGCGCCTTCGAGGTGAAACTGACGGATACACCGGACGATCAGGAAAACACCGTGCGGAACACCCGGGTCTACCTGGAAGTGGTTTCCCCCGAAGGCCAGCGCTACCCCATGGTTCAAAGCGTCTACTACAGCCAGTCCACCGATGACTGGAAAATGCAGAACGTCATCTTTAACGGCATCAACCTCGGCGTAACCTTTAAAACACAGTTCGATGAGCTTTATCGCAAGCACAACGGCGACCTTGACGCCACCATCGACGAATGGTCGGACATGACCGAAGAGTCTTTCGACACCAGTCGATTCCGCTAAACCCGGGAGCTTCACGCAACCGACTCCGCGACCGGAGTCTCCTCAGCGAGCGCCGGTCGCACCCCGGCGTTTAGATTTGGCGCCACTTTCCGTATAATCGCCCACCCTTTACCCATTTCCGATTAGAGAGTTCCATGTCTGCCGACGAAGTCAAAGCGTTGCTCGAACAAGCCCTGCCCGATACCCGATTCGAAGTGGACGGCGGCGGTGCCAAATTCTCGGTCCGTGCCATCGGCGACATCTTCGCTGGCAAGCGCCCGGTTCAACGCCAGCAAGTCATCTACGGCGTCCTGAATGACAAAATATCCACCGGCGAGATCCACGCCGTCACCATGGCACTCTATACCCCCGAAGAATGGTCCGCGCAGGAGAATGGATAGTTGGACAAGCTACTGATCACCGGCGGTCCCCGCCTGGACGGTGAAATCCGCGTCTCCGGCGCCAAAAACGCCGCACTGCCGATTATCGCCGCCACCCTCCTCACCGCCGAACCCGTCACCGTGCGCAACCTACCGCACCTGAACGACATCACCACCATGATGGAACTGCTCGGGTGCATGGGTGTAGAAGTCATCGTCGGCGAAGACATGAGCGTCGAAGTCTGCGCCGGCAGCATCAGTAACTGCACCGCGCCCTATGAACTGGTGAAAACCATGCGTGCCTCCATCCTAGTGCTGGGACCGTTGCTCGCCCACTTCGGCGAAGCCAACGTCTCCCTGCCCGGAGGCTGCGCCATCGGCAGCAGACCGATCGACCTGCACATCCGCGGCCTCGAAGCCATGGGCGCCGACATCACCGTCGAAGACGGCTACGTAAAAGCCCGCATGAACGGCCGCCTCAAAGGCGCCCGCATCTTCTTCGACAAGGTCACCGTCACCGGCACCGAAAACATCCTCATGGCCGCCACCCTGGCTGAAGGCACCAGCGTCATCGAAAACGCCGCCAAAGAGCCGGAAGTGGTCGACCTCGCCAACTGCCTGGTCGCCATGGGCGCCAAAATCAAAGGCATCGGCACCGACACCCTCACCGTCGAAGGCGTCGAAAAACTGCACAGCGCCGACTACTCCGTCCTCCCGGACCGCATCGAAGCCGGCACCTACCTCGTCGCCGCCGCCATCACCGGAGGCCGGGTAAAATTACGCGAAGCCGACGCCTCCATCATGGACGCCGTACTCGTCAAACTGCGTGAAGCCGGTGCCGAGATCGAAACCGGCGACAACTGGATCAGCCTCGACATGAAAGGCCGGCGCGTAAAGGCGGTAGACATCACCACCGCACCATACCCCGCCTTTCCGACCGACATGCAGGCCCAGTTCACCACCCTGAATGCCATCGCCGACGGCACCGGCACCGTGGAAGAAACCGTCTTCGAAAACCGCTTCATGCACATCAATGAACTGGAACGCATGGGCGCCAACGCCCGAATCAAGGGCAACACCGTCGTCATCAAAGGCCGCGAACACCTCACCGGCGCCCCGGTTATGGCCACCGACCTGCGTGCTTCCGCTTCGCTCGTACTGGCTGGCCTGGTCGCTTCCGGGGAAACCCTGGTTGACCGGATTTACCATATCGACCGGGGGTATGAATGCATTGAAGAGAAATTGCAGCAGCTGGGCGCGGTGATTAAACGGGTGGCTGGTTAACTTAGCCCTCATCCTTATCGTAAATAACCCCTCCAATAGCCAGAAATGACATTATCACTGGCACTTGACCAAGGGGGGATGCCTGGGATACTCATCCGGGGATGTGCGAGGCATGGATGCCGAGGTCAAGCCCCCATGGATGGGTTTACGGCGGCCCCGGAGGAGTATCCCAGGCAGCGCCCCGAATTCCCGGCAAGGTAAAAGCCTCAACCCCCGGGCCGCCAAACCAGACGATCAGCACCACCCAAAGGCAACCACAGTAAAACGTCCTCCAACGACGAAAGGCACAACATGGCACAGCAACCAGACAGCATCACCATCGCCCTCTCCAAAGGGCGCATCCTCAAAGAAACCCTGCCCCTGTTCGCCAGCGCCGGTATCGAACCGTTGGAAGACATCCATACCTCCCGCAAACTCATCTTCGAAACCACCCAACCCGGCGTCAGCTTCATCGTCATCCGCGCAGTAGACGTACCCACCTACGTCGAATACGGCGTCGCCGACCTCGGCGTCGCCGGCAAAGACGTACTCATGGAACACGGCGCCGAAGAAATGTACGAACTGCTCGACCTGCAGATCGCCAAATGCCAGCTCATGACCGCCCGGCTCGCCGACAGCAAACCCGTCCAGGGCCGCATGAAAGTCGCCACCAAATTCACCAAAGTCGCCAAACGCTACTTTGCCGAACAAGGCCGACAAGTCGACGTCATCAAACTCTACGGCGGTCAGGAACTCGCCCCCATCATGGGCCTCGCCGACTGCATCGTCGACATCGTCGACACCGGCAACACCCTGCGCGCCAACGGGCTCGTACCCGAAGAGCACATCGCCGACATCAGCAGCCGCCTCGTCGCCAGCCGCCTCGCACTCAAGCTGAAAGACGAACGCATCAACCCCATTATCGAACAACTGAGTCGTACCATATCGGAGAAACAAGCGTCGTGAGTGAACTGCAACTGCGTCGTCTGGACCTAGGCGCCGCCGACTTCGACCAGCAACTGAGCCGCCTGCTCGACTGGGAATCCGTTTCCGACAGCCAGGTCCAACAAACCGTCGCCGACGTTATTCAACGTATCCGTACCGAAGGCGATGCCGCCCTGTTGGATTTTTCGCGGAAATTCGACCAATTCGACGTCGAACGGGCCGACCAACTCGTGCTCGACAAAGCCACCATCCAAGCCGGTTTCGACCGCCTGCCCGCAGACCAGCAGCAGGCTCTGAAAACGGCCGCATCGCGCGTAGAGGAATACCACAGCCACCAACTCGGTGAAAGCTGGCAGTACACCCAGGCCGACGGCACCGTCCTCGGCCAACAGGTAACCGCCATGGACCGCGTCGGCATCTACGTGCCCGGTGGCACCGCCCCCCTGGCATCCTCCGTCATCATGAACGCCATGCCCGCCAAAGTGGCCGGAGTGAGCGAAGTGGTCATGGCCACGCCCGCTCCAAAAGGGCAGGTGAATGACTTCGTGCTCGGAGCCGCCCACGTCGCCGGTATCGATCGCGTATACCTGATGGGAGGAGCCCAGGCCATTGCCGCACTTGCCTTCGGTACGGAAACCGTACCGGCCGTCGACAAAATCGTGGGACCGGGCAACATCTATGTGGCCACCGCCAAGCAACAAGTCTTCGGCAAAGTCGGCATCGACATGATCGCCGGGCCGAGTGAAATCCTCGTGGTGTGCGATGGAAAAACCGACCCCGACTGGATCGCGCTTGACCTGTTTTCCCAGGCAGAGCACGACACCGACGCCCAATCCATCCTGATCAGCCAGGACGGCGCCTTTCTGGATGCCGTAGCCGAAGCCATAGCACGCCTGCTGCCGGAGATGGAAAGAGCGGACGTCATTCGCCAGTCCCTGGCGGACCGTGGCGCCTTTATTCAGGTGGAAAAACTCGAAGACGCCCAGGCACTGATCAACCGTATAGCGCCCGAGCACCTCGAACTATCCATCGACAACCCCGAAAGCTGGTTGCCGGCCATCCGCCACGCCGGGGCTATCTTCCTCGGGCGACACACCCCCGAAGCGCTGGGAGACTACTGCGCCGGACCCAACCACGTTCTACCGACCAGTGGAACGGCGCGCTTTTTCTCTCCCTTGGGCGTGTATGATTTTCAAAAGCGTAGCTCTATCATCGGAGTTTCCCCGGAAGGTGCCAGAACACTCGGTGTGGTTGCCTCCGTTCTGGCCCGTGGCGAGCAACTGACCGCTCACGCCCGCAGCGCGGAGAAACGCATCGATGACTGATTTGCGCGATTTGGTCGATACCCAGGTACAACGCTGGGTACGCAACGACATTCAAAAGCTGGCCGCTTATCCGGTACCGGATGCGACCGGCCTGATCAAGCTGGACGCCATGGAAAACCCCTATACCTGGCCCGACGCCCTGCGTCACGAATGGGCCGATTGGCTCGGTCGTGCCGATGTGAACCGCTACCCACACCCGGATGCCCCCAAAGTGAAAGCCGGGTTGCGCACCGTCATGAACATCGGCGATGAGTGGGATATTCTGCTGGGCAACGGCTCCGATGAATTGATCCAACTGGTGGCCATGGCATTGGCCGGTCCGGGCCGGACCATCCTGGCACCGGAACCCAGTTTTGTGATGTACAGGATGATCGCCCAGTATCTGGACATGGATTATGTCGGCGTGCCACTCACCGCCAATTTCGAGCTGGATCTCGAAGCCATGTTGACCAAGATCGAGCGCGAGCAGCCGGCCTTGGTTTTTCTGGCGCAACCGAATAACCCGACCGGTAATCTTTGGGGCGACGAAAAGCTGAGGCGCATCATTGAAGCCGCGCCCGGACTGGTTGTACTGGATGAAGCCTACACCGCCTTTACCAAAGCGGATTACCTGGGTTGGTTGGAAGACTACCCGAACCTTCTGATCATGCGCACCCTGTCCAAGGTCGGCTTGGCCGGGTTGCGCCTGGGAATTCTGATCGGCCACCCCAGTTGGATCGAGCAGGTGAACAAACTGCGCCTGCCCTACAACATCAATAGCCTGACCCAGCTCACGGCGACCTTTGCGCTGGAGCACTTTGACGTATTTGAGCAGCAAACACAGACCCTGGTTGCCCAGCGGGCCGAGCTGTTTAATGCGATCAAAGCCCTGCCGGGGCTGACCGTCTTTGAAAGCGAAGCCAACTTTCTGTTGGTGCGCACAGAACCCGGTCAAGCACCTCGCATCCATCAGGCGCTTAAGGAGGCTGGCATTCTGATCAAGAAACTGGATGGCGCACATCCGTTGTTGGCGGACTGTCTGCGCATTAACGTCTCCAGCCCCGAAGAGAACGATCAGCTTATCGCCGCCCTGCAAGGCATTCTCGGTTAACCCGCTTTAGCCGGGGATGGCGAGGTCCTCACCATCCCCGGCTTGACGCATTGCGCCCCTTTTCGTCTTCTGCCAAATACAGACCCCCAAGGTTTTTCCGCCTCTCAACCCTTTGTCCCTTTTGCTTTAATGAGTGCTACATACAGCAAGGGTTTATTCCATGACGGCCACTGTGGCATTTCATCAGGCCATCCCAGGTTATCTTCAGCAGCAGGAGCACCGCTTAACGGTTCGCCTGGCGATAAAAACCAAACGCCAGCCAAAGAAAGTTCGGTTGAGGACCGAACCGGATAACGAAGAATCGCTTACCGATATGCGGCGTGTGGAGCAACGGCAGGGGTGGGCTTGGTATGAAACCGATATTCCATTGCCTGCCGAAGGTGTTCAGGTTCGCTATCTGTTCAAATTGATAGGGCTGGACCATCTTCAGTGGTATGGGGCGAATGGTTTGGATGCAGTCATGCCGACCTTGAACCAGATGTTCAAATACCTACCGGATCACCATGTACCCGATTGGGTCAGCCGTCAGGTGTTCTATCAAATCTTCCCCGACCGCTTCGCTGAAGGCGATCCGCAAACGACTCCCGCCACTGACGCCTTCGAGTACTTATATGAGTTAAGCGCACAGCGTCGTGCTTGGGGCGAGGTACCAAACATGGCACAGGGTGCCGTGGAGTTTTATGGCGGTGACCTGCCTGGGATTGAACAGCGACTGGATTATTTGAACAACGAGCTGGGCGTCACCGCCCTTTATTTGAATCCGGTTTTTACCTCCCGAAGTAATCACAAATACGATACGGTCGATTACTACAACGTCGACCCTCACTTGGGGGGTAACGAAGCCTTTGTTTCCCTACGCGAGCGGCTTCATGAAAAGGGCATGAAGCTGATGCTGGATGCGGTCATCAATCACACCAGTGTCTATCACCCCTGGTTTCAAAGAGCCTTGGCCGGGGATGCCGAATGCCGCGCCCGTTATGTGTTTGATGAAGACGCAACCAATCAGCCCTCCTATGCCAGTTGGAAAGGGCATGACAGCCTGCCTGTATTGGACTTTGCCAACCCGGCCAATGTAGAGACGTTCATAACAGGGGACCAGTCGGTTATTAAACATTGGCTGCGGCCACCCTATGCGATTGATGGTTGGCGGATGGACGTAATTCACATGCTCGGCGAAGGAGCGGGCGCCCGTAACAACCATCACCATGTCCGTGAGCTTCGCCGGGCCATTAAGAATGAACGGCAGGATGCATACTTACTGGGCGAACACTTTTTCGAGGCTACGCCCTGGCTGCAGGGCGACCAGGAAGACGGAGCCATGAACTATTATGGCTTTGGGCATCCGACCCGGGCTTTTTTTGCGGGCCTGGATATCGCCTACGATCCGATCCAGCTAAATGCAGGCGATTACGCCCGCTGGTTGGCCAAGGCCCGTGCGGCCATACCTTTCGCCCAGCAGCTGGCCCAATTGAACCAACTGGACAGCCACGATACCCGTCGGTTGATTACCATGCTGAATGGAGATGTGGATTTATTTATGGCGGCGATAGGTCTGTTGATGACCTATATCGGAGCACCTTGTTTGTATTATGGCGATGAAATCGCATTGCCAGGAGGCGACGACCCGGACTGCCGCCGAAGCTTTCCCTGGGAGAGAGAGGCCTGGCCCTCGACAGTCTTCAATGCCACGCAGCGCTGGATTCGTCACCGCCAAGGAAGCGAAGCATTGCAGAAAGGCGCATTGGTGGATGTTTATGCGCAAAGCGATGTCTTCATTTTCGCGAGAGTGACAAGTGGAGAGCAGTGTCTGGTGGCGGTAAACCGGGGTGAGGCATGCGAGGTGAAATGTGACGACCCTCTGCCACCTCAAGAGGGTGACTGGCAGCTTATGGAAGGTAGCGGGAAGCTAAACGGGGAGGCGGCTCGATTCCGCCTCACGCTGCCCGGAAAAAGCACCCTGTTATGGCGTCGCAGTTAAGGCTCGACCGGACGCTTACCCAGCACCACTTCGGCTTCAAACAGTTGCCGCCCGCGCGCCAAAGCCAGCCCCAGGCGTTCCCCCGGTTTGTGGTTGGCGATTACCCGGGCGGCGGCTTCACGGCTTGCCAGAGGCTCGCCTTCGATGCCCAATAACAAATCCCCCTGGCGGAGCCCGGCCCGGGCGGCCGGGGAGCCTTCCACAACATCGACCACTTCAAAGGCTCGGGTGCGCAGCCCGATCTGATTCAGTTCCTGAGGGGACAGTTCACGCACATCTATCCCCAGGTACCCCCGCATCACCTGGCCCTGCTCGATAATCTGCTGGGCGATGTCCAGGGCGTGAGCAAAGGGGATGGCGAACCCAATGCCTTGATAACCTCCTGTATTGGAGAAAATGGCGGTATTGATGCCTACAAGATCCCCTCGGGCATTGATCAAGGCCCCGCCGCTGTTCCCTGGATTAATCGCCGCATCGGTCTGAATGAAATCGGCAAAGCGGGTCAGGCCCGGTTGATGGCGGCCCGTTGCAGAGACGATGCCCATGGAGACCGTCTGACCGACTCCAAAAGGGTTTCCTACAGCAAAAACCAGATCGCCCACTCGCGCGCGATAGTCCGGGTCGGTTGGGATGGGGGGAAGGCTGCCACCTTCCACTTTCAGCACGGCCAGATCGCTGTCGGCGTCCTCGCCCATCAGCATGGCTGAGTGTTCTTCATCTCCTGCCGTGACCACCACAATTCTGTCCGCGTTTCGAATCACGTGGGCATTGGTCAGAATATGGCCCTGCGCATCCAACACCACACCGGACCCCAGGCTGGTTTGCTGGCGTTGCCGCTGAGGCATGAATTGCGAGAAAAATGGGTCATCAAACAAGGGGTTCAGCGGCTCGGCCACAGTGCTGTTGGTATAAATACTTACGACGCTGGCCTTGGCACGTTCTATCGCATGGGCGTAACTCGGCAGGGTGTTGGCCAATTCGGCTTGGGTTTGTGGAACCTTGGGTTCGGACGGTAAGGCGGTAGGAGTGGATGCGCCCGGCATTTTCCAGACAATGAACAAACCCGCCGCCAAACCAACCAGAGCAGGGGCCAGCCAGAACCTGAGACTTTGATGTACACTCATGCGGTATTCACTAACCTGATCGCCGAAAAAAACGGAGTGTACCATGACCCTGCATCGGGACGACCTGACCGCCTACCTGACGGATTACCTGCAGCCTGACACCTTCAGTGATTATTGCCCTAACGGGCTCCAGGTGGCCGGTAAATCCGAGATTCGGCGCATTATTACCGGCGTCACGGCCAGTCAGCGGCTGATCGATGAAGCCATCGAACGTCAGGCCGATGCCATCCTGGTTCATCATGGTTATTTTTGGAAAGGGGAGCCGGCGCCGATTACCGGCATAAAACGCAATCGAATCGCGGCCTTACTCGCCCACAACATCAACCTCTACGCCTATCACCTACCACTTGATGCTCACCCCGAAGTCGGAAACAACGTTCAGCTTGCGGATTTGATGGGGTGGGAGGTTACCGGTGAAATCGAAGGCACTTTGGCCCTTATGGGGCGCACTGCGGATATCGAAACGGGTGCCAGCCTGCGCGATGCACTGCGCGAAGCCATGGAGTTCGACGTTATACACATCGGTGAGGAAGAGGACGAAATTGAAACCATTGCCTGGTGCACTGGTTCGGCTCAAGGGTACTTACAGCAGGCCATCGACGCCGGAGTGGATGCGTTTGTCTCGGGGGAAATCAGCGAACCGACGGTTCACTTGGCGCGGGAAAGTGGGGTGCATTATTTCGCGGCTGGTCATCATGCCACCGAAAGGGGTGGGCCGGAGGCGTTGGGTCGTCATCTCGCGCAGCGATTTGGAATCTCCGTCGAGTTTATCGATTTGCCCATCCCGGTATAACGGGCAAGTACGGTAGGAGCGCAGTCCTCTGCGCGACTTTACTCTGGCGAAATTCCGTTGTATCGGCAGGCATAGTCGCGCAGAGGACTGCGCTCCTACATGACAGTCTTAGTCTTCCAGTACTTCGTGCTCGCGAAGCAACCGAATAACCGCCTTGGGTGAGGCATCCTCCACCTTGAAACCAAAGGGCGCATCGGTGTTGCCCGCAATAATTGCAATCAGCCCGGCGGCTTCAACGTAAGGTGCCACGCTCAGAGCATCCTCCGGTCGCACGATCACGCAGGCATGACCGAGATCGAACAGGGCGCGTTCCAGTTCAACCGCCTTTTCAGCGGCATCGTCCACGGCCAGAACCAGTGACACCGGCTTTTGGCGATAGCGGGCTGTGCGCTCGGCTTCCGTCACCGGGTGCGAATCGTGGACTTCACCCAGTTCTTCTATCATACCGGCGCCGACGGTGATGTTGCTCAGCCGGTCGATAATGATAAAGGCACCCGTGCCTGGATTGGCGCTGTATGGATCAACCACTACAGGTTTGTTCAGCTGCAACGTAACCTCGCCAATACCATTCAGCGGCAGTTGCTCCGCTTGTTGGTCCTGCAGGGTGTTCACGTCAATCTGACGGTGCAGCTTGCTGATGCTGCCGGTGGCCGACTGGGTACCGACTTTGAAATCGTACTGGCGGCCGGGGATCATCGCATCGTCGTGCATCCAGACAATCTTGGCTTTGAACGCCTGGGAAACCAAAGGCTCTTCCTCGGCACCGACCAGCATATCGCCTCGGCTCACGTCGATTTCATCGGTCAGCGTCAAGGTGACAGCTTGGCCTGGGAAGGCGTGGTCGAGGTCGCCGTCGAAGGTGACAATCCGCTCCACCTTGGAGGACAATCCGCTCGGCAGTGCCATTACAGTGTCACCCGGGCGAATGAGGCCGGATGCGATGGTGCCTGCGAAACCCCGGAAGTCGAGGTTCGGGCGGTTTACGTACTGGACCGGCAGGCGGAAATGCTCGGTATCGCGGTCGCGGGAAATCTCGATGTTTTCCAGCAGTTCCATCAGGGTTGGCCCCTGGTACCAGGGCGAACGTTCGCTCAGGGTGACCACGTTGTCCCCGTCCAGAGCCGACATCGGCACGAAATGAATGTCTGGCAGGTTCAACTGCTCTGAAAACGCCAGATAGTCTTTCTTGATCTCTTCAAAACGGTCCTGGCTGAAGTCCACCAGGTCCATTTTGTTCACCGCCACGATGATGTGCTTCAAACCCAGCAGGTGGGCGATATAGCTGTGGCGGCGGGTCTGCACCTGAACGCCGTAACGGGCGTCGATCAAAATGACCGCCAGATCGCAGGTCGAGGCTCCGGTCGCCATGTTGCGGGTGTACTGCTCGTGCCCTGGCGTGTCGGCGATGATGAACTTACGCTTGTTGGTCGAGAAGTAGCGGTAGGCCACATCAATAGTGATGCCTTGCTCGCGCTCGGCCTGCAGGCCATCGACCAGCAGCGCCAGGTCGATTTTCTCGCCCGTGGTGCCGGACTTCTTGCTGTCCTTCTCGATGGCGGCCAGCTGATCTTCGTAGATCATCTTGGAGTCGTGCAGTAAGCGGCCGATCAGGGTGGATTTGCCATCGTCCACACTGCCGCAGGTCAGAAACCGCAGCAGTTCTTTCTGTTCATGTTGCTTCAGGTACTCGTGAATGTCCTGAGCGATCAAATCGGATTGGTGTGCCATGTTTGGGTGTTCCTCAAATGCTGTACCGGTCGGGTTGGGCGATCAGAAATAGCCTTCCTGCTTCTTCTTCTCCATCGATCCGGCGGAATCATGATCGATGGCGCGGCCCTGACGTTCACTGGTGGTGGTCAGCAGCATTTCCTGAATGATATCGGGCAGGGTGTCCGCCTCGGACTCGACAGCACCCGTCAGCGGGTAGCAACCCAAGGTGCGGAAGCGGACCTTCTTGTGCTGAATTTCTTCACCCGGCAGCAGCTTCATGCGGTCGTCGTTGACGTTGATCAGCATGCCGTCACGCTCTACCACGGGGCGTTCGGCCGAGAAGTAGAGCGGCACAATGGGGATACTTTCCAGGTGGATGTATTGCCACACATCCAGTTCGGTCCAGTTGGAGAGCGGGAAAACCCGGATGCTTTCACCCCGGTTGATCTTGCCGTTGTAAATGTTCCACAGCTCAGGGCGCTGGTTTTTCGGGTCCCAGCGGTGGTTGCGGTCACGGAAGGAGTAAACACGCTCCTTGGCGCGGGATTTTTCCTCATCCCGGCGGGCGCCCCCGAAGGCAGCGTCGAACTTGTACTTGTCCAGAGCCTGTTTGAGGGCCTGGGTTTTCATTATGTCCGTGTGTTTCGCACTGCCGTGATCGAAGGGGTTGATGCCCTGGCGCACGCCGTCTTCGTTTTGATGAACGATAAGTTCGAATTCGAAGTCCCGGGCCATTTTGTCCCGGAACTCGTACATTTCCTTGAATTTCCAACCCGTGTCGACGTGCATCAGCTTGAAGGGGATGCGACCCGGAAAGAAGGCCTTTCGGGCTAAATGCAGCATGACCGCTGAATCTTTACCGATCGAGTAGAGCATGACCGGGTTGTCGAATTCGGCAGCGACTTCGCGGATGATATGAATACTTTCCGCTTCCAGCTGTTGAAGATGAGTAAAGACGTCGTTTGACATAGTTCGTCCGTTCAAGGGTTTCCAATCTGGGCGAACTATATCAAAGCTTTTTGTTATTGTTATCAGGCCTGTAAGATCATTTCAGAATAAATCTATCGCGACTTCTTAGATAGAGCCTCAGGCTCCTCTTTTTCCGCTTCGGGTTCTTCATCTTCCATTTCCTGTTTGCGGCGCAAACCGTAGCTCTCGGACAGTGTTCCCTCTTCGTGGCCCGATTTCGGAGCATAGTCTCTGGGCATGTTGAATTCGTCGGAGTCGCCCTTGGTCGGCGCCAGGCTTTCCAGGTCTTCTCCGGCGGCCCGGGCCGATTCCAGCCGGTATTCCGGTGCCACCAGCTCATCCGCACCGCGGCTCAGATGGTCGCGGATGGCGTCGTAGTTCCGGTTCAGGCTGTCGATCAGTTGAGTGGTGCGGTTAAAGTGTTCGGTCACGCTGATCTGGTAGTTTTGATGCTGGCGTTTGAGATCATCCAGCTGCCGCTTCAGGCTGTCGGTGTCTTCCCCCCGGCTTTTTGTCCACAGGCGACTGGCGAGGAAACCGATGATGAAGGCAATGAGCAGGGCAACGATAAAAGCGATCCAATCCAGTTGCAGCATGGTGTTCTCCAAATTTAGAAAGTAAAAACGGTACAGTGTTAAAAAGTATAAGCTACAAGCTCGTGCTTACGTTTAGAAACAATTGTTCCACCGGGTCATTGATTGTGCGGCCTGATCCCGTAAAATCCCCGGCCCTGATTCCCCGCTCGGAGATGTCGATGACCACCCCCTGGTCCCGTTATCAGGCAGACCTTGATAAGCCCGGTTTCACCCATGATCCGGCTCAAGAGGAGGCCGTCAAGGCATTACAGTCACTCTTCGACCAATTATTGGCCCAGCGAGAACAGGAGCACAGCTTTGCCGGGCGTCTCGGGCGTCTGTTCCGGAAGCAGACAGAACCTGTGACCGGCCTGTATTTCTGGGGGGGCGTCGGTCGGGGGAAGACTTACCTGATGGACACCTTCTTTGATACCTTGCCCTTCGATGATAAACGTCGCATGCATTTTCACCACTTCATGCGTCGGGTTCATCAGGGGTTGAAAGACCACAAAGGGGAAGCCAATCCACTCGAGCCGGTCGCCGAGGAGATCTCCAAAGAGGCTCGTGTGTTGTGTTTCGACGAGTTCTTCGTCTCGGATATCGGCGATGCCATGATCCTGGCCAACCTGCTCAAGGCACTGTTCAAAAGAGGGGTGACCCTGGTGGCGACATCCAACATCGTCCCCAACGACCTCTATAAAGACGGATTACAACGCTCCCTATTCCTGCCTGCGATCGACCTGCTGAACAAATACACCCGCGTGCTGAACGTAGACGGGGGCATCGATTATCGGCTGAGAACCCTCAAACAGGTCGAAATATTTCATTCCCCCCTGGACAAGGCTGCCGAAACCTCCCTTGAGACCAGCTTTAGGCGGTTGGCACCCGACCTCGAAGAGGCGGAGGAAAACTACGGTCTTGACGTGCTGGGGCGGACCATCACTGCCCGTAGGCTCTGTGAAGACGTCGCCTGGTTCGACTTCAAAGCACTGTGCGATGGCCCCAGAAGCCAGAACGACTATATAGAGATCGCCCGTTGCTTTCATGCAGTGTTGGTCAGCGGTGTTCCGGTCTTCCACGGCAAGAACGATGATATGGCGCGGCGTTTTATCAATATGGTCGACGAATTTTATGATCGACAGGTGAAGCTGTTAATGACAGCGGAAGCCCCCATAGAAGAACTGTATCAAGATGGTCGGCTTGGGTTCGAATTCCAGCGGACCGTCAGCCGGTTGCAGGAAATGCAATCCGAAGAATATCTGGCCAAAGAACACCGGGGTTAACCGGTACTTCAGAGGACGCTCCATGGCTCGACCTGCTTTCACTATAGGAGTGGTGATAACCACTTATAACTCGCCTCTCTGGCTGGAGCGGGTGCTGCAGGGTTACGAATGCCAAACCGATACCGACTTCGAAACCATCATTGCCGATGACGGATCGGGAGAGGAAACACGGGAGCTGATTGAGCGATTTCGTGCCCGGGGTCGCTTGAATATTCGTCATGTCTGGCATGAAGACGATGGCTTTCGGAAGACCGAAATCCTTAATAAAGCCATTGCCGACACCTCAGTGGACTACCTGATATTCACCGATGGCGACTGCATCCCGCGAGCGGATTTTATCGCAGTGCACAGGCGGGTGGCCCGTCCCGGTGCCTTCCTGTCCGGAGGTTATCTGAAACTCACCATGCCGGTTTCTCAAGCGATTAAGGCTGAGGATATCACGGCGGGGAACCCATTCCGCCGCAGTTGGCTTGTCTCCCATGGGCAACCAAGGAATCACAAGCTTTGGAAGCTGGTGGAATCCCCAGCCCTGGCTGGCTGGCTCAACCGGCTGACACCCACCAAAGCCACCTGGAACGGAATGAACAGTTCAACCTGGCGAAAGGATTTGTTGGCTGTGAACGGTTTCGATGAGCGTATGCAATACGGTGGTTTGGATCGGGAATTGGGTGAGCGGTTATGGAACCATGGCCTTCGGTCGAGGCAGATTCGTTACCAAGCCATTTGTGTGCATCTCGATCACAAGCGGGGTTATGCCAAACCTGAAATTTGGGAGCGGAACTACGCATTACGCAAAGAGGTGCGCGAAACCGGCCGGGATTGGACTCCGTTTGGCATTGTGAAAGGGGAACGGCCCGAATGAGTCGGCCCGTAGATCCCAATTTCCAGGTGATTCTCGGGAACTCCAATAAGCGTTTCTCGGGTGTTACCAGCACCCTATTGCAAGTGTTGGAGGTCCAAAAACAGCAGGCTAGGCTGGTGGTGTTGGGTGAGCATCATTTACCTCAGGATGTACCGGTGGTGTCATTCTGGCAGCTGGTTCGGTTGGCGCGTAAACCACTTCCCAATGGAAAATGGCGGGTTTTCCATGCCCGGCGAAACGATGAAATGATACAGGCGCTGCTGTTAAAGAAAGTGTTTGGTGCCAAAATCCGCATAGCTTTCACCTCTACGGCACAACGACGAAAGACTTGGATTACCCGCTGGTTGATGAGCCAAATGGATGGCCTGTTATCCACCTGTACCGCCGCCGCTGACTATATGCCAAACCCGCCGGACCAGCTTATTCCCCATGGCATCAACGCCGACCGCTATCAGCCGGCCGTTGACCGTGAGAAGTTATGGGAGAGCCTGGGTCTCCCCGGCAAAAAAGGAATCGGTATATTCGGGCGGGTTCGCCACCAGAAAGGTGTGGACCTGTTGGTGAATGCCGCTTTGGAGGTGTTACCCGGGCATCCCGATTTTTCAGTTATCGTGGTGGGTGAGATCACCCCTGACCAAGCCGATTTTGTTAAGGCGCAGAAGGAGCGGCTTAAAGAAGCCGGTCTTGAAGACCGCGTGGTCTTCACCGGTAAACTGCCTTTTGAGCAGATTCCCGATTACTTCCGGGCCATGTCCATCGTGACTGCATTGAGTCGAAACGAAGGGTTTGGGCTTACAGTGCTCGAGGCCATGAGCACGGGCGCAGCTGTGGTGGCCTCTCAAGCGGGGGCCTGGCCGGATATTATTGAGGATGCTAAGAACGGCTATCTGATACCGATAGATGACAGCCGTCAGCTGGCGGACCGGCTTGAACGGCTAATGTCGGATGCCCCCAATCGCGACTCCCTGGCCCGGCAGGGCCGTGAGACCGTTATTAAGAATTACACCGTAGAGCGTGAAGCGGCGGAATTACTGCAGTACTACGCCGACCTGGCGGCGCGTAATTAAAAAAATCGTCAAAACGCGTTGACTCCAAAATTCCGATCCCTATAATGCG
>CBFGUW010000049.1:0-40262 GCA_965652395.1 uncultured Saccharospirillum sp. | reverse complement strand
GAGGCGTATAATAGTCTTTTTCTTTTCGAGGTCAAGGGGGGCTTCGGAAAAAGTTGAAATACGCGGGAAGAAGCGGGTTTGGCAAGAGCGGAGGAGCGACCGGGGCACGGCCGCCATGAGTTCGCTAAGCCAGGGCACTCCGTCTTTTTTGAGTGGTGTTCAGTTTCGCCACCAGTCTCTCGCCAAGCAAGATCAACGAGAGGACGGTATATATCCAAGCCTCTAAAGAAGAGACTCGCGACTGCAGCCAAAAGTGGATGACCGCCAGAACCAGAATGCCATACACGATTCGATGCAGACGCTTCCAGTTCTTCTTCAAGCGCCGCACCATAGCTTTGGGCGAGGTAATCGCCAGAGCGAACAGTCCCAGCCAGGCTAGCATTCCCAGATAAATGAAAGGCCTTTTACCCAGGTCCTCCACGAAGACCGCCCAATCAAGCTCGATCCAGCCAATAAGGTAAGTCGATAAATGGAGGGTGCCATAAAAGAAGGTAAATAAACCCAGCATTCGCCGGTATTTGATAATGCTGTTGAAGGGCGTTTTGCGCTTGACGGGTGAACACGCCAGCGTGATCAGCAGCAACCAGAGAGTCCAGCGTCCCATCTCCTGAAGCACCACTTCAAGCGAGTCGACCCCCAATGCGCGGGGGTCGAACAGGAATAGCCCCCAATAATAGACGCCGGGTGCCAACGCGGTCAGGAAAAACGCCCACCACAAAGGGCCGTTGTTCAGTTTAAGAAAGCGCATCATCAGAAAAATTTCCGCAAATCCATACCCTGATATAAAGAAGCCACTTCGGTGTACCCGTTGAACATGGCCGTGGGGATACGATCGATATCGCCGTTCGGGCCGATGCGACGCTCGCTCGCCTGGCTCCATCTGGGGTGATCTACGCTTGGGTTTACGTTGCTGTAAAACCCATACTCTTTAGGGTTGGCCAAATTCCAGGTAGTGGGTGGTTCTTTATTCACGAACTCGATTTTGACGATGGACTTGATGCTCTTGAAACCGTATTTCCATGGCATGACCAACCGAATCGGGGCGCCGTTCTGATTGGGTAGGGGTTCGCCATACATCCCCACTGCCAGGAAGGCGAGTCGATGCATGGCTTCGTCGATGCGCAGCCCTTCGACATAGGGGTAATCGATAAAGGAAAACCGGCTGCGTTGCCCGCGAAGCTCCTCCGGGCGCATGATGGTATTGAAGGCGACATATTTGGCATCGGACCGTGGCTGAAAATCCGCCAGGACCTTACCCAGTTCGACACCGACCCAGGGAATAACCATGGACCAGGCTTCCACACAGCGCAGACGATATATGCGCTCCTCCGTCTGCCGGTGGTTGATCAGATCTTCCAGATCAATGGTTCCGGGTTTATCACACAGCCCGCCAACCTCTATCTGCCATGGGTAGGGATTAAAGTCGGCCGCGTGCTTGGATGGGTCTTCTTTACCTGTACCGAATTCATAAAAGTTATTGTAAGAGGTCGCATCGGCCCGGTCCGTCACGCCTTCATCGGTGGTTACGCTCCGATACAGGGTGTTCTCGACCTTTCGGGACAGCCAGTGAGGCGCGGAAGGTGGCGCGGCAAAGGCGCCGGGAATCAGGGTGGTTAGCGCCAACCCACCCGCTGCCTGCATGATTTGCCGGCGATTCAGGTAGGAGGACTGAGGGGTTACATCGTTTTCTGTCAGATCCGTCGGGCGTTTGATCATAATAAGGGCAGTCCGCGTCTGTGGTGTCTAAGTGTACGTCCTACCCTTGTGACTGGTTTGCTGTCAGGAAGTTCCCGCCTTGCGTGCATTTCGATGTTGCCGCAGGCGGCGCCATACTTCGAAGAAGGGTCCCGACAAGGCATATAGGACGGCGAAAGCCAGTAATACACGGGCCGGGTCAAGTGCGATGATGGCAATGACCATGACGCTGATTAACAAGACCACAAAGGGGACCCGCCCCCGATCACTGAGATCCTTGAATGAATAGTAGCGTACGGGGCTGACCATCAAGGCACCCACCACGGGAACCACCACTACCATCAGCCAGGCGACGGATTCACCCGAGATACCGGACTCGGTAAAGGCCCAGACGGTCGCCCAAATGATGCCTGCCCCCGCCGGACTCGCCAAACCGACAAAAAACTTTTTGTCGACCGTGTTGATCTGGATATTGAAACGGGCCAACCGCAACGCCGCCCCAGCCACGAAAATGAAGGCAGCCACCCAGCCCAGCTTGTCAAGGCTGTGCAGTGACCACTGGAACACCAGCAAGGCCGGCGCCACGCCAAAGGCCAGATTGTCGGACATACTGTCATACTGGGCGCCGAATTCGCTTTGGGTGTGCGTCATGCGGGCGACGCGGCCGTCCATGCCGTCCAATATCTGAGCGACGAATATTGCCACCGAGGCTTTGACAAAGTCCCCTCCGATTGAAGAAACAATCGAATAGAAACCGGCAAAGAGTGCGCTGGTGGTCAGCAGATTGGGCAAAAGATAAACGCCACGCCGAGGATGACCATTCGGCTGAACCGGCAAACGATCGGTTGTCGGCTCTGTTTGTTCTGTGGAACGCATAGGTCCCCCTGTCAATGAATGAATGTATCGCCACGCGCCATCTTGGATGGCAGCGGGTTAAGCCACTTGGGTGGTCAGATCGCACGCCGTTCGCCAGAAGGCGTTGACCAATGGATCCTGCAGGCGACGGTTGAGCACGCATACCCCCACGTCGAATGGCTGCAGCTGACTATCGGTTTCTATACGGACAATTTTGTCTTTTAACGGGCTGTTTTCAATGACCAACCCTGGAACCACCCCTACACCAAATCCCAGCCCCACCATGCTGACTATCGCTTCGTGACCAGCCACCTGAGCATAGATGTTGGGCTTGAAGCTGTGGGCGCGGAACCAATGATCGAGCCGCTTGCGCGCAAGCCCGTATTCAGACACCACGAACGGAATCTGGCCCCAGGGAATGGGTGTTTCCGCCAAGTGGGTTTTGACCGGGCAGTCAATCGCTGGTGCGATGAACTCCAGCGGCGTTTCCACGATGGAATGGAACATCAATGGGTTGGGCAAATGATCCGGCCTGGGCGCCACGGCGATGTCCGTTTCATCATCCATCACCCTCTGCATGGCCATGGCGTAGTCCCCGGTTTCCAGCACCACCTCGATATTAGGGTAGCGACTGCGGAATTCGGTCAACAGATCCAACATGAAGGTATAGCTGGCGGTTACCGAGCAATACAGGCGTATTTGCCCACGCAGTTCTACTGGATCGTTCTGCAGTTTGTGCCGTAAATCCTGCCACTGTGCCAGGGTGGACTCCGCGAATTCACGGAACAGACGCCCGGCCTGGGTAAGAACGACGGTTCGGTTGTCCCGTTCGAACAGAGTCGCACCCAGTTCATCTTCCAGCCGTGCAATGCTGCGGCTCAGGGTGGACGGGCTAACGTGCATGGCTTCCGATGTCTTGCCGTAATGCAACGTTTGGGACAGATGCAAGAACTGCTTTAAAGCGCGCAGATCCATAGTGAGACCTCCTCTGACTGGGGCCGATTATGCCATGAGGGAAACCATATTGCAGCAAACGCAACATAGATCGGCTTCAATTGCATAATCGGCTGACTAAGGAGGATAACCGTCTTTAATTCAAGGGTTCAGCAGAGGGGTCATCAGCTGCTCGACCAGGCTGAGTGCCAACCAGATCAAGGTTTCGCTGGAAGACTGCACCAGATTAAGCAAGGCTGTCGGCTGGCTTAGTGCCGCGACAAGCATCAAAGTTACTGTGGCCAGCCATAGTTGTTTGAGAGTCATGGTCTCCTCCCTGTCAGGATCATGCCGGGCGGGCATGACCAAGTTGGACCGGCGAATGATCTGCGATGTCGTTCGCCAGTTGGGCAGTGTATCAAGTCACGGCTCAAGGTTCACGCGAAATCCCCCGCTCGGTCAACATTCAGTCAAGCCGGTTGCGAGACAGGTAAGCCGGTGAAAACCAGCGCTCGGGGATATCAACGGCGCTCACTTCCCGATATCGGATGAGCGTCACCTCTTCACCCATGACTTCATCGGTCAGCGTGATACCTGTTACCACCAAGTCCCCGGCGGAGTCGTCCAGATGGAAAACCGCCGACTTGGCCAGTTTGCCCGAGGTCAGGAAAAACCGAGCAGAGATAGGGGCGTAATCCTCCATTCGCACAGTTAGCTCAACCCGTTGATAACTGAGACTGACATGGGCCGCCTCAAGAACCAGAATTCTTTTATCATCGTCCGGGTGGGTACGCCGTTCGACAACCCGATAGTCCTCCTGCCAGCGCAAAGAAGCGATGTCACCGACCGACGCCTCACCCAGCATCTTCTGCATCGGGGTTATGCGGATCGGGCGTTGGCTCGAAGGCAGGAAGAGCCAGAACTGGTCGTCCAACATGAGGATTTTCTGGCCGGCCTCACGACCGCTGCGCACCAAGGCCAACGATCGGCGCTCGCTACCCACATAGACATCGTATTCGCTGGAACGAATCAACTCCCCGCCCTTGCGCACTTCGATCAGGGTATCGACTTTGACATTGCCACTTCCCGAGCGGGCAGAATCCAGCACTGCCAGCTCCGGGGCTTCGTCGGCCCTTAACGAACCGATGGCGATAACGATCAGAATCACAATGAACGGCCAGGGGCTACGCATAATTCAGTGCCTCCACGAGGGGTTTGCGAATGCCCTTAAGGGTCGCGAAGCCGCTCGCCAGGACAGACAGTGCGATCACCAGGGCCGAACTGACCCAGGCGACATGCAACGACCAATAGATTTGCAGGGGATAGCCTTCGGTCTGCCCCGGTGGTGGTGGCATCTGCACGTCAAACACCATTAAGCCAAGGGTCAACAACCCCGCAAGCAGTACCCCGACAAGGCTACCCAGGCCGCCAATCAAACCGGCTTCCATCAAAAACAGCCGCAGGGTCTCGCCCCGACGTGTGCCCATGGCGGCCAACGCGCCTATTTCCCGGGTTCGCTCCATAACGCTCATCGACGCCGTGTTGAAGATCGCAAATCCGACCATGGCGAGGATGACCACGCCCATTACGCCAAAAATTCGGTTATAGAGATTGCGCACGCCTTTATAAAAGAACGCGCGTTCGTGCCAGGCGGTTACGCCCAGATTCGGATAGGCCTCGACCAAACGTTGGTAAAAGTCCTCCGCTTGGCTGTTGTCGCTCAAATAAATTCCGATACGCGTGACCCGGTAGCTGTTCAATAAACGTTGGGCGTCCTCGATGCGGGTCATCACCAGACGACTGTCCAGCTCCGGTATCCCGGTGGAAACGACGCCCCGCACCTGAATATCGATGGCGTTGAGGGCGCCGTCGACAGTCGTGCTCATCAGCGTCAGGCCGTCTCCAACGCCCACTTTCAGGTTGTCGGCCAGGGATTGGCCAATCAGTGCCTGAGCATCTGTGCCATCGTCTGGCACGCCGAACAATCGTCCTTCGTTCAATTGCATGGTCGGTCCGCGCACCTGAAACAACTCGGGCTCGACGCCTTCGCCGAGGAAGATAGTGGACTTGTCGCCGTTGCTGATCAGGCCGCTGAATTCCACAGTAGCCAAAGTGTCCCTCACCTCCGCGTCACCCAGCAGGGTCCGCTGCAACGAAACGGCGTCCTCAAGGCCATACTGCAAGGGATAGTCTTCCTGTTCGGAATAGAAATCGCGATGGGTCAGAATCACATGGCCCTTGTCACGCATAGCGAATTCCCGCAAAGACTCATAGGTGTAAAGCGCGAAACCGCTGGTCGCCATAATGCCGGTGACACCAATCGCCGTGAGCAGCAGGGTCGCCAGAGTTCGACGACGGTTCCGACCCAGATTGCTCCAGGCCAATAACAGCCATTTCATATCAATGCCTCCCTATGAGCCGGGCTTTCCGTCTGCGGGTTCTGAATAAGGTGGCCATGATCGAGACGGATCAGACGATCGCACCAACGGGTAAGACGGGCATCATGAGTGGCCACCAGAAAGGTGGAGCCAAACCGCCGCCCCAGGTCACGCAGCAACCCGATAACGGTCAGGGCGGTATCTTCATCGAGGCTGGCTGTAGGTTCGTCGGCGATGATCAATTCAGGGCGCTTGACCAGAGCCCTCGCAATGGCCACCCGTTGCCGCTGCCCACCGGAAAGGCGGGCCGGGCGTTTGTCCAGCAAAGATTCAATGCCTACGGCTTCGGCCAGAGACCGCACCCGTTCCTTTTGTTCAGCCCGGGACAACCCAAGCAGCATCAGTGGGTAGGCGATGTTGTCCCAGGCGTTCATGACCGGAATCAAATTGAAATCCTGGAAGACAAAGCCGAGCGTTCGACGGCGCAACTCGGTCAGGTAGGTCGGAGTTTGGCCGGTCAGTTCCCGGTCGTGCCAGAAGAGCCGACCGGTGTCCGGTCTGTCGATCAGCCCGCAGATATTCAGCAGGGTTGTCTTGCCGCAGCCGGAGGGGCCGACCAACCCGACGAATTCGCCAGCGTCCAGGGTTAGATCAACCCCCGTTAACACCCGCTGTTCGACATCGCCGAGGTGGTAGCTTTTGGTTAACTGAGAGGTTCGAAGCAGGCTCATGTCATTCTCCCGCTTCGGCCAGGGCATCCCGCGCCGCTGCGGTGTAGCCGTCATCCACCGGCAAATCAGCCAGCCGCTTCAACAACTGAACTTGCTGATCTTTCTCTTCAGCCTGTTTGGCGGCGAGTGCAGTGTAATAAAGGATGTGGCTGCGAGCCTCGGGCGGGACTTCATCCAACAAGGGGCTCCAACTGGCCTCCAGTAATAATTCATAGCCTTGTTCAAAGCGACCGAAAAAGCCGGGGACTTGAGTGAAGGTGATACCGGCAAGGCTTTTAACCTGCAGGCTGACCGGCAACCCACCGAAAACCCATTCGTCATGCTCCGGCCGCAGCAAACGCTGTGCTTTGCCCATGGCAGCCAGGCCGTCTTCGGTCAGGCTCATTTTATTCCAGGGCATCCAGGCATCGCGGCCCTGCAGGGTCTGACTGCCCCCAAGCAATGTCAGGATCAATGGATCATCCGGATGTTCATTACGCAGCCTTTCCAACAGGTCCACGGCTTTATCGGTGGCTTTCTTGTCACCTTCGGTACCGGCCAGGTACAGCTGATAGGCATTTTCCAGATCAGCGCCGTAGGGAGCGGGTTCGGCATGGCCCACCGGTATCCAGAGACTGAGCAGCAGGGTCGTTAAAGTGATGAGGGTTCGCATGGCTTCTCTCCTTGGTTTCAGGGAATGAAGCCACTCTAATCAGGCGGGCGGTTCGGGGTGGGTCGATATGACGAATGGTTAACTGGACGTATGAGCGGTATCGTTTTGGCTCCAGTGGTTACCTTGCGTGACTACATCGTCTTGAACCGGTCAGCAAAACGACGACTGACGCCAAGCGGCTTGGATACACCGCGCATATGCACTTTCAGTTGGCCGGAAAAGCTCCGCTCGACCCGATCAATGCGACCGACCTGTACCAGGGTGGAACGATGGATGCGCCAGAAAGCCTGGCCATCCAATTCAGTTTCCAGCTGTTTCAGCGACTTGCGGAGTAAATACTCGCCTTCGTCGGTCACCACTGTGGTGTATTTGTCTTCGGCCAGAAAGTAGAGCACCGAGGCCACATCGATGACATGAATGTCCTCACCACGCTGCACATTCAGCCAGCGCAGCGGCTCGCCGGAAGTTCCCCGACCCAACAGGCGTTTCAGGTCCGCCAGGTCTACCTGGGTTGGAGCCGGTCGCTCCAAACGCTGCAGGATGCGGTCACGGGTTTGCTCAAGCCGTTTTTCATCCACCGGTTTCAATAAATAATCGATGGCTTCGCGTTCGAAAGCCTGAACGGCGTACTCATCGTAAGCGGTCAGAAACACGACCGCGCAATCCCGAGTGAGCCCTGCCTGCTGCATGCGTTCTGCAACATCCAACCCGGTCAGCCCCGGCATCTTGATGTCGAGAAACACGACCTTGGGACGCACGGTTTCGATCAGTTGCCAGGCTTCATCCCCTGTGGCCGCCATGGCGGTGATGTCCAGTTCGGACCAAAGATCACCCAGCATTTGTTTCAGGTGATAGCGCAATATGGGTTCGTCATCGGCAATGATAGCTGTGAGGTCATGAGTCATGCGTGGGGTTCTCCATCGCCAATGGCAGGGTCAAGCAAGCGTCAGTGCCCCGCTCTTCCCCCGGTGTCAGTGTCAGGGAAGCACGGTCGCCGTAAAGCATACGCAAGCGATCCCGCACATTCGTTAAGCCGACACCCTCGCCATTGGATTTCGGCGCATTGCCAAGCCCCAGGCCCGAATCCCGAACCCGGACCACCAAACGGCCCTCTTCCCGGCTCACAATTACCTCGATACGACCACCCGCCGTGCTGGGTTCGATGCCATGCACCACGGCGTTCTCCACCAGTGGCTGGATCAATAGAGGCGGTAACGGGACATCGTTCAGCGCCTCCGGTACGTCCACTGTGAACTGAAGTCGATCGCCCATCCGGATGGATTGAATCGCCAGGTAACTGCGCACAATGGTGAGTTCTTCCTCCAGGCGGGTCTGCTCCTGACGGGTCCGACGCAGGCTGGCACGCAACATGGTGGTCAGCTCCCCCACCAGACGCTTGGCGGCAGCGCTGTCCTGATCGATCAGCCCCTGCACATTGGCCAGCGTATTGAACAGAAAATGAGGTTCGATCTGGCTCTGCATCAGTTTCAGTTCGCTGAGCATCAGATCCTTGTCTTTTTGAGCCGCCTGCAACTGGTGTTCGGTCACCTCGCGGTGCAATCGCTGAACCCGGTAAGTGGTGTAGAAGAAATAAAACACGATCAGGCTGAATACGGCGGAAATCGCCATGTTGCCGAGAACCAGCGCCCATTGTTCACGAAAATCGATCTGGAAAGGGTTGCCGAATATGACCGACAACAGATTCACCATGCCGATGGCCAATCCCACAGGGACGCCAATGCCATTCTTAAACAGCTCCGAACGGTCCGGCCAGGCCAGATGGGAGAGGTTGATGGTAATCACCATACTGAGCCCGAAACCCAATGAAATCCGCAGGTTGATCCAGTAACCGGCGTCGTTCATCAACTGAGTCAATAAGGCGATCAGTACGCAGATGACGGCAGTGGAACCAATACCGCCGACCCATTCGGACAGAGTCCGGTCGCCAAAGGTCCGCTGGGATGTTTTGGAGCCTGCGCTCATGGTGTCAGTACCCAATTGAAGCCAAGAAGAAACACATCGGATTGGCCGATGCGGCCCAGAATGCCCGAGGTGGAGGTAGACTGCCAGCCTGCCCGAACCGCGGCCTGAGCCGTCCATTCATAAGACACTTCGACATCGATCAAGGGCGTCGCTTCATCCGCCCAGAACCCGATCAGGGCCCCGGTCAGGTCCCAATCGCCCCAGCTCTGGGTCAAACGGATCATCGACCGGTGCTGCGTCAAGGTTGGAGCCTGCCAGGCCGCCGCCAGCATCATGATCTGCGGCGTATCGGCCCAGGCATTCAAATCCTCCCCGACATGCCGCCAATCATCGATGGATAATGCCCGGCTGTCGTAGTGATGCTCCAGCCAGAGTTGCCAGTCCGAGGAACCGCTCACCTGAGCCCCCATCAAGCCATTCCAGGCCGGAAGGGTTCTTGAAGCCAGTTGATTATCACTGTACTGGCGGAGGTTAGCTGACTCATACAAAACCAGGGAACCATGATATTCCCAGCGTTGACCAGGCACCCAAGAGGCGCCACCGCCCAACCGCCAGCCTTGCTGATAGCCGACCATAGCCTGCCAATCCAGGGCACCAGCAAAACCCTGGGTTCGAATCGCGCACAGCTCCGGTCGATCTTCGAAACGGAGCGAGCATACCAGTTGATGGGTGTTGATGCCGCGAAACCCTTGAATCGAGACCAAAGGCCCGGCCGGGTCGTCATTCCGGCTGTCTTTCGGGCCAAACCAGTTCAACGGGCTGGACAAATAACCGTAGTCCCAGTGCAAATGCTTCGCACCCAAGGTCAATTCATAATCGCCCAAGCCGCCATCGTAATATGCCTGTCGAACCTGCCATGCTGTATCGGCTTCCGGCTCGAACCTGATGTCGAGTTGCGCACCGGACTGCGAAACCGACAAGTCATAGCGATCACGCCAGTCGAAGGGAGCTTCCGCCACCAAGGGAAGTGGTGCAGACACTATCGTCTGCCGTTCGGCTTCCCAGTCCGCTTCCAGGCGCCATTCCAGTGACCAGGCGGGTAGGCCCGAGCTCAACAGAACCGTTGTGGCGAGCGATTTCAATAACCTGCCCCGCTTCATCAGAACACCTGATTAAAGCTGACGAACAACTGCATATCGCCCTGGTCGGATACCCCGATATCCGCCCGGACTTTCATCTCGCCATCCGGTGGTAACCCAAACCTGAGGCCACCGCCCGCACTGGAAGGGTTATCCCAATCGCCAGCGGTACCGATCCAGCCGGTTTCAACAAAGGTCACGCCCGACACCCAGCCAATGATCGGAAAACGCAGTTCGACCTGAGTCGCCAGGCTGGCTTCGCCGACAAACCGTTGGGCCACATAGCCACGCAGCTGGCGGTCGCCACCAAGAGCGGCTTCGAAAACCTCACCATCGGTCGCCTGCCCGTTGATGCGCAAAGCAACGACGCTTTCCTCGAAAAGAGGCAAATAACGGCGCACATCTAACTCACCATGCCAGCCGGTATGATCGAGCGCTTCGCTGTGCAGAAAATCGGGCAACACATCGAACACCCCTTCCGCGTAGCCGCCCCGCCTCGGGTTCAATCCGCTGTTCCGGCTGTCCCATCTCACACCTACACCCGGGTAGGCGAACAGGGTGTCTCCATCCCTCTCGTGATGACGCACACTGATGGAAGAGCGCCCAAAGGCAGACCACTGCCCGGTCAGGTTGCGGTCCAATTCGGTATCCAGATCCAGCTTCCAGCGGTCAAAGCGTTCGTAATCGGACTCCCCTTCGGGGAATTCATAGTCAAAGAAGTTATCGATCGACACCGCCAGACTGTGGTTCCAGCCTGGCCAGACATCGGTTCGACGCTGGCGAGCCGCCACACTGAATTGCCCCCCAAAGGTTCCCTGGGCCAACACTTCCCGGTAGCGCGGCCGGTCGATATCGGCACCTGGTACCGGATAACGAAACCAGGCACCGCCTAAGATGGTGCCGTACACCGGGTCGTAACCGAAAATGGGGGAGATCGCGGTATGGTAGGCGGGCGCTGACGGTATTCCGTCTGGCGCCGCCCGAACGTCTCCCACCCAGACAGTCGTCAGGCTGGCAGCGAGAACCAGAGTCACAGCGTGTCGAGTCACTTGTCATTCCATGCTTAACGTGGACGTCCCAATCTATCCGCCCTTTCGCACGCTCATGGCTCCGAGCGATAAACGGTAAGACATTGCGATGAACGGAGGTTCTGGAGAGCAGGCGGTAACACCAAGGGAAAGCGGCGCTACTGATGAAGACAACCAAATGCCATGTAACCGCTTTCATTTGATCAATTATTGCTCTAGGATGACGCTCGTTCATCACGGAAAGGCTTCCGGGTGAACACCGTTCAGGCTGTAATCGAGCGGCCATACATGTAAGCGCTTACACCAAACAAAAAACGCCAACACAACAACAAAAGAGGCCACCATGAAACACCAAGACTCAGTGGTCAGGCACGCGCTGAAGGGGCTAATCCCGAACCGCCGCCTGCTAACCATGATGATTACACTTACCACGCCCGCCTGGGCCGCCGACTGGCCAACCGAACCCGTGGGGCTCGGTTCCGTCAGCCTGGAACGGGTGGGCTGCCAGCTGTTCGACTGGCAGCAACAATGTCGCTCGGAACGCTCATTGCCGCAAACCCTCTATGTGACAGAGAACATGACCGGCCCTATTCCATCGAACGACTGGGCCAGCTCGGTCATTGTCGATCAATATTCCAAGGCGCTCTACGCTCATCCGCTAACCTTCATGGCCACGCCCGAAGGTTTCGAGATCGGCAACCCGCCGGAAACCACGGAACCGTTGGATTACATGGGCGAAACCGTCGTCCGCCGTTCCCACATCGGTCAGGCCGACCTCGTGGTCAAACCCACCACCTTTTCGCCACCCGACGCCCGGGCCGACAAGGTCACCGACTGGACTTACCGCATTGTCATGGGCAACGGCACCCAGTCCATGGCCGCGACCATCGGCCACGGCCTGCCCTTCGCCTATTTCGAGTTCGAACAGGCCGAGCCGCGCATTGAGTTGAAACGCGGCACCCAAATGGAGGTTGTTCAACAGGACAGCCACGCCCTACAGATACGCGTGCTGGACCCGGTAACCGGAGCTTGGAACCACTACGGCCTGTTCGCGCCACAGGGCACGCAATGGAGCATCGGCACCACACAGATCACTGCCGACCTACCCAACGGGCGGGATTATTTCAGTGTCGCTGGCCTGCCCGACGGCCTTACTGACACCTTCGACTTCTACCAGGCCCGAGCCTACAACTTCATTACCGACACCCAAGTCGACTGGCAGTACAACGAACAGCAGGGCAAGCTCTATACCCACTACAACGTCACGCTCGACACCAAGCCGGAAAGTACCGCCACCGGCACCGTGATGGCGCTCTACCCGCACCAGTGGCGCAACCTGGACGGCACCCCGCTGGCACCGCAATACGACAGCATTCGCGGCATCATGAAAACCATCGCCGGAAGCGGCTTCACCACCGTACAGGACTTCCACGGCATTCTGCCAAGCCTGCCCGAGCTTCCGGATAACACAGCGACAGCCAAGCTGACCCAACACCTGGCCGATTATTACGGGTATGGCGTCAACCTCGAACCCCAATTTATCCAACCGGGCGTCGACGGCTCCAACACCGGTTACGACACCTACTGGATGGGCAAAAACCTGAACCGGCTCTACGGCCTGATCAGCGTCGCCGACATGCTCGACGACACCAACCCGGACATCACCGAAATGACGGAAACGATGTTCGACAGCCTGAAAGGCCAGCTCGAATACTGGTTCAACGCCGACAAATCCACCCCCGACAACTACTTCTACTACGACCAGAACTGGGGCACCCTCGTCGGCTACCCCGCCAGTTACAACACTGACATCGACCTGAACGACCACCACTTCCACTACGGCTACTGGATTCAGGCCGCCGCCCAGGTCGCCCTTCGCGATCCGCAATGGGCTGAAGACAGCCAGTGGGGCGGCATGGTCGAAGAATTGATCCACGACATCGCCAGCCCGGTTCGGAACAGCAGCCGCTACCCCTTCCTACGCGCTTTCGACCCATACGAGGGCCACTCTTGGGCGTCCGGCACGGTACCGCATCAGGAAAACACAGCCGACGACTGGTCCGGCGGCAACAACCAGGAAGCCTCCTCCGAATCGATCAACGCCTGGGCCGGGCTGATACTCTGGGGCGAAGCCACCGGTGATACCGAGATTCGCGACCTCGGCATCTATCTCTACACCCAGGAAGTCGAAGCCGCCAACAGCTACTGGTTCAACCTCTACGGCGACCTCGACAACCCCGCCTACCGCAACATCGAAGTATCACGCGTCTGGGGTGGCGGTTACGATCACACCACCTGGTGGACCGAAGACCCGGTTCAGACCCACGGCATCAACATGCTGCCGATCACCGGCGCCTCCTTCTATTTGGGCAAAGACCCCAACTTCGTGCAGCAGAATTTCGACGCCATCTGGACCGAATACGCCCTCTGGGACGGCGGCACCGAAGATAAAGAACTCATGCGCGACCGTTGGCAGGACATCCTCAGCCAATACCTCGCCTTCGCCGACCCCAACGCCGCTCTCGACCACTGGAAAGACACCAACATCAGCGACGACCCCATCAACGGCGTCGACCCCGCCATCGGCATCGAATTCGGCGACTCCCGAGCCCACACCTACCACCACATAAAAACACTGCAGCTGTTCGGCCAGCCGGACTTCACCGTCCGCCCCATCGGCCACACCCTAGGCACCGTCTTCAACAAAAACGGCGAGAAAACCTACGTCGCCTACAACAGCACCGACACCACCCGCACCCTCGCCTTTAGCGACGGAATGGGCATCGAAGTAGCCGCTCACTCACTCGGCCAAGGTCCCGGTTTCCCGATTGAAATCGGCAACGACACCGACAATGACGGCATCCAGGATGCCGACGACCTCTGCCCCAACACCCCCGCCGGCACCCCAGTCGACAACAACGGCTGCGCATTGCCACAAGACAGCGACGGCGACGGCATCAACGACGATCAAGACCTCTGCCCCAATACACCCGCAGGCACCCCGGTCGACAGTAACGGCTGCGCCCTGCCGGATACCGACGGCGACGGCGTCAGCGACAACCAGGACCAATGCCCCGGAACACCCGCTGGCACCCCAGTCGACAGCAACGGCTGCGCCTTACCCCAGGACAGTGACGGTGACGGCGACGGCGTCAACGACGACCAGGACCAATGCCCCAACACACCCACCGGCACCCCGGTCGACAGCAACGGTTGCGCCTTACCCCAGGACAGTGACGGCGACGGCGTCAACGACGACCAGGATCAATGCCCCGGCACCCCAGCGGGCGCCAATGTCGATGAAAACGGCTGTGAAATCCTCGAACGGCTCGGCGTCGAATCACTCGACAGCGACAGCGCCGTCCTCTTCGTCAACACCACCGACTGGGCCGACGCCCACTACACCGTCAACCAGGGCGGTCAACTCAACGTCCGCATGGTCCAGCAAAACGGCCGCAACGAATGGGTCGTCGACAACCTCAACGACGGCCACCGCATCGACGTCTTCTATACCTACCTCGACCCAGACTGCGCCTGCGTCAAAGACAGCCAATACATCACCTACTTCCACACCGGAACCCAAGTGACGGACACTGACAACGACGGCGTACCCGACACCCAAGACCAATGCCCAGGCACTCCCTCCGGCACCCCTGTCGACGCCAACGGCTGCGCCATCACCAACAGTGACAGCGACAACGACGGCGTCCCAGACAGCGCCGACCTCTGCCCCAACACACCGGCGGGCACCATTGTCCACAGCGACGGCTGTCCAATCTCCGACGAATTCGGCGTCTCTAGTGTCGACAGTGACACCGCCCTCCTCTTCGTCAACTCCGACGCCTGGGCCGATGCCCACTACCGCATCAACCAGGGCGGCCAGCTCAACGTCCGCATGATTCACCGGAACGGACGTAACGAGTGGACCGTTGACGGTTTGCAAAGTGGAGATCGGATCGATGTTTTCTTCACTTATTACGATGGGAATTGCGCGTGTGTGATTGATACGGAGAGCACGACTTACACCCACTGATTCTATTGAGCAATCAATAAGAGGGATTAAGCGCAAAAGGATTTGCCACTGTACCAAGGGAGTGGTGCCGGGGGTTGCTTATGCGGGGATATCTGAGGCATGGATGCCGAAGTTAAGCCCTCATGGAGGGGTTGAGTGGGCGGCATCCCGCGCGACCCCGCCTAAGCAACCCCCGGCGCCAATCCCGACCCCCGGCATCGGACCCGGACCCTGGCACAGCCCCCGTTTAACCCAACCACTGTATTCCCCATTGCCATCAACCACTTACCCACTATTCCCTTTTGAGCAACACCGGATTGCCAACAATTCATTTCCGGCAATATTCCAACTGAGCTAGACTCGCCTGCAACGGTGGTAACCATCCACTAACCGAATTGACAGGAAACCGAATGAGCAACTACTTCAACACCCTGAACCTCCGCCAGCAACTGGCCCAACTGGGCGTTTGCCGTTTCATGGAAAAAGCAGAATTTTCCAACGGTTGTGATTATCTCAAAGGCAAAAAAGTCGTCATCGTCGGCTGCGGTGCCCAGGGTCTCAACCAGGGTCTCAACATGCGCGACTCTGGACTGGATGTCTCCTACGCCCTGCGTCAGGCCGCCATCGACGAAAAACGTCAATCCTGGAAAAACGCCTCCGAAAACGGCTTCCAGGTCGGCTCCTATGAAGACCTCATTCCCCAGGCCGACCTCGTCGTCAACCTCACGCCCGACAAACAACACAGCAGCGTCGTCGAAACCGTCATGCCGCTGATGAAAGAGGGCTCCGCCCTGGGTTACTCCCACGGCTTCAACATCGTCGAAGTCGGCCAGAAAATCCGCGCCGACATCACCGTCGTTATGGTCGCCCCCAAATGCCCCGGCACCGAAGTGCGCGAAGAATACAAACGCGGTTTCGGCGTACCGACACTGATCGCTGTTCACCCCGAGAACGACCCCAAAGGTGAAGGCTTCGAAATCGCCAAAGCCTGGGCCGCCGCCACCGGCGGTCACCGTGCCGGTGTTCTCGCCAGTTCCTTCGTCGCCGAAGTCAAATCCGACCTGATGGGCGAGCAGACCATCCTTTGCGGCATGCTGCAGGCAGGCTCTCTGCTGTGCTTCGACAAAATGGTCGAAGAAGGCGTCGACGCCGCTTACGCCAGCAAGCTGGTTCAATACGGCTGGGAAACCATCACCGAAGCGCTCAAGCACGGCGGCATCACCAACATGATGGATCGCCTGAGCAACCCGGCGAAGGTAAAAGCCCACGAGCTGGCCGAAGAGCTGAAAGACCTGATGGCTCCGTTGTTCCAGAAGCACCAGGACGACATCATCAGCGGTCACTTCTCCGAAACCATGATGGCCGACTGGGCGAACAACGATAAAGATCTGTTCACCTGGCGTGAAGAAACCGGTAAGACGGCGTTCGAACAACAGCCGGTTGCCGCGAACGATCTGGACGAGCAGGAGTTCTTCGATAACGGCATTCTGATGGTTGCGATGGTGAAGGCGGGCGTTGAGCTGGCGTTCGAGACCATGGTGGCGAGTGGTATTATTGAGGAATCCGCCTATTATGAGTCATTACATGAGCTGCCTTTGATTGCGAACACCATTGCGCGCAAGAAGCTGTATGAGATGAATGTGGTGATCAGTGATACGGCTGAATACGGTAACTATCTGTTCGCGAATGCGGCGGTGCCTTTGTTGGCTGAGAAGTTCATGCCGAAGATCAAGACCGATGTGATCGGTAAGGGTTTGAATGAGTCTTCCAACCAGGTGGATAACATTGAGTTGATTGATGTGAATCGTGCAATTCGTAACCATCCGATTGAGTGGATTGGTGAGGAGCTGCGCGGTTACATGACGGATATGAAGCGCCTCGTCGAGGCATAATGGGTCACACGCTCTAATAACCGACCCATGCCCCGACGGAGCCTCACAGTTCTCAGTGAGGTCCCCAAAAGGGAGTGAGCGTTAGCCCGCCTATCGGCGGGCTTTTTTTTGCCTCGCACTTTTGTTGCCTGTGGTCCGTGCCTGTTGCCGAGAACCCGCTACGGGGAAGGGTGACACTCTTCCGGGGGCCGTCGTGAATACTTCCATGTAGACTAGGCCGCAGCATCCATGCTGCGGACACCCCCTTCAAAGCATCACCCTCCCCCGTAGCTAGCCTTCATAGGCTTCGTTACGTTTTATTTTTGCTCGCGGTTACTTTCTTCACGTGGCCCATAAACGCCACCTCGTCTATCGCCTGCATATAAGGAAGAAACCTCGGATCACCCGCCTCCAATACCTTCGCGGCTGAATGTGCGTTATCAAGGCTGTCCCAGGTGACGATGTCCGCGAAGTGGCGGCTGCCCTCGGTTGGCTCGCATCCTTGATAGTCGATAAAGCCCGGCAGAGTTTTAAGAGCTTCGACCACTCCCAGGCGGATTTCCGGAATCTGCGCTTCCTGGCCCGGTTTTACGGTGAATACAGCAATTTCAATAACAGCGTTTTGCATAGGATTACTCCGTTGTTGTTAAAAAGGAGCGGTCATCTTAGGCGGGGCTACTGACAGCGTGCTGTCAGTGGAATCTTGGGGTTGTGGAATTAGGCGGAAAAACGCGCGAGGTAGTGTTCGAGGTCAACACCCTCGGGGGCGGTGGTGTGGGCGGGGGTGAGGTGTTGGATTCTGTCGAGGCGGAAGTCGCGGTAGTCGTGGCGGAGCAGGCACCAGGCGGCGAGTGTCCATTTGTTACCCCAGTAGAATAGTCCGAGTGGGAGGATGTCTCTTTGGCTGCTTTCGTCCTGCAGGCTGAGGTAGCGGAGGGTGAGTACGCTGCGGTTCTGGATGGCGTGGTGCAGGCTGTCCCAGTGTTGGAGGTGGTCGTGCGCTACGGTGCGAGCGGGTGCTTGGAAGGTGGCGGGGCCGGTGTGTTTTTCGGGGACGACGGCTTCGACTTTGCTGAGTAGGGATTGGGCGGCGCGGCTGAGTCGGTGTCCGCTGGAGCGGGTGAGCATTTCCACGCCGAGGATGAGGGCGTCGAGTTCGTCGCGGCTGAGGCTGAGGGGTGGCAGTTCGAAGGCTTGGTCCATGGAGTAGCCGCGGCCGGGTTCGCCGTAGATGGGGATGCCGTTCATGGAGAGGTCGTCGATGTAGCGATAAATGCTGCGTACGGAGACGCCTATGCGTTCGGCGAGTCGCTCGGCGGTGATGGGTTGGTGCACTCGTATGAGGTTGACGAGGTGAAACAGCCGTTCGGCTTTGCGCATGGGTGAAGCCTTCCCGCCGTTTTATGAGTCGGTTGTGTCGTTGGGCTTGTCCTGCATTTGCAGCAGTCGCTGGTTCATGCGCTCTATCTGTTTGGCCATGGTCTCGAGGGTGGAGACGACCAGTTCGGGCCGGGAGGTGATGAGGTTTTGGAATTTGTCGTATTCGACTCTGACCGCGCTGCAGTTGCCTTCGGCGACGACGGTGGCGGTTCGGGTGGTGTGCAATAGCATGGCCTGCAGGCCGAGGATTTCGCCTTCGCGGGCGATGCCTAGCTGTACGCCGTCTCTTATGACTTTGGCGCGACCTTGAATGAGGGTGTAGACGCAATCAGCCGGTTCCCCTTCGTTGATGATGGCCTGGCCGGAGCGGAAAAATTCAAAGCCGGGTGCGGGGTCTTGGGGGAGCTGGACGTTGTGGTGCAGCAGTTCCAACAAGCTGTCGTGAAAACCGGAGATCAGGCTGGGAATGAAGGCTTCGGGGACGTCGGACCAGCGCCAGATCTCGATGGTAACGGCACCTTCCTGGAACCAATGCAGGGTGTTGCCAAGGTGCCCCAACCAACAATCGCCGGTTTCGACGGCGATGAGTCGATTACCGTCCACGGCGACGCCAAGCAGGCCTTCGGTCGGGCGAACCAGCGCCCAGTTCAGGGTGTCTTCTCCGGCAATGGCATCCCTGGGGAGTGTTTTGACCTCTCCGGGTTGAGAGGGCAGCTCTTTCAGGCAGCGAAATTGATGCCGCTGCGCCCGGGTTAGCCAGTTGTCGGGGTGCTTGACTAGGGTAAACATGGGTGGGGAACTTCCTCCAAACGCCGTCCTGTGGCCTGGTTCAACCCAAGAGTTGATCGGCTCGGTCTATCGACTGGCTGTACCAGTCGCGCAGTTGCTCCGGGCTGAGTTGATGATCAGACAACCATTGCTGATCCAAAGCTTGCCAATTCGAGTGGCAATAGGCAATCGCCATCGCGAGAACTTCGCCAATCAGTCCATGGCGATCTGTCAGAGCGCCTTTCAATTCGTCGCTGAGCGGTAGTTGTTTGAGGATCTGCGGCATGGGTCGGTCGAGCCAGGCATCCAGCACGGAAAACAGCCCGGCGGTGAAATAGGTGTTGGCCTGCCCCGCCGGGTTCACAGCCTGCCCCATAAGTTCGCACATGAAAGCGCGCGTCAGTGCCTCGCGTTGAAGTTCGGTGGGCTTGTCTTCGAGCTGGCCCATGTTGATCAGGGTCGCCCAACTGCGGATTCGGTCGATGCCAAGTAGAGTAACGGCCTGATGGATCGATTCGATGGTGCGGGCGCGGCGGTAAAACGCCGAGTTGACCAATTGCAGCAATTTGTAAGACAACACCGTGTCCTGCTGCACCAGCTTATAGATGTCCTGCACTTCGATTTCGGGCCGATACAGCTCGGCCAGCAGGGTGAGCAGGCTGGCCCGCCCCGGGTCGAGCCGATGGCCGGTCACCACCTCGGGCTGGCAGAAGAAATAGCCCTGAAAGTAATCGAACCCGTTTTCGAGGCAAAACTGGTACATGCCGTAGTCTTCCACTTTCTCCGCGATCAGTTTGACGTGATGCGGTTCAATCCGGTCGAGCATGGCGAGAATGTCGTCCCGGGGGGTGGCCAATACATCGATCTTCACGATGTCGACCATATCCAGTAGCGGGGAGCGGTAGTCTTTCATTTCGAAATCGTCGAGCGCCAGCCGGAAGCCGCGTTCACGCAGGCGCGCCAGCACCTCGACTAAATCGGCGTCGGCGTGGTAATCCTCCAGCACTTCGATAATGAGGTTGTGACGCAGAAAATCCGGCAGGGCATTCAGCATGGTCTTGGTGACGTTAAGAAAGCCGGGCTTCCGATTCAACGCGGAGAGGGTGTCGCTGTGGGTATAGGCATTCAGCATGACCGAGCGGGTGGCCATGTCGCCGTCTTCAAACTCGGCACGGGTGTCCGATATCCCCTGTCTGAACAGGAGTTCGTAACCAAACAGTTTGAGTCCCCGGTCGAAAATGGGCTGCCGGGCGAAAAGTACCTGTTCCGTCAAAACCATACCTCTGATGAAGAGGGAGCCACCAACCCAATCGCCAGACTCCCCAAGTCCATTAACTATAGCAGGGCTCCGCTTAAGGTGTCGCTCCGGCAATCCAAAATCCAAACGCGAAACGGTGTTGGCTCATACGCCGTTAGAATACCGAATATAAAAAAGGCGGACCGAAGCCCGCCTTTGCAACATACCGAAAAAACCGTTACAGACTCAAGCTCTTATCACCCCGAGCCACACCGGCAACACCGGTTCGGGCCACTTCCATCAAGGTAGCGCCGGAGAGCGCGTCCATGAAGGCGTTGACCTTTTCCTCGGTACCGGTCACCTGAATGGTGTAGGTGGTTGGCGTTACGTCGATGATCTGACCGCGGAAGATGTCGCAGGTACGTTTGACCTCTTCGCGCTGGGCGCCGGTCGCGCGGACCTTGACCATCATCAGCTCGCGCTCGATGTGGGCGCCTTCGGTCAGGTCGACCAGCTTGACCACTTCGATCAGCTTGTTCAGGTGCTTGGTGATCTGCTCGACCACTCTGTCTTCACCCTTGGTAACCAACGTCAGGCGCGACAGGGTTTCGTCGTCGGTGGGTGCCACGTTGAGAGACTCAATGTTGTAGCCACGCTGAGCGAACAGGCCAACAACCCGGGCCAGGGCACCGGCTTCGTTTTCCATCAGAACTGAAATAATGTGCCGCATGATCAGGTCCTCTCCGTTTTGCTCAGGAACATATCGGCCATGGAGCCGTTGGGAACCTGCATCGGGTAGACGTGCTCATCCGGGTCGACCAGAACATCGATGAAGACCGCCTTGTCGCGGATCGCCATCGCCTCTTCCAGTTTCGCCTCCAGTTCATCCGGGGATTCAATGCGGATGCCCACGTGACCGTAGCTTTCGGCCAGGGCGCAGAAATCCGGCAGGGAATCGAGATAGGAATGGGAGTAACGGGACTCGTAGTTCATGTCCTGCCACTGCCGTACCATGCCCAGGTAGCCGTTGTTCAGACACAGGATCTTCACCGGCAGGCCATACTGGCGGCAGGTGGACAGCTCCTGAATGTTCATCTGAATCGAGCCTTCACCGGTTACGCAGACCACATCCGCATTCGGGAAGCTCAACTGAACGCCCATGGCCGCCGGCAGGCCGAAGCCCATGGTGCCGAGACCACCGGAGTTGATCCAGCGGTTGGGCTTGTTGAACTTGTAGTATTGGGCCGCAAACATCTGATGCTGACCAACATCCGAGCACACATAGGCATTGCCTTTGGTGACCTTGCACAGTGTCTCGATGACATGCTGCGGCTTCATGCGTTCGGAATCGTCCGTCCGGTAGCGGCCGCCGTGGCGCTGGCGCCATTCGTCGATCTGCTCCCACCAGAGGCCGAGAGCTTCTTCATCCATCTTCAGTTTGGATTGCTCGATCTGCTCCAGCATTTCCTTCAGCACCGGCTTGACCGGGCCGACGATCGGGAGATCCGCCTGAACCGTTTTGGAAATGGAGGCCGGGTCGATATCGATATGGATGATGCTGGCGTTCGGGCAGAACTTGCCGGTGTTATTGGTCACCCGGTCGTCGAAACGCGCGCCAATGGCGAGAACGCAGTCGGCGTTATGCATTGTCATGTTGGCTTCGTAGGAGCCGTGCATGCCCAGCATACCGACGAATTGCCGGTCCGTTCCGGGGTAGGCGCCCAGGCCCATCAGGGTGTTGGTGACCGGCACGTTCAGCAGTTGCGCCAGTTGTGTCAGCTCTTTGCTCGCCTTGCCCAGAACCACACCGCCACCGGAATAAATGATGGGGCGCTTGGCTTGCAGCAACAGATTGACGGCCTTGCGGATTTGCCCGCTGTGGCCCTTTTTCACCGGGTTGTAGGAGCGCATCTTGATGCGGTCCGGGTATTCGTAGGGGAACTTCTCGTTCGGCATCGTCATATCTTTTGGAATGTCGATGACGACCGGTCCCGGTCGGCCGCTTTCAGCGATATAAAACGCTTTTTTAACGGCGCTCGGAATGTCGCTCGGGTCCCGGATGGACATATTGTGTTTCACGACCGGGCGGGACAGCCCCATCATATCGGTCTCCTGGAAGGCGTCGCCGCCGATCAGGTGACTCATCACCTGACCGGTGATGATGACCATGGGAATGGAGTCCATATAAGCCGTGGCGATGCCGGTGATGGCGTTGGTTGCGCCCGGGCCGGACGTGACCAGTACAACGCCCGCCTTGCCGGTGGCACGGGCATAGGCATCGGCCATGTGGGTGGCGGCCTGTTCGTGACGCACCAGAATGTGCTTCACGTCGGACTGCTTATGAATAGCATCGTAAATGTGCAGCACGGCGCCGCCGGGGTAACCGTAGATGTATTCAACACCCTGGTCTTTCAGGGAACGGATGAGCATTTCGCCACCGGAGAGCATCTCCGCGGCGGGGGCAGGTTGTGTCATGGGAAGACCCTTCACATGTGACCCAGGGACGACGCTCCTCCCGAAGTTGGAACGAACTTCAGCGCGTATTCAAACGACGCCACCGGTAAGTGACGCCGCCAATACAGCCGGTCGGTCGAGGGCGAAACCTGCGACTCCGACACCGACAGTGCTGCCTGAATCGGGTTGTTTTTAACCCGGCGGGGAGGTTTGGAGCCTCAACTCGCACCGGGACGGCAAGTGTACCGGCCCGCGCGGGCCTTGCCAACCGGCGATTAGCGGCTGAGAACGCCAAAGGTGAGATTCAACCGCCTTTGAACTACCCTATAGGCTGTAGCAGAGGGTCAACCACAACAACAATGTCAGCCCCGGATTTCACCCGATCCCCCTATTCCAAGCTGGTGCGTAGCCTGCCCTTTTGGCTGGTCACCGCCTTTGTCGGCCTGTTGGCAGTACTCATACTGACCGACCGCCACTGGCTGCGCCTGGAGTTAAGCCGCTCGGCCGATGAAGCCGTACAGCGCCTGGGCGTGTACCAAACCTCGTTGCTCACCACCATAGACCGGCATTTGTACCTGCCCCGCGTTCTGGCATCCGACCCCCGCATTGTTCAGGCCTTGGCGGACCCGCTCACCCAAACCGACGATGCCACCTCCCGCTTGCTGGCCATCATCAATGCCCAGGCCGGGTCGGATGAGATTTTTCTGATGGACGAACAGGGGCTGACGCACTGGTCCAGCAACTACACCACGGCCACCAGCTTTGTCGGCAACAATTACAGCTACCGGCCTTACTTCAAAACCGCCATCAACGGTCGCCCCGGGTTTTATTTCGCCGTGGGCGCCACCTCGGGCAAGCCCGGCCTGTTTTTATCCGCCCCGGTCACCGGCACGAACGATGAGATCACCGGCGTCATCGTGGTGAAGATCGACCTCGGCCCGCTGGAGGAAAGCTGGCTCGGTTCGGGCGATGCCGTTTGGGTGACGGATAACGAAGGCATCGTCTTTTTGTCATCCTCACCCCGTTGGCACTACGTGGCCACCCGCCCGGTCAGTGAAAGCCACCAACGCCGACTCATCGAAACGCGACAATACGGCAGCAACCCGGTCAAGCCGCTCACGCCTTATGGGGAATGGCAGTCCGAACGCTGGTCGTTGTTCGATCTGGGAGACGAAGGCATACAGGTGTTGTTTGGTTCGCCGGTGGGCGGCTACCCCTGGACCATGCACCTGCGCCAGCCGCTTGAACGGGTGCGCCAACAGGTACGCCTCGGGCAGGCGCTGGTCATACTGCTTGCGTTGACCGCGACCGGCGGCATTCTGTACGGCCGCGAACGTCGACGCCGCGCCACGGCCCAGCAAGCTGTCACCCGGCTGATTGAAGAGCGGGAACATCATCAACGTGCGATCATCCAAAACACCGACGTCGGTCTGTTGAATCTGGATGCCCGTTTCCAGCCGCTGTTCATCAACGAAAAAGCCCGTCAGTTGTTTGCTCTGGGTGAAGAGGAAACCGCACTCGACCCAAAACAACTGCTGAGCCCCTGGCACACCAAAAACCAAGGAGCCTATCGAGCCGAAGGCTGCCGACGCGATGGCAGTCGCTTCCCGGCACTGGTCACGCTGAACCCTATTCAAGTGGGCGACCAGGACGAATACATTCTCACCGTGCAGGACATCACCGAACTGACCCAGGCCCAACTGGCATTGGAAGAAGCCAACGAGGTGCTGGAGCACCGAGTCGAAGAACGCACCCGTGATTTACAGGCAGCCCAAGCCGCGTTGGCGCAAAACCAGAAGCTGGCCGCGCTGGGCCGTATGTCTTCCGCCATCGCCCATGAAATCAATCAACCCATCACCGCGCTCAGCAATTACATCGCCAGCAGTCGCCTGCTGCTTCAACGCGGCAAAACGGAGACGGTCGATCAAAACATGGGGCGCATCGAAGCCATGGTCGACCGGCTCTCGAAGTTATCGCGCCAATTGCGTATTTTCGCCGGTAAACGCAACACCGGCAGCGCACCGGTGTCACTCAGCCAACCCATTCATTATGCATTGGAATTATTGAGCCCGAGACTGAAAGAGACCGGTATCGACTACCAGCTCAAATTAACGCGCGATGTGAATGTGCAGGCCAACGCCATGTTCCTGGAGCAGATACTCGTCAACCTGATCGGCAACGCCATCGACGCCCTTCAGGAGACGCCCTCGCCCCAAATCCACATCGACCTTTCAGCCTCGCTGTATCACCCCGGGGGCGTGCAACTGTCCCTGACGGACAACGGCCCGGGCATGACCGAAGAACAGCTCGCCCACATTTTCGAGCCCTTCTACACCACCAAGAAAGTGGGCGACGGCATGGGGCTCGGGCTGGCTATTAGTTACAACCTCGCTCAGGATATGGGCGCCGAATTGACGGTAGTGAGTCGGCCCGGTGAAGGCACCACCTTCACGCTGACTTTTTCTGAAGCGCAGTGGATGGAAGTTGAAACGGAATGACACCCGCACCCATGAAAGCCGTCATCATCGATGATGACCCGGAAGTGCTCGAATCGTTGGAACAATGGCTGACGCTGGCGGATATTGAAGTCGACACCTATCGCAGCGCCAGTGATGCCCTGCCGCAACTCTCGGCGGACTTCAACGGCGTTATCGTCAGCGATATCCGCATGCCGGGCATGGATGGCATGAGCCTGTTGAAAGCCGTGAACCCCGGCATTCCGGTGATTCTGATCACCGGCCACGGCGGCATCGCACAAGCCGTGGAAGCCATGAAACTGGGCGCCTTCGATTTCATCGAAAAACCCTACAAACCCGACCGACTGGTGGAACTGATTCAACGTGCCTGGCAGCAACGTCAGGTTTATCTGGCGACATCGCCCCAGCTTTCGGACCGGAGTGAAGACACCGACCTGGCGAAAACCATCATCGGTAATTCCAAAGCCATCAGCCTGTTGCGCGAACAAATTCTCGCGCTCGCCAAAGTCAACGCCGACATCATTATTCTGGGTGAAACCGGGACCGGGAAAGAACTCGTCGCCCAAAGCCTGCATCGTTACAGCATCCGCCGTGACCAGCCGTTCATGGCGATCAACGTTGCCGCCATTCCCGAAAACCTGCTGGAAAGCGAACTCTTCGGCCATGAAGCCGGAGCCTTCACCGGCGCCAACAAACGCCAGATCGGCATTTTCGAAGCGGCCAACAACGGCACGTTGTTTCTCGATGAAATCGAAAGCATGCCGATGTCGTTCCAGATCAAACTGCTGCGTGTTTTGCAGGAACGGGAAGTCACGCGCGTGGGTTCGCGCCAGAGTATTCCGCTCAATGTGCGCGTTATTTCCGCCTCGAAGGAGGATCTGCGCGAAGCCGCCACCGAGGGGCGTTTCCGGGAGGATTTGTACTATCGTTTGATGGTCGCGGAAATCCAGATTCCGCCGCTGCGCAATCGCGCCTCCGATATCCCCATGCTGTTCGCCCATTTTCTGCGCGAAGCCGGACAGGCCAACCAACTGCCGGTGCCGGACCTGAGCTATGACGACCTGATAGCACTGGAACTGCACGACTGGCCCGGCAACGTGCGGGAGCTTCGCCACACCGCCGAACGCTACCTGCTGACCCGCAGTTTCAACGACATTTCCGTACAGGATTTATTGCAGCTCGGGTCAAGCAACCGGCTTTCCACTCACAGCGGCGAAGGCTCCTTGAGCGACCGCCTGGAGCAGGTGGAAAAAACCCTGATCAGCGCCGAACTCAGCCACCACAAAGGCAACATCAAGGCCGTGATGGAAGTGCTCGACTTGCCACGCAGAACGCTCAACCAAAAAATGCAAAAGTACGGTTTGAAACGCGAGACCTTCGTGTAACCCCCTGAACCCTTCCTCCGGCGGATAAGCAAAATATTGCTCATTCGCCTATCCCACCATCAGCCAAATTCCGCCGATGCCGGCCCAGCGATCGGCTGTAAGCCCCTATCCATCGCGTTTCCGCACTTGGCACATCCATTGCCATTAGGGTTCGAGCGTTCACGAAAAACGCCGACTCCAATAAAAACCGCCAATAACAACAATGAGGAACAACCCAATGGCATTCACACCCAAGGCCGCCGCCCTGGCCGCTACTTTGTCCGTCTCCCTGTTCACCGGCAGCGTTCACGCCGCCACCGAGTGGAACGTTTCCCTGTGGGGTCAACGTCGTGCCTTTACCGAACATGTGGAAAAGCTCGCCGAGCTGGTGGAAGAAAAAACCAATGGTGAATTCAAACTGAACCTGTCCTATGGCGGCCTCTCGAACAACCGTGAAAATCTGGACGGCATTTCCTTTGGCGCCTTTGAAATGGCACAAATCTGTGCCGGTTACCATCCTGATAAAAACCCGTCCCTTACTGTATTGGAACTGCCCTTCCTCGGCGTGGGTAATCTGGAACAGGAAGTAAAAGTATCCATGGCGGTGTATCAACATCCGGCCGTGGTACAGGACATGAAACGTTGGAACGCCGCCCTGTTGATGCCTTCCCCGTTGCCGCAGTACAACATTGTCGGCATTGGCGAAGCACCGGACAGCCTGGACGATTTCGACGGTTTCCGGGTACGTGCCACCGGCGGCATCGGTGAAGCCATGGCCGTGCTTGGTGCCGTGCCGACGTCGATGTCCGCCACCGAAGTTCGTCAGGCCATTGACTCCGGCGTAATCGAAGGCGCTTCATTTGCGCCGCACGCTCACATGTCGTTCGGCACCGTTGAAGCCGCCGACTGGTGGACCACCAACCTGAACCCCGGCACGGTCAACTGCCCGGTCGTGGTCAGCATCGATGCGCTGAACAGCCTCCCGGCCGATCACCGTCAGGCATTGACCTCGTCCATTCCCAAGGCCCTGGCGCATTACATCGCTTTCTACAATGAAGAAACCATGGCGAAATGGGGCCCCACTCTGGAAGCTCGTGGCATCGAACGCGTCGCCTTCTCGCCCGACGAGCTGAAACGACTGCGCGCCATGGTCGCCGAGCCCACCGCCGAAGCCTGGATCAAGGAAATGACAGACCGGGGCCTGCCCGCCCGGGAACTTTACGAGCTGGTCATTACCACCATCAACGAATAATCCTGAACGTTCGCGGCTCGACTCCGGGCCGCCTGTTGTACTGCCTGGGAGAAAATTATGTCAGGTTCCGCCACTGTCCATGAGGATAGCACCCGCTTCAGCCGACTGGACCGGCTCTTGCTCGCACTGGAATCCAAAATGACCCTGATCAGCGGCATCACCATCCTCGGGTTGGTGTTTCTCGCGGTCGCCAATATTCTCGGCCGCTGGTTGTTCAACCAACCGGTGATCGGCTACATCGATTGGGTTGAACAATTGATGGCAGTATTCGCCTTTCTCGGTATCGGTTATTGCCAACGCCACGGCGGTCATATTCGGATGGATCTGCTGGTGGGCGCACTGAAAGGGCGAGCCCTGTGGTTCTCCGAATTTATCAGCGTGGCGGTCATGCTCGCCGTTACCCTGGTGCTCACCTACGGCTCTTATCTGCATTTCTGGCGTGCCTATTCCAATGGCGATTCGTCAATCGACATCGGCCTGCCGACATGGCCCGCGAAACTGGTGGTGCCTGTCGCCCTGGCGTTGTTAAGCCTGCGTTTATTGTTGCAACTGTGGGGTTATGCCCGCGCCTTCCGAACGGGCGCCGCAGAGCCCGTCGCCGTACCTCTGGTGGAAGATGCCGCCACCGTTGCCCAACGCGAAGCCGAATCCATTGAAGGCGAATCGCTTGATCATTCCCGCACAGGAGACAACTCATGATCGCCCAATGGTTTGCCAGTCAGGATTCCATCACCATTGGGCTGGTGGTCTCCGGTTTTATGTTGTTCATGGTTATTATCGGTATGCGTGTGGCGTTCGCCGCAGCGATCGCCGGTTTCCTGGGTTTATTGTGGATTTTCTCGGCCCGCATGGGGTTTGAGCGTGGTTTTATGGTCGCACTGCAAATGGCCGGAACCATTCCTCATGCCAAAGCCACAACACTTTCGTTATCGCTGATTCCCACCTTTATTTTGATCGGTTATCTGGCCTATCACGCCGGTTTAACACGCGCCCTGTTTGAAGCGGCCAAACGCTGGGTCGGCTGGTTGCCGGGTGGTTTGGGTGTTTCCACGGTATTTGCCACGGCCGGTTTCGCGGCGGTTTCCGGTGCCTCGGTGGCCACCTCGGCCGTATTCGCCCGCATCGCCATTCCTGAAATGCTGAAGGAAGGCTACGACCGTCGTTTTGCAGCCGGTGTGGTCGCCGCCGGTGGCACACTCGCCTCTTTGATTCCGCCTTCCGCGATTCTGGTGATTTACGCCATCATCGTTGAACAGGATGTCGGCATGCTGCTGATGGCCGGTTTCCTGCCCGGTGCGGTTTCCGCCTTGATTTATGGCGGCCTGGTGGTGTTCCTCGCCATGACCCGTCCGAACTTCGGACCGCCCACACGGCGTTATTCGCTGAAAGAACGGCTGGAAACCCTGCCCGGCGCCTTCCCGATTTTCTTTGTCGTGTTCATCATAATATTCTGCATCTATGGCGGTGTGGGCACGCCCACCGAAGCCGGTTCCCTGGGTGCCTTCGTTGTGCTGCTGTTCGCCCTATGGCGTGGCATGAAACGCAAAGAACTCGGCCATGCCCTGCTGGAATCCGCCAAGCTGACGGTGATGATTTTCACCATCATCTGGGGGGTGCTGATCTACGTTCGCTTCCTGGGTTTTGCCAACCTGCCGGATACCTTCGCCAATTGGATCGCCGGTTTGGAACAAAGCCCGATGCTGACGCTCATCCTGATTCTGGTCGCCTACGCCGTGCTCGGCATGTTCATGGACGCCATCGGCATGTTATTGCTCACGCTGCCGGTCGTATTCCCGGCGGTGATGGCATTGAACGGTGGCGAAGGCGTCAGCGCGGCGGATTCGGCCTTTGGGTTATCCGACACCGCCTGTGCAATCTGGTTCGGCATCATCGTGGTGAAGATGGCGGAAATCTGTTTGATCACCCCGCCCATCGGGTTGAATTGTTTCGTGGTGTCCGGCGTGCGCCCCGACATCAGCGTGCACGACGTATTCCGTGGCGTCGCGCCCTTTTTCGTCGCCGATGTCATCACCATCGGCGTGTTGATCGCCTTCCCCAGCATAGTGATCTGGCTGCCGTCCTTGATGGCGCCCATGTAAACCGATACCACTCACCTCTCCTTTTGAAACAGGGACGTTTCACTTTGTTTGGTTGAGTTTCCCGTTAAGACTCTCTAAACTGCGCACCGTCTTGGGGGAGTAATCGGCCGGTTCCCCAACCGGCGCGGCTGTCAACAGACTTGAACCTCACGTTCATGGCGGTCGCATCCCATCTTGGGACTGATGAGACCTAAGGCAAACAGGTGACCGCTCGGGCGGGAGTCATCTTGTTTGCCTTTGGTGATTGCTCCCGCCCCTGGAAACACATTATGGACGCTTTTCTCAGCTCTACCTTCGCCGTCGCCCTCGCGGAAATTGGCGATAAAACCCAGTTACTGTCACTGTTCCTGATCACGCGGTTCCATGCGAAACGCGCCATCATCGCCGGTATTTTACTCGCGACACTGGTCAACCATGGCTTGTCGGCCCTGTTGGGGGACTGGCTGGGCGGAGTAATTCCGGGGGATTGGGTGCGTTGGATTATCGGCGGCAGTTTTATCGCCGTCGGCCTCTGGATGCTGATCCCCGATAAAGACGACGCCGGGCCCAGCCCCTTTGAACGGCTCGGCCCGTTTCTCGCGACCTTGATTCTGTTTTTTCTGGCCGAAATCGGCGATAAAACCCAGATTGCGACCGTGATTCTCGCCGCGCAATTCCAAACCATCTTCTGGGTCACCCTGGGCACCACCCTGGGTATGTTGATCGCCAACGTACCGGTCATCATCGCTGGCCAATGGCTTATGCAGCGGTTACCGGTAAAAACAGCGCACTACGTTGCCTGCGCCCTGTTCATCGGTTTCGGTGTTTGGGCGCTGGCGCTTATGTAGCGCCTATTTTTTGTCGTAATTCACCATCCAGCTGATGCCGAATTTGTCCGTCACCATGCCGAAGCGGGCGCCCCAAAAGGTGTCCTGCAGGGCCATGGTGACTTCGCCGCCCTCGCCCAGCTCGTGGAACACCTGAGCCTGCTCGTCGGGGTCCGAAAAATCCAGACAGAGGGTGATCGCGCTGCCGTGTGGTACCTCGGAATCCGGCATGGTATCGCTGGCCATGAAGGCAACATTGTCCGCATTGAAGTTGGCGTGCATCACCCGGTGCTCCATACCGGGCTGGGCACCTTCCGGCCCTTCAGCGAAGGTTTGCAGAAAGGTGATTTCACCGGAGAGGCACTCGCTGTAAAAATCCAATGCCTCTTTGCACCGGCCGTCGAAAAACAGGTAGGGGGTCAGGTTTTTCATGGCGTCCTCCTTGGGAATGCCGCTGATAGACAGGCACTAGCTTAGTCACAGCGCAACCGCCCCGCCACATGCGTGCCCTCAAAAGACAAAACAACTATATATTGACAGAACCAGACTCATCCACCACCATATATGGGCTTTTTGGTGACCAGGGCTCTAACATATCGAGCCCGGTCTTAAAAGGGAATTCGGTGCGGTTTGGTTCATTTTTTTAGCCAAGCCAACTCCGAAGCTGCCCCCGCAACTGTAAGCAGTGCCTCCGTGTAAGTACCCACTGAACCCAAGGGTTTGGGAAGGGACACGGGCCGGGCCGACACAGCCCCACTGCAAGCCAGGAGACCTACCAACAGCACTCACATTATTTCGCAACAGGCGGGGTGACCTGTGCGGGACGGCGTGGCCTCGGCCAGCGCCAGCCTGTGCTTGCCTTCGTGTGTTGCCCACGGAGGAACACAAGTGAACACAGCATCCATTTCAGTGGCCAAGCGCGGCGGGCACTCGGAACCACTCGATCTCGACAAAATCCACAAAGTTCTCAATTGGGCCGCCCAGGGGCTCGACACCGTCTCGGTCTCCCAGGTTGAACTGAAAGCCCAGCTGCAGTTTCACGATGGCATCACCACCAGCGACATCCATGAAACCCTGATCAAGGCCGCGGCGGATTTGATCAGCGAAGACACGCCGGATTACCAATACCTCGCCGCGCGCCTCGCCATTTTTCACCTGCGCAAACGCGCCTACGGCCAATTCGAACCGCCCAAATTGCGCACCCACGTTGAAGCCATGATCGAAGCCGGGCGCTACGACAGCCACCTGTTCACCGACTACAGCGACGCCGACTATGAAGCGATGGAAGGCTTTCTGCACCACGAACGGGATTTGAATTTCGCTTACGCGGCCGTAAAACAACTGGAAGGCAAATACCTGGTGCAAAACCGGGTGACGGGCGAGATTTATGAATCCCCCCAGTTTTTATACATCCTCATCGCCGCCAGCCTGTTCGCCAGCTACCCACACGAAACCCGGCTCGACTACATTCAACGTTTCTACGAGGCCGTATCGACCTTCAAGCTTTCCCTGCCAACCCCGGTGATGGCTGGTGTGCGCACCCCGACCCGCCAGTTCAGTTCCTGCGTATTGATTGAAAGCGACGACAGCCTGGATTCGATTAACGCCACCTCGGCCGCCATTGTTCGTTACGTGAGCCAACGCGCGGGCATCGGCGTCAACGCCGGTCGCATTCGCGCCATCGGCTCCCCCATTCGCAGCGGTGCCGCCTTCCATACCGGCTGCATTCCGTTTTACAAACACTTCCAGTCTGCCGTGAAATGCTGCTCCCAGGGCGGCGTTCGTGGCGGCGCCGCCACTCTGTTTTACCCCCTGTGGCACCTGGAAGTGGAAAGCCTGCTGGTACTGAAAAACAATCGCGGTGTGGAAGAAAACCGCGTGCGCCAGTTGGACTACGGCGTGCAATTGAACCGCCTGATGTACACCCGGCTGATTAAAAACCAGCCCATCACCCTGTTCAGCCCATCCGACGTACCGGACCTGTACGATGCCTTCTTTGAAGACCAGGAACGCTTCGAACAGCTCTACGCCCAGTACGAACAGCGCGACGACATTCGTAAGAAACAGATTCCCGCCGTCGAACTGTTTTCAACTCTGCTGCAGGAACGCGCCTCCACCGGACGCATCTACATTCAGAACGTCGACCACTGCAACACCCACGGCGCGTTCGACCCGAAACAGGCCCCGGTGCGGCAAAGCAACCTGTGCATGGAGATCACCCTGCCGACCAAACCATTGAACGACATCAACGACCCGGAAGGCGAAATCGCCCTGTGCACGCTGGCCGCCTTCAACCTGGGGGCTATTGAATCCATGGATGAATTCGAGCCGCTGGCGGACCTGATTGTGCGCGCACTCGACAGCCTGCTCGACTACCAGGATTACCCGGTGAAAGCCGCCGAACTCGGCTCGATGAAACGCCGCACACTCGGCATTGGCGTGATCAACTACGCCTATTACCTGGCCAAACACGGCAAGCGCTATTCCGACGGCTCCGCTCTGGAATTGACCCACCAAACCTTCGAAGCCATGCAATACGCCCTGCTTAAAGCGTCGAACCAGCTCGCCCAGGAATTCGGTGCCTGTTCCGGCTTTTCCGAAACCCAATACGCCGCTGGCCGCCTGCCCATCGACCACTACAAGAAAGACCTCGATAAAGTGTGCGAAACCGGCCTGCTCAAAGACTGGGAAAGCCTGCGCGAGAACATTCAACAACACGGCCTGCGCAACTCGACCCTCACCGCGCTGATGCCTTCGGAAACCTCGTCGCAAATCGCCAATGCCACCAATGGCATTGAACCGCCGCGCAGTTTAGTGAGCGTGAAGACATCGAAAGACGGCGTACTCAAACAGGTGGTGCCGGACATCACCGAACTGAAAAACGACTACGAGCTGCTGTGGCAACAGGCGGACAACACGGGCTACCTGAATTTGGTCGGCGTGATGCAAAAGTTTGTCGACCAGGCCATTTCCGCCAACACCCATTACGACCCGTCCCGTTTCCAGGGCGGTAAGGTGCCGATGCAGCAGTTGATTTCCGATTTGCTCAGTGCCTATAAACTCGGCGTGAAAACCCTGTATTACCACAACACCCGAGACGGTGCCGGTGCGGACATGGGTGAAGACGACTGCGCCAGTGGTGCCTGTAAGATTTAGCGCTTTTTGTGCCAGGAGTTCGCTGGTATGCGGTGGTGCCAGGAGTACGCACCGGCTACCTGGTTGGCTGATCAAGGGTCGCATGAACCCATCCATGGGGCTGGACCGCGGCGTCCTGCCGCGGACCACCCTTGATCAGCCAACCAGGCATCCGGTGCTCACCTTTATCGCGAACTCCAAAATTTGAATTACGGCAATAGCAACCAAAGGTTTATCATGAGCTATCAGACCTTCAACCAGCGCGACTTCGACACTTTCAGTCAACCGATGTTCTTTGGCGAAACAGTGAACGTCGCGCGGTACGACCAACAAAAATATCCGATTTTCGAAAAACTCATCGAAAAACAACTCTCCTTCTTCTGGCGCCCGGAAGAAGTGGACCTCACACGCGACCGCAAAGACTTCATCGCCCTGCCGGAACACGAGCAACACATCTTTCTAAGCAACCTCAAATACCAAACCCTACTCGACAGCGTGCAGGGCCGCTCCCCGAACGTCGCCCTGCTGCCCATCGTCTCATTGCCCGAACTGGAAACCTGGATCGAAACCTGGGCGTTCAGCGAGACCATTCACTCGCGTTCCTACACCCACATTATGCGCAACGTGCTGACCGAACCGGGCGAAGTGTTCGACGACATCGTCACCAACCCCGCCATCGTCGAGCGGGCCACTTCAGTAACGCGCTACTACGACGAACTGATTGAAGCCACCCAACGCTACCAAACCCAAACCGCCATTTGGCAACAAAGCGATGAAGGCCGCACCGCGCTGCGCCACCTGAAACGCCTGCTGTACCGCACCATGGTTTCCGTGAACGTGCTCGAAGCCATTCGCTTCTACGTGAGCTTCGCGTGCAGCTTCGCCTTCGCCGAACGCTCGAAGATGGAAGGCAATGCCAAGATTATCCGCCTGATCGCCCGCGACGAAGCCCTGCACCTGACCGGCACCCAGCACATGCTCAACCTCATGGCCCAAGGCCAGGACGACCCGGAAATGGCCGAGATCGCCCGCGAAGAACGCGACACCGTGGTCGAGATATTCCGCGAAGCCGCCCGCCAGGAAAAAGACTGGGCCGCCTACCTGTTCAAAGACGGCTCGATGATCGGCCTGAACACCGACATCCTCGGCCAGTACGTAGACCACATCACCGACCAGCGCATCACCGCGCTCGGCTTCGAACCCCTGTTCGGCCAACCCAAAAACCCACTGCCGTGGATGGACGCCTGGCTGCAAAGCGACAGCGTACAAGTCGCCCCGCAGGAAACCGAGATTACCACCTACCTGGTGGGCGCCATTCAAAGCGAAGTGGACACCGGCGCCCTGGAAGACTTCGAGCTGTGACCGAAACCACCCGGTCCACTGACACCCACGACAACAGCACAACGGACACCCGCCGCGTCACCCTCTTCCCCGAACGCGGCGTAACCGTGCTGCAGCAATTGGAGCGCAAAGGCTACCGCATACCCTTTCAATGCCGGGAAGGGTACTGCGGCGCGTGCCGGTTGACGTTGATTAAAGGGCGGGTGGAGTACCCCGAGGAGCCGTTGGCGTTTCGGGGGGCTAATGAGGTGTTGGCTTGTAGTTGTAGGGTGGTTGTGGATGTTGTTGTGGAGTTCCGGGGGTAGCTGCGCAAACCCACAGAGCGGACACGAACGACACCACTGGATGGATTCCAGGTTGAACTCTGTCACATTACGGGCTACATATAGAAACAAGTAGCGAACAATCGCTTAACAACCCGAGTTGTTGGTGTGCCCTGTAACCGGCCCGGCGGTAGCGTGGTTGAAGTGGAACTTCGGACTAGTTTGGCCAAGACCATCCGCCCCGTTCTTATCTCTTCTGCTAGGATGTTCAACTTCAAGGGAAAGGAAGAGCCGTACAATTGAGCCACCCGAATGTATTGTTTCGACAACTGCCCCACCCTCGCGGCCACCTTCTATAATAATTCGGGATATTACACAGCGCATGTATCACACCAGGTAGAAGAAAAAGGATTGTCGGTGAAGGTGACTATGGAACATAGGTGTTGGTGCAACTAAAAGTACGAGGGGAAATAAAGCATGGTGGAAAAAAAGAAATCACTGACCAAGAAGAAAGCAACGGCAAAAAATAGAGCACCCAAATCGCCGATCAAAGGAAAAGTTTGGACGTTTCCAAAAAACTCTCTTGAGGAATCGTTACGTGTAGCGAGAGCAATCGAGGACAAAAACGCTGGGAATCCGATGAGGGCTGCCGATCTTGGTAAGGCCCTCGGATTCAATCGGCCCGCTGATTGGCGGCTACAAGATTTACTCAAATCCTCCAATCAATATGGTTTAACTTCTGGTTCTGGGGCAAGCGCGATAGTCACATTAGACAATATAGGAGAGGACATAGTTGCTCCTAGTTCATCTGGACAGAGGCAACAGGCACTTGTAAAAGCATTTAGAAACGTAGATGATTTCCGTAAAGTTGAGGAGTTTTATGGAGGAAAACGACTGCCTGAAGATGAATTCTTTGAGAATACTTTGGTTCGAGATTTCAACATACCAAGAGATCGGGTGAGCACGTTTATAGAAGTCTTTACAAGCAATCTAAAATATATAAAACCTTTTTCTGGATTATCCTCAGAAAGCGAGTCAACAGTTCCGGACACAATAGAAGCTTACGACGAGACAGGCAAGAATAAGGCAGTGCCAAGAACCAAAGATAATGAAAGAATAAGGGAATTCCTTGATACTTGTTTTGTTATGATGCCGTTTGGCGAATGGTTTAATCGCTATTATCAAGAAATTTATATCCCTGCTATTCGCGAGGCTGGTTTTGAGCCTGTGCGTGGTGACGAACTATTCACAACAGGTAGTGTAGTGGAACAGATATGGGAACAAGTCACAAAATCGCCCGTTTTACTAGCAGACCTTACTGGCAAAAATGCGAATGTATTTTACGAGCTCGGTTTGGCTCACGCGGCGCGAAAGCCAGTCGTGTTTACAGCTTCGAATATCGACGATGTACCTTTCGATCTGCGACACCTAAGGGTGATTGTTTACGACATTCGTGAACCTAACTGGGCTGTAAAGCTAAGTAATGAGGTAACTGAGTATTTGAAAAACGCGAAAACTGAACCAGAGAAATCCATTCCTCAGCCCTTTAGAGACTTTCAAAATGGATCTGATGAGCTTTAAGAAGTGCGATAACTCTAATAAAATAATTCAGCGCCTTAAGTCCGCCCTAGCAATATTTGTGCTGCGGTCAATGACAATATCTTGCTTGCACTCCGGCCATACCCCAGTGACATTAGATTCTATTCCAAAAAATCAAATAAGGAGTACATAAATGACAACAACAGTGTCCGTGTTTAACAACAAAGGGGGAGTTGGGAAAACCTCTATTATTTGGAACTTGGCCGTATCTCTTGCGGATAAAAACCATAATGTATTATTAATTGACTTTGACCCTCAGTGCAATCTATCAATCGCTTGTTTGGGAGATCAGGAGTTTTCGGGGCTCTTGGAATCGACTGACACGCACCCCTTCGGTGAGACGATAAAAGCTTTTGCATTACCATATATTCAACAAAACCGGATGGGTGATGTTTATACATTCTCACCTAAGACTGAGCCTCGAGATGGCTTACTACATATTGCTCCTGGTGATTTTTGGTTAAATACCTTTTCGGATATATTGAATGTTGGTACTGACGTAATTAGCGGGGCGGGTTTATATCGTTTTATCCTTCCAGAATTAATCGCCCAAGAAGCAGGTAAAAATAACAATGTCGAGTATGATTACGTACTAATTGATCTCCCTCCATCATTTAACACACTGGTTCGATCAGCTCTATACTGTTCCGATTACTTTTTGGTCCCATGTACCCCGGATCTCTTCTCGGCATACTGTGTTGGACTTATAGGCGAAATGTTACCTTCCTTCATTCGAGACTGGGAGCAGGGTAAAGAACGATACCTAGAGAGTAACTCTCGGGATACGACAATTAGTCAAAAAGGTATGCCAAAATTTGGAGGGTGGGTTTTTAATGGCTTTGATACCAGAAGGCGAAACGGAGTGAAGAGAGAGGTTGGCGCCGATGCTGAGCATCATCGCTCAATTAGCCAATCAATCCAAGATGAGATGATACCTCAACTTAGAAAAATCACAGCGTACGACGCCGTCCCGGACTTTGTTGACGTGGAGCCTGTTGCTGGCATAGAGGACCTCAACGTCATGGCTCCTGACAGCATTATTCAGAATGTACCTATCCGCTATTTGTCCGAGTATCGACCAACAAACGCCCTTCGAGGCAGAGGGCAGTGGGCTCATAATCAGATTTCACTAATGGACGAAATGGCAGATGAGTACGACAAATTGGCTCAGCATATAATAGATAACTTCTAAAAAAACAGTTGAAATAGGCTAGCTTTCCGATTCGTAACAAATCGGCTAAAAATACGAGTATCATTCTTAAAATAGGGGAGTAGGATGGAGTTTAATGTTTTACAGGTCTCGCTGCTGCCGGTAGATGGTCAGCTTTTTAAGGAGGAGCATCGCAGCAAAGACATTAAGCTATTTGAAAGTGCGATTGACAGAGCCAAAGAACATGATGATGACTATTCTATCAAGGTTATGATTAACGACTTTGTCAACGGCTATATGTCTGGTGTCATTTCTCGAAAAACTGAAAGAAACCTGCATGATCGAAATTTTGAACTACACAAAGCCGAGGATTTCCCTCCGGTGGTTTGGTTCTGGGATCGCGAAGAGCAGGTTATTTTAGTCGAAAATAGGAGGCAGGTTTTTAGCAGTGCTAACGTTGCTGCAAAAACATTCGAGAAGATAGCGAATGACATTACACTGGCAAAAAATTCTCTTCGGGTACACATCAAGCCGAAGTTGGTAGAAAGCCGGTTTTGGGAAACCTTCGAGTCCTTTGAGCATGTAAGAGAAGTTCGCCTTAGTCTTATAGCTCCCAATCTGTTTGGCAATACAAAGAAAGAAATTGGAGAGTTCCTTCATGAGGTGGCCGGAGAGACAAATGCTTCGGAGTTTTCTCCCATATTTAAGAATCCGGATGGAAACCTTCACCTCAAGCCGTCCAAATGGTTAAATGCCATGATTGATTGGATAAAGGATGGAGCTGGCGAGTGGAGCATTCGAGGCAAGAAAAAGTTAAAAGATAAATATAAAACTATAACTAGCAAACAAAAAGTAAAGCTCTTAGTAGTTGAAGGTAGCATTTCTGAGATCGAGCTAGAGAATTATCGGCCGGAGGAGGTTGCTGAAATTGTTGAAATGCTTCGACCAAGGTATACCTACAAAAGATGAAAAACGCAATAGAAGCATTTATACTTTTTCTGCTCGCTTTTTTTGCATCTAGTACTGACGCGGACTCTTACTCTTTGATTGAAAAGAGCTTACCGCTGGTCTTGGGTGCTGCTCTCGGTGGCGTATTGGCATGCACATCAATTGTAGTTAGCATTCTTTCTGCATCATCGAAATCCACAAAACAGAAAGCAAAGGAAAGTGGTTCCTTCACAAATTTTATTGGAAATTTAGAGTCAGACGTGAAAATTTTGGTAGTTTGCCTGTTTTTCGCCGTTGCACTACCGTACATGAGAACTCTCGATTATCCGATCAATATAGAAGTGTGGAGCTACTCTTCGGAGTTCTTGAAAAACAAGTTTTTTTCCGCAGCTCAGATTTTTGTGGCATTTATCGCCTTTTCAGTAATTTATGAAATTGTCTCAGTTGTTGTATCAGTTCTGCGAAACATGATGACCATACATGATACAGAAGATCAATAGCTCGCTGAATAAACAGGACATCCATCCTAGCAATCTAAAGTTAGTGATCCAGAGCGAGTGAGTAACAATATACTCATGAGCTAGTGATCACTTAAGGACAAAAATATCACACCTGTTAAACCACAAATTCCGGCCACAACGGCCCCTGTATGGGCGTGGATTACCAACAAGGGGGATAACTGGTTTGGTACAGACAACACCGAGTCGAAATATAAAGACCTAGGGAACCTCTGAATTAATCGGAAGATTCCGTTAAAATTTGTCTCACCATG
>CBFGUW010000048.1:0-40411 GCA_965652395.1 uncultured Saccharospirillum sp. | reverse complement strand
CGGGCAATTGCGAAATATCCCTTTGGGTACTCATTGGGTTCCCTTGTGTCAGGTTGAAAATTTAAGGTGGGCTTCTTGGCGTACGTCCTCGCCGCCGGGGATGAATAAATATCAGAACTGAAACGTTTTTTCAGCAATAACATCCAATGCATGCCAAAGGCATTGTCGAAAGCAAGACTTCAATCACAAAAACAATTACAGGAGGTTATTTGTTGAATAGACACCTAAAAAACCTGACCCAGCGAACATATATTCACGCATAAGTGTTGACCACTGACATTATTCATATCGCAGTAAGCGCCTCACTCAAACTCGAATAATAAGCACTGACCCCAGGCACGGGCTTCACCCCGGCACGGGCCAGTGTTTTCAGCGGCTGAAACTGCAGATCAGCCACCAGCACTTTCGTTCCGGTACGCTGGCATTGTGAGATCAGTTTATTCAGTGCCGCTGTGCCGCCGGCATCCAGAATCGGTACGGCATCCATATAAAGCACCAGGCCTTTACGGGATTCGCACAACGCACCAAGCTCACCAAACACCCGGTCCGCCGCTGCAAAAAACAGAGGCCCGGTGATTTTGAATACAGACCAGCCCTCGGGCAATTCGACATCCACCAGTTTCCGGTTTTGGCTGATGTCCCGTACCTGGGTCATCTCGGCGATTTCCTTAACAAAAAGTACCGCCGCCAATAACACACCGACGGTGATCGCCATCACCATATCCACCAACACCGTCAACAGAAAGCAGGTCAGAAAAACCCAGATATCCCCTCGGGGTGCTGTTTTCAATAAGTGAATGGCTTTGGGGGCTTCGCTCATGTTCCAGGCCACCATTAATAACAGCGCCGCCATGGCGGGCATGGGCAGGTAGGCGAGCCAGGGTGCCAGCACCACGAGTCCGAGCAACACCACCAGGGCATGAACAATAGCGGCTATTGGGCTTTGGGCTCCGGCTTTGAAATTGGCAGCAGAACGAGCCAGTGCGGCGGTGGCGGTAATGCCTCCAAAAAAGGGAGTGACCAAGTTACCGATTCCCTGCCCCAGCAGTTCGCTGTTGGCGCTGTGCCGCTTGCCAGACATGCCATCCAATACCACAGCGCACAACAAGGATTCGATGGCGCCCAACACGGCAATCGCAAAGGCAGAGGGTAATAGGTCGATCAGCAGGCCCCAGCTCAACCCGAGCGGTTCACCTGTCGCATCGGGACGTTGCCAGGGCCATTCGAACCCCGGCAGGAAAGGGGGAATGCCCTGCCCCTGCCCGCCTCCCGGCAGCAGATAACTGAAGCGACTGCCAATGGTGTCCACCTCCAGCGCCTGCGCATTCAATGCCAAGGCAATAAGGCTGCCAATCAGTACCGCAGGGAGATGGGCGGGTACAGCCGTTTTCAATCTGGGCCAGAAAATCATTACGGCGAGGGTTCCGGTGGCGACCACGACGCTTGGCCAGTGAAGTTCCGGCAGGGCTCCGAACAGCACCATTACCTTGGTATGGGTGTGCTCGGGCAATTCAGTCATAGGTAATCCAAAAAAGTCTTTTATCTGCAGCAGGGCAATAACAACGGCAATACCGGCGGTAAAACCGAGGGTGACGGATTCCGGAATGTATTCGATCAACCGCCCCAGCCGCATTCCGGCCATCAGGATTAGAATGCCACCGGCCATAACCGTCGCCATCAACAACCCGCCGAGACCGTATTGCTGTGCGACCGGATACAAAATGACCACGAACGCGGCCGTCGGCCCGGAGATGCTAAAGCGGGAGCCGCCGGTTAACGCAGTCACGAAGCCCGCGATTATGGCGGTATAGAGGCCATACTGGGGAGCCACGCCGCTGGCGATGGCCAGCGCCATGGCAAGGGGAATGGCAATAATCCCCACGGTGACGCCGGCCAGAACATCTTTGGTGAGGCGACCGGTTGAATAACCTTCGGAATAGACTTCGCGCAGGGCGTGAAACACGCGAAGCGAGAACAGATGGGCACGGTGAGGCATTACAACTCCCAGGGAGGGAAAACCCCACCTATTATAGGGGATTCAAGCCCGGTTAAGACAGCGTCGTCCGGATAATTACAGCACCACTCTCGCCAACCCCATGCCGCTGGTTATCAACAACACCCAGCCAAGCCCCTGATAAAAACGGGTGGAATCGGTACGCAACAGCCGGGCATGAAAACGCAGACCGATCACATGCCCGATGGCCGCTGCCGGGAGCAGCCACAACTGATGTCTCAGTTGCAGGTCGACACCGACCCAGATAAAAGCCGTCAGTTTGATGCATACCAGCACGAACCAGAGGACAAAAAGCGTATCCCGCAGTTGATGACGACTGACGTGCTGCGCCACCACGGCGATGATCAACGGCGCCCCCACCAGCGATGTACCACTGATATAACCACCAATCGCCAGAAAGACGAGATCCAACACTTTGCTTCGGCTGCGAAAGGAGATTTTAAAGATATAGGTCACTGAATAAGTGCCGACGATGCAGAAGATAATGGCACTCATCACAGCATTCGACAGTGTCAGTAACCCAAATACCCCCGCCAGCTTGGGAATCAGCAACAACAGCAAAATCTTACGTAAATAAGGCCAATCGACCGTGCCTTCAGTGGCCTCCCTGCGTTGTTTGTGATGGCTCTGCGCCACGGTCAGCGCGGAAAACACCAACAGCTGGATGGCGATAATCGGCAGGAAAACGACGGGTCGGTCGCTCACCAGCAACAGGAACGGCAGCGATAGAGCGGCACCGCCAAAGCCCAGACCGGACCGGACAAAGCCGCTCCAGATAAAAATCACGGCGATCAGACCGTATTGCATCCAAGTCAGGTCACTCATTTACATCACTTTTAAGCACAACGGGAAGGACGGCCGAGTTTACCGGATATACCGGGCACCCAATAGATCCGCCCGGGAATAAAACCCGACATCAAACACCGTCGACAGCCCGCCATGCCTGTCTTAGACTGAACGCCTGTCGGCTACCGCTCATGGGAGGCTCTGACAATGAAATATTCACTCCATATCGACATCGACCTACCGCGCGACCGGGTCGTCGAGTTGTTCGATAACCCGGACAACCTGCCCAAATGGCAACCCGGGTTGGTGGAAATGGAACCGGTCGAAGGCATACCCGGTCAGCCGGGGGGCAAGACCCGCCTGGTCTATCGCATGGGGTCCCGGGAACTGGAAATGATAGAAACCATCAGGGAACGCCGACTCCCGGACGTATTTTCCGGCACGTACACCACCTCCGGCATGACCAACCATATGATCAATCGCTTTGAGGATTTAGGAGGCAGAACCCGCTGGCACATGGAGAACGAATTCATCGGCAGTGGCATGTTCAGAGTCATGACCTGGTTGATGCCCTGGGCCTTTAAAAAGCAAACATTGAAAACAATGAAACAATTCAAGACCTTTGCCGAAACGGGAAAAACGATTCATTGAATCAGGAGTCCGTCTCCCGCTGTTTTTGCACACCCTGCCCGGCCAGACCCGTACTGACCGACTCGGGAATTTTACGTCGCACCGGCGCGCCCAGTTCCTGCAGTTTTTCCACTTGGCGCGCCAATGAGCCCCGCCCGTCCGAAAGGCTTTTCCATGCTTCATCATAGGTGCGCTGAGCCGTGCCGATCTGGTTGCCCAGCCGCTCCATTTTCTCGGCGAAAATACTGAATTTCTCCAGCACCTTCCCGGCTTGGTCAAACACCTGCTTGGCATTTTCGTTCTGACGTTCCAAAGTCCACAAATTGGAGACGGTCCGCAGTGTCGCCAGCAGAGTGGTCGGGGTCACCAGAATAACGTTCCGGGAAAAACCTATTTCAAACAGGCCGGGGTCGGCCTCGAGTGCCGCTGTGAAAGCCGGTTCGATGGGCATGAACATCAACACGAAGTCCGGCGCTTTCATGCCCGGCAGATGCGGATAGTTTTTTTCACTCAACCCCTGAATATGTTGGCGAACGGCGGCCAAGTGCTTTTTCAGCGCCGTTTCCCGCTCGATCTCATCCGTCGCCGCCACCGCCGACTGATAGTCGTTCAGTGACACCTTGCTGTCGATGATCAGATGTTTGCCGTCCGGCAGGTGCACGATGAAATCCGGACGCCGACTCTGGCCGGTATCGTCCCTGAAATGCATTTCCCGTTCGTATTCCCTGCCACGTTGCAGACCGGCACTTTCCAATATCCGCTCGACCTGCAGCTCTCCCCAATTTCCTTGGAGTTTCTTGTCCCCTTTCAATGCCTGGGTAAGATCGCTGGCCTGTCGATTCAATTGAGTATTGAGTTCCCGCAGAGAGTGCAGCTGGTTTTTCAGTTCGGCCCGGCCTTCGGTATCGCGGTGGTGAATATCGTCGACCCGTTTGCGGAACTGCTCGACCTGCTCGCGAAAAGGCTGCAACAAGGCCGTCAGTTTTTGCTGGCTTTCCTCGGCAAAACGCTTGCCCTTGGCATCGAAAATTTCCTGGGCCAGATGATTGAACTCGTTTTTCAGGTGCTCACGGTTGTCATTCAATAACCGCAGTTGCTCTTGATAGTGGCGGTAGTCCGATTTGCGTTGAGCCTCCATGGCGGCCAGCCGGGTTTCGGTTTCATGAAGCTGTCTGCGTGCCTGCTCATAGCGTTGCTCGGTTTGTTCCAGACGCTCGGCGGACTCCTCATACCGCCGCAGGGCCTGCTGGTTTTCAAAATGGCTCTGCTGCAACGCCTGCTCACTGTTTTTCAGCACGCTTACTGCACGCTGGCGAGCCCGCCACATCAAGCCGAGCCCCAGGCACAACCCCAGCCCGGCCGCCAGGGCGGTGCTGACCCACACTTCCGGCAACTGCCACCACAGCATCAAGAATTCTCCCGCTCCGTTTCCGAAGGCCAATCCGGCAACCCCTGCGCCGCCCATCGCTCGAACCACTCGCCTTCGGGTTCAGCCTGAAACTGCCAGTCCCGCCCGCCGAACTGGAAACTCAACCGATGGGCATGAAGATAGACCCGCTCGTCGGCTGTACCGCCATAACGACGATCACCCAAAATGGGGCTGCCCACACTTTTGAGTGCCACTCGCAATTGGTGGGTTTTACCGGTTTGCGGATAGAGTTCGAAACCGCGAATGCCTGCAGCCAGCGCACAGGATTGAAAACGGGTGACAGCAGGATTATTCCGACTGCGCAGCAAACGCCATTGCCCACGACGACTGCGTTCCATATCGCCGATCACCCAGCCCTGCTTCTTTTGCGGCTTGCGGTCACTGACAGCCAGGTATTGCTTGCGCACGGCCTTTTCCCGAAACAGCCCGCTCAATTGCCGATTGGCCTCGGGGGTCAGGGCGATCAGTACCAGCCCGGAGGTGGGGCGGTCGAGCCGGTGCACGGGGTAGACCTCAGATCCCGTTTGTTCACGAGCCCAATCCAATAGACCCCGCTGGCCTTCGGACCGTTGAACGGTCCAGCCGACGGGTTTGGCCACCACGCAAAAATCCGAATTGCTGTCGATCAGTACCGGGGGTGTCACGTCCAGACACTCAGGTCCTGATCGTTGAAAGGCAAATCGTCGTTGTGGTGGCACAGCGAACGCAGCTTCACCAGCCGTTCGCCCCAGCGTGTGTTTTCCGCCGCCAACTCGGTGTCGGTCAACCGCCAGTCACGATGCTCCAGGCAGATGTTGAAGCCGCGCTCGGCGCGCTCCAGCGTCCACAACATCAGGGTGTTCTCCCAATCCGGATCGCCCTGCACACACAGCCACTCCAGGCTTTTATCGGGTTCTTCCTCCACCACCCTCAGGGTGACGGGACTTTCGAGTTCTTCGCTGCTGAACTTCCAACAGTCACCACCGGCAATGGAGACCGTGCCATCCCACCAGGATTGCAGACCGGCACGGGTGGTCAACAACTCCCAGATACGGGGTGCATGGGCATCCACGCGAATTTGATGAAACAGAGTGGCCATAACCATCCTCGTCGGACCCGACGCTACATCGGGTATACATTAGTCAGAAGTATTCTGACACGTTTTAACTGTTCAAGTCGCCCGGGGCACTCTAAGGTAGACCAGATCACTGACATCGAAAGTTCATACGATATGACTCTAGGTGCACAACCCCTTGCCAGCATAGCCCCACCCCTGACTCTGTCGCCGGAGGCGTCGCTCAACCGGCTGCCGGTCTCGGTGGCGAACAGCCCGTTCAGGCCGGCGCGGCATTGGGTATCGGCACAAGCGCTCCACAGTCTTATTCTGGAACAAAACCCGGCGGACGACCGCTCGGTTCGCCGCTTCCTGCAAAACTTCGATGCCAACCGTCCCGACGACGCCCGCATTTTAGCAAAATACAGCGAACGCCTCGCCAGCGTGTTGAAAACCGCTCTGATGGCGGAAAACTGGCAGCAGGGAAGCCCCTTTCAACAGGGTTACGCTCAACTGTGGCAATCCTGTGAAACACTGGTATTGGGCGGTGGCTTAACCAGCGGTGGCTTTGGTCAGGCTTTGGCCAACCAATTGGAGCGCCGGTTAAGGTCCGTCAGCCTGGTGGTTTCACCCTGGGGGGGACAAACCGGGCTGGTCGGCCTGGCTCAACACCTGAATCGGCCCGATGATCTTCTGGTGATGGACTTTGGTGCAACCGGCATCAAAAGGGGCATTGCCAGCCGCCATGGCAACCGGGTTAAGTCGCTGCCCGAACTGACGGTGGACCACTGGCTGGACCAGGACGGGCTCTTCCGGGCGGATGCCTTCAAGCAGGTGCTGCGCGACAGCCGCGCCCTGGTCGACCGGCCGCTGCCGGTGGCCATCAGCCTGGCCTGCTATCTCGACCGGGGCCACCCGTTCGATTATCACTCCGGTGTCTACCACCGTTTGCACGACGACTGCGACCATTTGGCCACCGAGCTTGCCGAGCGCTGGCTGCCCGAGGCTGGTTTGGGTTCTCTGGCACTGCTCGAACACGACAGCACCGCCGCCGCTCTCGCCTTTCGCTTCCCTCATACCGCCATCATGGTGACATTGGGCACCGGCCTTGGCGTTGGCTTGTGTCCTTTGGGGGAGACGGGAGATGCCTGACGGGAGACGCTAAGGAGCCTCTCCCGTTCAGCGTGGCTCCAACACTTCTTGTCCCATCACCAATGTATTGGTCCTTTTTTATTCAACATTAATGGTTATAATGCGCCCCCCATTCTCCCGGACCCCAAAGTTGTGATCGAAAAACTGCGTAATATCGCCATCATCGCCCACGTTGACCATGGCAAAACCACCCTGGTGGACAAGCTGCTGCAGCAATCCGGCACCCTCGGACGTAAAGACCAGGGCGCGGAGCGCATCATGGATTCCAACGACCAGGAACGTGAGCGCGGTATTACCATCCTGGCGAAAAACACGGCCATTAAATGGCAGGACTACCGGATCAACATCGTCGATACCCCGGGACACGCCGACTTCGGCGGCGAAGTGGAACGTGTACTGTCGATGGTCGACTCGGTTCTGTTGTTGGTCGACGCCGTCGACGGCCCCATGCCGCAAACCCGTTTCGTGACCAGCAAGGCGTTCGAGAAAGGCCTGAACCCCATTGTCGTGATCAACAAGATCGACCGTCCCGGTGCCCGTCCTGACTGGGTCATGGATCAGGTCTTCGATCTGTTCGACCGCCTCGGCGCAACCGACGAGCAGCTCGATTTCCCGATCATTTACACCTCGGCCCTGAACGGCATCGCCGGCAACGACCCGAGCGAAATGGCGGAAGACATGAATCCGCTGTTCGAAATGATCGTCAACCAGGTGAAGGCCCCCAACGTTGAGCGCGACGGTCCGCTGCAAATGCAGATTTCCGCGCTGGACTACAACAGCTATGTGGGCGTTATCGGTGTGGGCCGCATCAAACGCGGCAAGATCAAGACCAACGAACAGGTCGTTGTTGTCGGCCGCGACGGCAGCAAGAAACGGGGCCGCGTTTTACAGGTCATGGGCTACCACGGTCTGGAACGGGTGGAAGTGCCCGAAGCCGAAGCCGGTGACATCGTTTGTATCACCGGTATTGAAGGCCTGAACATCTCCGACACCATTTGCGACCCGAATGCACCGGAAGCCCTGAAACCGCTGACCGTCGACGAACCGACCGTGAGCATGACTTTCCAGGTAAACGATTCTCCGTTTGCCGGTCGTGAAGGCAAATACATCACTTCGCGCAACATCAAGGACCGTCTGGACCAGGAACTGATCCACAACGTGGCGTTGCGGGTCGAGCCGGGTGAAACAGCCGATAAGTTCAAGGTCTCCGGTCGCGGCGAACTGCACCTGTCGGTATTGATCGAGAATATGCGTCGCGAAGGCTTCGAACTGGCGGTTTCCCGTCCGGAAGTGATCCAGAAAATGGTCGATGGTGAACTGCAGGAGCCTTACGAGCAGGTCGTGATCGACGTTGAAGAACAGCACCAGGGTGGTGTCATGGAAGAGCTCGGTCTGCGCCGCGCTGAAATGACCAACATGGAAACCGACGGCAAGGGCCGGGTGAAGCTGGAATTCATCGTGCCTTCACGCGGTTTGATCGGCTTCCGTGGCCAGTTCCTGACTCTGACCTCCGGTTCCGGCATCATGACCAGTATTTTCGACCATTACGGCCCGGTTAAGGGCGGTGAAATGGCCGGACGCCAGAATGGTGTGCTGGTAAGCATGGCCAAGGGCAAAACCCTGGCTTACAGCCTCTATCAATTGCAGGATCGCGGCCGCTTGCTGCTCGGTCACGCGGAAGAGATCTACGAAGGCCAGATCATCGGCGTTCACGCCCGCGCCAACGACCTGGTGGTCAACCCCACCAAGGCCAAGCAGTTGACCAACATCCGCGCCGCCGGTACCGACGAAGCCCTTACTCTGAGCCCGCCGATCCGCCACACGCTGGAACAGGCGCTGGAGTTCATCGAAGACGACGAACTGGTCGAAGTCACACCGGAATCCATTCGTCTGCGCAAGAAGCTGCTGACCGAGAACGAGCGCAAGCGCGCCAGTCGCTCCAAAGCTTAAGCCGCTGAATGCTGAACGGGAGACGGGAAACGCTGGACTGGCGTCTCCCATCAAGCATCTCCCGTTAAGCGGGCGTCAGCCAAAAGGCTGATGGCCCACTCTCCTTTTAAAAAGTGGTCTACACTGTCTGACATAGCTTAGCGGATTGAGCTTCTGTGCCACTTGCTTCACCACCTCCCCAGAAGCACGACCAATCGTTGTCGCGTCGCCTTTTGGTATGGATCGCCGGCTCATTCACGGCATTGGTCGTCGTTACCACAGGTATTCAACTCAGCCTGGAATACTCGCTGGAAGAAGAATCCGGTGCCCGCCAGATTGCCTTTACTCTGAACGGTACGCGTGATGTGCTGGCCAATGCGCTTTGGAGCTTTGATCCGATTCAGCTCGATGCCTCGGCCGACCTTTTGTTCGAACACCCCTTGATCACCGCGGTTTATATTGAATCCGACGATGCGGATTTAAATGAACGCCGAGGCAACCCGCGCCCCTGGCCCGACAATAGTGCCCCCTTCCATATCGAAGAGGGTTACGCTGATATCCAAATAGAAAGCAGTGGGCAGCTGCTCGACAAGCGCCTGCGCTTTACCATGCCCATCGGCTTCGAGGCGAATGGCGTGCGCTACCCGGTCGGCCAGGTTCACCTGTATTCCAACGTCGGCCTGATTCTCTCCGAAAGCCGCCTGAACCTGCTGTTCACGGCCCTCAGCGCTCTGGTGGTCTGTGCATTGCTGGTGGCGGTAACCGCCCTCTCGGTACAACTGCTGGTCGCCCGCCGACTGACGCTGATGCAACGCCTGATTGCCACCATAGAACCGGAGGACGATGTTTTTCGCGCCCGGCTGCTGCCAGCCTGGCTGACACGGGAAGGCGATGAGATCGCCAGTCTGGCGGAAACCCTGAACCGACTCCAAATCCAGCTGGCGGAAAAGTCACTGCGCATCCAGCAGCACCAACACGACCTGGAGCAAGAGATTCACGCCCGGACTCAGGAGCTGGAACAGACACTGGCCGAGCTGCAGGTCAGCAACGCTCACAAAAACGAGTTTCTGGCCAACATGAGCCATGAAATCCGCACACCGATGAATGGCATCATCGGTATGGCGGAACTGATGCAGGAAACCGAGCTGGACGCCCGCCAACGGGAATACCTGACCACCATTCTCAATTCCGGCCAGACTCTGACGACCATCATCAACGACATTCTCGACCTGTCGAAGATAGAAGCCGGCAAGCTGGAATTGGAAAACATCGATTTCAATCTGACGGAACTGATCGACGAAACGCTGGCGTTGTTTATCAAACCCGCCGCCGAGAAAGCCTTACAGGTGACCCGGGAAATCCACCCGGATACACCCGCCTGGGTAAAGGGCGACCCCACACGCGTACGCCAGCTCCTGCTGAACCTGCTCAGCAACGCGCTGAAATTCACTCAACGGGGTCGCATCGAGGTTCGGGTTCGACCGGTAAAAGACACCCAAAAGCTGCATTTCGAGGTGAGGGACAGCGGCATTGGTATCGCCACGGATAAACAAACCGCCCTGTTCGACGCCTTCTTCCAGGCGACCTCCAGTATCAACCGCCAGTACGGCGGCACCGGCCTGGGCCTGGCGATTTGCAAGCGCCTTGTGGCGCTGATGGATGGCGACATAGGAGTCAGCAGCGAGGCGGGCGAAGGCGCGACTTTCTGGTTCGATATCCGCCTTCCCCCGTTGGCACCGGAAGAGTTGGCACGCCATCAGGCCGATCAACACAACCGCTCATCGATGACCGAGGACTCCGCCCTACCCCACGCCCGTCTGTTACTGGTGGAGGACAACCCCGTCAACCAAAAGGTTGCTCTGGGTCTGTTGCAGCGAATGGGAATGGACGTGGTGCTGGCCGTTAACGGTCAGGAAGCGTTGAAACGGCTGGAAGATACGGATGTGGATCTGATTCTGATGGATTGCGAAATGCCGGTCATGGATGGCTACGACGCCTCCCGCGCCATTCGTGCCCTGCCGGACCCGCGTCTGAGCCGCCTGCCCATCATCGGTCTGAGCGCCCATGCGATGACCGACCACCAACAACGCGCTTATCAGGCGGGAATGGACGGCTATCTCACCAAACCCCTGAGAACCCAGGCTTTACGCGCCATGCTGATCCGGTGGCTGCCCACCGAAGAGTAAACCGAGAGGCATCAGGAGGGCAGCATCCCCAAATCCGCCATGGGAACGCCCGCTTTACGCAGCGCCAGGCGCAAGGTGGAGCGCACCACCTTTGGGTTGTCCAGATGCAGCAGACCCGAGGCCACGGTATGGGCCCAGCCGCTGTCGATCTGACGCAGCACCGCCTTCACCCGCAACAGGTTGGAGCTGCTCATCGACAAATGCCGATAACCCAGTCCCACCAGGGTGACCGCACCCAGAGGATCGCCCGCCAACTCGCCACAGAGGCTGACCGGAATACCCGCCTCGTTACCGGCATCGACGACCATTTTCAGTGCCTTCAACACGGCCGGATGCATGGCATCGTAAATACCCGCCACACGCGGGTTGTTGCGGTCGACCGCCAGCAGGTACTGCGTCAAGTCGTTACTGCCGACCGAGATGAAATCGACCTGGCTGGCGAATTCCCGAACCAGATAGACCGCCGACGGCACTTCCACCATGACCCCGATATGAGGCACTTCGGCTTTGATGCCTTCTTCGTTCAGTTCCATCACCGCCCGGTGAATCAACGCCAGAGATTCTTCGACTTCACTGACGCTGGTGACCATGGGCAACATGATTTTGAGATTGTTCAGCCCGACACTGGCTCGCAGCATGGCCCGAATCTGCACCATGAACAGCTCCGGGTGATCGAGCATCACCCGTAAACCACGCCAGCCCAGAAAGGGGTTGTCCTCAACGATGGGGAAATAATCGAGACTCTTGTCACCACCGACATCGAGCGTACGCATCGTTACCGGCAACGGCGCGAATGCCTGCAACTGGGCCCGATAGATCAGCGCCTGCTCTTCTTCCGAAGGAAAGCGGTCGCGCAGCATAAAAGGGACTTCGGTACGGAACAGACCGACGCCGTCCGCGCCGCGATCCTGGGAACGGATCACGTCCGTCTGCAACCCGGTATTGACCAACAGGCTGATGGAGACATTATCGAGCGTCTCACTAGGCTCGTCTTTTAGCGTTTCGAGCCCGGCCTCGCGCTCGGCCTCTTCCTCGACAATATTCTCAAAGTACTGGCGTTTTTCCTGGGACAGACGGTAGTAGAGATGGCCCCGGTAACCATCCACCACCAGTTCCTCGCCCTGTAAAGCCTGCCAGGGCAGCTCCTGAACGCCCATGACCGTAGGAATGTCCAGAGCACGAGCCAGAATCGCCACGTGGGAGTTGGCCGACCCCTGGGTACAGACAATACCCGCGATCTTGCCGTCGGCCATTTCGCCAAACACCGTCGGTGATATCTCCTCACCCACAAGAATGGCATGGTCCGGCATGTTGGTTTTGGGCACCGACTGTTGCAGATACGCCAATACCCGGCGCCCCAGATCCCGCATATCCGCCGCCCGCTCCCGCAGATAGGCGTCGTCCATATTCTCGAAATGCTCGATGTAACCACGCATGACCTGCGCGAGAGCACTCTGTGCCCACTCCCCCTGCCGAATGCGCTCCATCACGGCATTGCCCAGGGCTTCATCTTCCAGAATTCCGACATAGACGTTGAACAGCGCCAGTTCTTCCGGGCGCAACTCGTTTTTGAGTCGGTCACTGGTGGCTCGCAGGTCAGTGCGCACGCTCGCCAGGGCTTCCTGGAAGAGAGTCACTTCTGCGCCGATGTCATCGGCCTTGCGGAAGCGTACCGCATCCAGATCCGAAGACGGCACCAATACATGAGCGCGACCGATAGCCACCCCCTGGGCACCGGCAACGCCGACAAAGCGTACATCCTGCTGTTCCCCGCCAAGCAGGTTCAAGCCCGACAAGGCCCCGGTGGCCTCGGCATGCGCCAAAACGCCTGCCAATTGAGCCGAAATAGTCACCATCACGGCTTCTTCGGCATCGCCAAAGCGCCCGGCCTCGGTTTTTTGAATGGTCAAGACACCGAGAAGTTTTCGATGGTGAATGATCGGCACGCCGAGCATGCCTTTATAGGGTTCCTCGCCTAAACCGGCGATGGGGAAAAAGTTGGGGTGTTGGGTGGCATCGCTTAAATTGAGCGGCTCTTCCCGCTTACCCACCAGTGCGACCAGCCCCTGGTTTTGGGTAAGCGTCACTTTACCGATGGCATCCTGACTGAGGCCGTCGGTCGCCATCAACACATAGCGGTTGACGTGCGCATCCCACAGAAAGACAGAACACACCTGTACCTGCATGCCCTCACGGATACGACCGACGACGGTGCGCAGTGAGGTCTGCAGGTCTTTAGAACTGTTTACTTCCTCCACGACATTACGGAGGAGATGCAACATATCAGCCACGTACCCTTTGCTCCCGTTGAACGCGAGGGGCCAGTTCGGCCAGTGCCTGTCGGTATACGTCCCGTTTGAATGACACTACTTTAGCCAATGGGTACCAATAGGAAACCCATTCCCAGCCGTCAAATTCCGGATCGTCGCTTTCATTGAGGGTGACGGCGCTGTCGTCACCCAGCATGCGCAACAAGAACCATTTTTGTTTTTGGCCGACACATATCGGCATGGCGTTGTAGCGGATCATCCGTTTGGGCAGGCGATACTTCAGCCAGCCCCGCGTACAGGCCAGGATTTCGACGCTTTCCGGTCGCAGACCCACTTCTTCGCGCAGCTCGCGGTAGAGTGCATCGATCGGTGTCTCTTGAGAGCGTATGCCACCCTGGGGGAATTGCCAGGCATCCTGACCAATACGACGCGCCCAGAGCACCTGTCCCCGGTCATTTGTCAGTATTATGCCCACGTTGGGGCGGAATCCGTCGGAATCGATCATCGTTGCCTGCGCTACCTGGGTTTCAAACTGGCGTAAGCCGCCAATCATGCCGGTTACAGAGCCATCTGCCCATTCCGGCACGCTCAAACACCTCCCCGCATTGTTCCACAACCACTCCAAAACACCAAACAGGTCACATAATCATGGGCAGTGGCTTACTGGTTTATTGCCAAGAACCCGCGCAGGAGCCCGGTTAAGGCCCTCCTGGGTCGCCGTGAACCCATCCATGGGGGCTAGACGGCAGCATCCATGCTGCCGACTCCCCTGGAGTGCCTTAACCGGGCTCCTGCGCTAGCCTTCTCAAACCTTGGTATCCATACTCCGTCACATTCACTTACGAAATGACTTTGCGGGTTCAGCCTAGCTGCACAGGTGGCTAGCGATGGGCACCGGGTATGTCCATCCAGGGGAAGTCCGCAGCATGGATGCTGCGGTCTAGCGCCGAGACGTCGGACCGACATGGACGTATTCACAGCGACCCCTGGAGGGGCATACCCGGTGCCCATCGCGGGTTCCTGCCACAGTAAGACACCCAGAAAGGGCCGCTTGTGTCACCGAACCCCAGACTTTACTCTAGGCGCTTTCGTCTAATCTTGGAGCCGAAGTGTGACTCTCGCCATTTTTGACCTCGACAATACACTGATCGCCGGAGATTCCGATCATAGTTGGGGTCAGTTTCTGATTGACGAAGGCTTGGTGGATAAAGATGAGGTCAAGGCCACCAACGACGCCTTCTATGCCGATTATCAGAGCGGAACGCTCGATATTCAGGCCTACCTGAGTTTTGCACTGTCATTTCTGGTAGGCAAAGAACCCGAATTCCTGGCTGAGCTGCATGATCGCTTCATGGATCGGTGCATCGAACCCATCATGCTTGATGCCGCACGGGACCTGCTCGAAAAACACCGTCAACAGGGCGATACACTGCTCATCATTACCGCCACCAACCGCTTTATCACCGGCCCCATCGCCGCGAGACTCGGGGTCGACAACATTCTCGCCTCCGAACCCGAATGCATTGACGGCCGCTATACCGGTAAACCCACCGGCGTACCCTGCTTCCAGGAAGGTAAAATCACCCGTCTGAATCAATGGCTGGAAGACCGCGACGATACCCTGGAAGGCGCCTGGTTTTACAGCGACTCCCACAACGACCTGCCCCTGCTCAAACTGGTCGACAACCCAGTCGCGGTCGACCCGGACGACCGGCTGCGTGCCCATGCGCAAGAGCAGGGCTGGCCCATCATCAGCCTGAGGAACTGACACCGTGTTTCCTGGCCGTGCCATCCCCGGACTCCTCGCTGTTGTGTTGCTGGGTTTGAATGCCTGTTCAGGACCTGAGCAGGAAACACCCACGACCGACGCTGATGTCACCGAAGCGGATGCCGGGCCCACCGTCATCGCCAATACCGATCAACTGGTCGCGGCCGCCGGTAAGATGCAGCAGGCCGCCCGGGCGGTGGGTGGTGACATGATGGAAAGCTGCCGTCTCATGCAGCGCCGCGTTCTGGGTTTTCTGGAAAGCCCCGACGATGCCGGTCGCGACGCCGCCCGAACCGCCTGGCACGATTGTTACGAACATTGGAACAGCTTCCTCGTTTTCCACCAGGTCGCTTTCAGCCCGCGCGACGCGGCGGCGGTGGTACGGACAGGTCGTCTTATCAATACCCGCCCGTTTCAGCCGGGCTATATCGATGGACTCCCGGAATACCCTTACAGCGGTCTCGTGCACGAGGTCGACCTGCCTCTCTCGCTGCCCACCCTGCTCGATCAACACCAGATGATGGATGAAGAATCTGCGGCGCTGGGTTTTCCGGTGCTGGAGACACTGCTCTGGCGGGAGCCCCTGGCGGAGAACTGGATAACCGACCCCGAGGCGGAGGGCGCGGTGGTGAGCCGCCGCAAGCAGTACCTGGAAATTGCCACCCGCGACCTGTTGGACCAATTACAGAATGCTCTGGCACGCTGGCAGACGGAAACCCAGTTTCGGGATCTGCCGGATACGATTCAGATCCGCGTTCTGCTGCGCAGTATGGAGCGTCTGGCGCAACAGGAGCTGCTAAGCAGTACTTTCGCCGACGCGGCTCTCGAAGACCCCGAATGGCATCATCCCGCCGCAGTGGCAGGCCAGGGAAAACGTCATCTGCTGGCTCGACTGGCGGGGTTGGAGCGCTTGCTGCTGGCGGGAGAAGGGGAGACCAATCCCATAGCGGTATGGATTGGTCAGACGTTCGAACCCCCGACCCTGACCGAATTGCGCGCCCATTTGAAAACCGCCCATGAGAAGCTGGCCGCACTGCCGGACAACGCGCCTTTGGGAGAGGTCGACCCATCGGCCTATGAGCAGGCGAGAGACGCCATGGCCGCGCTCACCATGGACCTGCAAACGCTCTATCAGACCGCCAGTGGTCAATAACCGGTTCCAGCCCTGAGGCATTGTGTCTGGATAGGCACCAACGGCTTCATATCCGTTCGAAATCGGTTTGGCTCTGCTAAACTTATCCGCCAACCCGACCTGCAGTGAGAGGGACCTTCGTGACGATAGAACTCGATCCCGCCCAGATTCAGCAGATTCTTCAGGGCATTGTTATCCCGCCGCAGCCCCAAATCATGGTCGACCTGCAGATGGAGCAAATCCACCCGGACCCTGATCTGCGTCGCATCGCCCAACTCATTCGCCAGGATGTCGGGCTTTCCGGCACCATGTTGAAAATCGTGAATTCCGCCGCCTATGGTCTGGCCAATAAAATCACCTCGGTCGAGCAGGCGGTGATGTTGCTGGGCATCAATTCGGTGGTGAATATCATCAACGGGCTCAGCATCAAAGGTGAGCTGAGCGACGAAGACATCGTCAAGATGAACCGCTTCTGGGATGCCGCTATGGACATCGCCGTGGTCAGCCAGAACGTCGCCAAGCTGATCGGCTATCCCTCACCGGACGAAGCCTACACCCTGGGGTTGTTCCACAACGCCGGGGTGCCCTTGATGATGAAACGCTTTCCCGACTTCGAAGCCACTCAGCGCCTCGCCTATACCGGCGAATACGGCCGTATTATCGATGCCGAGAACGATGCCTACCGCACCAACCATGCCGTGATCGGTTACTACACCGCCAAGTCCTGGCGGGTACCACAAATACTGTGCGACGCCATTGCCGATCACCACAGCGTGGAACAGATTTTCACCAACAACTACACCCAGGATGGTCGCAAAAAAACGCTGTTGGCCATTCTGAAAATCGCCGAACATCTGTGTGGTATGCCGCTGATTCTAGCCGACCAAAAAGAAGACCTCGAATGGGAGCGGGTAAAACCGCTGATCTATGAATTCACCGGTCTGGGCGCTTACGATCTTGAGCAGATGAAAGACACCTTCGAAGATATGGGCGTGGTCTCGGTGATTAATGCCCCCGACGATTAATGTTGCCTCCCTTCCCCTAAAAGGACTTCAGGATGACTGATTTTCTGTTGACGGCCTTCGTGTTTTTAAGCGCCGGTGTGTTGGCGGTTCCCATCGCAACACGTTTCGGTTTGGGGTCGGTACTGGGGTATCTGATCGCGGGCATTGCCATCAGCCCCTTGCTGACGCTGCTTGGCGTCGACGTTATTTCCATCCAGCATTTTGCCGAGTTCGGCGTCGTCATGATGCTGTTTCTGGTAGGCCTTGAGCTCAATCCAAAAATGCTCTGGGACATGCGGCGCAAATTACTGGGCCTGGGTGGGTTGCAGGTGAGCGGGACCGCTGTTGTGATCATGTTCATCGCTATGGCGCTCGGTCAGCCATGGACGGTGTCGCTTGCCATTGGTCTGGTGTTGTCCCTCTCTTCGACCGCCATCGTCTTGCAAACCCTGAACGAGAAAGGCCTGATGAAAAGCGACGGCGGCCAGGCCAGCTTTTCGGTATTACTGTTCCAGGACATCGCCGTCATTCCGATGCTGGCCTTGATACCACTGCTGGCCGTTCATGGGTTGAGTGACGAAGCCACTCATGCCGGCAATGGTCATGCGACCACCCTGGTCGATGGTCTGGCAGGTTGGCAAACCACTCTGGTAACCCTCGCGGCCATCGCCTTCGTATTGGTGATTGGCACCTTCCTCGCCCGCCCACTGTTTCGATTTATCGCCAGTGCCCAACTGCGGGAACTTTTTACAGCAACGGCTTTATTTCTGGTCATTGGCATCGCCCTGCTGATGACTCTGGTAGGCGTCTCACCAGCCCTCGGTACCTTCCTGGCCGGTGTGGTTCTGGCCAACAGCGAGTATCGACATGAGCTGGAATCCGATATCGAGCCGTTCAAGGGGTTGTTACTGGGGCTCTTTTTCATGACCGTAGGCGCGGGCATTAACTTTGCGCTGCTGTTCGATAACGTTGGTACCATATTGGCTCTGACCTCGGGGCTGATGCTGGTTAAAGCCGCGGTGCTCAGTGTTCTGGCTTATGTGTTCAAACTTCGCGGTTCCGACAAATGGCTGAGCGCTTTGGGCCTGGCCCAGGCAGGCGAATTTGGCTTCGTATTACTTTCGTTCACCGTCGCCAGTGCTGTCATTCCTGCAACCGTAGCGGACTTGCTCATGCTGGTGGTGGCGATCTCGATGGTGCTGACTCCTGCGCTTTTTATAGCTTTCGATCGTTTGATCGCTCCCTGGTATGCCAAACAGAACGAATTACCGATGGATGACATCACGCCTCAGGGCGATGTAATTATTATCGGCCACGGCCGCATGGGCGGTATCGTCAACAGGATGATGCGCGGCTACGGCTATGAAACCACTGTCGTCGACTACAGCTCCTCACGACTGGACATGCTGCGCACGTTCGGGCTCAGAATATTCTTTGGTGACGGCACCCGTCCGGATTTATTAAAGGCCGCCGGTATCGCACATGCACGCCTCGTGGTGGTCGCCATCGATGACAAGGACCATATCACCAACGTGGCTCGCTACATCCTTAAAACCTATCCCCAGGTGCATGTGCTGGCCCGCGCTATGGAGCGCAACCATGTTTATGAACTCTGGTCTCTGGGTTGTCGGGATGTGATTCGTGAAACCTACGACAGCTCCATCCGTATGGGCCGCTCGGCACTGGAAGCCATGGGCATCCCCCATGACAAAGCCCAACAGATGGCGAGTGAATTCGAAACCATGGACCGCCGCTCCATGCCGATTCTGGCGGAGCTGTACGACATCGATATTCCTGTGATGGAAAACCAGGCCTACATCGAAAAGGTGAAGGAACTCAGCCGGGAATGGGAGTCCCAGCTAAAAGGGGCCACTGTTAAAGAAAAAAAGGTTTCGGATAATTAAAGCAACGCATCGGTTACCGTTTCAAAACCTTTATCCTTGAGTCACCCTTGTCTTATTCAGAAACTCAAGGGTACGCTGCCAGGCAAGGTCTGCTGCCTCCGGGTTGAAGGCGTCTTTACGGTCCGGTTCGAAGAACCAATGTCCGGTACCTTCGTATTCGTGAAACTGCACCGACCGGCCCGCGTCGCGAATGGATTGTTCAAGAGAACGCACCTCGTCCAGCGGCTCGAAATCATCGGCATCCGCAAAATGACCGAGGTAGGAGGCTTTCGCCTTATCGAACGCGCCAATGCCGGTACCATAGAACACCACGACCTTGCGAATACGTTCCGGCTCGGCTCCTGACAATTCCAGAGCAAAAAACGCCCCTAGTGAAAAGCCGATAACAGCAAGCCCGTCGCCACTGTATTCCACTTGTTCACCGAGTAAATTACAGCCGTCAGAGATGCGTTTGCGCGCCAGGTTCTGATCAAGATTCCGGGCAAGTTGCTCGGCCTCGGCGACGGTCTCCACCACCTTGCCGTCGTATAAATCGACGGCATAGGCGATAAACCCTTCCTCCGCCAGTCGATCGCAAACGTCCTTGATGGTGCGGTTTAAACCCCACCAGGGATGTAACACCAAAACGCCTGGGCCGGTGCCCCTGGCGGGCATGGCAAGATATCCGGTAGATGCCGTGGTATTCATCGTCAGCCTCTCTGTTGTTTTCATACCCAGCGGGTTCGGACAATAACCATAGCGGATTAACGCCGGGACACAAAAGAGAGCTACTCAGGCCAGTTTGATGAACCTTTCGACCCAGACCTGTCTTTCTTGTGTGGCGCGGCTTTATCGAGCACCCGGCCCTCACGATAAGAATCTATAATGCCGAAGAGCCAGGCAATGAGCAGCAGCAGGGGCGGCCAACGACCCGAGACTGAACGCCCCTGGGACTGTTGCTCGCTAACGGCTTGAGAAATGCTGTTGATATCCAACGGTATCTCCCCGGTCTGAATTTTCAGGCTAAGCTCCTGGGCGACATCCACCGCCGCAGCGACCATCACATACACACAGACGATAGAGACGCCCATAACCAAAGCAGCCTTCAACGGCTTCTTCACCACAAAATGGCCAATACCTGGAAATACCAAACCGGAAAGTAGCGCGGCTTTCAGGGCTTTACTCATGAATGATTCCTTCTTCATGCGTCAATTTGCCCGCTACTTTAGCAGAATTTCGTCACTGGACCGTCTGTAATAATGCGGCGTGGTTTCTCCGGATCTAACCCTCCATTCCAGCACTCACCAGATGAGGCAGCAGCGCCGGGTCGGACACCGCCACGAATTCGGGGTTCAGCGTATCGGCTTTACCATATTGAAGGGGCTGGCCATTCCATTGCACGATTCGGCCACCGGCCGCATGAAGAATAGCCTGAGGGGCGGCGGTGTCCCATTCGCTGGTCGGGCCGAGGCGCGGGTATAAATGAGCCCGGCCGGAAGCCAGGTGCATGAATTTCAAGGCGCTGCCCACCGCCGCTGTTTCAACGTCGAAACCGGCGGCTTCGAGCTTGTGCCGCCATTCACCCTGCCAGCGGGATCGTCGACTGCCGAGCACTTTCACCTGTCGCTCCACCTGAGCGGCTCGAATATCCTGCGATTCGCCGGGTCGCCCCTCCTGGGGGCTAACACTGACACCACCCCACCAGGCCATATCGGTCACCGGTTGGTAAAGCATGCCGAACACCGGCTGGTTATCGACCATATAGGCCACGTTGATAACGAATTCATCGCTTTGGTGGAGGAATTCACGAGTGCCGTCCATCGGATCAACCAGCCAGTAATGGTCCCAATGGCGGCGTTCGGAATAGCCCACCAGGGCCTCTTCAGACAACACGGGGCAATCCACCAAAGCAGGCAAACCGGCCTCCAGAGTTCGGGAAGCCGCGATATCGGCTGCGGTGACCGGAGAGTCATCCGCCTTGTGATTGGTTTTCCAGCGTTCGACATCCCGGTACACAGTAAGAATGCGTTCACCGGCTGTTTGCATCAGGCGGTACAACGCCGGAATAAGGTCGTCGGATTGCCATTGGGGTTCGGCCATGTAATATGCTTAGTCGGCTAAGTGTCGGGCCAGTTTATCATGAAGACTTCACCACGGCTTAACCCACCACTTTCGCCTTCGGATACGCCCTTGCATTCATTCCCGCCAGACCGCATTTACCCTCTTTCACAGACAACGCATAAGTTCCGGTTATGAGCGATACTGCCATTCGGCTCGACAAGTGGCTTTGGGCCGCCCGCTTCTATAAGACCCGCAATCTCGCCAAGGAAGCCATTGAAGGTGGCAAGGTGCATTATAATGGCGCCCGAGCCAAACCAAGCCGCACCGTCGAAACCGGGGCCTCCGTTCGCATGAGACTGGGTTGGGATGAAAAAACCGTCGAAATTCTGGAACTTTCCGATAAACGACGTGGGGCGCCGGAAGCCCAAAAACTCTATCGGGAAACCGAGGAGTCCATCGCCAAGCGGGAAAAGCAGGCCGAATTGAGAAAGGCACAGAAAGCCACCCAGCTGGCACCGGATCACAAGCCGAATAAAAAGGAGCGCCGGGATATCCGTCGCTTTAAAGACACTCACAATCTATAGCGGTGCAGTCACGCATGAGCAACCCAGACCAAACCCAACGCTTTCTGTTCGAGCAGACCCATCTGCGCGGCGAGGTTACCGGCCTCCAGCAAAGTTACCGCGACGTGTTGGAAAAGCACAATTACCCGGAGCCCGTCCAGGCGCTGCTGGGCCAGTTCATGGCCGCCGTCGCCCTGCTCAGCGACACGCTGAAATTCGAAGGTACGCTGAGCCTGCAGGTTCGCGGTAACGGCCAGGTACGCATGCTGATGGCAGAATGCCGGGACCATGAAGCGTTGCGCGCCATCGCTCAGTACACCGATGATTTCAGTGCCAACGAACCCCTGCTCGGCGCCGGCCAAATGGCGATCACCATCGAACCCAAACAGGGCAAACGGTACCAGGGTATTGTGTCGATTGACGATGATGAACACACTCTGCCGAAAGCGCTGGAGGCGTATTTTCGGCAGTCCGAGCAGATTCGCACACGCATCTGGCTGGAAGCGGACGGCCGACGCGCCGGTGGCATGCTGATCCAGGCCATGCCTGTCTCAGCCAGTGAAGGCAGCCTGGAAATCAAAGACGACGACGCCTGGGACCGAGTCACCCACCTGGCGGATACATTAACCGCCGAGGAGCTGCTGACGCTGGATAACCAAACCCTACTACACCGGTTGTTTCACGAAGAGGAAGTCAGGCTCTATCCGGAGCGGCCGCTCAAATTCGAGTGCACCTGCAGCCGGGACCGTTGTGCCAGCGCCATCCTGACGCTGGGCCAGGAGGAAGCCAATCATATTCTCCGCGAGGAAGGCATGATTCACAGTGACTGTCAGTTCTGTCATCAACAGTACCGGTTTGATCAGGCCGACGTCGATGCGCTCTTTGCCGAGCAGCGTCAGAAACTCAATTAAAGAGCCCGTTAAGAACGGGTTAGGTCCAGGGACGGATCGAGCATACGGACCGTGCCCATAGCCAATTCCAATCGACCCTGGTTCAGGCTGCCTTCGTGAATTTTTTCCAGCAGGCTCTCGTGCTCTTCCGGTCTCTCCCGGAAATAGTCGAGTACGATGCCGCGACTGATTCGCTTCATCGCTTCGATATCGTTTTGCGCGGCCTTGAACACTTTCCAGCCTTCTTCATCGAACTCATTCGTCCGCACGATGTGAAAAATCACACCCAGCCAGGAAAAATCGATTTCCACGACTTCGATGTGGCTGCGGTTGATCCGACCGCAATGTCCAAAGCCATAGCGGATATCCAGGTCTTCGCCGATGCGATCGGTGGAATAGGAGGTGGTATCGGAGGCGATGATGTCGATCCGATGGGGTTTGAAATATTTGTAGTGTGGAACGGGAGTCATTCTAGCCATACCTACAGTCATATTTGAAAGCATTGCGCTTGCCAATACGGCGACCAGGCATCCAAGCGGCCGCTCCAGCCACATCGCCTTTCGGGCATGCTGGCAGCGAATCCGGGAGCACTCCCGGGTCAGGCGAGTGGCTTTGAGGTCAAAGCCACTTGGTTTGACAGTGTAGTATAACTCAGCGTGATGTTCCCGCCTTTGAACGCCTTGATTAAGATCTATTCCCAACGGTGACTAATGCGCCCGGTGCCACCAGGCCAGGGTCGCTTCGGAGCCGTCAAGCTGTAACGGTGCACCCATCAGCGGGGTCAGTACCGATTGCCGTGCGCTTTCGGCCAACTGGAGCAATTCTTCGAGCGGTTCATACCAGGGGTGAAAGGCAAGGTCGAAGGTGCAGTTATGAATCGGCATCATGTGCCTGCCTTGCAAGTCCTTATGAGCCTGCAGGGCTTCCTCCGGGCTTATATGAACACCGGGCCAGTCGGCGTCATAGGCGCCTGTTTCAATCATGGTCAGATCGAAAGGCCCGTAAGCCTTGCCAATGTCCTTGAAGCCGGAGAAATAACCGCTGTCACCGCTGAAGAACAATCGGCGATGCGGTGCGGCGATCACCCAGGAAACCCATAGCGAGGCATTGGCATCGAACAAGCCCCGCCCCGAGAAATGCTGCGCCGGTGTGGCGGTAAACGACAGGCCGTCCACCTCGGTGCCCTGCCACCATTCCAACTCTACGATCTTGTTATCCGCCACACCCCACTCCTTCAGGGTGGCGGCGACCCCTTTGGGAACCAGAAAACGGGCCACTTTAGGGTGGAGGCGTTGGATGGTGCCTTTATCAAGATGGTCGTAATGATTGTGGGAAATCAGCACACCATCGAGCTGAGGCAGCTCCTCCAAGGCGATCGGCGATTCATGAAAGCGGCTTGGCACGCCCCCATGCCTGCCCCGAAGAACAGGACCACATCGTGCAGTCCGCCGTGGACATGTTCCTTGGTAAATACGGCCGCCGCTAATGTTCTGCTGTTACTGATCGAACAAGCGGTCACCCATCTGATCGATAATCAGACGGGCTTTCACCAGGGTGAATTCGCAGGCCGCATCTTTCCCGGCTACCAGATCCGAACGGATAAAGGTGTGTTTTTTCTCCGGGTCCGCTTCTTTCTCAATAATCCCGCTCACCCGGAACTGGCCGGATTCAGCGATAGGAGTGGGGGTGATTCGATACCCCTTATATTCCACGGTATCTCCCTGTACCGTACCGGACGAGGTGTTACTCCCACCCGAGAAGGCGTTTTTGAGCCAATTGAACATGTTTAACCTCATTGAATCGCTATGCTCCGGTGAGAACCACCGGGCGCAGTCATGATTGTAGCGTCATTTCCTGCCTTCAACGTCAATTTCACTGACACAGGCCCGTTTTTCACAACATAAGGTTACATTGAACATACCCAAACGCTACAAGTGTTACTGTTTCGAGAAAAGTGTTACCGAACCACACGTCAGCAGTGTGTAAACCCTAGTCGGTTTGTATGATTTTTAGCCACATATTAGTAACTATTTGTTTTTAAAGGATTTTTTAAAACTGGCACAGCCTCTGCAATTATTTATGCACAACGATAAAGACACCCACAAACAAAAATAAGAACGGGTGAGATAAGAACGATAGGCGCCCATCCAAAAACAAGAACAAGGGCGCTGTTTTTATTAGAGGCCCGCCAAAAATAAAAACAGGGCCACTTAGCTTCCCAACCAACCCCCTGCTCTGAACACTTCTTCCGCTAATCAATCTATGCGATTTACGTTCGTCTTGATGTCATGCCCAACCGGCGAGTTCCTGATCCACCAGTACCTTAAGCATCTCAATACTGGCATCACTGTCATTGAGGCAGGGTAACACGTCAAAGCGTTCGCCTCCTGCCTCCAGGAAGATATCCCGTCCTTCCAGAGCGATCTCTTCCAGGGTTTCCACACAATCGGTAACGAAGCCGGGGGTGACCACGGCGATATTGCGCACCCCTTCACCCGGCAATTGCGCCAGGATTTCGGCGGTATAAGGTTTCAGCCAGTCGGTGGGGCCCAAACGACTTTGAAAGGTGACCCTCACCCGCTCTTCCGGCCAGCCAAGAGCCTCTCGCATCAGGCGTGCTGTTTTTTGGCAATGGCAGTAGTAAGGGTCGCCAAGGTCGAAATACTTCTTTGGCAGACCGTGGAAGGAGAGCACCAGCACATCCGGCTCCCGGGGCAGTTCGGACAGTTGCTGTTTTATTCTTTTGGTCAACGCCTCGATGTGCGCCGGGTGGTCGTACCAGGGGTGGGCCAGACGCAGCGTAGGCTGCCAGCGCAGGCGTTTCAAAGCATCAAAGGTGGCATCGGCCACCGAAGCCGAAGTGGTCGCCGAGTATTGGGGATAGAGCGGTAACACCAACAGACGGTCACAACCTCGCGCCACCAAATGGTCAATGCGCTCTTGAATCGAAGGGTTTCCGTAGCGCATGGCCCAGTCTATCTCGAGATCGGGTAGGCGCTCCTGAAGCCGCTCAGCCTGGCGACGGGTGTAGTAGCGCAGCGGCGACTCATCGACATCCTTCATCCAGATCTTGCGATAGGCCTCAGCCGACTTGAACGGCCGAAAGGTCAGTAGAGGTCCGTACAACACAGGCGCCCACAGCAGCGGATGCAGCTCGACCACGCGACGGTCAGAGAGGAACTCCCTCAGATACCGGCGAACGCTCCAGTAGTCCGTCGCATCCGGTGTACCCAGGTTAACCAAAAGCACGCCGATTCGACCGTGGGCCACTGCGGGGTGTTGCGAGGGTTTACTCATGCCTTCCTTCCTACTGGGTTAGGGACAAAAAACTTGCGCCGGACTCGACTAAGGTCGCATTCTTATCGCACGATGGGCATGTACGGTAGTTCCATGCCTGCGGATGACCGCGGATCATAACGAATCTGCCCGACCAACGCATGGTTTGGCCCGTCCTAATCACGCCTGCCGCTGTGAGACATCGCCCGTGATGAATGCCTGGTCCATATTCAGCCTTGCGCTGGCCTACATCGCCCTGCTTTTTGGCCTGGCCCTCTTTGGCGACCGCCAGAAGGAGCGGCGCTGGCCACAGTGGGTGAATGCCACCATCTATTCATTGTCACTGGCCGTTTATTGCACCAGTTGGACCTATTACGGCGGTGTCGGCCGGGCGGCCAGCGGCGGTTGGGATTTCCTGCCCATCTATCTCGGGCCTATTCTGGTCTTCATTTTCGGCGGTTCCCTGCTGCACAAGCTGGTTAAGGTCGGCAAACGCCAGAACACCACCTCCATCGCCGATTTCCTCGCTTCGCGTTATGGAAAACGCAACGGTATCGCACTGTTGGTTACCGGGATCTGCACCCTGGCGGGCGTTCCGTACATCGCCCTGCAGTTGAAAGCGGTGTCGAGCAGCCTGGAGGTGTTGGTGGCACCGGGTTTAATCGAGCAGAGTGGCATATCCGATACAGCTTTGATGGTGGCATTGGTGATGATCGGCTTCGCCACCCTGTTCGGCACCCGTCAGGTGAATGTATCCGAGCATCATCGCGGCATGATGCTGGCCATCGCTTTCGAATCGATCGTCAAACTCGCGGCGCTGATCAGTCTGGCCTTGTTTGTCGTCTTCGTCTTCTTTACCGGACCCCGTGAATTCCTGGATACCTACAGCAACCAACCCATATTCGAATGGGAAGGGGCCACCCTCAACTTCATCACCCAACTGATATTGGCGGCCGGTGCGGTGCTGGTGTTACCCCGTCAGTTTCACGTGACCGTGGTGGAGAACACCGACCGACGCCATGTGAATGTCGCCCGCTGGGTGTTTCCCATCTATCTGGTGCTGATTAGCCTGGTCATTCTGCCGATCACCACTGCCGGTCTGGCGTTGTTTCCTCCGGGTAGCGTCAACGCGGATACCTATGTATTGCTGATCCCCCAATCCACCGAACAGAACTGGCTCAGTGCGCTGGTGTTCATTGGGGGGTTCTCGGCCTCCACCGCCATGATCGTAATTACCACCCTGACGCTCTCGACCATGCTCAGCAACGATGTGGTGTTACCGCTCATCATGAAGCGTCGGCTCAGCGAACCCAGCGCCCAGGTGGGGCCGTCACTGATTCTTGTTCGGCGTATGGCGATTGTCGCGGTGATCCTGGCCGCTTGGCTGTATCACCACAGTTTTGGCGGCATCGATGAGCTCTCCACCATTGGCTTGCTGGCCTTCTCTCTCGTCGTGCAGCTTATTCCCGCCCTGCTCGGAGGCCTCTATTGGCGCAAGGGGAACGCCATTGGCGCCTATGCGGGCATGACCGCCGGGACCCTGATGTGGACCTGGACGTTGATGATCCCCACTCTAGTCCGCTCGACCATGCTGCCGGATTCACTGCTGGAGCACGGTCTGTTCGGCTTTGACTGGCTGAGACCCGAAGCACTCTTCGGCTTCGAGTTTTCCGACCCTCTGAGCCATGGGGTGTTCTTCAGCCTGCTGGTGAACACCAGCCTCTATGTGTGGCTTTCCCGTCGCACCTTGCCCTCACTCAATGATCGGATGCAGGCGGCGGCCTACGTAAATATGGACGAACACCTGCATCACCCCGGGCAGATTCCCAAGAAAATCAGCATTCGGGTCTCGGACCTGATGTCGATGCTGGAACGCTTCGCGGGTGCTGCCCGTACCCGGGAACTGGTCGAGGATTTCGAGCGGGTGAACCATGTCCGCCTGCACGTTCAGGACTCCCCCGGCGCGGATTTCATCCGCTATGTGGAACGCACCCTGGCCGGGGTCATCGGCGCCAGCTCCGCCCGTGCCATGATGCACTCGGCGCTTTCCGGTCGGCACCTGAATTTTGAGGACGTGGTCACCTTCTTCGACGAGACCACCCAGGCCATTCAGTTCAACCAAAGGGTGCTGTCGGCCACCCTGGAAAACATCGACCACGGCGTCTCGGTAATCGACAGAGACATGCGAATGGTCGCCTGGAACCGCAAATATCTGGAAATGTATCACTATCCCAAGGGCATGATCCGCGTGGGGGTTCCCGTGGAAACCCTGGTCCGCTTCAATGCTGAACATGGCGAATGCGGCCCAGGCTCACCCGAAGAGCATGTACGGCGCCGCCTGGATCATCTCAAGCAAGGCTCACCGCACCGGTTTATCCGAGTGCGCCGGGACGGTTCTGTTATCGAAATGCGCGGCAATCCCCTACCCGGCGGTGGCTTCGTGACCACCTTCAACGACATCACCGAATTCGTGCGCGCCCAGGACGACCTGGAAGAAGCTAAAAATACGCTGGAACTGAGAGTCACGGAACGCACGGAAGAGGCCCGGCGCATCAACGCCGAACTGCGCGAGGAGATAGGTGAACGCCAGCGGGCCGAAGAGGCCTTGCGTGCCGCCAAAAGTGAAGCAGAACGGGCCAATGCCAGTAAGACCCGCTTTCTGGCTCTGGCCAGCCACGATATTCTGCAACCGTTAAACGCCGCCCGTCTGTATGCCGCCTCCCTCATCGACCAATGGCCCAACGAGCCCACGCTGCACAAACTCGACCAATCGCTGCGAACCACCGAAGACCTGATGTCGACGCTGCTTGAAATCGCCCGACTGGATGGCAACGAGCAGCCGGTCGATCCCGAGCCTGTGAATCTGGACACTCTGTTTGAAAGCATTGCCAATGAATTCGCACCTGTCGCCGAGGAGAAGGGCCTGGCTCTGCGCATTCACCCGTCGAGTCTGTCGGTATTGTCCGTTCCCAACTCCTTGCGCCGTATCGTTCAGAACCTGGTCTCCAATGCCATTAAATACACCCGCCAGGGTGGCGTGTTGCTGGGCGCGCGGCGGCGGGGGGAGCGGGTGCTGATCCAGGTATGGGACACCGGCCTTGGCATCGCCGACAGAGATCTGCAGCGCATCTTCCATGACTTCACCCGGCTCGACCAACACAGCCAGGAAGCCCAGGGGGTTGGCCTGGGGCTCGGTGTGGTCACGCGTCTGAGTCAGTTGTTGCAGCACCCGATCTCGGTGCGTTCCCGCCCCGGCTTCGGTTCCTGCTTCGAGGTCAGCGTGCCTCGTGCGGCTACGGCTAGGGTTGTGGCATTGACGACTGCTGCGGGTAACCGGGAGTCCCGGGACTTTGCGTTTCGGGTCCTGGTGATCGACAACGAGCCGCAAAATGTCGATGCGCTGGTCACGCTGTTACAGCGTTGGGGCTGTCAGACACAGTTCGCGGTCAGTGTCGAGGCGGCACTCGAAGCGGAATGCCCCGATCTGGTACTGCTGGATTATCACCTGGGCGAGACGGACACCGGCCTGTCGCTCTACCCTCAACTCACTGAACACTGGCAGCAAAAGGTACCCGGCATTCTGATCACCGCCCATCCGGATGAAGAGCTGAGAGGCAAGGCTGAAGCATTGGGGTTGGGCTACCTGAGGAAACCGGTCAAGCCTGCTACACTTCGTTCCCTGCTGAGAGCACAGGCGGGCTAAACAAAACACTTACACTCTGAAACATCGTTTGAACGTAAAGTTCAAGATGAGACGTATTCCTCTGAACTTTTAAGAACATTAGAGTAAGTTGGCTGGGTCGAGGAGGAATAACAAGATGCAAACATTGCACGTTTTAACTCGGGTGCCGGACCACATTGTCGACACTCCGTCCCACATTACCGGTCAGCAGCGTTGGCAGCGCAGCTACAACGTAGCCGGGTGGATTCGATTTGAAACGCAGGACAACAGCCCTGTACGATTGATCCTGCGGGTTCTGGATGCTTCCGGCGCACGTGACGTTCCTGTGGATCAGGCAAAACTGAACAGCAAGACACTGCTGTTGTCCGGTGTCGCCAATCTCAAGCTCACCGGTCGTATTGAACGCATGGAGCTGTTGCTGCAAAGCAGCCAGAATGAGCATTCGGTGGACGAACTCTTCGTGCAACCGGTCAAGGACAAATCCAAAACGAAAACGGCTCAGAGAGCCGGCTGGGGGGCGACGGAATAATCTGCCCGCCCAGGGTCGTTCAATTCAACTCAACGCTTGTCCACAACATCCGTCAGAATGGGAGGTTCCGGATCAAATTCGGCACCGTAGTGATTGACAGGGGCTTCCCGCTCATAAACCAGGCTCTCCGGTACGCTGTCGAAATCCAGACCGGTGGTCCGCTTCAGATGCTCCAGTGCCATTTCCGGTCGGACCTGATAGAGGTGAATCACCTTGGAGTCAGAGTCTGAATTGTACGGCTGGCGAATAACATCTTTCCGACTGGCTGACATAGCTTGTTCCCCTGTCCCGATGGGCTCAAAACAACGTTACGTAATGTTAGCCAAAGTCGTGCCAACCCTTTTTTCAGCTCTTATTTTCATCTGGACACCGGACTTACTCCAGGCTCCGACCGTGGCCAGGTCGGGGTGAAAAGGCCAGGATAGAGGACTTGCCTGAACCGAGGGTGAATTCGAGAGGGGAACAGTCGAAAGACGTGGAAGGGTTCACAAAATCATAGGGGTTTCCCGGACGACCCTCAGAAAAGCCGCCAGGGACAGGAAGTGACCTTTAACGTCACCCACCTCCGGACAGGGCCGGATCGGATTCCAACGCCAGACGGTTCATCAGGATAACGGCCTGTGTCCGGTTCAGCACGCCTAACTTACGGAAGATGGCCGTAACATGCGCTTTGACCGTCGCCTCGGAAATATTCAGGTCGTACGCAATCTGCTTGTTCAAACGGCCTTGTTGCAGATGCTGTAAAACTCTTAGCTGCTGGTCGGTCAATTCATTGACCCGGCGGGCGATATCGACCAACTCGTCCTCTTCCTCGGCTGGGGGCAGGTTGTCGGGCCAGACTTCATCGCCTTCCAGCACGGTCACCACGGCCTGGCGGATAGCATCTGTGGGGGCGGATTTGGTAATGAATCCCAACGCACCAAAGGCCCGCGTTCTGGCAATGATATTAGGTTCGTCGCTGCCGGAAATTACCACCACCGGGACTTCAGGGAACTCCTTGCGGATCTGTATCAGACCAAAAAAGCCTTCGCTGCCGGGCATCCGCAGATCGAGCAATAACAAATCCAGATCCGGGCTGGTTTCCAACCGGGAAATGGTTTCATCCAGAGTGGAGGCCAACTCGATCCGGCTTTCCGCCAAAGCATCCTGGCGCAATGCCATCATCAGGGCATCTCTAAAAAGAGGATGATCGTCGGCGATTAACAACTGGTAGGCCATAGCAACTTCCTGAGCCCTTTGGGCTTGTTCATCGGGCGGTCAAGATCAATGCACCGGGTCTCCATAGAGATAACCGGAACAGTTGGATAATTCAAACAGTATTCGGGCGTAGCCGGTGGTCAATCCGGGGATATCCTCACTCAGCTGCTGGTGCGAAGCATCACTGCCGGTACGCACCCAATTCGTTGCATGTTCTTCGGTTTCAGCCAGGCGAGTGTCCATATTCAGCAGGGTAGTGCCGATATCGATGGAAGGCGAATAGCCGGGCGCCTGGGCCAGTTCACCGCTCGCGCAAGCCTGGGTCCGTGCGGACAGGCGCCGCGCCATGGCGGCATATCGCTGAAACTGTTGCTGGTAGTATTGCCGAAACGCCACGGAATCCATGGATTGGGATCCGCTTTGCTCCCATTGCTGGTGCAGTCGGGCGGGCGTTTCCAAGCGGAGATTGCTGAAGCGATCCAATAAGTCGGTGGTTTCAGTGGCATGGACTTCCAGCATCGCACTGAAGCCACACAGCAGAAGCCATCCTGTGATTCTCGCCATCGTTATTTGTTGTTGTAATGGATGATCTGGGTAGTGTCGCGCGTTTTACCTTTGGTGTGAACCGCTTTAAACAGACAAAGCCCGGAAAGTCCGGGCTTTGTCTGTTTCGGGCGGGTTATTTTTTATTGAGCCGCTGCTCGATCAGCTCATCCACCACGGTTGGGTCGGCCAGGGTCGAGGTATCACCCAGGCTGTCCTGCTCGTTGGCGGCGATCTTGCGCAGAATCCGGCGCATGATCTTGCCGGACCGGGTCTTGGGCAGACCGTCCGTCCACTGAATCAAGTCCGGGGAGGCAATGGGGCCAATCTCTTTGCGCACCCACTGCACCAGCTCCTTGGTCAACTCATCGGTCGGCACCACCCCTTTCATCGGAGTGACATAAACGTAAATGCCCTGCCCCTTGAGGTCATGCGGGTAACCCACCACGGCGGCCTCTGCAACGGCTTCATGCGCCACCAGAGCGCTCTCGATCTCGGCGGTTCCTAGGCGATGACCGGATACGTTGAGCACGTCGTCGACGCGGCCGGTGATCCAGTAATAGCCGTCTTCATCCCTACGAGCACCGTCGCCGGTGAAGTAGTTGCCTTCGTAGGTGCTGAAATAGGTCTGCACAAAACGTTCGTGATCGCCGTAGACCGTGCGCATCTGACCGGGCCAGCTGTCGGTGATCACTAGGTTGCCTTCCACGGCTCCGTCCAACTTGCGACCGGCATTGTCCAGCAGCGCCGGTTGGATACCGAAGAACGGGCGGGTGGCCGAACCCGGCTTGAGATCTGTCGCACCCGGCAGGGGTGTGATCATGATGCCGCCCGTCTCGGTCTGCCACCAGGTATCAACTATGGGGACTTCGCCTCGGCCGTAACGGTTGTGGTACCACTCCCAGGCTTCCGGATTGATCGGCTCGCCGACTGAGCCCAGCAGACGCAGACTGGAAAGGTTCGTTCCAGAAGTCGCCTCGTCGCCCTTGGACATCAAGGCACGGATGGCTGTTGGGGCGGTGTAGAGTACATTCACACCATATTTATCAACCACCTGGGCAATTCGCTTCACCGAAGGATAGGTCGGCACACCTTCGAACATCAGCGTCTTGGCGCCATTGGCCAGAGGTCCGTAGAGGATATAACTGTGGCCGGTGATCCAGCCTACGTCCGCCGCACACCAGTACACATCCCCGTCCTGATAGTCGAACACGTATTGGTGGGTCATGGATGCGTAGACCAGGTAACCGCCGGTGGTGTGCAATACACCCTTGGGCTTGCCGGTGGAGCCTGAAGTGTAGAGGATGAACAAGGGGTCTTCGGCGTTCATTTCCTCGGCTGGGCAGTCATCGCTCGCCTTGTCCACCGCCTCGTGATACCAAACATCCCGCCCTTCTTTCCAGCCGACATCCCCTCCGGTGCGCCGAACCACCAACACCTTCTCGACGCACTCTGTGCCTTTATGTTCAAGCGCTTTGTCGACGTTCACCTTCAGCGGGACTTTCTTCGCCCCACGCACCCCTTCATCGGCCGTGATCACAACGTTCGAATCACAGTCTTCAATACGACCTGCCAGGGCATCCGGCGAGAAACCGCCAAACACCACCGAATGGATGGCGCCGATACGGGCACAGGCCAGCATGGCGTAGGCGGCCTCCGGAATCATCGGCATATAGACGGTAACCCGATCACCTTTTTTCACGCCCAGGTCTTTCAGCGCGTTGGCCAGCCGACTGACGTGACCATGCAACTGGCGATAGGTGATCTCGGTTTTCTCGTCGCTCAACTCATCACCTTCGAAGATGATGGCGGTCTGGTCGCCGCGCTTGTCGAGATGACGATCGATGCAGTTATAAGCGACGTTTAACGTGCCGTCCTGAAACCATTTGATGTGCAGATTGTTCTTATCGAAGCTGACATCCCGCACCTGGGTGTAGGGTTTAAACCAGTCCAGTCGCTGCCCGTGTTCACGCCAAAAGCCTTCGTTATCCTCCACGGATTGCTGGTAGAGGCGTTCGTAATCCTCGTTCTTGATCAGCGCACGTTCGCGGGCGGCAGCAGGCACCGGATAGACTTTGCTCTCCATTTCGCTTCCTCATTCTTGTTGTAGACAAATTTGTCGGAAAGTTGCCTTACATTGTTGGTTCACAGCTGATACGCACAATGCGACATTAGTCGACTCGACTCAAGTCTGGGCTATTGGGCTTGTTTGTGAGGCCCGAATCAGGGGTATTTGGCCAGGGTAGTAGAAGGTGGGTCGCTTTGCACGCGAGAGACGCCAAGCGTGACCATAAGCCACGCCTGGTGCGGGATGAAAGACGATCAATCGTCCTCGTCGGTCTCCTGGTAATTCTCGAACAGCTGTTTCAATTCCGCCTGCGCCTTGCCGTTGAGGGAGGCTTCGGGGAACAGCCCTTTGTTGTCCATTTCTCCCGTGGTCATACCGGTCAACAAAGTGAGGACATCGTAAACATGCCGGACAGCGTGAATATGAAAACGCCCCTGTTCCACCGCATCGATCACCGGTTGTTTCAGCATCAGATGCTTGGTGTTGTCCGCCGGAATGATAACGCCCTGCTTACCGGTCAGGCCGCGTTGTTCGCAGAGTTTGAAAAAGCCTTCGATTTTTTCATTAACACCGCCAATCGCCTGGACCTCACCCAATTGGTTCATTGAACCCGTCACCGCGAAGCCCTGATGAATGGGCACCTGGGCGATGGATGAGATCAGGGCGCAATACTCGGCGACGGTGGCACTGTCGCCATCGATATGGCCATAACTCTGCTCCATGGCGATATGAGCGGACAGGGTCAACGGAAAACGTCGGCCGAACTCATGGCCGAGAAAGCCGCCAAGAATCATCACCCCTTTGCTGTGGATGGCCTGGCCCAACTCAACCTCACGTTCGATATCGACCACGCCCTTGGCGCCGACGTGTACGGTCGCCGTGATTCGGGCTGGCGAACCAAAACGGCTCTCGCCGATTTCCATCACCGTAAGCCCATTCACACAGCCGACCCGATCACCTTCGGTGTCGATCAGGATCGTGCCTTCCTGGATTTCAGTCAGAATCTGATCGGCAATGCGGCTGTTGCGATACTCCGCCGCATCGAGCGCCCGTTCGATATGATCCTGATCGATCACTTTGCTTTCATCGTGACGACACAGAAAATCCGCTTCTGCAAATACCTTGAACACCTTGATCACCTGAGCGGAAAGCCGGGACTGGTGCTCCGCTTCACGCAGGCTGTATTCGATCAGCCGCGCCAGAGCCGGACGCGTCAACGGCTTCAGACCTTTGTCTTCGCCATAGGCCTTGATCCGGAGAATGAGGTTATCGACCGTGTCCTGGTTGCGAGGAATGAAATTATCGAAATCCACAGGGACCCTGAAGAGTTCGTTAAACTCAGGGTCCCATTCCTGCAGTTGGTAGTAAATCTCTCGCGATCCCAACAGGATAATTTTCACGTTCAGCGGGATGCTCTGCGGACTCAAGGTGATGGAGTGCATCAGGCTGACATCCAGGAAAGGGGATTCCATTTTTAACTGCTTGGTTTTCAGCGCCAGTTTGAGCGCGTCCCAGGCGAAGGGTTCGATCAGCAGCTTTTCCGCATCCAGAATCAGGTAGCCGCCATTGGCCCGCAACAGACTACCTGGCCGAATCAATTGGAAGTTGGTAACGGGTGTTCCCTGCTGAGTGCTGTATTCGATGCGCCCGAACAAGTTCTGATAGGTCGGCAGCATTTCATACACAACCGGCGCTCCGGCGTTTATTTCATGGTGCGTCAATAGGTTGGGACGCAGATAGGTCTGCAGCGCCTGTTTCCGTTCCTGATCACTGCGCACTTCGATGCCCATTTCGTCGGCAAACAACTCCAGGATCAATTGCGGCAGATTGGTCTTGATACCGCGCAGATAGCGGAGCACGGAAAGCTGGCTCTGGTACTTCACCTCCAGTTCTTTTAACAGAGGTTTCATCGCCTGTTGCACGGTATCGGTATTCAGCTGACGCAGTTGTTCCGAACTGTTGCGTTTCCAGGTGGGGAGTTCCAGCAGTTGTTCGTTCAGATACTCTTCGATTTCATTAATTCGTCGCTGAAACTCAGAGCGCAGATCCTCTGGCAGTTGGGCAAACTCGGTTTCATCCAAGGCCTTGCCTTCTATCACCGGCAGCAACATGACGGTATTGCCATCCGAGACCACCGCTATATCGTGCTGGTTGGCGAAACGCTCCACCACAGCCATGGCGGTATCGTATTTCTGGTTGAAATCCCGGTCGATGGAGGTTCGTTTGCGCTGATAAGTCGGGTTCTCAAACGCGGCGGGAAAGGTATCCATCAAATCCTCGATAAAGGTATTGATGGCCTTGAGCAGTTCATCACCCCGGGACGCAGACATCTCCAGCGTCATGGGTTCGCGCGGGTTGTCGAAATTATTGATGTAGGCCCATTCCGACGGTGATGGCTGGGTTTCCGCCAGTTCCTTCACATATTTGGAGACCAGCGACTGTCTCCCGGTTCCGGACTCACCCATGACATAGAGGTTGTAGCCCGAACCGCGCATGGCGATGCCGAATTCAAGCGAATTCTTGGCCCTGGGCTGCCCAAGAAAACCACTGGTGCCTTCGAGGTCGGACGTCGTTTCTATATTCAAATGGCTCAGGTCGACCTGTGCCTTGAGTTGCTTCGCCGTCAGTAGTAAAGGCGACGTTTTGGAAGTGGACTGTGACATGGGTTTCCTTAAAACAGAACAGGAAGGTCGTTATGGCCGTGCTGTCAGACGGCCACTTCACCCTTGATGTGAGGGTGAGCCTCGTAACCGACGATCTCAAAATCCTCATATCGGTAGTCGAACAGCGACTCCGGTTTGCGGTGGATTTTCAATTGCGGCAATGGATAGGGTTCGCGTGTCAGTTGCAGATCCGTCTGCTCGTTGTGGTTGCTGTAAATATGGACATCGCCACCGCTCCAGACAAACTCGCCCACGTCCAGCCCGGTCTGATGCGCCATCATGTGCGTCAGCAGGGCATAGCTGGCGATGTTGAACGGCAATCCCAAAAACACATCACAGGAACGCTGGTAAAGCTGGCAGCTCAACCGGCCGTCGGCGACATAAAACTGGAACAGGCTGTGGCAGGGCGGTAGCGCCATGCGGTCCACATCCGCCGGATTGTACGCCACCACCATCATGCGACGGCTGTCCGGGTTGGTGCGGATGGTATGCAGAACCTGACTGATCTGGTCGATGGTATCACCATCGGGTGTGCGCCAATGGCGCCACTGCTGGCCGTAGACCGGCCCAAGATCACCGTTTTCGTCAGCCCATTCATCCCAGATTCGAACGCCGTTTTCCTTTAGGTACCGAATATTGGTGTCACCACTCAGAAACCAGAGCAACTCATGGATGATGCTGCGCAGGTGGAGCTTCTTGGTGGTCACCAGCGGGAATCCCTTCTGCAGGTCAAAACGCATCTGGTAACCAAACACACTGGTCGTTCCCGTGCCGGTGCGATCCTCTTTCTGGTTGCCATGAGTCTTGATGTGCCGAATAAGATCCAGATATTGCTTCATGCGTTTTTGCCTTGTTTCTTGCGCTTGCCCCCTTTAGCGGATTCGGGCTCGGGGGCGGTTTCAAATACAGGATGTCGATAGGCCCATACCAACAGCAGAATCCCGATCAGGATCATCGGCACACTGAGCAGCATCCCCTGTGTCAGGAAACCTAACGCCCGGATGCCAAGGTGCTCGTCGGGTTGACGGAAAAACTCGGCGGCAATGCGGAAGACGCCATACCCGACCATGAACAGGCCTGTCACAGCCTTGCGCGGACGGGGCTTATGGCTGAACCACCAGAGCAGGATAAACAATCCGAGACCTTCCCCCGCCATTTGATAAAGCTGGGAAGGGTGCCGGGTCAGCCCATCCACTTGTGGGAAAATCATGCCCCAAGGCACATCGGTTGGTCGCCCCCATAGCTCGCCATTGATGAAATTACCAAGACGCCCGAAGAACAAGCCGGGCGGGACCAACGGCGCTACGAAATCGCCCACCTGAAACATCGCCTTGTTATGGCGACGGGCAAATAGAATAACGGCCAGCACGACCCCGAGGAATCCGCCATGGAAGCTCATGCCGCCATCCCAGATCCTGATCAGGTAAATAGGATCTTGCAGAAACAGATCGATATTGTAGAAGAACACATAGCCAATCCTTCCTCCAAACACGATACCCAGGACGATATAGAACAGCAGGTCGCTAACCTGTTCAGGCGTGAAACCACGCCATGGCTGCCGCTTAGCGCGCCAGATCCCCAGATACATGCCGGCAATAAAGCCCAGCAGATACATCAGGCCGTACCATTGGATTTTGATCGGGCCCCAGATATGCAGGGCAACAGGGTCGAATTGCGGGTGGATCATCGGCTCCGTCCGTCTTGAGTTGAAGGCCGATGATAACACCCGGAAGATGGTGGTGTCGTGACTTCCTTGAAGCCCTCAGCCTGTGAAGCGGTCTCTGTCGTGAGCCGCGTCAAAGCTCAATGCCGGTCCTTTGGGGATGATACCGTGAGGGTTGATGGTTTTATGACTGAAATGGTAATGGCGTTTTATGTGAACCAAGTCCACCGTCTCGGCGACACCCGGTTGCTGATAGAGGTCACGCAGGTAGTTCTGTAAATTCTTGAAATCCTCGATCCGGTTCCGGTTGCATTTAAAATGGCCAACATAGACAGGGTCAAACCGCACCAAAGTGGTAAAGAGGCGCCAATCCGCTTCGGTTATGACATTACCCACCAGATACCGGTGCTTCCCCAACCGTTGCTCCAACCAGTCCAGGCTATCGAACAAAGCGGCAAAGGCTTCCTCATAAGCGCTCTGAGTAGTGGCAAAGCCCGATTTGTAGACCCCATTGTTAACGGTGTGGTAGACGCGCTCGTTAACGGCATCGATCTCCTCGCGCAATTCTCGGGGGTAAAAATCCTGGCTATTGCCCGTTATTTCATTGAATTCTGAGTTGAGCATCCGGATTATCTCGGCGCTCTCATTGCTGACAATGGTCTCCTGATGCTTGTCCCAAAGCACAGGAACCGTGACACGACCGGTATAATCCGACTTTGCGCGGGTGTAAATCTGGTGGTAGTAACGGCTGCCGTATAGCCTGTCGCCAATCTCGGCGGAACTTTCCAAGTCAGGCCCATCGAATTCCCATCCATTCTCAAGCATATCCGGGTGGACGATGGAAACGTCGATGTGGTCTTCCAGACCCTTGAGTTTTCTGAATATGAGAGTCCGGTGTGCCCACGGGCATGCCAGGGAAACGTAGAGATGGTAACGACCGCTTTCCGCCTTGAACCCCACGCGACCACTGCTACCCGCCGAGCCATCCCGGGTTACCCAATTGCGGAAATGAGACTCTTCACGCTGAAACTTTCCCCCACTCTTACTGGTGTCATACCACTTATCCTGCCACTGACCGTTAACCAACAGGCCCATGCTGTTACTCCTCTGTCATCTGGTTTGGGTAGCTGCATTGGAGAATGAAGCTGTGATTAACCCTAGCCTAATGGAATATGGCAAACATCAAAGCAGGAAGTCCTGACCAAACCCTTCAGTTTATTTGAAGTCCTGGAAACGCAAAAAGGCAGCAAAAGCTGCCTTTTATATACTGCTTGAGATACCAGCTCTTCCAGTCGGGCTACAAACACCCTGTGCCGCAGCCGACCAGGAAGGGAGTGGCCATCACTGGACTGCGGCCACCATGTGGTCGACAGCGGCCTGAACTTCTTCATCGCTCAAGCTGGCATTACCGCCTTTCGCTGGCATGGAGTTGAAGCCGTTGATGGCATGGTCATATAGGGTTTCAACGCCCTTGTCGATACGGGCTCCCCATTGCTCGGCATTACCCAGAATCGGAGCACCCAGCGCACCCGACGCGTGGCAACCGGCGCAGGCCGAACTATAGACTTCCTCACCGCTGCGAGGCCCACTACTGGCGGGCGCTGCAGCGACGGTGGCGGTTTCACAAGGCTCGCCTTGGATACATACATTACCCACGGGCTTTAAGCGCTCGGCTACCTGGTCTTCATAGGACTCACCCCACGCCAGACCGGCCAGCAGGGCAAACGTCATCAGAGCTAGCAGTTTTTTCATTATCGGGTCCGCATCTTTGCATGAATATTCGAAGGTGGCGCCAGTATACCCAGTTCGGAAGGCGTTGAAAAACCATCTGTATCAAATGGTTATCTCAATGTCCTCGGCCTAATTGAAATACCCCAAAAATAAGAAAACCCCGAACCATCTCTGGCCCGGGGTTGGTATTAAAAGCTTGACGATGACCCGGCCGGCGCCCCGGTGCTCTCATGAGAGTATGTCATCGTCTGCCGAACCGAAGCCTCAGACAATAAAAAAACCCCGAACCATCTCTGGTCCGGGGTTGGTATTAAAAGCTTGACGATGAC
>CBFGUW010000047.1:0-42150 GCA_965652395.1 uncultured Saccharospirillum sp. | reverse complement strand
GAGACGGGAGACGGGAGACGGGAGACGGGAGACGGGAGACGGGAGACGGGAGACGCAAATTATAGCGGGGCACAGTTCGCAGGCTAGTGCCAGTGGCCGTGGTGGCCTACGGAGGGAAGTCCGCAGCATGGATGCTGCGGTCTAGCCCCCATGGACGGGTTCATGGCGACCCTCCGTAGGCCACCACGGCCACTGGCACGGGTTCAGCCTCAAAACCAACACCAGCCACAAAGCAAAGCGTTCAGCCACCCCGACATTTCCTGTATCATGGCGGCCCTGCACAGGAGGCCGACCTTGACCGACTTCGTATCCATTTTTCGTAACAGCGCACCCTATATTCATGCCTACCGGGGAAAAACCGCCGTAGTCTGGTTACGAGGAAAAGTACTCAGCCGATCCTCCGTACACTCGCTCGTCAGCGACCTCGCCCTGCTCAACAGCCTCGGCCTCAAACTCATCGTCCTGTTCGACGCCGAAGACCAGATTAACGACCTCCGACTCGACGAAGACGCCCTCATCGACAGCGACGCCATGGACGCCATCCTCAACCGCATAGGCCACTGGCGCAGCCGCATCGAAGCCCAATTCACCCAAGGCCTCGCCAACTCCCCCATGCACGGCGCCCGCGTCCGCGTGATCGGCGGCAACTTCATCACCGCCCGCCCCGCCGGCGTCGTCGACGGCATCGACCTGCAAGCCCAAGGCCGGGTGCGCCGCATCGACCACCAGGCATTAAGGCACCACCTCGACCAGGGCAACATCGTCCTCGTACCGCCGCTCGGCTACTCCGTCACCGGAGAAGTCTTCTATCTCGCGCCGGACCACCTCATGATCGAAACCGCCCGCAGGCTCGATGCCGACAAAGTCATCATCGTCGGCGACGACCCGCACCCCATCACGTCGGACCAGAAAGAGCTGACCGCATTCGAGCTCAACCACTGCCTGGGCAACCACCCATCGGATCACCCAGGCGCCCGTGAACTGCGCACCGCACTCGCCGCTAGCGAAGCCGGAATACCCCGCTGTCATGTCGTCGACGGCCACCAGGACGGCGCCGTCCTCGGCGAACTGTTCACCCGTGACGGTGTCGGCACCCTGATCGCGCGTGACCGGTACGACACCTTCCGTGCCGCCCGCACTGACGACATCAACGGCATTCTCGCCCTGCTCGGCCCGCTGGAAGACAAAGGCATACTGGTACGCCGCAGCCGGGAAAAACTCGAAAACGAGATCGACCACTTCCACGTTAACGAACGGGACGGAATGATCGTCGGCTGTGCCGCGCTCTACGCCATTCCCGATACCGAGCCCAGCGTCGCGGAGCTTGCCTGTGTCGCCGTCCACCCGGACTATCGGCAGTCCGGCCGGGGCGACGCCCTGCTTAGAGCCCTGGAAAAGCGCGCCCGCGAACAAAATGTCAAACGACTGTTCGTGCTCACCACCCAAACCGCCCATTGGTTCGCCGAACGCGGCTTCGAAGCCGCCCCGGTGACTGAATTGCCACCGGAACGCCAGGGTTTGTACAATTTCCAGCGCAACTCCAAGGTATTTTTTAAATCGCTATAACGCCAACCGGCCCAGGAGACCAGTTTGACCTTTATCGAGCAGCTTAAAAAACGATGGCAGGCAGGCACGCAGGTGTGCGTCGGCCTCGACCCCTTCCTGGACCGCTTTCCCGACTCCTTCGAAGGCGATGATCTGGCCATTTTCCATTTCAACCGGGATATCGTCGACGCCACCGCCGATCTGGCCTGCTGCTTCAAGCCCCAATTCGCCCATTATGCCGCCGAAGAGGCTGAAGCCCAGCTCAAGGCCAGCATTCGCTACATCAAGGACGTCTATCCGGATGTTCCCGTCATTCTGGACTCCAAGCGCGGCGATATTGGCTCCACCGCAGGCATGTACGCCCGGGAGGCATTCGAGCACTATGGCGCCGACGCCGTCACCGTGAACCCCTACATGGGCTCAGACACGGTGATTCCCTTCGCCGAACACGCCGATAAAGGCGTCATTCTGCTGTGCCGGACATCAAACCCTTCGGCGGCCGAATTTCAGAACCTCGAAATCGACGGCGAGCCGCTCTACATTCATGTAGCCCGGCGCGCCCAGCAACATTGGAATGGTAACGGCAACATTTGCCTGGTGGTGGGAGCGACCGCACCGGAGGAAATGGCCCGCATACGCGAAGCCGCACCGGATTTGCCCTTCCTGGTGCCGGGCATCGGTGCTCAGGGTGGCGACCTGGAAGGGACGGTCAGGAACGGGCAAACCGCTCCAGGTGAAGGGCTGATGATCAATTCCTCAAGAGGGATTCTCTACGCCAGCCAGGGAGCGGACTATGCCGAAGCCGCCAGAAAGGAGGCAGAAACGCTACGTGATCAGATACAAGCCCTGATCAACGCTTAAACCTCAAGCCGGGCCGCCCTTATAACCCGCTTTATATCGGGCACACCGCTCCGGTGCCCTTCAAACCACAATACCCCATCGGGTTTTTATACAGATATTGCTGATGATAGGTTTCAGCAAAATAAAAGCGGGGTTTGGGCGCCATCTCGGTGGTAATTCCATCTTTACCCTGTTTTTTCAATTCGGCCTCAAACCGCTTCGCCGTCTCTCGCGCCACCGCCAACTGGGCTTCATCGCCATAAACCGCTGATCGGTACTGAGTACCGATATCATTCCCCTGCCGCATACCCTGGGTGGGGTCGTGGGCTTCCCAAAACGATTTCAACAACTGACTTAACGGCAGCTCGGACGGGTCATAGACCACCCGCACGATCTCCGTATGGCCGGTGCGACCGGTACAGACTTCTTCATAGGTCGGGTTCGGTGTTTGGCCCCCGGCATAGCCAACAGCCGTGTTCACCACCCCCGGCAGTTGCCAGAAATGGCGTTCCGCCCCCCAAAAACATCCCATCGCCAAAAAGATCTCTTCGCACCCGGGAGGGGTTTCCCGCATATCGATATCCAGGACGATATTGTGATAATCGACCGCCAAAGGCTCGTCGCGTCCGGGCAGGGCCTCTTCGGCTGACGGCAGATGTGTGGAACGGGCCATTAATAACTCCTCCGATGAAAACGGTAACAGGCGGGCAACGGGACGACATCGCCGCCTGCCCATAATTGCAGCCTAGATGTGCGCCAACTATAGTGAATTCAATGCCCATTGAGGAGAGCCCGATGAACGAAGAGCAGCGCCGTTTTCAGCGCATTGATTTTGACGCACGCATCCAGTTGGATTTGGGAGGAGACAGCTTCCCCGGAGTGCTGCGCGATATCAGCCTGAAAGGAGCTCTGGTCGTGTTGGGTGACACCGGCCATCCTATCCGCGAGGGGGACCAGGGGCACTTGACCATCCGGCTGGATGAAGGGTCGGTGGAAATGAAAATGGATGTCTCTGTGGCCTATTTTCATCCGGTTCGACATGCCTGTGGCCTGGCAATCCAAACGATGGATGTGGAGACCGCCTCCCATCTGAGACGACTCATCGAAGTGAACCTGGGCGATGAAGAGGCACTTCAACGCGAGCTGAACAACCTGATCGACGTGATGGAGAATGAACACGGCCCTCAATAACGCACCAATAGAGTGCAAAACACCCCGTTTTCCCGCCTGATTTCGGGGCAACTCCAATCAACAATCCCCCTTTAAAGCCGCTTATTTTCGCCGAAAACTCCACAAAGTGTGAACTACTCCCGATTTTCCAAGAATCTTCCCCGCTTGATTGTATTTTTTGAAAAACATCGTTGATGTTTATGGATAGTTGTGACAACTTCTAGCATTCGACCAAGGTGTCAGGTTTTGTTCACTGTTGTGACACAGCATCGTTACAGTGTTTCGTACATCGTTTTATCTCAACCGCAATACTAGGGAGAAATACTTCCATGAATCCACTGTCTGTCGATTGGCGTTTTACGCTGGCCGCAGCTTTGATCGCCGGTGTGGCCGTCACCGGGTGTTCCCAGGGCAACGAAGAGACTCCGTCGGCATCTCAGAACCAGACCCAACCCGCCTCCGCCGAATCAGAACAACGAACTAGTGCCAACACCCATCCGGTTACGGGTGCCCCTCTGGCCGAGGAACAGGTATTCACCTACCGCGCTCTCGACGAATCGTCATCGCTCGACCCGCAAATGGTTGAAGATGTCGATGGCTCTTATATTGTGCGTGACCTGTTCGAAGGGCTGTTGAACACAGACGAACAAGGCAATCTGGTGCCGGGTGTGGCGGAACGTTATGAATCCGCGGACGACAACCAGACCTGGACATTTTATTTACGGGAAGATGCCCAATGGTCCGACGGCAAACCCGTCACCGCACAAGATTTCGTATATGCCTGGCAGCGGGCGGTGAACCCGGAACTGGCTTCCCCCTACGCCTGGTATATGCAGTTGATGGCTATCGAAAACGCCGAAGCCATCATCAACGGCGAGGCGGAACCTTCAACGCTTGGTGTTGAAGCGGTTGATGACTATACCTTCAAAGTCAAACTTACGCGGCCACTGCCCTATTTCCCGCAAATGGTGACGCACTCCACGACTTTCCCATCGCCTAAGTGGGTTATCGAAGAGCATGGGGAGGAATGGACAAAACCGGCCAATCTGGTCGGCAACGGTGCTTTTGTGTTGACCGAGCATGTCATCAATGAGCGTCTGGTCCGCGAACGAAACGAACGCTATTGGAACAACGATGAAAACCTGATGGATAAGGTCGTCACTCTGGTCATCAACGACGAAAACCAGGCGCTGAATCGATACGACGCAGGTGAAATTGACAAGACGGAAATTCCAGCCGGGCAATATCCACGCCTGGAAAAGGAAAAGCCAGAACAGACTCACGTTATTCCACGACTGTGCACCTACTACTACGCTTTCAACAACGAAGTCGAACCGTTCGACGATGCTCGGGTACGTCAGGCACTTTCCTATGCCATCGACCGAAACATCATCGTCGACAACGTGCTTCAGGGGGGCCAGTATCCGGCCTATACCTTTACTCCTGAACTGACAGCAGGCTTTACTCCGCCCGAAGTCGACTTCGGTGGAATGACACAAGAACAACGCGATCAGGCCGCGAAAGACCTGCTCGCCGAAGCGGGTTACGGCCCCGACAACCCACTGAACACCACCATTCTTTACAACACCTCCGAAGCCCACAAAAAAGTGGCCATCGCCATTCAACAAATGTGGAAGGAAAAACTCGGAGTGAATACCACTCTGGAAAACCAGGAATGGAAAACCTTTCTGACCAGCCGAAGCGACGGTAATTATGAAGTCGCCCGCGCCGGTTGGTGTGGGGACTATAACGAAGCCTCCACCTTCCTGGATTTGATGCAATCCGGATCCGGTTATAACGACGCCAACTACGAATCGGAAGAATACGATCAGTTGGTTGAGGAAGCCAAAACTTTGTCGGACCCTAACCCGGTCTACACCCAAATGGAGACATTGATCGCTAAGGATATGCCCAATGCGCCAATCTACCATTACACGGATGCAATCTTGCTGAAGCCTTATGTGAAAGGTTGGCCATTCGAAGACGTTCAGCAGAACATTTACAGCAAGAACCTGTATATCGTCGCGCACTAGGCTCGCCCTTAAGGCCCTCACGAGGGGCCTAACCGAAGCCCTGGCCGATGAGTGTCGAATGTTCTGCGAAAGGGAAAAGCCGTCCTGGTTACTCCCCCCGAACAGACATATCCGACCGTTTTGGTGACAGCCGCCAAGGCCGTCAGACGGAGTCCGACCGGACACCGGAACACGGGCGAGGGATGCCCACTGTCACCCCTCAGTACAACAGTAAACATTTCAATACACCGCTATTGAAGCGGTGGTCGTTGATGTTCGCTTAAAGGTAGGTAACTTACCCGTTGTGCTGTTTTGACTGGCAACAGTCCTGTCCGAACTGTGGACTCACTGAGAACTAAAATAACGATTAAAAAAAGAGGGCTTACAATGAAAACTCTGCATAAAACTCTGGCTGCTACGCTGGTGTCCGCCGCTATGATGGGCACACCGGTTCTCGCTGAAGATGTACACCCCGAGACCGGCGAAGCGCTGGCAGACGAACAGGTATTTACCTACCGCGCTCTGGATGAATCCTCCTCACTCGACCCTCAGGTTGTTGAAGACGTAGACGGCTCTTACATTGTCCGCGATCTGTTCGAAGGCCTGTTAAACTCCGACGCCCAAGGCAACCTGGTACCGGGCGTCGCCGAACGTTATGAATCCAGCAACAACAACCAGACCTGGACTTTCTACCTGCGCGAAGATGCCAAATGGTCCGACGGCAAGCCCGTTACCGCCAACGATTTCGTGTACGCCTGGCGCCGTGCGGTAGACCCTGAACTGGCATCCCCTTATGCCTGGTACATGTCTTTGATGGCCATCGAAAACGTCGATGCCATTCTTGAAGGCGAGAAAGACAAAGAGACTCTCGCCGTCGAAGCGGTGGATGACTACACCTTCCGCGTACAACTGACCCGCCCGCTTCCCTACTTCCCACAAATGGTTACTCACGCCACCACCTTCCCGTCGCCGCAATGGGTGATCGAAGAGCATGGCGAAGAGTGGACCAAGCCGGCCAACTTTGTCGGTAACGGCGCCTTTGTTCTGACCGAGCACGTTATCAACGAACGTCTGGTTCGTGAGCGCAGCGAAACCTATTGGGACAACGAAAACAACATGATGGACAAGGTGGTCACCTTGGTCATCAACGATGAAAACCAAGCGTTGAACCGTTACGACGCCGGTGAAGTCGACAAGACAGAAATACCGGCCGGTCAATATCCGCGTCTGGAAAAAGAAAGCCCCGATGAAGCCCATTCCATCCCACGTCTATGCTCTTACTACTACGCGTTCAACAACGAAGTGGCTCCATTCGACGACGTCCGTGTTCGTCAGGCACTGTCCTACGCCATCGACCGCGACATTATCATCGACAACGTTCTGCAGGGTGGCCAGTTCCCGGCTTACACCTTCACTCCGGAACTGACAGCTGGTTTCACTCCTCCAGACGTAGCCTTTGGCCAAATGACTCAGGCCGAGCGTGACGCCAAGGCAAAAGAATTGATGGCCGAAGCCGGTTACAGCACCAGCAACCCGCTGAAAACCACCATTCTGTACAACACCTCTGAGTCCCACAAAAAGATCGCCATCGCCGTGGCAGCCATGTGGAAACAAAAACTCGGTGTGAACGCCACTCTGGAAAACCAGGAATGGAAAACCTTCCTGACCACACGTAGCGACGGCAACTTTGAAATCGCCCGTGCCGGTTGGTGTGGTGACTACAACGAAGCCTCCACCTTCCTCGACCTGATGCAGTCCGAATCCGGCTATAACGACGCCAATTATGTCTCCGAAGAGTATGACGCTCTGGCCGAGAAAGCGAAAACCATGGAAGACCCGAGTGCAGCCTATACGGATATGGAAGAGCTGATCGCTGTCGACATGCCGAACGCTCCCATCTACCACTATGCTGACTCTCTGATGATCAAGCCTTACGTAAAAGGCTGGCCGTATGAAGACGTTCAGCAAAACATTTACAGCAAAGAGCTGTACATCGTAGAGCATTAATCAACGGTTGATCGTTGTTTGATACCAGCGGCCGCCTAAGCGGCCGCTGTCATTATTTAACCGTATCCCGCCTTGCTGTCGTATCGGACTTTATTGTCATTAAAGATTTACTTGAGGCCGCCATTCAATGGCTGGTCTATAGTCGGTATCGATAGGTAGGATTAGTACAATGCACGGTCAAAATTTGGCAGGCTGATTCACCATGTTCAATTTTATATTGAGACGCATCGGAATCGCGATTCCCACCTTGTTGGTGCTCGCGACCATCTCGTTTTACCTTATGTATACGGCGCCGGGTGGGCCTTTCACATCGGAACGACCGTTACCGCCGGAAGTCATGGCCAATCTGGAAGCCAAATACGGCCTCGATAAGCCACTGTACCAGCAACTTGGGATCTATCTCTGGAATGTGGTCACAGATTTTGACTTTGGCCCATCATTTCGTTTCAAGGATCGTGATGTAAACGATCTGATCGCCAGTGGTTTCCCCGTTACATTAACTTACGGTTTTTGGGCCTTTATTTTTGCCGTTGTCATCGGCGTCGGCCTCGGGGCCATCGCCGCGATCAAACACAATACCAAGGCGGACTATACAGCCGTCGGGGTGGCGATTGTCGGGCAGGTGTTACCCAACTTCGTGCTCGCGCCGCTACTCGTATTGGTATTCGTGCTTTGGCTCGGCTGGCTGCCCGGTGGGGGTTGGCAAGGCGGGCAATGGGAATACGTGATTTTGCCTGTTATTGCATTGGGTACCAGTTTCCTTGCCAGCATTGCGCGCATAACACGCTCCAGCATGCTCGAGGTTCTGAATTCCAACTACATTCGTACCGCCAAAGCCAAAGGCATGCCCTATCGCTACATTATTTGGCGTCACGCACTCAAACCTTCGATGTTACCGGTGGTCTCCTATTTAGGCCCCGCTTTCGTGGGGATGATTACCGGTTCGTTCATTATCGACAGCTATTTCACCACCGGTGGAATCGGCGTGCACTTTATCAACGGTGCTCTCAACCGGGATTACTCGGTCATCATGGGTTTTACAATCCTGCTGGGTGCTCTCACCATCACGTTCAATATGGTGGTCGACATTCTCTACGCTTGGATTGATCCAAAGATTCGTTACTAAGGTTGCCCGCAATGCTTACACATACCAATAAAAAGGTCGCCGACCTGGCCGATAATCTGGCCAAAGAAAACGTCGCCGGCCGAAGCCTTTGGCAGGATGCCTTCCACCGCTTCACCCGCAACAAAATGGCCATGGCGGGTTTGGTGGTCCTGAGCCTGATATTTCTCTTCGCCATTTCCGGGCCTTTTATCGCCGCCTGGAGTTACGACGACATCGACTGGGCCGTAATGGGCAACGCCGCCACCATGGGTCAGCCCTCGATAGAAACGGGCCACTATTTCGGGACCGACGATCTGGGGCGTGACCTCTTCGCCCGAACCGTTCAGGGCAGCCAGATCTCTCTGATGGTCGGGATCATCGGCGCCTTCATCGCCATGGTGATCGGCACTCTGTACGGCGCCATCGCCGGTTATTACGGCGGCCGACTCGACAGCGCCATGATGCGCTTCGTCGATATTCTGATGGCGTTTCCCTACATGCTGTTTCTGATCATTCTCCTCGTGATTTTCGGGCGCTCGATTATCCTGCTGTTTATCGGCATCGGTATTGTCTCCTGGCTGGATATGGCCCGTATTGTTCGCGGTCAAACACTGTCCATTAAAAACAAGGAATTCGTGGAAGCCGCTATTGCATCCGGCGTCCGCCCGATGATCATCGTGTTGCGACATATTGTTCCCAACCTTCTCGGGGTCGTGGTCGTTTACGCCACCTTGTTGGTTCCGCAAATGATTTTGACCGAATCCTTCATCTCCTTCCTCGGGCTCGGCGTACAGGAACCGCAAACCTCATGGGGCGCTCTCATCGCCGAAGGCGCCGGTACCATGCGCTACGGCACACTCTGGCAACTGATGTTCCCTCTGGTGTTCTTCATTGCCACCTTGTTGAGCTTTTTCTTTGTCGGCGATGGTCTGCGCGATGCGCTCGACCCGAAAGACCGCTAGCCCCTGGAGAGTCTGAATTATGAGTTTGTTATCCGTTAAAGACCTCAGCGTGGGGTTCGAAACACTCGACGGCTACGTGAGTGCCGTCAATGGTGTCAGTTTTGATATTGCCGAAGGTGAAACACTCGCGATCGTCGGCGAATCCGGTTCCGGTAAAAGCCAGACAGCCTTCTCGATCATGGGCTTGCTGGCACGCAACGGCAGCGCCTCGGGCAGCGTCAAATTCGACAACCTGGAAATCCTGAACCTGCCCGAACAAGGCATGAACCGCATCCGTGCGGACAAGATCAGCATGATCTTCCAGGACCCGATGACCTCCCTGAACCCCTTCATGAAAGTCAGCCAACAGTTGACCGAAGTGTTGGTGCATCATAAAGGCATGTCGAAGCGCGACGCCCTGGAAGAATCCATCCGCATGCTCGACGCCGTGCGCATACCCGAAGCACGCAATCGCATTCACATGTTTCCGCATGAGTTTTCCGGCGGCATGCGCCAACGCGTCATGATCGCCATGGCCCTGTTGCTTCGCCCTCAGCTGTTGATCGCCGACGAACCCACCACCGCACTGGACGTAACCGTGCAGGCGCAGATCATGAAACTGCTGAGCGACCTGCAGGAAGAATTCGGCACCGCCATCATGTTGATCACCCACGACCTCGGCGTCGTCGCCGGTGCCTGTGAAAACACCCTGGTGATGTACGGTGGCCGTGTCATGGAATACGGCAACACCGAAGACGTATTCGAATACCCAAGCCACCCCTACACCCAAGGCCTGCTGAAAGCCATTCCCCGGCTCGACCAGGATGGCGAAGAACTCATGACCATCCCCGGCAACCCGCCAAACATGCAGAACATGCCCAAAGGCTGCCCCTTCCAGCCCCGCTGCCCCTACGCAGAAGACCGGTGTGTCACCGAGCGCCCGGAATTGAAGAGCGACAACAGTGTGAACCGCCCCAGGGCCTGCCACTTCGAACCGGAGACGCTGAAATGAGCGAACAAAAGAAAACCCTCCTGTCGGTGAAAAACCTCAAGGTCCAATTCGATATCTATCCGAAGGGCGCCATGCCCTGGACCAAACCGCGCAAACTGAAAGCCGTCAACGACGTCAGCTTCGACCTGTTCGAAGGCGAAACACTCGGCATCGTCGGGGAATCCGGTTGCGGCAAATCCACCCTAGCCCGCGCCGTCATCCGCATGCTGCCCGTCGAATCCGGCGACATTCTCTGGCTGGGTGAAAATATCGCCCCGCTGCGCGACAGCCAAATGCGCAAGCACCGCAAAGACGTTCAAATGATCTTCCAGGACCCCCTGGCCTCATTGAACCCGCGCATGACCATCGGCCAGATCATTGCCGAACCGCTCGAAACCCACTACCCCGGCACCCCCAAAGCCGAGGTAAAAGAGCGGGTCAAAGACATGATGAAAACGGTCGGCCTGCTGCCCAACCAGATCAACCGCTACCCGCACGAATTCTCCGGCGGCCAGTGCCAGCGTATCGGCATCGCCCGGGCCTTGATTCTGAAACCCAAGCTGATCATCTGCGACGAACCGGTCTCCGCCCTGGATGTATCCATTCAAGCCCAGGTCATCAACCTGCTGATGGACCTGCAGAGGAAAATGGGCCTGTCGCTGATCTTCATCGCCCACGACTTGAGTGTGGTAAAACACATCTCCACCCGCATCATGGTGCTGTACCTGGGCAACGTGATGGAAATCGCCGACTCCAAGGACCTGTACGCGCAGCCACGCCACCCTTACACCCAAGCACTGATATCGGCCGTACCAATTCCGGATCCGAAAATCGAGCGCAACAAAGACATCATCCTGATCGAAGGCGACCTCCCCTCCCCGATCAACCCACCCAGCGGCTGCGTCTTCCGCACCCGCTGCCCTAGGGCACAGGCATTGTGCGCACAAAAAGTCCCGCCACTGGAAAACCCCGCCGGAACTCACCGCGTGGCCTGTCACTTCCACGACTGAGGAAAAAGGAGCCGAACGGCTCCTTTTTTGATTCAGAACGCAACAATCCATTGGCAATATCGCACTGCCCAAGCCCGTCACATCCATTACAATGAGCCCAACCTTCGATCAATCCGCCAGGTTTCGAAACAATTCAAGATTCGGCAGAGACGGAACACAGCGAGCGTCGGCGGCTGAGGGTTCCTCAGCGGGGAAGTTCGCAGCAAGGATGCTGCGACCTAGGCTCCATGGACGGATTGAGTGGGCGGCACCCCGCCCGACCCCGCAGAGGAACCCCCAGCCGCCGACGCGGACCCAGCCACCGAACCTTGTCACCGAACTGGCCAACCAAGAGCGGACACACCATGCCAGAGTATCGTTCCAAAACATCGACAGCCGGTCGTAACATGGCCGGAGCCCGCGCCCTGTGGCGTGCCACCGGCATGAAAGACGACGACTTTCAGAAACCCATCATCGCCGTCGCCAACAGCTTCACCCAATTCGTACCCGGCCATGTCCACCTAAAAGACATAGGCCAACTCGTCGCCCGTGAAATCGAAAAAGCTGGCGGCGTCGCCAAAGAATTCAACACCATCGCCGTCGACGACGGCATCGCCATGGGCCACGACGGCATGCTCTACAGCCTGCCCTCACGCGAAATCATCTCCGACTCCGTCGAATACATGGTCAACGCCCACTGCGCCGACGCCCTCGTCTGCATCTCCAACTGCGACAAAATCACCCCCGGAATGCTCTCGGCCGCCCTGCGCCTCAACATTCCCGTCATCTTCGTCTCCGGCGGCCCCATGGAAGCCGGAAAAACCAAACTCGCCGACCACGGTCTCGACCTCGTCGACGCCATGGTCATCGCCGGCGACCCCAACGCCGACGACGAGACCGTCGCCGAATACGAACGCAGCGCCTGCCCCACCTGCGGCTCCTGCTCCGGCATGTTCACCGCCAACTCCATGAACTGCCTCACCGAAGCCATCGGCCTCTCACTGCCCGGCAACGGCAGCACCCTCGCCACCCACGCCGACCGCCGCCGCCTGTTCGAAGAGGCCGGACAACGCATCGTCGGCCTGGCACGCCGCTACTACGAGCAGGATGACGAATCCGTCCTGCCGCGCTCCATCGCCAGCTTCAAAGCCTTCGAAAACGCCATGTCACTCGACATCGCCATGGGCGGCTCCACCAACACCATTCTGCATCTGTTGGCGGCGGCCCAGGAAGGCGAGGTCGATTTCACACTGCAGGACATCGACCGCTTGTCCCGCAAGGTGCCCCAGCTGTGCAAAGTGGCCCCCAACAACCCCAACTACCACATGGAAGACGTGCACCGCGCCGGTGGCATCTTCAGTATTCTCGGCGAGTTGGACCGTGCCGGTCTGCTGCACACCGATCTTCCCACCGTCCACTCCGCCACGCTGGCGGAAGCCCTGGACCAGTGGGACATTATGCGCACCGAAGACCCCGCCGTGCGCGAATTCTTCCGCGCCGGCCCTGCGGGCATCCCCACCCAGGAAGCCTTCAGCCAGGCCACCCGCTGGCCGACACTGGACGGCGACCGCGAGAACGGCTGTATCCGCTCCGCCGAACACGCTTACAGCCGTGAAGGCGGCCTCGCCGTACTGTACGGCAACATCGCCGAAGACGGCTGCGTAGTAAAAACAGCCGGTGTGGATGAAAGCATCCTCAAGTTCACCGGCAAGGCCCGCATCTTCGAAAGCCAGGACGCCGCCGTTGAAGGCATTTTGGGCGATCAGGTAAAAGAAGGTGATGTTGTCATCATCCGCTACGAAGGCCCCAAAGGCGGCCCCGGCATGCAGGAAATGCTGTATCCGACCAGCTACCTGAAATCCCGTGGTCTGGGCAAGGCTTGCGCCCTGTTCACCGACGGCCGTTTCTCCGGCGGCACCAGCGGCCTTTCCATCGGCCACGCCTCACCCGAAGCGGCGGCCGGTGGCGGCATCGGCCTGATTGAAGACGGCGACGACATCGTGATCGACATCCCCGGCCGCACCATCAACGTCGACATCTCCGATGAAGAAATGGCCAAACGTCGCGCCGCCATGAACGCCAAGGGCGCCCAAGCCTGGAAACCGGCCAAACCGCGCAAGCGCAAAGTGACCGCCGCCCTGAAAGCCTATGCCCTGCTCGCCACCAGCGCCGACAAAGGCGCCGTGCGCAACCTGGAGATGCTCGACGACTGACCTACATGGCTAATCCACTTCAACGCCGGCTGACCCTCGGGGTCGCCGGCTCTCTCGTTTTAGGCCTGTTGTTCATCGGCTGGCACTGGGTCAGTTGGTCCGCCCCTGCCTGGCTGGCGGAGCAGTTCGAACCTGCCTCGCTGCCAGACACCTTCCCCGAACCCGACACAGTCCAGACTGACCGGTTAAGCTGGAACAACCTCAGCTTTACCACTCCCGAGGGTGAATTCAGCGCCTACGAAGTGACCCTTCGTTTCAGCCCGCTTTCCATTCTGCTTGGCCGACCACAGATCACCGAGCTGGAGCTGATCAACCCGCTGTGGATTGGCCCCGCCGAGCTTCAACCCTCGACCCTGGGCCAATGGATCAACCGATTGGATGCCCTGGCGCCCCAACAACTCAAAATAACCAACGCCACCCTCGCCCTGGGCGAACAGGAATGGCTCAGAATGGAAGCCGCCGCGCAACGCCTCGGCGGCAGCCGCCGCTACCACTGGCAAGCCACCGGACGGCTCGTCACGGACCGACAGAGCACCCAGCTCAACCTGGGCGCCATCCTTCGCGCCGGAGAAAAAGACGAGTGGCAACTCAGCGAAGGCATCGCCACCTTCGACGTTCAAACCGGCCCCTGGACGGGAAGTTGGCGCGCCCAGGTGCGAAGTGGCCGCTACCAACAGGGCTGGATATTCGAATATGTCTCCTGGTCCGGCCAGTGGGAGCAACCCTCGGCCGATTTCGCCTCAGGCATCGATTGGGCCGGGGCGATTGAAACACTCAGCCAAACCGAGACCGGTTGGCAGCTCGAAGGGCTCGACACCGCTCTCGCCTTCCTCGACCCGAACGGCAAAACCCAACGCCTAAGTGCCCTAAGCGAGCAGTTGACGGTGCAGCCGGATGCCGCCACAGGCCAACTCGCCCTTTCCTACGGCATAGGTGCCGCACCGGAAAGCCAACCCAGCCTCACCTTCGCCGTGGAAGGACAGGCCCACTTGAGCGCGGACCGGTTTCAGTGGCAAGATCCCGCCATTCTGCTCGGACTGACCCGTGATGGCACCGCCCAAAGCGCACGATTCAACGCCGAGCAGTTGACACTGATACCAGAGACCGGGCGCTGGCGACTCAGCGATGGCGAATGGCAGGAACAACAAACAGGCGAGCCGACCCAATCCTTCGGCTTCGGTGAGATCATCGGCCAGTGGCCGGGCCTGACACTCGAGCATGCCCCACCGGTCGCCGACCGCCTTACCGACTTATTACGCCCGATAGGCTCACAACTGGAGTGGACCGATGCATTGCGACGCGCCCTGGTTCCAAACCCGGGTTCTTGACTGGTACGACCGCCACGGCCGCAAAACCCTGCCATGGCAACAGAACAAAACACCCTACAAGGTGTGGATTTCAGAGATTATGCTGCAGCAAACGCAGGTAACCACGGTAATCCCCTATTTCGAACGGTTCATGGCCCGCTTTCCCGATGTCCACAGCCTCGCTCGGGCCGAACAGGACGAAGTGCTCCACCTCTGGACCGGCCTTGGCTACTACGCCCGTGCCCGCAACCTGCATAAAGCCGCCAAACAGTTGGTGGAAGACCAGGACGGCGACTTTCCCAACAGCGTCGACAAAGTCGCCGAGCTGCCCGGCATAGGTCGCTCAACCGCCGGCGCCATACTCAGCCTCAGCCGGGGCGTGCACGCCCCTATTCTGGACGGCAACGTGAAACGCGTGCTCGCCCGCTTCTTCGCGCTGGGAGGCTGGACCGGCACCACCGCCAACCAGAAACAGCTGTGGCAATGGAGCGAGGCCCTAACGCCCGCCAAGCGCGTAGGCGACTTCAACCAGGTCATGATGGACCTCGGCGCCATGGTCTGCGTGCGCAGCCGCCCCCTGTGCGACGCCTGCCCGCTGCAACCGAAATGCCGCGCCCACGCCGAAGGCCGCACCCATGAGTTACCGGCTTCAAAACCCAAAAAAGACAAACCCACACGCAACGCCTGGATGCTGATACTGCAAGCGCCCGACGGCCGCATCCACCTCGAAAAACGCCCCAGCAGCGGCATTTGGGGCGGTTTGCACTCCTTCCCCGAATTCCCAAGCCGGGACGAAGCCGAAGCCCACCTCTCACTCAAAGGCATCCACCCCGAGAACCAGCCTGAAGACTGGCCCAGCTTCCGCCACACCTTCAGCCACTACCATCTCAACGTTCACCCCCTATTCGTGCCACTCGCCCGGACGCCAACGGCTGTATCCGAACACGCCCTTTGGTACCATCCCGGCGTAGCCGAACAAATAGGCCTGAGCGCCCCGGTCAAACACCTGCTGGACCGCTTGTTCTAACCGGCAACCACAACCAAGAGCCCGATATGACCCGCACCGTACATTGCCGAAAATACAAAAAAGACCTCGAAGGTCTGGAAAAGCCCCCTTTCCCCGGCCCCAAAGGCCAGGACATTTATGAGAACGTCTCCAAACAGGCCTGGATGGAATGGCAGGAGCACCAAACCCGCCTCATCAACGAAAAACACCTGACCATGACCGACCCCGCCGCCCGCAAATACCTGCTGGAGCAGCAAGACAAGTTCCTGAACGGCGAAGACTTCGACCAGGCGGAAGGATACGTACCGGAAAAAGGCTGATCACAAAACAGCCAAAACCGGGAAAGGCTAAAAAAATCAAAGATTTAAGGCAAAAAAGGGTTGACGCCCCGTTCGAAAATCCGTTTAATACGCACCGTTCGCGACGCAGTGCACAGCACTCAAGCGACATGCCCAGATAGCTCAGTCGGTAGAGCAGGGGACTGAAAATCCCCGTGTCGGTGGTTCGATTCCGCCTCTGGGCACCACGAATTTAGGGGCCTCCAGCGTTACAGCGTTGGGGGCCTTTTTCGTTGTGTAGCCACTATGTAGTAGCCAATTTGAATTAAAAGGCCTGATTAACGGACCTGTTTCATCTCTCCCACCATTGACTTGATTACATCGATCCAGGGTACATCTGTTGGGGTCTTCCAAAGGAAGTCATGGCCTTCGAGGTCGCCACAGACCCATATCTGTTTACGCTGGTTATTGTCTCCGCGCTCTATCTGAATCGTGGCAACTACACCGGTGTAAGGGTCATCTTCCGGGATAGCCTGAATCTCCAATACGTTTTCGTTATCCGTGAACCCACGTAGAGTGTTTGAACCATCACCTCTTAATTCCATTGCCCCACTACCGTCTCTCACGTCGGCATATTCAATCCGCAACCCCAAATCGAACAACAGGACTTCGACATCCACTACCTTCCGCTCTAAGTCCTTGACTACATTGGTCCAGTCCATCATCTACCTCCAATTTGTGAGTATTCCCACTCTATGCCCTAACGCTGGTTCTTTCAAAAGATTACGCAGTTAGAGCCCAGGTGTGAAAACTAACAGCTCTATGAGAAGCCGCACCACATACCGACTACAGCATCAAAATTCATCATCGGATGGGAACTAAACTGTTTATCTTTTTGGCGCTTTCCGCCAAAACTTGGCCGCAAGCTATTGATTAACTATGCCACTTCGACTGGACCGTGGAGACAATTATTTAGGGGCGTTCAGTACTACGGGTAGAAGAACCGCGACAGGACGGTGTACATTAGAAGCCATTTTGACCGGCCGGGAAGCCGCCCAGTCTACTGAAACCACCAAGCAAAGGGGAGCCCCATGAAGGGATTCATCATTGTCACCGTGATCACCTGCCTGCTTACCGCTGTTGGCTTGATTGTGGTCGGTTGCCTGATCCTACTGGGAGCAGCCGAACATGTACCCGCAGGCAGCACTGGCGCGAACGACGCGGCGGACCTGGTGATTGAAGTCAGTGACGCCGCATTCCAGCTCTCGATCATCGGAGCCACTCCAGGGCTGGCCTTGATCGCCGTCGGCGCCTTTCTTCTGATGGTGGTTCTCATCCGAGTGGATGTCAGGGCCGTTGAATCTCGTCACTCCCTCTATCTGGAAGAACCCTCATCAAGTAAGGCCAGCAAAGAACCATTCCGCGCTAATGAGCCTGACGGCAATGAAGTATCTGAACCGCTACCAGAATACAGCGAATCCAGTTCTGAGCATGATGAATTAGTGCAAAGTTACCGAATTTGTTACTCCCTGGCTAGAGATTCGTATTTGAAAAGAAATAGCGAAACGACACCAGAAAAAAATCACCGCATTCCTGTTGTTGCTTGGTGGATCCTGAAAGTCAGCGGAATGTACACACGACGTAATCGGGATAGGCACGGCCGTTAGAAGGTTGGCCCCTATAGTTATACAGAGGCACGGCGTTTTATACGATGGCTACTCACTAACGGGATCGCCATGAAAAAAGCTGAGACTCAGTGTTCTTTTAAGCTGAGCTTGCTCAGATACACTTATAGGTTGTCGGACAAGATCGTATCTCACCGTAAATGAAAAACTCATACTAAGCAGATAGCTGCTACATCAAGATACTGGCCTCAAGTCTAAAAAATCACCACAATTGTATTACTCAACTTAATCTGCCGAGGCTAACGATGAAAACCAAACAAACTACCCTTCAGAAACGCCAAGAAAGTAAAATCCTCGATAAGCTGAATCACGAAATCGAATCGCTACACATCATGGGGCAAGATCAACTCTCGGCCAGCATTGACGAGGCCAAACTCAACCAAGACCAAGTACATCGCCTAATACTGGTAAAAGGCCTGATCAAAGGCGAACGAGATATTATCGCTGGCAACACGTGGAATCACGCTGAAGCCAGGGAAAGGCTAAGCAAATGGCTCACCTAATCCGGGGGCCTATATATTCTGGAGGAATGGCGTCCCCCTAAGAGCTTTCCCACGAAGCTATGTGCTACCTTTTCTATAAGCCTATAAACGAGCGCCTCACATGAAGGACTACACAGCCCAACTTGATAACGAGGGATACACCCACCTCCCCGCCTTTCTTCCCCCTCAATTGGTCGCGAGCTACAACGCAAGACTGACACAGGTTCTGAATGAGTGTAAGCGCGCCCAGGTTCAGCACGTAGCTTTCAGCGGCGAAAACGCGGTATTTCGAGTGAATGAGCTACTCCGCTACTTCGGCGCCCACACACTTTTTATTCTGGGTATGCCAGCCTTGAGAGAGCTGACGCAAACCCTGTGCGAGGGCGAAGCTATTTGCATGTATGAGTCTCTGTTGGTCCGCTCCGCTGAAAACGCCAGTGTGGTGGGTTGGCACCGCGATATGAACCACCAGGAGGCAGGCCGGATATTTACGCTGGGAATTTACCTCGACGCCGCGCTACCGGAAGAGGATGCCTTGCAGGTTTTGCCCCATCATCATTTATCCGAAATACCCATCAGAGAGTTAACGGGTATGATATCCGGCAATGAGGTAACACCACTCAAGCTCGGCGCTGAAGCGGGAGACTTGTTGATTCACGATGTCCGGCTTCCTCATTCGTCGTCACCGGTAGTCAGTAATCGTGTTCGCAAGACACTTTATTTCGAATTCCGCCCACTCAAACTGCTGCAAAACGCCAACCCTCATTGGCTTGAGCAACGTCGCCGGTTGAATGACATTGCCCAGGTTGTCTATACACGCTCACACTACACCGATGAAACGGATTGGTATTTAACCCAGAAAGAAACTGATTGGCTGGAAACCTTATACCAGCAAACACAGAGGCTTGAAGCGGCGGAATACGCGGTTAACTTTGAATAGTAATGGCAGGCGGGTTGAGGGAGAACCCCAAGCAAATGTGAACAGATTCACATTATTGAATCCTGCACGGAAGCACATGTCGACCTACTTTACACCTAGACATTTCCCCTATTGATAATTCCTTATAAATCAATATGTTAGGAATCTGGCCCAAATATTGTGAGTGAGTAGTAATCTCGGTTATCCAACCGAATATGCTACTCTGGCTCACGGCACTACATGACTTATTAAAAAGGAAGTTCTGAATGAAAAGGCTCACAATTCTATTAACTCTTCTCACAATTCCGTTTGCAACACACGCGACCATTCTAAAATACGAGTTCGACTTTTTTGCCCATACTCTGGGGCACGACCCTGAAGAGTATTCTATCAATGGCTCCGGCTATATTTTTGCGGATACGGAGTTGGACGCGATAATTGCAGGTCGGTTTGAATCCCCCGAATTAATGTTTGGCTGGTCAGACTCCGATCCTGACCCACTCCAATATTTTGATGCAGGCTATGTGGATCTGATCTTTGGAGGCGACATCGAAGGCATGAATGAAGTGAACGGAGAGTTTGGCTCCCTTTCGCTCGCGTTTTCTCTTCCTCATTTACAACATACTACCGGGCCTTACTCAACCCAACTCGACTCCATCATACAAGCCAATGATTACACCTCCTGGCTGGAATTCCCATTGTATGACTCAGTTATGGATGAGTGGATAACCATGCCTCTGAGAACTTTTTTGGATATTCATGCTCCCGTAGAAGTTCCGGAACCGAGTGTATTTGCGTTGTTGTTTTTAGGGCTTGCCTCCATTGGGTTTAGACGCTTTACCCTCAGAAAAGGCTAGAGCATCTGGTTAAGAATAAAATACAGGCCGCTGGGTAGTCAGTTTTTTTGAGCCAATGATGAACAAGTAAACTGGCTACCCTGCAACCTTCGAAACAATGGTATGAGTACCTTACTCGCGGCTATCCATGACCACAAAAGGCAGCTGCAAATACTTATCCAACAACACCGTTGCCCACCCACTTTCCGCAACAGCGGTTGCGGCTCGCGTTATTTCTCTTACGCGTTTTTCATCCATGCTTGGTTGCAAGTGCAACCACACAGGCACTTCAGTCAGAAGTAAACGGTGGAGTGCTCCATTCGTTGGGCTTGCTGACTCGGCCGCGTTAAACAACGCATCGGAACCGCACACACCTTGAATCCGTCCGCGCAGCAACATTTCGACACCCTGTTCATAAGAGTTGAGTTCAAAGAAATCGATGTCGGCGTTATTCAAAGTCAAGCAGCCGCCCCGCAAACGACCAATCACTCCCGAAGCTTGTTCAACGGTTTTTATTGGCGCATTAGGCAGGGAGTAAAGGTAAAAACGGGTACTGAATAAATATACCTTCAGGGAGCCGGATTCTCTGATCCTTGTGGTATTAACAAGGACGGTCATGTCCACCTGATTATGAGCAAACGTTTCGTACACTCTTAGAGACGGTGCCATTTTAATTTCTATCGGCTGGCCCAATTCCGCCTCAATCGCTTTCAAGATGTCGTAATGCAGGCCCAGGGGCGTCCCTTCGTTGTTTTCTGGAATGTAGTGCATCAACGAATCAACTATAACCGCCGTGTAGCCTTCTTCCGCGCTGACGGCGCTGAAGAGGCTCATTAATAAACCGGCCGCTAAACCCCTAATCAACATTCTCATATTGGATGAATTCAACGCTAACTTTCCTGTTATAGAGCAAGGAATTATGCCCATCCGTCTAAGGTGTCAAGAATATTTTCGATCCGAACCATGCTAGAAAAACAGGCCACAGTTCGGATACCGAAACCAGAAGGCTCGCCTGTTCAGGTAACGGAATGTAACCCATTTTTTGGAACCACGCCAAGCCTGAGAAGCAGGTGGTGAGCAAACTGACCTATCGCTCAAGTATTAAAGAACCAATGCGGCCATTCGACTTACCGCGACTGTTCGGTCTGAAAAGCGCCTTCATCCCTGTACGACTCTTCCCTGGGCTTTCCCGGTTTTCGGTTGAACCAGGCCAGCAACGATAAGACCAGCGCACCCAAGGCCAAACCAAAGCAACCCAGTAGTGCCTGACGGAAGCCGATGAATTGACCCAAAACACCAGCCATGGAGGTTCCCGCCATACTGCCAATGCGAAGGGCACTGGTGTAATAAGCCGATGCGAAACCAGGATGTTGAGTGAGGCTGTTTTGAACGACCGTCAAACCCAAACCAACAAAAATGCCGAAGAAGAACCCGTTCAACAACTGCAAGGCCATCATTAAAGCTGTGGATTCAACCCAATACATCCCCCAGTAATAGAACACGGCGGCGGCAAAGCCGAGGCCCAGCACAGGCAGCATCCCCATGCGGGCAGCCCACCTTGGGGTAAGCAACATCACCGGCAACTCCACGGCAGCAGTTAAGCCCAGTAATAATCCCGGCAGACTTGCCGGTGTATTGAGCTCTCTTATCAAGTACAGCGGCATGGCGGTTGTATATAAACCGTTTGCGGCATTCCCGAACAAAAGCATGCCCCCCAGGGCCAATAAAGAGAGGCTTAAACCAGGCCGTGAGATGGAGCTTTTATTAGGTGAGCGGGATGTGGAGCCGGACGCGTTGGGCAACCAAAGCTGTGAAACGAACAACACCACTACACAGCAACCGGTAGCAGTTAAAAAGGTGGCTTTAAAACCGGCTCGCTCAACCAGGAAAAATGCGCAAGCGGGACCGAGCACCCATACCAACGAAACCCCGGCTCTCATATGGGCATTGATGGCTGTGGCAGAACCCGAGGCGTGGTTAATGCGATGGCGTATTAACGTTAGCAACATGGGTACGGCGCTGGTGCCAACACTCATGACCAGAATGCCAACCATCAATACCCACCAAAACGAGGTCAGCCGGGAGTAGGCGTATGTGGCAACCATCAACGCAACAATGCCGACCATGAACAAGGTTTTCGCCTTGATGCCCTTGTCGGCCAGACGCCCGAACCATTGGGCCACGAAGATGCCGCTTAATGCCAAAGCGACGGTATAAAGTCCAATAAGGCTGGGGGCGATACCCAGGCCTTCGACCAGAAAGACCGTCATCACCGGTAAAACAAAGGCGTAACAGAAAGCTGTCAGCACGTTAACAACGAACAGAGGGCGGTAATCTGTTTGAAACACCAAAGGCATGTTTGGCTCGGGGCTGTGCGATATCAGCCCCGAACTTACCCTATCGGGGCGCTACCCGCCAGATGATGTTGCCGACATCGTCCGCTACCAGTATGGCGCCGGTCTGGTCTATGGCTACCCCAGCGGGGCGGCCCAATGCCTGTTCGTCTTCGCTCAGGAAACCCGTTAGTACGTCCTGTGGTGGACCGGCTGGTTGGCCGTTTTCGAAGGGCACGAAGATGACTTTATAGCCGCTGTGAGGTTTGCGGTTCCAGGAACCGTGTTGGCCGATAAGCGCACCGTTCTGATATTGCGGCATAAGGTCGTGCTCGTAAAAGGCGAGCCCCAGGGAGGCCGTATGAGAACCAAGGGCATAATCCGGCTCGCGGGCGGTCTTGACCAGATCCGGCCGCTGGGGCTTGACTCTTGGGTCGAGGTTCTGGCCCCAGTAACTGTAGGGCCAGCCATAGAATTCGCCGTCGTGAACAGCTGTCATGTAGTCCGGCACCAGGTTGTTGCCGAGTTCGTCCCGTTCATTCACGGTGGTCCACAATTCACCGCTTTGCGGGTGCCACGCCAGGCCGACCGGGTTGCGCAGGCCGGACGCAAATACGCGATATTCGCCGTTGTCGGGGTTTACTTCCAATACGGCGGCACGATTTTCTTCCGCTTCCATGCCGTTTTCACCCACGTTGCTGTTCGAGCCGACCGTGACGTAAAAACGCTCGCCTTCCGGGCTGGCCACCACATTTTTAGTCCAATGGTGGTTGAGTTCTCCTGCGGGTAAGTCGGTCACCTTGGTGCCGGCCGCTGTGATCTCGGTTTGGCCTTCTTCGTATGGAAAGCGCATCAGCGCATCGGTATTGGCGACATAGAACCAGTCTCCGACCAGGGCCATGCCGAAGGGTGAATGCAGGTCATCCAGGAAGACCGTGCGTAAGTCCAGGATGCCGTCACCGTTTTCGTCACGCAGCAGGGTAATGCGGTCGGCACTGGGTACGGCGGCACCGGCCCGTTTCATAATCAAGCCCGCTATCCAGCCTTTGATTCCGGAAAAACCGCCGGAATCTTTCGGGGCGTTTGACTCCGCTACCAGAATGTCACCATTCGGTAATACATAAAGCCAACGGGGGTGGTCCAGCTTGCTAGCAAATGGGGTGACGCTCAGCCCTTCGGCGGGCGTGGGCAGTTGACCTTCCGGCCAGCCAACCGCCTTGGCGGGGTTCACGACAGGCAACATGGATTGTTCCGGCTCAGGCAGCACCGGGTTTGCTCCGGTACCGGTAGCCTCGTCCAGGGTGGCCTTGTCAGCGCAGTTGGCCAGGCCCAACAGCATTGCCAGCGCGAGTGGAATGAAAAGGGTTTGACGCATGAATCCCTCCGGGTCTCTCGATGTTCAATCAGTCGACCGGGACTTCGTTCAGGAACGCCACCTCCGGTTTGAGTCGACTTCAAACCTACTAGAGATTGACGAAAATGCAATGCGGGAAAATTGGGAACCGGCCTCAGGCAGGCCGGTTCCGGCGGGCGACTAAGCGTTAAACGTAGCCCTGGCTCCGCAGGTAGTCTTCGTAGTTGCCGCTGAAATCGACAATGCCGTCCGGCTTCATGTCGATGATGCGGGTAGCCAGGGAGGAGACGAACTCCCGGTCGTGGCTGACGAAGATCAGGGTGCCGGGGTAGTTCTCAAGCGCCAGGTTCAATGCCTCGATGGATTCCATATCGAGGTGGTTGGTGGGTTCGTCCATCACCATGACATTCGGCTTCTGGAGGGTGAGCTTGCCGAACAGCATGCGGCCCTGCTCACCGCCGGAAATCACTTTGACCGATTTGCCGATCTCATCGCCGGAAAACAACATGCGACCCAGTGCGCCACGCACCATTTGCTCGCCTTCGGTGGTCCATTGCGACATCCAGTCGATCAGGCTGTCGTCATTGGCGAAGTCTTCGGAATGGTCCTGGGCGAAATAGCCGACTTCGGCGCTGTCGGTCCATTTCACTTCCCCCTCGCGCAGGGCGAGCTTACCCATCATGCAATTCAGCAGCGTGGTTTTACCGATGCCGTTGGGGCCGATGATGGCGACACGTTCTCCGGCTTCCACTTTCATGCTGAGCCGGTCGAACAGACTGGGGCCGTCGCCGTAACCAAAGGTCAGGTCGGTCAGCGTCACAGCCTGACGATGAAGCTTTTTCTTCTGGTCGAAGCGAATATAAGGGCTGACACGGCTTGAAGGTTTCACTTCCTCAAGCTGGATCTTATCGATCTGGCGGGCTCTCGATGTTGCCTGCTTGGCCTTGGAGGCGTTGGCCGAGAACCGGCTGACAAAGGCCTGCAGCTCGGCGATTTGCGCCTTCTTCTTGGCGTTGTCCGCGTGCAGACGTTCCCGGGCCTGGGTGGCGGCGATCATGTATTCATCATAGTTGCCCGGGAACAGCCTCAGTTCGCCGTAATCCAGATCCGCCATGTGGGTGCAGACACTGTTCAAGAAGTGGCGGTCGTGCGAAATGATGATCATGGTGCTGTTGCGGGCAACCAGCACGCCTTCCAACCAACGGATGGTGTTGATGTCGAGGTGGTTGGTCGGTTCATCGAGCAGCAATACGTCCGGATCCGAAAATAGCGCCTGTGCCAACAGCACCCGCAGTTTCCAACCCGGCGCCAGGGCACTCATGGGGCCGTTATGTTGCTCAAGCGGGATATCCAGCCCCAGCAGCAGTTCACCGGCCCTCGCTTCGGCGGTGTAACCGTCCATTTCGGCGAAGGCGACTTCCAGTTCGGCGACGGCCATGCCGTCTTCTTCACTCATCTCGGGCAGGGAATAAATGCGTTCGCGCTCGGCCTTTACCCGGGCCAGCTCGGTGTGACCCATGATGACGGTGTCGATCACGCTGTGCTGCTCGTAGGCGAACTGGTCCTGGCGCAGCTTACCCAGGCGGGTGCCCGGCTCGAGCATCACCTGACCATTGCTGGGCTCCAGGTCGCCACCGAGAATCTTCATGAAGGTGGATTTACCGCAACCGTTGGCGCCGATCAAACCATAGCGGTTGCCGGTTCCGAACTTAACGGATACGTCTTCGAACAGGGGTTTGGCCCCAAATTGCATTGTGATATTGGCGGTGGAAATCAACGAGAGGACCTTTCAACGGTGGAGTCTGGCGACGTGCCAGCGTAAAAAGCGCGGATTGTACAGTTTTTAGGCATTAAAAACAGTGCTTTGCTAATTTAGTGCCGCTAACGAGGCATCTTGTTTTTGACATCTTTCCGGGCTGTTCTACGTTTATTAACGAGGGAACGGCGAAGAATATCGGGTCGGCTCCCTGGTCTCAGGTCGACAGGCCGTGCCCCGTGCCCCCTTCAGGCTTGAGTCTCATCTTTGTTGTATCTTCTTGAATATTGGAGAGAACAGATGAACGTAGAAACAAGGAACGCCGCAACCGTGCTGTCGGTCTGTACCCTGCTGATGGCGACCTGGCTGGTCATTTCACTGTCGGCTTACGCTTAATCCAGCCAACATCCTTCTTACCCGCATCGCCCAACGTCAGGTTCCGTCAAGGGGTTGTACTTTTGTGACAGGGTGAACCGGGCTGGCTCTTGGAGCCCGGCCCGGTTCTGTTTGCCTGGGTTACTGGGGCTTCGCTGGCGCCAGCGACGAGGTGGCCGTCACCAGCTTCAACTTCCAGTTTTCCATAGGTGTGCCGGTCAGGTTCAATCGGCTCGCCATATAGTAAAGCCGCTGTGTGGCCGGTCCATCCGGTGCGGCCTTGAAGCGCTGGTGCAGCCAGTAAGGTGGTATGGCCTGGTAATACAGAGTGGCGGATACGGTCAGGTTGGCGGCGTCCACTCCCTCCGGCAGACTGATTCGGTAAGTCAGATTGTCCTCCCCTGGAAAGGCCGCGCCCTGGTCTTGGTAATCCGGGTCACTCCCTACCCCGTGCGGGTCGGTGGCGGCCATGAATTGCTGCATCACCTGCCCTTCCGAGGCGAACTCACTCGCCGCGCGCCAACCCTGTGGTAAAAGCCGGTTGTCTTTGGGGCTCCGAACCCGATGCACAAAGCTGGTGGTGAATTCGTTGAGGGCGTTGAGGTTCAGTTCTTCATAAATCTGAACCTCATCTTCCCGCGTGATGGTCTGGTAATGTGGCTGAAACTGGTTGGCATTGGGCAGGAATTCGGTGACCAGAGGCTGGTTGTTTCCATCCACAATCACTCCGGCGCCATTGGTGCGTCCCGAGGCCCATATCACCCAGCCTTCGTCCATCACCAGAAACTCTATGAAGGCACGACGGAATGCGACACCGCTCGGGAAGCGATGGCCCACTTTGTTTTTGATGCGAACCTTGGCCGTGAGCTGGTTGTCCTGCGCGGTCAGGTCATCGATGCTTAAATCGATTGTGTTCTGTCGGGCCTGACGCACCATATTATCGATGGCGACATCGACACCGTTTTTCGCCGATGTCATGTAGTCGGTTTTGGCAACTCCCAGAATGTCGGGAAACTGATCGAACATTTCCAGCAGAAAAACATTCAGTCCAACGTGTTCGTGACGGGCATAATCCGACCTCACCGGCACTTCAAGATCCTCCAGAGGCAGGGTTTCTTCCGCTGCGGGATAATTCGCATCCTGAATGGTGGCGATCTGGCTGAGCAGTTGCTCTATGTCGACACTGCCATCCAAGGTTTGAAAACCGCCGGGCATGTGGCAATCCTGACAGCTTTTGAAAGAGGAATCAGGTTTGCCTTCCCCTTGAGCGAAAACGCTGTTCTGCCATTCAAGAAAAGTCGCCTGCTCTATGGTGTGGGCATATCCGGAGAACGCCGGATTGGTGTTGGCGGCATCCAACACGGGAAAAGGTCGATCCGTTTTGCCTATGTTAGGCAGGTTAATGGTGTGGCAGGTGCCGCACATTTGCGAATCCTGAATAAAATCGCTGTGCACCGGCTTAACGCCCAACACATTTTCCATGGGTTTGGTGGATACATCATCAAAGGGTCCGAAGAATTCGTCATCGGGGCCTTGCACGAATTGGCCGGTGGAATTGTGGAATAATCCATAGGCCAGTTTTTTCGGAGTGCTGTCTGTGATCCATCCCGATTGCTTGGGTTGCCATTCGCTGATCGCGGTTTCGGAAGGTGAATCTATATGGTGGCAGACGGCACAGCTGATGCCCTCTCGTGCTAGCTCTCCGTATTTGTGGTACTGGTAGTTTTCGGGTGTGGGATCGTTGGATGACAGCTGTTCTGTCAGATAGAAATAGTCCACTTTAAAATTCGGAACAAGCGACGAATCCTCTCTCGCATCCATCGCCAATTGACGTTGCCCCATGGCGCCGTGACAACTGAGACAGGTATTGGTAATGGCCTGTTGTGTATCTTTCACGCTGCCTTTCAGCGGGCTGGGGGATTGTTTGCCATCGCGCACGATGTAAGCCATCTCGCTTTCCAATTGTGCGTGAAATATCGGGTCCCGCCCTGCCAACCCCATGGGCGACCAACGCCACTCGCCATATTCCGACAGGTTAAAACCATCGCCATAATTTGGCCCGGTCTGCACGAACATGGAAACACCATAGGGCAGCCCACCCAAGCCTCCGTGACAACCGAGGCAGTTACTGGACGTGATAAAAGCTTCGGGTTCTCCCGGTCCGGGGACTACATGATCGGTCCATTGGGAGGGAAACGCCTTGATATCGCTCTGAACTCTTGGGACTTTCATCGCCAAGCCGGGAAACTGTTCCATGAAGGCTGTGTTCGGGGCGTCCAATGCTTCTTGAGGCATAGGTTTGGCGGCCTGGTTGGCAAGCCCCAAATGCCCGCTGACATAATCCGCCAGCCCCGGAACCGAATTGTCGGACCAGGGCCGTTCATATTGCGACATGATCATTTGTTGCTGAACAAAAGGATCGTCGGCCAGTATGGACAGCGGGTAATTTTTAAAATGCTCCTTGCTGCGCCAGGATGAATCGACAAAAAATCGTAACGGGTACTCCGAAGAATCCGGGCCATTCAAGTTTCTCAAAGAGCTGAAGGTTAATTCGTTTTCGGCGGATCCATGACACCTTAAACAGGGTGCACCAAACCCGGCATCTGGAAACCCGCCGTATTGACTGACCTGGCTAGTCACCGCCTCTTCAATACTTTGTTCTTTTGCCGGTGCCCCCGGTCCGCCCCAATACCAACCATCGTGCGACCCCTGGCTGTCTTTTACCATGACTGTCCAGGCAGAAATAAGCTGACCCAGCATGGCTTCGTAGTCTTCCGGTTTTTGTTGGTATTCGGGTTTGTTAGCCAGGTCTTGATACAGCACGGCCGGTGGTGAATACATTTCCTTGATGATCATCGCGCCATCGGGAATCTCCCCTTTTCGGTTATTCTCCAGCCAGGTCATCACCTCGGGTGAATAGAAGATCCGCACCGCCGGGTGGGTTCCAAAATACTCGCCCCGAACGAAGGGGCCGGTATCCCGAACCATACTGTCGTGCTGCCAGCCCAGGGTTTTATATTCCTGCTTCATCAACCAGGTATACAGTTGGGTTTCATAATCCTGCAGGGGTAACGAACTGGGTAATGGGAGGGAGGCCGTTGTTTGGCCGGGATTTTCATTAGCCAGGGAATTAACAGGGAGAAGCAATGTGACGAAAGAGCACAAAGCCAACACCCAAGCCGCCGTGGGAAATACAGATTCCCTGAACATAACGCTCTCCTTTCAGGGGCTAAGGCCAGGCCCTGCCCACTTCAGTTACAACACCAAGGCGGCCTGCGTCACACCCTTGTGATTTCCTTAGGCAGGCGGCCCCTCTTAGGTTGTTAACTTAGTCGAAGAAGAAAGAACTGCAAGTTAAGTGACCGCATTCATTGTCTGGTACTGAGCGTGCTCCCACACTTCTCGGTCCATAATGTCGGCCAGGTCTTCAACGGCATCCCAGACATCTACAAACCGGGTATAAAGAGGCGCAAAACCAAAACGTAAAATATTCGGTGCTCGAAAATCACCAATCACACCCCGTGCAATCAGTGCCTGCATAATGGCGTAACCTTTGGGGTGCGCATAGGAAACCTGGCTGCCACGCAACAAGGGCTCAGGTGGGGACACCAATTCAAACCCCGCATCCGGACATTGCTCACTCACCAATTGAATAAAATGTTCGGTAAGTTGAACCGATTTCTTGCGCAGGCTGAGCATGTCGACCGTTTTGAATTGGTCCAGGCCGACTTCCAATAAGGACGCAGCAATCACAGAGGTGGTTCCTGTCAAAACACGGCGAATGTCCGGCGCGGGGGCATAATCGTCCAGCATGGCAAAAGGTTCTTCATGCCCAAACCAGCCACTGAGTGGTTGGTCCAACAGGTTCAGGTGACGGGTGGCGACAAATAAAAAGGCGGGAGCGCCCGGTCCTCCGTTCAAATACTTATAGCCACAGCCAACGGCAAAATCGGCTTCAACGCCATTCAGATCCACCGGTATCGCGCCAACACTGTGGCTGAGATCCCACAACACCAAGGCTCCGCGTTCATGGGCACGCCGGGTAATGGCCGCCATATCGTGCAACCGGCCGGTTTTATAGTGTACGTGAGTCAACACGACCAGGGCTGTGGTGTCGTCTATATGGTCGATCAGTTGGTCCGCCGGGTAGGTGACTAATTCGGGGTCGCCTCCCATAAAGCTGCAAAGCCCCTGTAGCATGTACAGATCAGTCGGGAAGTTTCCCGGTTCGGAGAGAATCCGGGTTCGTTTAGGTGCGCGTTGCTGTTGTAGTTTTAGTGCAGCTGCAGCCAGTTTAAAGAGATTTACCGATGTGGAATCCGCCGAAATCACCTCATGCGCTTCGGCACCGATCAATGGGGCGATTTTCGCTCCCAGCCGTGTGGGCAGACTTATCCAGTCCGCATCATTCCAGCTGCGAATCAGCCCCTGCCCCCATTGTTGCTCAACCACTTCCCGGGCCCTGCCTTTGGCCGCCTTGGGCAAAGCACCTAATGAATTGCCGTCAAGGTAGATCACTCCCTCCGGGATTTCAAACGCGTCACGGCAATCGGCAAGAACATCCTGCCGGTCCATTTCCACTAGGTCGTCTCTAGTAAGCGGCATGGGGTCTTTTCTCGTTGTTATGAATTCAGAACCATACTAGCCCAAATAAAAACAGGGCGCCCAAGGCGCCCCGAAAAACGATCAAAAAAGAGGACTGGTTAGCGCTTGCGACCATCGATGCTGATACGGCCAGCTCCCTGGGCAACCAGGAACAGGAAACCACCGGCGATGGTGATGTTTTTCATGAAGGAGATCATCTGCATTTGATTGTCCGGCTGAAAGTGGAAAAACAGGGCCGAAATCACGCAGAAACCCGCCAACAGCAGCGCGGCAATACGGGTTTGGTAGCCTATCAGCACGGCCAGGCCGCCCAATACTTCGACTAGAATGGTGGGATAGACCAGAAAGCCCGGCAATCCAACCGATTCGATATAACCAGAGGTACCTTCGATAGCACCTATTTTTTGCAGACCGGACATAATAAACATTCCGGATATCAGCACACGACCAACCAACATCAGCCAAGGGGAAAACACGTTCATCGTTTGGGTCCTTTTATTGAGGATTTAAACAATGGGGACACTTTACTAACGGCGCTCACCGGCGGATATCTAAATAATTCGTGGTTCTTGGTTAGATAAACTGAAATAGGCGATGGCACAGTCAAACCAGTAGCAATACCACACTCAACAGAACCAACACCATGCCCCACCCTTCATGTCTGTGAATCCGTTCACGAAAAACCCAATGCGTAATGCCCAAGGTAATGAAGAATTCCACCTGCCCCAGGGTTTTCACCAAAGCCGGATTATGCAGAGCCATGGCGGTAAACCAACCTATAGAACCCAAAGCACTGGTAACGCCTATAAACACAGCAAGCGCTCGGAACTGCCACAACTTCCGCCAGGGTCGGCTCTCGGTACCCCCTACCCAAAACGCACAGATCAGCGTTTGGATCAGCACCATAGTTACCAGGGTGACAGCAGCGGCCAGGGTGAGATCCGTTTCAAGAGCGTGTGCGGCCGTGCGCAGGCTCAGAGAAGCCATCGCGAACAGCGCACCGGAGGCCAGGCCGAACCCCAAAGCCGGGCTGCGCCAGGCCTTCGGCTCGGCAAGCAGCTTCCGCGGATTTCCGATAACGATAATACCGATGAAACCCGCCATCAGCGCCAGCCAATCCAACCCTGCCAAGGGCAATCCAAAAAACAACCAACCAATGAAGGCGGTTTGCAAAGCTTCTGTTTTGGCAAGGGTCGTGCCGACGGCAAAGTTATTGAAACGAAAGGCCGAGACCAGGCACCAGGTAGCCGCAATCTGAGCGATGGAAGCCACCACCGCCCACCCAAGGAAAGCGGCCGTGAGTTCGGGTAGAGGTAAACTTTGCAAGCGGGCCAAGCCCAGCAAATAGAGTACCGCGACCGGCAAACCGAAGAGGTAACGACTGAGCGTGGTACTCATCGCACTCAAATGACGGGACAACTGCCGCTGACCGGCGGTTCTTACGGCCTGCATAACGGCGGCAAAAAGAGTAAAGGCGATCCAGCTCATGGGAGGCTCCTATTAAGACCCCCTGACGGTACTGGAACTCAACCCATTCTAAAAATGAATAGTTTTGATGAATTACATAACAAGGAGGAATCAAAGCCCGAAGAGCGACTGGGCGTTGTTTTCAGTAAGCCTCATCAACTCTTTCAGGCTGACAGCACGAGCCGAGGCCAGTGCTTCAGCAATTTGCAAAAGATCCAGCAGCGGTACGCTGTGTTGGGGATGAACGGGCCTCATATCGGGCGCATCGGTTTCAAGCAACAGGCATTCTTCGGGCAGGCGAGCGAAGGCGTCTTTCGTCTTGGCGGATTTCAGTATCAGACTGCCGCACCCCAACTTCCATCCTTTATCGACAAACGCCATCGCCTGTTCATAAGGGCCGAGAAACGCATGAATGACCCCGCGAACATTGGGATACCGCTTAAGGTAATGCAGTACCCGGTCATGAGCTTTCACGGAATGCACGATCACCGGCAGACCCCGTTCAGAGGCCAGCATCAAATGTTTTTCAAACCATTCCTCCTGCCGCTCGGCCGGCGGACGCGGGGGTTTCCCCTGGTAAAAGTCCAAGCCGGTTTCACCAATGGCCACAGCCGAAGGGCAACCATCCAGATGCCGGGCCAACCCCTCCAGGTCGGCGGGGCTTTCGGGTAGGTACCAGGGGTGATGTCCAAAGGCGAGGCTGACTCGGGCGTCCCTGTCGAAACGCTGTTGGGCACGCCGCCACTGGTTGGGTTCGGTTCCGGGCAACACCCAATGGGAAATGCCATTTTCCTCGGCACGGGTCATGGCGTTGGGTGGGTCGGGCAGAAAGTCGAGATGGCAGTGTGAATCGATCCAAGGCATAGGGTTGTTCAGGTTCCTCTGTAACCCACACCTTAGCAGCTTTGGGAAGCCCGGGTGAGGATTCACCCGGGCCGGATTGTAAATCAGAAGTAGCTGTAGCGGTCCTGCAGCACGCGAAGGCGGGCCTGGGCTTCGGCAAGCTTGCGGATAAGCTCCTGATTGCGTTGCGTCAGTTTACCTTTGCGCTCTTTCAACTGGGCGATCTCCTCGTAGATCACGCGGCGCTGTTCTTCGGGAGTGCCTGCGGCAAAGAGCGCGGCTTCTTTTTCGATCAATACCTCATCGATCCGGTCAATTTCCGACTCGTTGCTGCGCTGCTCGCTTTCGAGGGAGTTAATTTCGGAGCTCACGGTATAAATCTGGCGGCCAGCTTCATAGCCATCGAGGAAGTCGGGCTCGAGTGAAGGCGGGCATATTCCATTGTATTGATAGCCGCCACGTGCGCGGTTAAAACCGTTACGGGCTGTACAGAAACCGATCAGACCTTCGTCATGACCGTCCTGATAGGAACGCAGGTCAGGGGTGATGCCGTGCTTGGCACAGGCTTCCCGGTGGGAACCGATGCGCGTGGCCGGGTAGCCATTCGCGCCGTCTTCATAGCCGATGGCGTACCAGTCGGCGGTGATGCATTCGTCTTTATTGAGCGTGGCACAACCGGATAGAACCACCAGGCTGACCAACAACAGAGCCCATAGTTGTTTCATTGTTTTTCCTTCTTTTTAACAACATATTCGTGACGGTTTAGCCGCATTCTCGCACAGAAAGCTGAATCGGTCATGAATAGTGCCCGGTGGCCTACTCTCTTTCCCGCTCATCACGCCAGGCCTGCAGGCGCTCTTCGCCTTTTTCCAGATGGCGTCGAACCAGTTTCAGTCGCTGGGTCAGGGTTTTGCGCTCATCCTTGCCGGGATGCTCCGCCAGGGACTCAAGCAACTCGGCTTCGCGCTTGCGCAATTTGGCCAGCGTCTTTTTCAATGCCTCGAACTGCTCGCGGTCGGCTTTCTGATCCTCAGACAGCAACGCCTGCAAACGACGAATCCACTTATGGATTTTCTTTATCTGGGACATCATCAGACTCCCGGTTGGTTTGGGCGTAGAGATCAGCCTCATCCCGCGTCAGCGAGAGTTCCCGATGGACATTATAGTCATCCGATGACGTCGCAAAATACAACTGACTGGCCATTTGTACCAGATTATGCCCGATATCCAGAGTGTATCGGCTATCGTTAACCATACTGCCGACCACCTCAGCCGGGATTTCATGGTCAATGATCTCCTTATCCAACTGGCCGTTGGTGACAATATCATTACGACTCAAATTCACCTGCAGCTCACTCAAGCGGAGCATCGCCTCTTCCGGGTCGGGCACGCTCAGCAGGGAACGCAAGGCTTGTATCAAACGGCCCAGTTGAACACGGAATTCGTTGTATTGGCGGGCGATCACGGGCTCTTCGGTGATTGCATAACGCTTCAGGTTCTTTTGCAGGTGTTTAACATCCTTGAAGGCGTTAATCAGATCCCGCGTCGCCAATTTCAGTTCAAACAGCATTTGCTGTTGCTGCTCCGACAGCTCGCCCTGAATACGCGATGACAACTGAAGGACTTCGTTATACAGCGGCTTCACTTCCTTGGCATACAACTCATCCAGATCGAGATGCTCGTCCAGCGTGGGTCGGTTGGGCACACCGCTTTCCAGATCAGTAATGCGATGGCCGTCGCGGTCGATCAGGTACAGCCCTTGCTCGATGACTTTAAGTGTCGCCTCCCACAGGTAGCGGGTTTCATTGATGATGGCTTCGAGCGCCGTATCCGGATGCACCAGTACCGCGCGGTGCCTGGCCACCTTGGCCGGTGCTTCCGTTTCGACAGTCGGCGGCCGGGGCAGATGCCGCCGGTCTGGAAATACCCGCTGCACGCCTTTCATCAGCGGGGAGACAAAAGGCAGCATCACCACGATGCCCGCCAGATTGAAGATGGAGTGAAACAAGGCCAGGCGCAGGGTGTAGGCATCCTCGGCCAGGTCAAGCAACAACGCCGCTCCGTCGACCAGCGTCATGAAGAAGGGAAACGCCAGTACCGCCAGCACGGCTGTGACGCCATTGAATACAAAGTGAGCTCCGGCCAGTTGACGGCCACTGGCATTCGCACCCAAAGCACCGATCATCGCGGTAATGGTGGTGCCCACATTCGCCCCGATGGCCAGCGCCACGGCGTTATCGAAGGTGATCTGCGAGAGCGACAAGGCGGTAATGGTCAGAATCAGGGTGGCATGGCTGCTTTGCATCAAAACGGTGGCCACTATGCCAATGGCTGAGTAAACCACCAACCCTTTGAACCCACTGATGGACCAGGCAGCCAGATCCAATTGCTGCTGCAAGTCGGTAAAGCCGCTTTTCATGTAGTGGATACCAAGAAACAGAAAACCCACCCCGGCCAGAATCTGACCAAAGCCTTTCAATGCGCGGGTGCGCTGCATGACGAACAAAATACCCAACACCAGCATGGGCATCGACCAGGAACTGATATCGACCTTGAGACCGAACAGCGCGATAAACCAAGCGCCGGAAGTGGTTCCCAGGTTGGCGCCGAAAATAAACCCCACACCTTGGCGCAGGTCCATCAATCCGGCACTGAGGAAGGAAATGGCAACGACACTGACCAGGGAACTGGACTGAACCAGAGCGGTGCTTCCCGCACCGAATACAATGCCCTTCCACAAACGGTCGGTCATCAAACCGAGCCAGCGCTTCAAGGACCCCCCGGTAAACACCCGAAAGCCATCGTCCATCGAGAGAATACCGAATAAAAAAATAGCGATACCGGCGGCGATACTTTGCAGTTGCCCGCTCCAGATAAAACCAAGAATCAGCAAACCGGAAATCAGAGCCAGGGCAAAATAGCGGAACATGAAGAATCCTACTGACCCAATATTACTTTTAAGCTTAGCAGGTGATTTAGCGGGTGGTGGCCATGGACCTGTGAAACAGCACGGCCACCGCCATCCATCTATGCGCCGCGAGGCGTGTTATTGGGACGCCAATCAGGTACGGGGCGTTTTTCAGGATGATGCAGAAGAGATTTGACGGACACCCAGTCGATATCCGGGTACTGCTCAGGATCCAGACTTTCGAAAAAGGCCAGGGTTTCCGGGTAAGGGTGACAGATAATGGTGACCGATCCGCTCTCGCGGGCAATTTCGAGGGCTTTTTCCCACTGGCTGGCCAGAAAGGCGGGGGTCTGTACATGATCGAGGAACACCTGACGGCGATGCCAGGGCACCCCCATCACATTGGCCACCTGCCAACCCTGAGAATCCGCTACCGTCAGGCTGTCGAAAAAGAACAGCTTGCGGTGCTTCAGCTCCGTCATGATCCAGCCCATGGCTTCCGCATCCTGAGTGAGTCGGCTGCCCATGTGGTTGCTCAACCCCTCGGCATAGGGGATGTTGTCCAACCCCAACCAAAGGTTATTCAGCAGCTGCTCACGGCCTTGCGCCCTGTCCAACCCCATCGGGCCCAGCGGAAAGTTGCTTTGGTTAGACATGGGGGCATGCACGATCACTGTTTTCGACGCATCCTTACTGGCTTCGGCAAGGCGTTGCGAATAAGGGCGTCCCGGCATGATCGCCACGGTTTGAATAAAGGGGATATGAATGGCGGCGATGCCACTGCGCCATTGGTTGCCGAGATCATCCACAACCACGGCCACACGGGGCCGGGATTCGATGGAGGCAAAGAGAGAGGAACTGATGAGGACCAAAAGGGGCAGCCCTACCAGGGCCGCCCACAGGTTTGACTTACCGAGCCGCATTCAGAATTCGCATTCCCTTGAGCAGAGTCAACGCCTGGTACAGCTGATAATCCTCGATCAGCTTCTCATCTTCCGTGCCGGCATCGGCTGCACGGTCATTGCTGCCGTTCTCACCGTCAGGGTTGGCAAGGTGACCACTGAGATCCGCCTCGGTGTAATAGGGGTTGCCGTTTTCCTGGGTCAGCTTGCCAGGGCGTACCACAATATCCGGTGCGATGCCTTGCGCCTGAATGGAACGTCCGCTCGGCGTGAAATACCGGGCGGTGGTCAGCTTGATGGCATGGCTTTCGTTCAAAGGCAGGATGGTCTGCACGGAGCCTTTGCCAAAACTGCGGGTTCCCATGATCACCCCACGCTGATGGTCCTGAATGGCTCCGGCAACAATCTCGGAAGCCGATGCGGAACCGCCGTTGATCAGTACCACCAGATTCACACCATCGCTCGGGTCATCCCGATGGGCCGTAAAGCGACTGGCGCTGTTTGGCAGGCGGCCTTCCGTGTATACAATCAAACCTTCGCTGATCAGCGCATCGACCACATCGACAGAAGCCTGTAGCACACCGCCCGGGTTGTTGCGCAAATCGAGAACCAGACCATCCAGTGCGCCTTCGTTTTCTTCGCGCAGGCTTTCCATCGCCTCAACAAAATCCGCACCTGTGCGTTCCTGGAACTGGGAAATACGCACGTAACCGAAGCCCGGTTCCAGCATGCGGGAGCGAATGCTGGTGATCTGAATGATGTCGCGGGTGATTTCGAATTCCAGCGGCTGATTCTCGCCTTCGCGGGCGATGGTCAGGGTAATGGTGGTGCCCGGCTTGCCGCGCATGAGTGTCACGGCTTCACTGATGGTCATGCCTTTGACCGGCGTATCATCGATCTGGGTGATCAGATCGCCGGATTCCAGACCGGCCTTGTAAGCCGGAGTGTCGTCTATGGGGGCGACAATACGAACAAAACCGGTATCGTCGAGCGTGATTTCGATACCCAGGCCACCAAACTCACCAGAGGTGCTCTCACGCAGATCGGCAAAATCTTCCGGCGTCAGATAATCCGAATGGGGGTCGAGCCCGGACAGCATCCCTTCGATAGCGCTTTCCAGCAGATCGGAATCGTCGACCTCTTCAACATAGGCCTGTTTGATGCGCTCCAGCACCTGGGACAGCATTCGAACTTCGTCCACCGGCAGGCGGGATTGCGTCTTCTCGGCGTGAACGCTGCTGACAATACCAATTGAAATGCCGATAACCAGCGCGGTCACCGCGCTCAGCCAAGGACTGCGAATCAACTTCATAAGGGTTCCTTTCACATCAGTGTTGGGTTGCATAGAGTCGACCAATACTGGAACACTCTTGTTGATGAATCCGAACAGGGTACACGCGATCTATAAACGCCCCCGACCCGTCAGACTCGTAAGTCTATCGTTTTTTCAGCCAGTTCGCCGGGTTTTCCGGCTGACCGTTACGACGTAATTCAAAATACACACCGGGTTCGCTGAACCCACCGGAGAGACCGACTTCGGCAATGACGTCACCGGCATTGACCCACTCCCCCACGGTACGCAACAAACTCTGGTTCCGACCATAGAGCGTCATCATGCCGTCGCCATGGTCGAGAATAATCAGCAGGCCGAAACCGTTCAGCCAGTCGGAAAACACCACCCGGCCATGGTGAACCGCCCGAACCTCGGCACCGGAGTCGCCGCCGATCCACCACCCCTGCCAGTTCAGCCGGGAGCCATCAATCGAGCTGCCAAAACCGGCGCGAAGACGCCCTTCCAGAGGCCAGGGCAACCGCCCCTTGACCTCGGCCATGGCAACACCCTCGGGGAATTCCAATGACAGGTCGGCAAGCTCGGCTTCCATGCGGGTGATCAGCTCATTCAATTGTTCCTGTTCCGACTGTTTGCGCGCCAACTCCTGTTCGGCGGCCTGAGCCTCAGCCTTGAGGTTCGCCAGTATCTGAGCCCGCCGGTTCTTTTGGCTGGTCAGTTTTTGCTGTGTTTCCAGCAGCAATGCCTTATCGGTTTCCAGCGACTCCGTCAGGGCTTTCTGTTCTTCAATCACCTCAGCCAGACGATTGGATTGCTCGATCCATTGCTGTAACTGTTCGTTTTGATCCTCATTGAGGATAGCAAAATAATGCATTTGGCGCGCAAGCGCCTCGGGCCGCCGACCGGATAACAACAGTTTGATCAGGGGTTGGTTATTCTGCTTGTAGGCCAGCCTGAGCAAATCGGCCATGGCCTCACGCTGGCTTTCAAGCTGCTCTTCAAGACGCCCCTGCTCCGCCCCTAGCTCCTCAAGACGGGTCCTGGCCTGGCTGAGGCGCTGTTCGGTTTCCCGCAGACGACGCGACTGTTCGCCCAGTTCCCGCTCTGTGGTTTCGAGCGCCTGACGCTGCTCCGAGACCTCGGCCTGGTGCTTCTTAACGTCGTCCTGCAGAGATTTAATCTGCCCTTGCAGCGCTTTCAATTCCTGCTGACGCAGGGACAGGTCATCCTCAGCTCGCAGACCTGCCGCCAACAGACTGACCAATGTCAGAACCAGCGACAACCGAACACTGAGTGAAAACGAGAGTGACACAGTTCAGAAAGGCCTTATGTGGACCGACATTGGAGGATTCAACACAAACGAAGGTTTTGCAGAAGGCTAACGTATGAAGGGGAAGCTGAAAAGGCGGGGCTGACCGCACCCCGCCTTATTTCGAAGTCTTTACTGTTCGATCAGGCTGCTGCCGGTCATTTCCGCCGGTTTCTCCAGACCCAGCATGGCCAGCAGGGTTGGGGCGATATCGGCCAGACGCCCTTCCTTCAGTTTGGCGGTTTTATGCTGCTCGGAAACATACACCAAGGGCACCGGGAAATTGGTGTGGCTGGTCACCGGGCCGCCGGTTTCCGGGTCGACCATCAACTCTACGTTACCGTGGTCCGCCGTGATCAGACACTCTCCACCGACTTTCAGAGTGGCTTCAGTCACCCGTTTCAGCGCTTCATCCAATGCTTCCACCGCTTTCACAGCCGCATCGAACTTACCGGTATGCCCGACCATATCGCCGTTGGCATAGTTACAAACCACCAGAGAATACTTGCCGCTTTCGATGGCCTCGACCAACTTGTCGGTCACTTCGGGGGCGCTCATCTCGGGTTGTAGATCGTAGGTTGCCACTTTCGGCGAGGGCACCAGAATCCTGTCTTCACCTTCGTAGGTGTCTTCCCGGCCGCCACTGAAGAAGAAAGTGACGTGCGCGTATTTCTCGGTTTCCGCGATGCGCAGCTGGTTAAGCTTCTGTTGCTCCATCACCTCGCCCAGGGTGTTGACCAGGTTACTCGGTGGGTAGGCAACGGGGGCGGGAATGTCCGAGGCGTATTCGGTCAGAGTGACGAATGCCGCCAGCTTGGGGCGGATTGAGCGGTCCAGCGTGCTGTCGAGGTTGTCGTCGACGAAGGCACGGGTCAGCTCGCGCGCCCGGTCAGGACGGAAATTCATGAAGACCACCGCATCGCCATCTTCCAGGAACACCGGCTTGGCGCCATCGGCCCGAACAGACGTTGCGGGGACGAATTCGTCGTCCTTATCCTGTTCGTAGGCGGCATGCAGGGCATCCATCGGGGTCGAGGCGACGATGTCGGCTTCGCCTTTGGTCAGCAGGTCGTAGGCGGCCTGGACCCGTTCCCAGCGGTTGTCACGGTCCATTGCATAGTAGCGGCCTATTAGCGAAACGATACCGCCGACGCCCAGTTTTTCGAGCTTGGCTTCCAGCTTTTCGATGGAGGGCATGGCGGAACGCGGCGGCGTGTCCCGTCCATCGAGAAAGGCGTGTACATATACCTTTTTCGCCCCGCGCTGAACGGCCAGGTCGACCATGGCATGAAGGTGATCTTCGTGGGAGTGCACGCCACCTGGCGACAACAGCCCCAGAATGTGAACCGTCTTGTTACCGTCCACAGCCTTGTCGACTGCAGAGGTTAACTGCTCGTTCTCGAAGAAATCGCCATCTTCAATGGCTTTGGTCACCCGGGTCAGGTTCTGGTAGACGATACGGCCACCACCCAGATTCATGTGACCCACTTCGGAGTTACCCATCTGGCCGTCAGGCAAACCCACGTCCATACCGGAGGTTTTGATCAGGGCATGCGGATATTCAGTCCATAGCCGGTTCCAAGTGGGCGCATTGGCCTTTTCGATCGCGTTGGACTGGGATGTCTCACTGTAGCCGAAGCCGTCCAGTATCAATAAGACTGCCGGTTTAACCGATGCCATAAAAAACCAACCTCCAGGTCGAAAAATGTAGGAAAATTACATATTGGCTAGTGTACTGATTCAGGCCGCCCGTGGCGAGTGGATTCCTTTTTTTGCTGCGCGGGAGATGCTTGACGGGAGACGCTTGGCGCTAAACTGCGCGTGCTGCCAGCATCTCCCGTACACCATCTCCCGTACACCATCTCCCGTACAGCGTCTCCCGTACAGCGTCTCCCGTACAGCGTCTCCCGTACAGCGTCTCCCATACCGCGCCCCAATCACGTCTATGGATCGTCAAAACGCTGGTGTATACTCCCGCGCTCACTTTTTCATCGACCCACAGAGCCCGTATTATGCTGGAGCAATTGATCGAATTCGCGTTCAACCACTGGATCTTGTCGGCCATCTGGCTGGCGCTGCTGATCGCCCTCTTTGTCACCGAAAGCAGCAAGGGTGGCAGTGGTGTCTCGCCGCAGCAGGCCACTCAGTTGATCAACACTGAAGATGCCAAGGTGGTTGATGTGCGCCCGAAGGACGAATTCCGCAAGGGTCATCTGCCGAACGCGATCAATATTCCATCCAAAGACATGCAGCGCCGCATTGGCGAACTGGATGCCTATAAGGAAACGCCCATCATTCTGGTCTGTAAAACCGGCACCTCGGCCGGTGCCAGTGGCGCCATGCTGGCCAAGGCCGGATTCAAAAGGTTGCATAAACTGCGTGGCGGCATCATGGAGTGGCAGAACAGCAGCCTTCCGCTGGTGAAAAACTGAAACCCTGTCCGAGGTTATTTCCATGCCCATTGAAGCACCCGTCACTTTATACACGACCCAGTGGTGCCCTTTCTGTATCCGGGCGAAACAACTACTGGAGCAAAAAGGCGCGGCTTACGACGAAATCAATGTCGACGGCCGACCGGAGCTACGCCAGGAAATGATGCAAAAAAGCGGTCAATACACGGTGCCGCAAATTTGGATTGGCGACCGCCATGTCGGCGGTTGCGATGAGTTGTATGCCCTGGA
>CBFGUW010000046.1:0-42241 GCA_965652395.1 uncultured Saccharospirillum sp. | reverse complement strand
CTTTGAGAACCGCGGCCTTGCAAACGGGGAGGGGACCATATATGGGTTCACAGCGGCCCCTGGAAGAACATACCCCGGTGGCGGCCACGGACCACAGCCACCCTTTAAAAGAGCCACAGAAGCAGACCACAGCCACCTTTAAATAAGAGCCACCAAAACTAACCATCGCCACTTAAAAGATGAGAACTGGAGAGGTAGGAAACCTGCCAGTGGGGCGGAAGCCAGCCGGATTGGTGGTAGGTGGCGAAGCGGTCGTCGACGAGCCAGATGTCGCCGAAGTCGGATTCGGTTCGGACGCAGCGACCGGCGGCCTGGAGAACCTTGTGGAGCCCCGGGAAGCGATAGGCGAAATCGAAACCGGGTTGGCCGCTGCGGTCCAGCGACTGGCGGATACGGTCGTTGAGCGGGTTAACCTGGGGGAGGCCGGGGCCTACTACCATCACTCCCGTGAGGGCATCGCCTGGTAGGTCCACACCTTCGCCGAGAACGCCGCCAAGGGGGGCCAGAACTGTCAGACCCTGCTCCGTACGCAGCCGGTCGAGCAACGCCAGGCGTTCCAGCAGGGTCATGTCTCTTCGTTGCGCGATCAGGTGTGGGTCGTCCCGCAGCAGCTCCTCGCATTGTGCCATTTGCTGGTAGCTGGAGAAAAAAATCAGCGCATTGCCCGGCGTGTGTTGTTGAAACGCCTTCACCAGCGGCGCTATCTGCACCGCCAATCGGTGGCGGTCCCGGAATCGGGTGGATATATCGGTAATCAGCGTGACCCTGAACTGCTCCGGCTGAAACGGCGAGGGTAGGCTGAGCGGAACCGCGCTGTCCAACCCCGTCATCGCCTGGCTGAAGTGCCAGGGCACCAGCGTCGCGCTGAAGGCGGTGACCGAATTGACCAGATCATGCTTCGCGCGCAGCAACCGGGCCGGGTTCAGGCACAGCACCTCCACCTCGCGTTCCGGTGGCTTACCGTTCTGATAGCGCCAGCAAAAATCCAATGGTTCCGCCAGTTCATTGATGCGAACAAAGCGGGCCGCCTCGAATAACAGCGCCTGCCATGAAGCCGTTGGCTCCCAGAACGGGCTGTCGCGGAGCAGTTTGGCCGTGCCCTGAAGCCAGGTGCGCAGCGCCTGCACCAAGCTGTCCGGCCGTTGCTCGGATAGCCCGGCCTGCTCCGGCTGGCACTCCCTCAGCGCCCGCTTGATCGGTTGCAGCGCCTTGCGAATGGCCTCCGGGGACTGTTTTTCCAACTGGGCCACGGCCTCGCCGCTGAAACGGGCACTGAACATCCGTCGGCCCCGGTCCACCAGGTTGTGGCTTTCGTCGATCAGCACCGCCACCTGGTTATCGAATTCTTTCAGCAGGTAGGGCTGCACCGCCGTGGTGTCGTAGAGGTAGTTCACATCCCCCACTACGAGGTCGGCCCACAGAGCCCAGTCCTGACTCAGATAATAAGGGCAGATCGATTCCTTCTCCGCCAATTCCGTCAGGTGCGTCTGATCCCAGATCGGTTGCTCGAAGAAGCGGTTTCTCAACGTGGATCGTTTGCGATAATAGTCACGCGCATAGGGGCAGGCAGCGCCGTCGCAGGGAGTGTCCGGGCTCAGGCAGAGGCGGTCGCGTGCCTGGAGGTTAACCACCTGAATGTCCTCCGCGCCCAGGTTCAGCGCTCGCATGGTGTCCATCACCAGTGGCTGGCCGGTGGTTTTCATGGTCAGGTAGTAAATACCCTGGTGGTGCCCTTTGGCCATCGCTTTCAGGGCGGGGAAGAGGGCGGCAAGGGTTTTTCCGGTGCCGGTGGGGGCTTCGATCAGCGTCTGTCGCCCCGTGGCCTGTGCCTTGTAGACGGTTTCGGCCATGCTGCGTTGAACCGGACGCATGGTGTCGAAAGGGAAGGACAGGCTTGCCAACGTTTGGTTGCGGTGTCTTCGGTGATGCACCAACCGCTCCAGCCAGGCTTCGTATTGGCTGAGCTGGCTAACCAGGAAGTCGAGCAGGTCCAGGCGGTGCCAGGTTTCGTCTTCCTGCCATTCCTGCTGCGTCTGGCTGTGTACGTAAGTGAGGCGGATAGTCCACTGGTCGGTATCGGGCTGACCCAAGGACCACAGTGCCCCATAAAGCAACGCCTGACGGCGGTTTTGCAGACGGGCGGAGTCGGGGAGTTCCTCGGGCGGAATTCGACAGGTTTTGATCTCTTCAACGCCGCCCGGCCAGGTGCCGTCGATGCGTCCTGCCAGCAATAAGTCGAACTCAGGTTGGGACCACAGCAGTTGCACCGGGCATTCGGCCTGGTAGTCCGATTGGCGCCGTCGTTGTGTCAGGCCGTGGGTTTCCCGCCCTTCCAAAGCACTGGGCGTGGCCCGAAAGGTGCTCACCAGATCGCCGTCATCAAGACAGAATTCGGCCAGGCCGCGAATGGATACCCGATAGCGAAGGCGCTCGGGGTTGCCCTGGTCAGGCTTAGTCGAGATAGTCGACATACCACACCTCGGTCGGAATCCCCGCTTCCGCGAAGACGGCGAGCCAGTCCCGTTGGTTGTCCTGCAGGCGGTCGCCGGGGCCTTTTATTTCGATAAAGCGATAGCCCAGGCCACCCGGTTCGGAATCCTCCAGAAACTGAAACAGGTCGGGGAATCCGGCCCGGTGGCGGCGCAGGTCGAGCCACAGGTGCTGGAAAATGGCGGTCCAGTGCGACCAGGGCAGGGTGTCGAAGCAGCGGGTGACGAGCGTTTCGTCCAGCGCACCCCAATGAACAAAGGGGTTCATTAGGCCGAATTTGGTGTGCCAGTGACGGGTTAAACGGTCACGGGCCTGATCCGCAGTCAGGCTTTGATAGAGCCGCTTGCGTGATGTGCCCCTTCGGGCCAGGAAATCGGGGTCATTCAGGTCGGCCGGGCCTTGCTGGAAGGGGTGGTGGAATGCCCCCGGCACTTCGGCGAACACCAGCTCCCAATGAATGAGCCCGAATACGGCCAGTGGCAAAAGGTTTTCCAGCCAGACAGCACCGGGCAGTTGTTCACAGGCGAGTTGTTCGACACTGCCGGCCCCTCTTGGCCAACACACCCGGTTCTCCAGCGGCGTATGAACGACATCCGCTTCGCAGGGGTATTTCAGTTTGCGGGCCAGGCGAGGCATGAAGCGCTGCCCGAAACGGACTTCGGTGGCGTCCTGAGGCTCGTTCCGGAGCACCTGCAGCCTGTTCCAGGCTGATTCAAAGTCGCCGGTTTTATAGTCAATGCGGCACAGGCGTTCGCGGGCCGGGGGGTGGTCGTTGGTTTGGAACAATGCGCTTGCTGTGGCCACCTCACCCCATTGTTCCAGACGGAACCCGACTCTGTTGCGCAGGCGGTTCAGACGGTCGGCGACGGCGTCGCACCAAATCTCTGTCAGCAAGGTATTCGCGAGGCTCCGCATGGCGGCCAGGTCGGCCTGTTCTTCGGCCTCGTAATAATCGGCTTTCAAGTCGTTCAGGCGAAGCTGCTGTTCAATTTCGATGGCGGTATTGAAACGCCGCTGAGCGCGGTCCAGCGAATAGACTTCATACTGGAACAGACCGAGATCGGACAGCACAAAGTCAGTCAGGCTCTGGTGTTCGTTGCCGAAATACATCAGTTGAAGCCGTCGCAGGCTTAGCCAATGGCAGGGCAGCAAGATGATGGTCTCGGTCTGCCATTCCCGGGCCGGGCGGAGTTCCGACCATTGGTCCAACTCTTCCAGCAGCACGGCCTTACCCGCTTTTTTATCGGTCACCCAGTCCAGTTGCCTCAATTCGGCCAGGGTGAGCAGCCGGGCCAGTTCTCCGGCGCTGAGCTCGGGTTGCGGGTCGAGCAGGTGGGCGTCCGCCAGTTGGGATACGGCTGCATCCAGGTCGCTGATTTCGGCATAGCTCAGCTTGTCGAGCCTGAAATAGGGGCCTTTACGGGTGTAGAGGCGCACCAGCAACCGGGCGGCATCCTGTTCCAGTTTATGGAATTGCTCTACAAAGGTTCGATCGTCCGGGCTCAGCAGGTCGCCGTAGCGATCTTCAACGGTGGTTACCAAGCGGCGGAAGTTGTCGAGGTAGTAGCCTTCCGGCAGTTCGGGCAGGGCGGTGGTCTGCATGCGTTACCCCTGCAGGTAAGTCTCCAGAATCAGTTGGGCGGCCACGCTGTCGACCTGCGCCTGACGTGCGCGGCTCAGGCTGGTGCCGCGGGAACCGAGCTGTTGTCTGGCTTCCCGGCTGCTCAATCGTTCATCGATACCTTCGGCCGGGAGGCCATACCGGCCATGAAGCCGCTTGCGGAATTTGTTGGCGCGGGCGCCCATATCGCTGTCGCTGCCGTCCATATTGTAGGGGATGCCGACAACGAAACCGACCGGCTTCCACTCCTTCACCAGCGCATCAATATCATCCCAGTTGGGGATGCCGTCACGGGCGCGAAGGGGTTTCAGCGGTGAAGCGGTACGGGTCACATCCTGACCGGCGGCGACGCCGATCCAGGCTAGGCCGAAATCGAACCCCAGCCAGTATCCGGAAGATTGACTCAAGAAGCCTCCCGGCCGAACTGGTTGTCGGTACGGAACTGCCAGGTGCGGATGATTTCCAGAACATCGTATTCCTGGCGCATTTCGGGAGTAAAGCTTGGGAAGGGGGCGGCCAGATGGACAATGCGTTTGGCGGCCTGGTCGAGAATGGCATGGCCGGAGCTTTGGGTGACGACCACTTCTTCCAGGCTTCCGTCGGAACGGATGCGAACCGCCAGCCGGACCGCGCCGGTCAGGCGTTGCTGGCGAGCCGCCTGAGGGTAATTCTGGTTACCGATGCGTTCGACTTCCTCAAGCCAACCAAAGACGTAAGCCGCATCGAGGGAACGCTTGGCGGAAACGGCCGTCAGTGTACGCACACGGGGGCGTTTGGCGTAGTTCTGGCGACTTTCGTCCAACATGGCCCGCAAGGTGGCGACATCACTGATCTGGCTGACCATCATCGGGTCGCGGCTGGCCAAGTCGGATTCCAGTGGGGCTTCCTCTTCGGCATCGTCGTTCACTTTGCGGCGCTGATCCGCTTCGGAGGTGATGATGCGCCGCTGAGGTTGCTCGGAGGGTGAAAACTGAATCTGCTGCACTTGCGGCGTGGTGCGGAAAATCTGGTTGTCTTCGATGTCCGCCTGTTCGGTGGAAGTCAGTTGGGCCTTTTCCTCCAGGGTGCCACTGCCTTGCTGGTCGGCATCGGACAGGAAGTCGGCCTCTTCCAGCGGTGTTTTTTGATCACTGCGATGCTGGGAGAGCGTGACTTCCAGTGTCGGCGGAATCTGCTGGGCCTTCGGCGGCTGAAAGCTGACACCGAAAATCAGCAGGGCATGAAGGCCCAAAGCGACAAAGAGCGTAAAACTAAGCCGGTCGGCAGCGCCTACACCGGGTACTGCTGTTGCCATTAATCGGACCTCCGCTTCTGCGCGATCAGATCCATCAGTTGGCCGCCGATGTCGGTGCCGTAGGCGGTGTCAATTTCCCGCATGCAGGTCGGGCTGGTGACGTTGATTTCCGTCAGATAATCGCCGATCACGTCTAGCCCTACGAAAATCAACCCCCGGCGTTTCAGTTCCGGGCCCACCCGTTCGGCGATCCAACGGTCCCGGTCGGACAACGGCTGAGCAACACCGGTGCCACCCGCCGCCAGGTTGCCTCGGGTCTCGCCCTGGCTTGGAATTCGCGCCAGGCAGTAGTCGACCGGTTTGCCATCCAGCAGAAGAATGCGCTTGTCGCCGTCTTTGATTTCCGGCAGATATTTTTGCGCCATCGTCTGTCGAGTGCCAAACTGGGTCAGTGTCTCGATGATAACGTTGATGTTGGGCTCATCTTTTTGCAGACGAAAAATGGAGCTGCCACCCATGCCGTCCAGCGGCTTGAAGATGACATCGCCGAACTCTTGATGAAACGCCTTGAGTTGGCGGGCGCTGCGTGTCACCAGATTGGGCGGTGAACAGTCGGCAAAGGCGGTGGCGTAGAATTTTTCGTTGCAGTCGCGCAGTGACTGCGGTTTGTTGACGATCAGCGTGCCTTGCTCCTCGGCCCGTTCGAGCATGTAGGTGGCGTAAATATATTCGTTGTCGAAGGGCGGATCCTTGCGCATCAAAATGACATCAAGGGTCTGCAGCGGCGTATTTTCCGGGGCTCCCAGCTCATAAAAGTGATCTGGATCACGGAATACGGTAAGCGGACACATATGCGCCCAGGGTTTACCGTCACGAACGAACAGATCGGCCAGAGTCATGTAAAACAGCTCCCAGCCGCGGTCTTGAGCGGCCCAAAGCATGGCAAGTGAACTGTCTTTCTTGTAGTGGACACTCTCGATTGGGTCCATCACGATGCCGATACGTAACTTCATCTCTAGCCTCGGGTAATTAACAACTGGTATGGTAATGGTTCTTTGCTATAGCAAAAACAACTTTCTTTACAGCCGGTTATAGCGAATAGCTAGAAACTGTGATAAAAGTTCCGAAGTTGTCCACAGCCGCACTCTACCGGGCATATCCTCACTGGAAAGTGGCATGATATCCTCACCGAACGGTGACTTGGTTGTAGGCACGCGAGGTGGCCGCTTTTTTGCTTAATTGCTTGCAGTATGAAGTAGCGGTGCCAAATCTGGCGCGTACAGGTCAGCTCGCTACCGGATATTAAAGGTAATGTCGCTCGCAAGGCAGCATTGCCGGTTCAAAATGAGAACTAGAACATACCGCTTTCGACCCTGGGATGACCTATGGAAAACAGCTTTGAAAGCCTGAAGGTGATGGTCATTGATGACTCAAAAACCATCCGCCGTACGGCCGAAACCCTACTCAAGAAGGTCGGCTGTGAGGTGATCACTGCAACGGACGGCTTTGATGCCTTGGCCAAGATTGCCGATACAAAACCGGACATCATTTTTGTAGACATAATGATGCCCCGCCTCGATGGTTACCAAACCTGCGCACTGATCAAAAACAACAGTGCCTTCAAGGAAACGCCTGTGATCATGCTGTCCAGCAAGGACGGTCTGTTCGACAAGGCCAAGGGACGCATTGTCGGGAGCGATCAATACCTGACCAAGCCCTTTGGCAAAGAAGAGCTGCTGGGCGCCATTCGCGACTATGTGAAGTGAAAACGAATGTCGGCCCTGGCCGGCATGTTTCAGTGATTGAATACAGGTGAAACATGGCACGCATTCTGATCGTAGATGATTCTCCAACCGAAACCTATGCGTTTCAGGGCATGCTGGAAAAGCATGGCCACGAAGTGCTGACGGCCGATAACGGAGCCGATGGCGTCGCTCTGGCGCGCCAGGAGCTGCCCGATATTGTCCTGATGGACATCGTCATGCCCGGCCTGAATGGCTTTCAGGCCACACGGCAGTTGACCAAAGGCGCCGATACCGCCCACATCCCGGTCGTGATCGTCACCACCAAGGACCAGGAGACTGATCGCGTCTGGGGCCGGCGTCAGGGTGCCAGTGGTTATCTGGTCAAGCCCGTCAGCGAAGAACAGCTGTCGTCCACCGTGGATGCGGTGCTCGCTGGCAAAGTTCAGGACTGACAAGGGCCTTATGTCTGATATGACCCCCATTCAGCTGCTGCGTGACATTGCCGGTCGGTGTCGGTCCCAAGCCGCCGGTCTGCCGGAGCAGCAGGAAGTTCGCGAAACCTGGAGTGGCATCGGTTTTCGTCTTGGCAACCAGCATTTTGTGGCGGCCATGGACGAAATCACCGAAATCCTCAAGGTGCCGCCGGTGACGCGGTTACCAAACGTGAAACCCTGGGTTCAGGGCGTGGCCAATGTACGGGGTCGTTTGATCCCCGTTGTGGATCTCGACTTGTTTTTTGACACCCCCAGCCAGGAATCCCTGCGTAATCGTCATATTCTTGTCATTGAACAACAAGAACAAATCGATGGCCTGATCGTCGATTCTGTCGAGGGGATGCAACATTTCCCTGTCGATGAATTTTCAGATGCCATTCCCGAGCTGCCTTCTGCAATCACCTCTTTCGTTCGTGGTCACTATGTTCGTGACAACAAGGTATGGGCGGTGATCAGCATGGCGGATTTGTACGAACACGACGCATTTCAGGACGTAGCCGTCTAAGCTAAGTCCTTGAATGTGTCGAAATGGAATCGCTTGAACCAAGCATTATCAAGACGGAACAACAGCCTGAGGCCGAACTGGAGTTCGAACGATGAAACAAAGAGCCGGAAACATTTTAACGATTCTGGGCACGAACCGCCTGCTCAGCATCTTGCTGGTATCACTGCTGATCGTGATATTGGCGTTGGTGTATGTGGTTGTCTACACCTTCCAGATGCGTGGATACGACCAGGAATTACTGGAGCATGCTGGCGAGATGCGGGTGCTGTCCCAGGAAATTGCGAAGAACTCCTCCGAGGCCTCCGGCGGTCAGGAAGAAGCCTTCGGCCTGTTGCAACGTTCCCGTGCCGAATTCGAGGTGCGCTGGAACTACATTCAGCAGGGTAACACCATCACCGGCATGCCCGCCTTGAGCGAGCACGCTCCTGCGGTTGACATCAGCAACCTGTCGCGCATCTGGAACCGGGTAAGCCAGAATGCTGACCTCATCGTTGAATCCAAAGACACCATTCTGGATTTGCACAATACGGCCAGCACCCTTTCCGAGCGGATTCCCGAACTTCAGGTCGAATATGACGAAGTCGTGGAAATTATGTTGGAAACCGATGCTCCGGCCGGTCAGGTGGCGGTGGCACAACGCCAGGCATGGTTGGCCGAGCGTATCGTTCGCTCTATTAACCGCGTATTGGTCGGCGGGGAAGGTGCTGTAATGGCAGCCGACTCCTTCGAACGTGACGCCGCACTCTTCCAACGCGTATTGGAAGGCATGCTGAACGGCAACCCCAACCTGGATATCGAACGGGTGGATGATCAGGAAGCCCGTGAAGCCTTGAGCGAAATCGCCAATCTGTTCCAGATCGTATCCGGCTCGGTCACGCAGATCATGGCAACATCGCCTGAACTCTTCCAGGTACGTGAAGCCGCGTCCAACATTTTCACCGACTCTCAGGTGCTGCTGGAGGAATCCTCCGCCCTGGCCGGTCAGATACAGCAGGCCGCCAACGCCCGTCCTCTGGGTCAAACCTGGGTGCTGATCGCCATCGGTGCCTTTGCGATGCTGCTGATTCTCGGCGCGGTATTCGTGATTATTCGCGATACACAGCGCGATTTGGCGGAAACCGCCGAAACCAACGAACAGAACCAGAACGCGATTTTGCGTCTGCTTGACGAACTGGCCGACCTCGCGGACGGTGACCTGACCACCCAGGCGACGGTAACCGAAGATTTCACGGGTGCCATCGCCGACTCCATCAACTTCGCGATCGACCAGATGCGCCAGTTGGTATCGGCGATTAACTCCACGGCGGTTCAGGTCTCCTCGGCCGCCCAGGAAACCCAGGCAACGGCCATGCATCTGGCCGAAGCTTCCGAGCACCAGGCCCAGGAAATCGCCGGGGCCTCCGCCGCTGTTAACGAAATGGCGGTGTCCATTGACCAGGTATCCGCGAACGCGGCCGAGTCCGCCGCGGTGGCGGAGCGGTCGGTGGCGATCGCGAAGAAAGGCGCCGACGTGGTACAGGCGACCATCAACGGCATGGATAACATCCGGGAACAGATTCAGGAAACCTCGAAGCGGATCAAGCGTCTTGGTGAATCCTCCCAGGAGATCGGTGACATCGTATCCTTGATTAACGACATTGCCGACCAGACCAACATTCTCGCCTTGAACGCGGCGATCCAGGCCTCTATGGCCGGTGACGCGGGCCGGGGCTTCGCGGTGGTAGCGGACGAAGTACAGCGCCTCGCGGAACGTTCCTCTGCGGCAACGAAGCAGATTGAAGCCCTGGTTAAGACGATTCAGAACGACACCAACGAAGCCGTAATCTCGATGGAGCAAACGGTGGCCGAGGTGGTTCGTGGGGCCCGCCTGGCACAGGATGCGGGTGTTGCCCTGGAAGAGATCGAAACGGTATCGAAGAACCTGGCTGACCTGATTCAGAACATTTCGAACGCCGCCCGTCAGCAGGCGTCTTCCGCCGGTCACATTTCCAATACGATGAACGTTATTCAGGAAATTACCTCTCAGACCTCCGCCGGTACCACCGCTACGGCGAAGTCAATTGGTAACCTGGCTCAGTTGGCGAACGATCTGCGCTCCTCGGTTGCCGGCTTTAAACTGCCGGATGGCGATGAGGAAGACTTCAGCATGCTGGAGGCTCCGGAGCTGGATGACGAAGTCGCCGTCTGATAATTGAGGCTTGACCTTGTCCATCGAACGCATACCGGTCAGTCAGGCGCCCGATCTGAGTGACCGGGCCTTTGCCACCTGGCAGGATCTGCTGGAGGAGCGGCTCGGGCTGCAGTTGCCCGAGCAGCGCCGCAGTTTTTTGAAGACCAGCCTGTCTATTCGTATGCGCGAATTGGGGTTTGACGATTATCTGGCGTACTACCGTTACGTAAAAAACGGCGATGCCGGTCTTGTGGAATGGAACATCTTGATCGACCGGGTAACCGTTCAGGAAACACGATTCTTCAGAGATCCGGCGGCTTTCGCGCTGACCAAAGATTTTTTGCAACGACGCGCCAGAGAGACCGATCGGCCGCTGGGGCTCTGGAGTGTGGGCTGTTCGACGGGCGAAGAGACTTACAGCCTGGCCATGATGGCCGCCGATGTATTACACAGAGAAGAGGGGCAGAGTGTTCGTCATTTCGGAGTGACCGGAACGGACGTATCACGCCGGGCCCTGGATACGGCGCGCGAGGGTTCCTACCCGTTGCGCCGACTGGAAACACTGGACCATCGCCTGGTGGAGCGTTTTTTCACGCGCCGGGGCAATCGGTACCAAGTGATCAATGAACTGAAGGATCGGGTCTGTTTTACCCGACTGAATGTGTTGGAATTGGCGCGTTCGCCAATGGCGAACCTGGATTTGATCTATTGCCAGAACGTGCTGATTTACTTTCGCAAGTGGCGCCGCAAAGACATCGTCTCCGAGCTGGCCCAACGCCTGGCACCCGGCGGTATGCTGGTTCTCGGGCTGGGTGAGGTGGTTGACTGGAAAATGCCTGAACTGACGCGGGTACCCGGTGAGCGCGCGTTGGCCTACTTGAAACACAAATAATGCTGAGGGGTACAGGCATGGCAGAACGCCGTGATTATGTCGCACTGGAATGGGTCAAGGGTGAAATCGACGAGACGCTGAAGCAGGCGCGCCAAGCGCTTGAAGCCTATGTCGAAACCCCTGACGACACCACCCGGCTGCAGTTTAGCCTGGCCTATGTGCATCAGGTCAACGGCACCCTGCAAATGGTCGAGTTTTATGGCGCGGCCCTGCTCGCCGAGGAAATGGAGCGGTTGAACCGCGCCATGCTGGATGGCTCCGCACCCGCCAGCCAGGAAAACCTGGCGGTGTTGATGCAGGCCATGCTGCAGCTGCCCAATTATCTGGAAAAACTCAAGCGCGGCCAGAGCGACCTTCCGGTCGTCATATTGCCGTTGTTGAACGACCTGCGTGCCGCCCGGGGCGATTCTCTGCTCTCGGAAACCGCTCTGTTCACGCCTGACTTGTCCGCCGCCAGTCGCTTTGTCGGCCAGCCCGATACCGAGGCTTTTCGTCAACCCAGCATTCCTCAGTTGTTGCGCAAGCTCCGGCAGATGTTTCAGCTGGCCCTGCTCGGCTGGTTGCGTGATCAGGACGTAAACAACAATCTGGAATTTTTGGGCAAGGCTGTTGGCCGGGTTCAAAGTCTGACCGAAAAAACGCCGATTGGTTCCCTGTGGCAGGTGGCTGATGCGTTTGTTTCCGCACTCAAGGCCGGTCGCATCGAACGCTCTCCGGCGATCTCCGTTATTCTTCGTCACCTCGACGGCGCCTTGAAACACCTGCTTGAAAAGCCTTATGAGGTGGCCGGTCAGTCCCCCGATGAAGATCTGCTGAAAAACCTGCTTTATTACCTCGCGAAAACCGATGCCACCGGTTTGCCGCGCGTACAGCGCATTCACGAGCAATACCATCTCAGCGATGCGCTACCGAGCAGCGAGGAAATCGAAACCCAGCGTCAGCGGCTTTCCGGGCCTGACCGGGAAACCGTCGGCAATGTTGTTTCGGCCTTGCTGGAAGAACTGGCACGCCTGAAAGACAGCCTGGATCTGATGGTCCGTTCCCGGGTCAGCGAAACCCGCCGCTTGTCCGAGCTGAAACCCGGCCTCAAACAAATGGCCGATACCATGGCGGTGTTGGGTCTGGGTAATCCCCGCCGCGTGCTGACCGAACAGTTGGAATTGATCGAACGCGTTCAGCAGCAGAGTGAACTTGAAGACGACGGCGTCCTGATGGATATCGCTGGCGCGCTTCTGTATGTCGAGGCGACGCTTTCCGGCATAGCCGATGAAGCCACTTTCGAAAGCAGTGACGACGAAGCCGGGCTGGATGGCGCCCAGGAAGCCGTGGTTCGTGAGGCCCGTAATGGCCTTGAACAGGTCAAAGACGCCATTGTCGAATTTATCGGCTCGCATTGGGATCACACCAAACTGGAGCAAGTGCCGCGTCAACTCAGTGGCATTCGCGGTGGCCTGATCATGATTCCGTTGGAGCAGGCGGCTCAGGTATTGCGCTATGCCCAGGAATATGTCGAAAAACAGCTGCTGGGCGACAAGCGCACACCGGAATGGAAAGAACTGGATGCCCTGGCGGACGCCATCATGGGCGTGGAATACTATCTGGAACGGTTGTCACGCGATGGCAGCGGCACCAATCTGGATTTATTGCAGCGCGCCGCCGACTCGATCGGTGAGCTGGGATATCGGGTTGACCTCAGCCCGATCGCATCCGACGAAACCCAGGCCCTGGAAACTCTGCCTCCCAGTACTCCCGTGGATGAATTGGAGACTGATCCCGGTACAGAACTCGACCTGGAACTTGGTGAGTTGGATCTCAGTGAACAGTCTTCCGACGACGGCACCTATGAGCTTGAAATCGACCTGGATGACATGGACGACGACAGCAGTGGCGGTGATATGCCCTGGGAGTCGATGGACGAGTATGAACTCGACGACGAACTGGAAGACAGCCTCGAGATCGATACCGAAGGCCTCAGCGCTTATGGTTTAGAGCAGGAAACCAAAGACACGGAAACCACGGATACAGAGGCGGATTCGTCCACGAGTGACTTTTCTGACTGGTTGGTTGACGAAGAAGAAACCGAAGCGCCGATCACTGAAGCCCCCGTCACCGAAATCGATGCCTCCGTTGCCGAGCAAGATGCGGCCGAGCCAGAACCTGAGCCGGTCCCGGAAGCCCCGGCTCCAAGCGCCACGGTGGAAGCCGATGACGACGATTTGATCGACGATGACATTCTGGAAATTTTCATCGAAGAAGCCGGTGAAGTTCTGGAAGCCATCAACGAGTTTTTCCCACGCTACAAGGCAGACCCGAACGACAATGAAGCGCTGACCGAATTCCGCCGGGCCTTCCACACGCTGAAAGGCAGCGGCCGCATGGTTGGAGCATCTGTCGTGGGTGAAACGGCCTGGGCCGTGGAGAACATGCTGAACCGCTTGATCGATGGCAGTATTCAGCGTTCCGACGATTTGCTGCGCGTGGTGGAGGATGTCACCGCCGAAGTGCCTCAGTTAGTGAAGGCTTTCGAGGAAAAACGCGTTCCGGACAGCCGACGCGCGGATGATCTTGCCGAAAAAGCGAACAAGGTTTCGAAAGGAGAAACCGTCGACTGGTCTTCCCTGGAAGACAACGCCTCCGTTGCGGAGGTTGAGCAAGCGGAACCACAGGAAGACGAGCTCGATACCTTCGCGGAAGACGAGTTCGAATTGGCCGACACTGAACAGGATGCTGAGTCCGACGATACAGGCCCGGCATTGATCGACGTTTTCCAGGCGGAGCTGGCCAGCCACCTCGATTACATCGACAGCTATATTCAGGACGCGCCCGAGCAATCCCTGTTGCCGGATGCGCTCCAGCGGGCACTGCACACCATCAAGGGTTCGGCGCACATGGCCAGTGTCGACGCAGTGGCCGAATTGGTCCAACCGCTGGAAAAACTGGTTAAGGATATGCAGGAGCGGTCCGTACCGGCCGATCCCGATATTTTGACGTTGCTGGCGGAAGGTGCCCGGCGGATTCGTGCCGCCGCCGCCGGTGGCAATGTCGAGACGGGGCCCTTCATCGAACGAGTGAACCAGGCCCATAATCGTTTGTTCCGGGTCGCCCCCGGTCAGGAACCGGACGATCCGGCATTGATGGCCATTTTCCTATCCGAAAGCATGGACATCGTGCTGGGTGCCGAAAACGTTCTGAACGATTGGAGCGAAGGCAGGGAAAACCAGTCGGACATCGACGTTCTGGCAGAAGAACTGACCAAGCTGTCCCTGGCCTCCCAATCCGTTGACCTGATACCGGTCGCTGAAATGAGCCAGGGCCTGGCCGAACTCTACCGCGCCGCCCGCGACCAACGCACGGCTGTTGACGACCGCTTTTTCGCGCTGGCCAACGATGGTCACGAATCCCTGATTTCGATGATGGATCGTCTGGCCGCTGGCCAAAGCATCCGTTCCGACGCACTGTTCCTGGAGCGTCTGAATCAGCAGGTGCCGGATGCCGAACCTTTGGGAAACTTAGGTGAGGACGTATCCGAAGAGGCTCAGGATGCGGTAGGCAACCTCATTCAACAGGACCTCGAAGGATCGGCTCCCGAGACGGCCGAACCTCCCGTCGAGGTACCGGTGGCCGGTGCTCCCGAACGTTTCAAGGTGGAGGGCGACCCCGATCTGGTCGAAATCTTCCTTGAAGAAGCCAACGACATTTTGGAAAGCATTCAGGCCGCTCTGGAGAGCTGGCGCGAAGACACTGGCAATACCCTGGCTGTGGAAGGCCTCCAGCGTGACCTTCATACCTTGAAAGGCGGCGCTCGCATGGCGGAAATCTCGCCATTGGGTGACCTCGCGCACGAGTTGGAATTCCTTTATGAAGGGCTTGCCCAGGGTAAATATCACCCTTCGGAAGGCTTGCTGGAACTGATACAGCAATGTCACGACCGGTTGGCGGTGATGGTGCAGGACATCGAGTCGCACCTCAGCTGTGAATCCGCACCGGATCTTGTCACCGCCATTAACCATTTCCGTAAGCATCCCGGTGAAGCGCCACAACCCGTGGATATGTCCATCGGTTCCGCTGAACCCACGCCCGCTGAAGAAAGCATGACAGACGATGTCAGCGCTGTGATCGAGGCAGGCGAAGAGGAAACCGAAGCACCAACGACCGAAGCAGCACAAGCTGAGGAAATCGAGGAAAAATCGAGTCGCCCGGCACCTATCGATGAACTTGGCGATGATATCGATCTCGATATTCTCGAAATCTTCATCGATGAAGCGGGCGAGCTGCTGAACGAGCTTGAACAGGCCATCGAAGATTGGCAGCGCGAACCCGGCAACGAATTGCATGCCGATGAGATGAAGCGAGTGCTTCATACACTCAAAGGCGGCGCGCGCTTGGCCAGGCTGACCAATCTTGGCAACCTGAGCCACGATTTCGAGACCTTCATCATTCGCGCCCAGCAAGACAAAAAACCGCTGGATGACACCTTCTTCCGCGACATCCTCGCCCGTCAGGACCAACTGGTTCAGGGCGTCGAAGCAATGCAGTCCTTCATCGAGACCAAGGGCTCCAGCGGCAGCTTCGGTCCCAGTGTGATTCAGATGGCGCAGGAACTGGAAGATGAAGAGTGGGATGACAATGGCGACTCGACCGCCGCCCAGCTCCCTGCCACCCAGGAAAGCAGCGCCGAGCCGGTCGACAAAACCAACGTGCTTCCGTTCAAGCGCAAAGAAGCCGAACGAAAAGCCGAGGGTGGCCCGCGTCGTCCACAGCCTCAGGAAACCGTTAAGGTAAACGCCAGCCTGCTTGAGGGGCTGGTGAACCTGGCCGGTGAGACTTCCATTGCCCGCGCCCGTCTTGAGCAGGAAGTCAGTGATTTCACCTTCACGCTGACGGAAATGGACTCCACCATTGAACGTCTGCGCGAGCAGGTTCGCCGACTCGATATGGAAACCGAAGCCCAGATCATCTTCCGACAGGAGCGGGCCGAGGAAACCAACTACGAAGATTTCGACCCGCTGGAAATGGACCGCTATTCCCAGATCCAGCAGTTGTCGCGCTCCCTGATGGAAGCGACTTACGATTTGAATGAATTGAAATCGTCGTTGACTGATAAAACACGGGACGCCGAAACCCTGCTTCTGCAGCAAAGCCGCATCAACACCGAGCTGCAGGAAGGCCTGATGCAGACCCGGATGGTGCCGTTCAACCGCCTGGTACCCCGGTTGCGCCGTATTGTGCGTCAAGTGGCCGGTGAACTGAGCAAGAGCGTGGATTTCATTGTCGGTAACGCCGAAGGCGAGGTTGACCGTACCGTACTGGAACGGATGATCTCTCCGCTTGAGCACATGCTCCGTAACGCTGTCGACCACGGTATTGAAGCCGCCGACCAACGCACCCAGACCGGCAAGTCGGAAAAAGGCACCATCAACCTTGACCTGTCCCGCGAGGGCAGCGACATCGTGTTGCGGCTATCCGATGACGGCGGCGGCATGGACGTCAACCGTATCCGCGCCAAAGCCATCGAACGTGGCCTTATGGACCCGGAAGCCGATTTGAATGATCGGGAAATCCTGCAATACATTCTCGAACCGGGCTTCAGTACCGCCGATCGAGTTACCCAGATATCCGGCCGCGGGGTCGGTATGGACGTGGTCAACTCCGAAGTGAAACAGCTCGGCGGTAACATGGTGATCGACTCCCGCCCGGGCGAGGGCTCGCTCTTTACCATCCGTCTGCCGTTCACCGTATCCGTCAACCGGGCCTTGATGGTGAACATCGAAGACGATCATTACGCCATTCCGCTCAGCTCCATTGAAGGTATTGTCCGGGTAACACCGAAACAACTGGCGGAATACTACAAGCCCGATGCGCCGCTGTTCGAATATGCCGGTGGCCGCTACCGCCTGGAATACATGGGTGGTTTGTTGCGCACGGGCGCCATGCCCAACCTGCACGGTCTTGATATGCCGGTACCGCTGGTCTTGGTCAAAGGCAGCGATGAGCACCACTCCATGGCGCTACACGTCGACCGCCTGATGGGCAGCCGCGAAATCGTGGTGAAAACGTTGGGGCCTCAGTTCAGTACCGTGCCCGGTGTTTCCGGCGCCACCATTCTTGGTGACGGTTCCGTGGTGGTGATTCTCGACCTCGCTGCATTGATTCGCAGCAAGTTGGCGGTGGAACATCACAATGTGACGCATCTGCCTGCGCCGGAAGAACGAGCCCAAACCGAGCGTAAGAAAGAGCGCGACCCGGATGCTCCCGTCCGCGTAATGGTAGTGGATGATTCGGTCACGGTGCGCAAGGTGACCAGCCGCCTGCTGGAACGGCAGGGGATGGAAGTCATACTCGCCAAGCATGGGGCCGATGCCATCGCCCAACTGCTCGATGTGGTGCCCGACATCATGCTGCTCGATATCGAAATGCCCTACATGGACGGCTTCGAAGTCGCTTCCCGCGTACGGCACGATGAGCGCCTGAAGCATGTGCCGATTATCATGATCACCTCCCGGACCGGCAGTAAGCACCGCGAACGGGCGCTGTCCATCGGTGTGAATGAGTACATGGGCAAACCCTTCCAGGAAGGCCCTTTGCTGGAGTCGATCCAGCGGTTGCTCGGCGGGGACGACTGAGTGGACATTCAGCCGGTTCAGTCGTCCGGCCCTCACAACCGGGTCGGGCTGATCGCGGATACCCCGCTGGTGCAGCACATGCTGCATCAGGTGGTGGCCGATGCCGGTTATGAAGTGGCGGTTAACACCTCGCCCGAACGACTGAACCCTTCACTGCTCGACAGCGAAACCATTCGGGTCTGGGTGGTGGAGCTGGAAGACCATGATGCCTGGGACGAATTCATCAACGACCTGTTGGAACGCGTCGAAGCCCCCATCTTGTTTGGGGACGGCGACATACCCGGTAAAACCGACGAACGCTATCCGCGTTGGCACAAGCGCATGCAGGACAAACTGCGTGCCCTGGCACCGGTGGTTGAGCCCAAAACGGAAGCGCCCGAGATAGACTTGGAGCAACTGCTGAAAAGCACGCCGCGCTCTGTATACAGCCTTCCGGAAAGGCTCCGAACCGCGCCCAAGACCGATCTTGGCCCCCTCTGGGTGTTGTGTGCCTCATTGGGCGGGCCCGAAGCCGTTAAAGCCTTTCTCGATGTGCTGCCCCGCGATATTCCCGCCAGTTTTCTCTATGCGCAACACATCGACGCTGGCTGCCTGGATGCCCTGATTCATTCGATTGGTCGCCACACCGAACTGAAACTGGTCGGTGGTGGCCATGGCACCCAGTTGGAAAACGGTCGGGTTTATGTGGTACCGGTCGATCACGAAATCCGCTTTACCGACAACCACGGCATTCTCTGGCAAAACAACCCCTGGTCCGGTCCTTACGGCCCCAGTCACGATCACTTGCTGAAGAACGTGGTCACCCGTTTTGGCAGTGCCACCAATACCATTATTTTCAGCGGCATGGGCAGCGACGGCGCCGTGGGCGTCACCGAAGTTCAAACCGCCGGTGGCACGGTCTGGGCGCAGGAAACCGACAGTTGTGTGGAAAGCTCCATGCCGGATTCTGCCGACCGGACCGGCGCGGTCAGTTGGCGCGGCACGCCCGAAGCCATGGCCGAAAAACTCATCGCCTGGTTGGATGCGAATCGCACCCAGGTTGCCTGATCAGGAAAAGGTAGCACCTCATGAAAACACCCGTGAAACAGGTCGAGCAAGACGCCATCGTTTCCAGCCTGCTGGTCCCCATGCAGCAAAAGAACCTGCTGGTGCCCAACGTAGCCATCGCCGAAGTGGTACCCAAGGGCGCCTTGTCACCCCTGGAAAACTCACCGCCCTGGTTCCTGGGTTTTCTGGAATGGCGGGGCGAGCATGTTCCGGTTGTCAGCTTCGAAGTCGCCAACAGCCAGGTGCATGCCCAGGATTCCAGCAACGCCCGTATCGCTGTATTCAATGCGGTATCCAACAAAAGCCGTTGCCGGTTTTTCGGTTTATTGGTGCAAGGGATCCCGCGTCAGATCAAGCTCACCGATACCGACGTGCGTGAAGACAACCAGGCCAGCATCGCCCAGGCGGAAAAGATGGCGGTCATCACCCAGTTGGGCAAAGCCTCGATACCGGATCTGGAATACCTCGAAAGCCTGGTCGCCCGAGTCGCCTGATACCGCACCACATCTCGAAAGGTGGCTGTTCAAGCCACCTCACCATCCCGTCCAGAATGGCACCAGAGGCGGTACCAAAAACGCACTCACTACCCCCGTCAAGCTCATGGCAAGGCCCGCGAAAGCTCCACAGGTAAAAGACCGCTCAAACGCTTGAGCCGTGCCAAAACCGTGGGTTGTCACTCCCATCACAAACCCATAGAGAGCGTGATCCCGCACCCGGCACCAACGCATGAGGGTAGGTAGCAACAGCGTACCGATCGCCCCGGTCAACAACACCAAGCCCGCCGCCAGCGACCCGCTGCCACCCACCGTCTCCGCCATACCGATAGCGATGGGCGTCGTCACCGACTTCGCGCTCATGCTCAACGCCAGAACACTGTCTCCCGTCCACACCCAAGCCAGCGCCACGGCCGTGCCCGCCGCCACCAAAGCCCCAGTCACGCAAGCCACCATCAACGGCAATGCCATCTTGCGAATCAACGCCATGTTCTCATGCAGCGGCACCGCCAGCGCCACCGTCGCCGGCCCCAACAGAAAATGGATCATCCCCGTATCGCGTTGATACTCCGAATACTCCCACCCCAACAGGGTAATAATCCCCATCAGCGAAAAAATACTCACGATCACCGGGTGCAGCAAAGAAGTACGGCCCAGCTTTATGTACAGCTGCTCGGCCAGCAAATAAATACCGATCGTCAGGCTCAAGGCCAGCAACATCTGAATACTGATACTCATCCTTTCTCCACCCTGAACAGCTTGAACAGCCCGATCATCGCCAGCGCCGCCGCCACCGTACTGACAGCGATCACCAGTAACATCCACAGGCCATTGCTCATCAACCTGTCCCAATGCTCGATCAACCCCACACCGGCCGGTACAAACAGCAGCGTCAGGTAACGCAATAACCCGGAACTAGCCTCCGACAAAGCCTTCGGCACTTTCTTATAAACCGTCAGCGTCACCCAAAGCAGCACCAAACCCACCACGTTGCCGGGTATCGGCCAGCCTATCCACTGGCTAAGCGCCTCTCCGGTCAGCCAGTAGGCGATGAGGATGAAGAAACCTAGAACCATCTTTGCTCCGCTACGAAAGGAATAATTAAACGCGTTAGGCTAGCGCCGGTTATCGGGGGTGACTCCACCAGGGAGGTCCGCAGCATGGATGCTGCGGTCCAGGCCCCATGGACGGGTTCACGCCGGCCCTGGGGGAGTCACCCCCGATAACCGGTGCGGGTTTTTGGCTCAGACGTAACTTATTGTGCCGTAATTTGACCAACCGGCCAGCTCGAAAACTGCAACTCAGCCTTGCGAGCCGTCAACCGGCGATCAAAACCCCACTCAGGGGGCTGGTGTGCCACTTGGCAACGCCTGTATAATCGCGCGCCATGAGTAAATCGAAGAAAAAACCGCAACCCGGTGGCAGTACCATCGCCCAAAACAAGAAAGCCCGCCACGACTATCAAGTCATAGAAAAGTATGAGGCCGGTTTATCCTTGATGGGCTGGGAAGTAAAAAGCCTGCGCGAGGGTAAAGCCCAACTGGTCGACAGCTACGTCATCTTCAAAGGTAACGAAGCCTGGCTGGTCGGTGCCCATTTTACACCCCTGAACACCGCCTCCACCCACGTTGTGGCCGACCCCACACGCAGCCGGAAACTGCTGCTCAAGCGCCGCGAGATCGACAAAATCGCCCGGCATGGCGAAATGGAAGGCTATACCGTCGTCTGCCTCGGCCTATACTGGAAAAAGAACAAGGTCAAAGCCGATATTGCCCTGGTAAAAGGCAAAAAGCTGCACGACAAACGCGCCACCATGAAAGAACGCGACTGGAACCGCCAGAAGCAGCGCGTCATGAAAGCCTATAATCAATAGAACCAAACTGTTATACTGCGCCACCCGCATAGGAAGGGTTGATATTCAAACAACCATCCTTATGTAGGGGGACAGAACTGAGAGCTTCACCAAAACACAATCGAATTCGGGGGCGACCTGGCTTCGACGTGGGTTACAAAGCTCAAGGTGCATGCCGAGATGACAGCGAATCTCGTAAAACCAAAGCTGTAAACCAATAGTTGCAAACGATGACAACTACGAAGGTTACGCGCTAGCCGCCTAATCTTCAAAACTGGACCCTTTAACCGGTCCGGCGGTCACTGGCCTGTGCCTGAACGGGCTTACTGACTGTCAATAATTCAGGATCGCAGTGAAGGTTGTCTGGGCTGGAGCTGTTAAAACTTAAATTCCAGGCTCCCCGAGTCGCACCTGTCCTTCGGTAACGGCAAGGGTAAATCAAAGAAGTGACTAAGCATGTAGGACCGAGAGTGGAGAGCTCGCGGACGCGGGTTCGATTCCCGCCGCCTCCACCAAATAACGAAGGTCAACCGTTCTCGGTTGGCCTTTTTTTATTGCCTGGACCTGCGTACTGGCGCGGGCTCCGGCGAACTCTCTCGGACTCCTCAGAACGGCGACCCTGCCCGCCCCGCGACGGAATCCGCTCTCTCCGGCCACATATTCTCTGGCACCCTCACCCGCCGAAATGGGCGAAGTCCGTGATCGGAGGATGTCGACCCCTTTAAAATCAACAAGTTATCGACGGACTTGGCGACAGTTTTGATTGGGAAACCGGTTGGGCGAAGGAAACAACGCACTATTGCAAAATTACAGTAACGCCATTACTTCATTTTTCTTGTTGACAGAACCTCAAGACAAACCTACACTTCGAAGCATTATTGCAGAAACGGCGTTACAACACATGATTAAGGCTGCCATGCAGACAACCCTGAAGGACATAGCTTCAGTCCAAATGGGGCACGCATTTCGCTCCAGACTGGAGCGCACCGAGCATGGCAACATCTCGGTTATCCAGATGAAGGACTTGTCTGAGGATAACCGCGTTGAGCGTGACGACCTATTCCGGATTGACATGGCGGACTTGAAGGAGCGCCACCTTGTAAAGCGCGAAGACATTGTGCTTCGCTCCCGAGGGCAAACCAATACTTCCGCCTTGATCGACCAGGATATCGGCACAGCTGTCATTGCTGCGCCGCTGCTGCGAATCAGGGTGAAAACTGAAGACGTGCTGCCTGGCTACCTGAGCTGGTTCATCAATCAGCCCGCCTCGCAAGCCTGGCTAACCAGCCACGCCAAAGGAACAGCCGTGCAGATGATCAGCAAACAGACACTGGAACATCTGGGGGTGATCATCCCGTCGCTGGAGCACCAACACAGGATTGTCGCACTCGCGGCATTGGCCATAGAAGAACAGCGACTCCTGAGGGAACTGGCCGAAAAGCGTAAACAGTATATGGAAGAAATTCTGATGCAGATTGCATCAGGATCTCAGTGAAGTGACTTGCTGGGTATCTGAGTGGCTTACCCGGTGCTACAACACCGGGCAGGCCGAATCACAAGTGAACTTGCGAATAGGAGTGTCAACTATGGCAAAGAAAACCGGAAACGGCAAGGGCGGAACCCGGCATGTTGTCCCTCACAAGGACGGCTGGGCCAACAAGAAAGGCGGTTCGAGGCGGGCGTCTAGCGTCCATCCCACCAAACGCGAGGCGGAGCAAGCCGCGCATGAACAGAGCCGGCGGGAGGGCTCCGAATTGCTTATCCACGGCAAAGACGGCGCTATCCAACGGAAGGACAGCCACGGCAACGATCCCCGTGACATCGAAGGCTAAGTCAGGTGGAGGGCGCAAGTCCTCCTCCCTTCCATTACATCTAAGGAGAAACGCTTCATGAGCCCCAAAATCGAACAAAAAGACATCAATAACGCGGCCTGGGCCGCCTGCGATACCTTCCGCGGTGTGGTGGATCCGGCCCAGTACAAAGACTATATCCTCGTGATGCTGTTCTTGAAGTACATCTCGGACGTCTGGAACGACCATTATGAGGAGTACCGCAAGCAATACGGCAATGATGACACCCGGATTCGTCGCCGGCTGGAACGTGAGCGCTTCGTGCTGCCTGCGGGCGCTAGCTTCTATGACCTTTACGAACAGCGCAATGAGCCCAATATCGGCGAACTGATCAACGAAGCATTGGACGCGGTAGAAGAAGCCAACAAGGCCAAGCTGGAAGGCGTGTTCCGCAATATCGACTTCAATTCCGAGGCCAATCTGGGCAAGACCAAGGATCGCAACCGCCGCCTTAAGCACCTGCTCGAAGACTTCAACAAGCCACAGCTGGACATGCGCCCCAGCCGAGTTTCCGAAGATGTGATCGGCAACACCTACATCTTCCTGATCGAGCGTTTTGCTTCAGATGCGGGCAAGAAGGCCGGCGAGTTCTATACCCCGCACAAAGTTTCCGAGCTGGTAGCCAAGCTGGCCGCCCCCAAGCCTGGGGATCGCATCTGCGACCCCGCCTGCGGGTCGGGCGGTCTGCTGCTCGAGGCGGCACGCGAGGTGGGTAGCCGCGACTACGCCCTGTTCGGTATGGAGGTGAACGGCAGCACCTGGGCGCTGGCACGCATGAATATGTTCCTGCACGGTGCCGACGCCGCCCGTATCGAATGGTGCAACACCCTGACCAGCCCTGCCCTCGTGGAAAACGACCGCTTGATGAAGTTCAACGTGGTCGTGGCCAATCCGCCTTTCTCATTGGACAAATGGGGGGCTGATGAAGCCGAAAGCGACCGCTTCAACCGCTTCTGGCGCGGTGTGCCGCCGAAATCCAAAGGCGACTGGGCGTTTATCAGCCACATGGTCGAGGCAGCCCTGGAGAAAGAGGGCCGGGTCGCCGTTGTGGTGCCCCACGGCGTGCTCTTCCGAGGCGGCGCAGAAGGACGTATTCGCCAGAAGATGATCGAAGGGAACCTGCTCGACGCAGTGATTGGCCTACCTGGCAACCTGTTCCCTACCACCTCGATTCCAGTGGCCATTCTGGTCTTTGACCGGAGCCGCGAAAAGGGTGGCGTAAACCAAGCACGCAAAGATGTGCTCTTCATCGACGCTAGCGGCAAGGACCACTATGTGCCTGGAAAGAATCAGAACACACTTTCAGAGACGCATATCCAGCGCATTGTGGATGCCTCCCAGGCTCGCAAAGAGATCGAGAAGTATGCCCGCGTGGCGACCATTGAGGAGATCAAGGAAAACGATTTCAATCTCAATATTCCACGCTACGTCGATACTTTCGAGGAAGAAGAAGAGATAGATATCGCTGCAGTACAAGCTGATATTGATAGGCTGGAAGCAGAACTCATAGATGTCCGCAGCCGTATGGATAGAATTTTTCGAGAGGTAGCGAAATGAAAGAGTATCCAATTAAGGAAATCGCTACTGTACAACAAGGGTACACGTTTAAGCCTCAGTATCAAGGAAGAGCATCTGGCAAATGGATGTACGTCAAGGTTGGGGACTTAAACGCTCATGGAAACAAAAAATATATAAGGAGAACACTCAATTATATTAACGATGACTCATTAAAGGAAATGAATGCAACGCCATTTCCTGCAGGAAGTATTGTTTTCTCTAGAGTTGGCGCAGCTCTTAGGCTTAACAACAAAAGGATATTGATCAAAGACAGTCTTACAGACGATAACGTCTTAGTCGTAACAGTTTTTAACAAGGAAATATGCCACCCAGAATATCTATATTATTGGTTCGACTCAAAAGACTTATCCAGATTTTGTAATGACGGGTCAGTACCGGTCATTAGTGGAAAGAATCTAAAAAGACAATTAGTTCCTTTGCCATCTCTCTCAGAGCAACGCGAGGTGGCTATGGCGTTGAGCACTTGGGACCTTGCAATAGAGAAGTTAGACAAACTGGCTGCTGCCAAGGAGAATTATTACAAGTACCTTCTTGCCACCCGAGTGAATGATTCCTCATTCCCACATGGACATATTCGTGATTTCACTGCTGAGGTATCTACACGCAACCGGTCCACTCAATGTGAGCGCGTTCTCAGTGTCACCAATACAAACGGTTTTGTGCTTCCCGAAGACCAATTCGAACGACGAGTTGCCAGTGCTGATCTGTCCAATTACAAGATTGTGGTACGAGGACAGTATGCTTACAACCCCTCACGAATCAATGTCGGCTCCATAGCTCGGTTGGACAATTGGGATGACGGCGTCCTGAGCCCGATGTATGTGGTGTTCAAACTCGATGAGAAGAAGGTCAACAGTGACTTTTTCCTTCACTGGCTGTCGTCTCACGAGGCACGCGAACGCATCAAGCGAAGTGCCCAGGGCAGCGTAAGGGAAACTGTCAGCTTCGCAGATCTCGGCGCTATCCCGTTCCCCTTGCCGGACATGGATACGCAGACATCAGTTGCCGAAGCCCTCAACGCCGCAAAGAAGGAAATCGACCTCCTCAAGCAGTTGGCCGGAGCCTACCGCAAGCAAAAACGGGGGCTGATGCAGAAACTTCTGACTGGGGAGTGGCACATAAAATCCAATAAGGAGGTGGCCTGATGTCCGACCTCCTAGCCAAGCTAGCCGCCGAGGCGCTTCGCATCGAAGAGGATACGGAACATTCCGCCAAGGGGCACTTCAATGCCGCCGAGCGCTGGGGCCGGTATCACTTGGCTGTTGGCCTGCCCTCGGCTGTCCTGGCGGCCGTAGCAGGGGGTACGGCCTTCGGCGATCTGCCCGAGGTGGCCGGCAGCCTCGCTATCCTGTCCACAGCTCTTACGACGGTGCTGACGTTCCTGAAACCGTCGGAGCACGCTGAAAATCATAAGGCGGTTGCCGGCCAGTACCTTGCTCTCAGAAATCAGACCCGATTGTTTCGAGAGCTCGCCCTCGCGGAAACCGAAGAGTTGAATTTGGCCAGGAAGCGGCTTATCGAGCTTGCCAGTGCCCGCGATGACCTCAATCAGGCCTCTCCGAGCATCGCTCGCAGAGATTATGAAAAAGCCAAAAGAGACATCGATGAAGGCCGTAGCCAATACCGAGTTGATAAGGAGGCCGCATGACCGTAAACAGTTATCTGACCAACCTGGCCAATGGGGCCATCATCCGGGACCAGGAACAAGAGAGTATCCGGCGCTCGGTCGCAACCTTACAAAGTCGGCTAAATCTGTTTTTTGGGGCTGACATTACACAACAGTTTATCTTCGGATCATATAGCCGGGGAACCATTCTTCCCCGCAGCATGGATGCCAACTCCGACGTCGACTATATGATTGTATTCGCAGACGGCTCCAGCCGCCCACAGACCTACCTGAATCGGCTACGTCGCTTTGTTGAGCAATACTACGCACGCTCGGAAATATCGCAGTCGAATCCCACTATCGTGTTATCCCTGAACCACATTCGCTTTGAGTTGGTGCCTGCCACCAATAACTGGTTCAGTGGATTACAGATCCCCGCCAAGGCCAGTGATTACGAGGATTGGCTAAGCACTGATCCAACCGGCTTTAACCAGGAACTGATCGGTGCCAATCAATCACATAGCAGCCTGATCAAGCCGCTCGTCAGGGTCGTTAAATACTGGAATGCCAAAAATCGTTATCCGTTCGAGTCTTACTCCCTGGAGCAGGACATCGTTAAGCACGGCTTCGGGTTCTTTGGTCTCCTGGGTGGTCGTCAGCTCAAGGACTATTTCTACGACTACATCGAGGGAATGGACGCTGGCTGGTTCGCCCCAAAGTGGAAGCAGGAGGCCGTGTCACGGGCGAAACAACTGGCTGCGGAGGCCAAGTCCCAGGAATGGCAGGGGTATACCGCCTCGGCTGAGGCCACCATCAAGCGGTTACTGCCCCCACTGGGCCTGCTGATGTAGAGGTAATGATGATGACGATTTCCGGCTTTAGATTCAATGAAAAGTACCTATCCCAGATTCCAGCCCTGCAGCAGCTGATCAATCTGGGCTTCAAGTACCTCTCTCCAGCACAAGCCCTGACAGAGCGTGGTGGAAGATCTAGCAACGTATTGCTGGAAGGCACCTTGCGCAACCAGCTCAAGGCGATCAATCGTATCCGGTACAAGGGCGCCGAATACCTCTTCAGTGAAGAAAATATTCAATCCGCCATTCAGAAACTGAAAAACGTCAAGTTCGATGGCCTGCAAAAAACCAACGAAACCATCTACGACCTGATCACGCTTGGCACGGCGATGGAGCAGACCATTGAGGGAGACTCCAAAAGCTTTACCTTGAATTACATCGACTGGCGCAATTGGGACAAGAACGAATTCCATGTGACGGCCGAGTTCAACGTCGAACGATCCCGCAGTACCGAAGCAGCACGACCCGATATCGTTTTATTTGTGAATGGAATTCCGTTCGCAGTGATTGAATGCAAATCACCCAAGGTCGAAGTGGAACAAGCCGTATCCCAGTCCATTCGCAACCAAGGTGATGACTATATACCCAGGCTGTTTACCTACGTGCAGTTGGTGATGGGCATCAACAAAAACAAGGCACTCTATGCCACCACCGGCACACCGGCCCGGTTCTGGGGCTTATGGAAAGAGCATCGGGACAACGAAACTCAAATTGCAGCGTGTATCAACACCCCGCTAGCTGTCGAAAAGAAAGATCATTTGTTCTCCGGTGAGTTTGCAGTAGCTCGCAAATACTTTGATGCCCTTGAATCGGAAGGGGACCGCCTGGTCACCGAGCAGGATAAGACCATCTACAGCCTGTGCCGTCCCGAGCGCCTGGTGGAGCTGGCCTATAAGTTCACCGTGTTCGACGGTGGCCTGAAGAAGATTGCTCGTTACCAGCAGTATTTCGTCATCAAGTCCACACTCGAACGGGTCAAACAGCTAAATGGTGAAGGCCGGCGTAAGGGCGGTGTCATCTGGCATACCCAGGGCTCCGGTAAGTCGCTCACCATGGTTGTGCTCGCCCGCAACCTGGCGTTGGATCCTGACATTGATAATCCTCGGATCGTCCTGGTTACGGATCGGGATGATCTGGACAAACAGTTGAGCAACACCTTCGCAGCTTGCGGACTGGACCCGAACCGAGCCACCTCTGGCCGCCATCTACTGGAGCTGGTCAGCGAACATAAGGCCGGGATCGTGACCACTTTGATTCACAAGTTTGACAAGGCGCTCAATATCAAGAAGCACCAGGAAACGTCTGCAAATATTTTCATGCTGGTCGACGAGAGCCATCGAACCAACTTCGGCTCCTTCTCCGCACGCATGCGACAGATGTTTCCCAATGCCTGTTACCTGGGCTTTACCGGAACGCCGCTCCTCAAGAAGGAGAAGAACAATTTCGCCAAGTTTGGTGGGCTGATCGAACCCCACTACTCCATCAACCAGGCCGTAGAAGACGATGCGGTGGTTCCACTTCTGTATGAAGGCCGCCATGTGGAAATGGAGCAAAACAAGGCCGCAATCGATCTCTGGTTTGAGCGTCATACCAACGGGCTAACCAAAGAACAGCAGGCTGACCTGAAGAAGAAGTACGCGCGGGCCGAGATGCTGAACAAGGCTGACCAGGTGATCTATATGCGCGCCTTCGATATCAGTGAGCATTACCGAGCTAACTGGCAGGGTACGGGGTTCAAGGCTCAGCTCGTTGCTCCCAATAAGGCCTCTGCCCTGAAGTACCATGAATTTCTCAATGATATCGGTTTTGTTTCCAGCGACGTCATCATTTCCCCCCCGGACACCCGTGAAGGGTACGAGGAAGTGGATGATGAACCGACCGACGAAGTCGTCAAGTTCTGGCAGAAAATGATGAACCGCTACGGCTCGGAGGAGGAGTACACCAAACAGATCATCAATCAGTTCAAACACGGCGATGAGCCGGAGATCCTCATTGTGGTGGATAAATTGCTCACCGGCTTCGATGCACCGCGCAATACCGTGCTTTACCTGTGTCGGATCCTGCGTGAGCACACTTTGCTACAAGCTATCGCCAGGGTGAACCGATTGTTCGAAGGCAAAGACTTCGGTTATATCGTCGATTACGCCAGCGTGCTCGGCGAACTCGACAAGGCTCTGACGATGTACAGCGCTTTCGAGGGGTATGATGAGGATGACCTCAAAGGGACCTTGACCTCAATCCAAGACGAAGTCTCTAAACTGCCGCAACGCTATTCCGATCTCTGGGACTTATTCAAGGAAGTAAAGAACCAGCATGACGAGGAGGCCTATGAGGTCCTGCTCGCCGATGATGCTTTGCGGGAAGAATTTTATCAGCGCCTGGCTGACTATACTAAGACATTGGGAATTGCCCTCTCAACCGAGCAATTCGTTATGAAGACCAGTGACGAAAGGCTCAAGCAATACAAAGACGATCTCAAGCGATTCCAGAACCTCAAATCGGCAGTCAAGTTGCGCTACGCCGAAGCCATCGACTACCGGGACTATGAACCAAAAATCAAAAAGCTATTGGACACCCACATTCAGGCCAACGAGGTCATTCAACTCAATGATCCGGTTAATATCTTCGACGAGAAGATGTTCAATCAGGTAAAGGAAGAGCAAGGGGTTTATAGCACCAAAACAACCGCCGCAAAAGCGGATGCCATCGCCCATGCGACCAAAAAGGCCATCACGGAAAAGATGGACGAAGATCCGGCCTTTTACGAGAAATTCTCAAAACTTATCCAACAAGCCATTGATGATTTCAAGGCAAAGCGTATCTCAGACCTGGAATACCTGAACAGGGTCACAGACATCCGTAACAAGGTTTCCACCCAACAGCATGACGATATTCCGGAAAAACTCGATGGCAACGAGGATGCCATGGCTTTCTACGGCATTCTAAAGCCATTCTTTGGCGAGCATCAGCTGGACGAGTCGTTCTGCGAAGAAGTATCCGCGGACACAGCCCTTGCTATTCAGTCCATCCTGCAGCGTCATTGGAAGGTACATTTTTGGGATGATGACGATGCCCAAAAACGCGCCGTGAACGACATCGACGATTATCTATACGACCAGGTTAAGGACGTGCGTGGGGTGGATCTTAGTCTTGATCAGATGGATGAAATCATCGAGCGCTCAATGCAGGTTGCACGGCATAGGATGCATGAATGAACGGCTACACCGGATCAATCACATATGGCAGACAGGATATAGTATTCGATGTCCTGTTTGTCGATCGAAAGACAATGGAATTGGCGGTTCACCCCGATTCAACTGTGCTTATCAAAGCCCCTATAGGTACGACCGAAGATGAAATTGAGAGACGCATAAGAAAACGAGCCCGGTGGCTCAAAAAACAACTCGACTACTTTCGTCAATTTGACCCACGCACACCACCACGCCGATATGTTGGAGGGGAGTCACATTTATACCTGGGCCGTCAATATCGACTCAAGCTGATTGAGGGTAATGCCAATCAGGTGAAACTCGCAAAAGGATATTTTTGGATCAGTTGCAAGGACAGGAACGACCCAAACAAGGTGAAAGACTTGCTCGAGTCCTGGTACCTCAAAAAAGCCCAGTGCAAATTCATGGAAAGTTTTGAACGCTGCTGGCCAGATTTCGAGCGACTCGACCTTGGTCGACCACGATTACAAATACGGCGCATGAAAACTCGGTGGGGAAGCTTGTCACACAGCGGCACCTTGACCCTGAATCTCAGCTTAATCCGTGCGCCTAGAGAATGTATCGACTATGTCATCATGCATGAGCTGTGCCACCTAAAGCACCATGACCATGGCCCAGAGTTTTACAAGCTGCTGGAAAAAGTCATGCCTGACTGGGAGAGGCGGAAACACAAGCTTGAACTGGCATTAATTTGATTTATATACGGATTTCCACAGAAGTCTCAATCAAGTTTTCTACGACTGAGTAAATATCCACACTCTCGTCGGGCACGTCAATACTGACAATCAGGCTGTAGCGCACGGAGTTTTGCCAGCGATCCTGAGCAGTCCGATATTTCCACCAACCACCCACTGGATACACAGCTATGGTGTGCATATCGGCCAAGTCCGCGGCCGCACCTGTCCAGATATCGGAATGCAATGCACCCCGGGTACGCAACTGAGGCCCAAGTCGCCAGCCATCATTGGCTCCTTCAGGGCCACTATAATCTTCAGTTTCTTCATTCGCCTTTTGATTGATTGATGCCCGGAAATTTTCCAGCGACTGGCCAGGACGGATAACCTCGAAGCGAAGCCCGTGAGACTGGTAGCTGTAACGTCGACGATATCCTCGGCGCCCTGGATTGGGTTCAATAAAGTAAGACAACGTTACCCGGAGTTTCACCTCCAACTCCGGCGGCAATTGCTGCAATACCTCAATAGGCCATGGCAACTGGTAGAGCTGCATGTCATTGAGCTTAGGATCATCTGAGTTCGAAGCATCAGCATTTTTGGCAAAGGGTTGCAAACTGTCCTGAGCAATGAGCGTCAAAGCATGATTGGCGCTGTATCTGGCGCGCTTGAGGTCGGGTACCCCGTAGCCAACACACCTGAGCATGGTTTCCTTGGACAGCTTTGGGCTGTGCTGCTGGTGAAGCAGCCCGAAGCGCTCCGACATTTTAGGCGTCCACTCGGCCGAATGCGCTATCAGCGCACGAATGGTTTCAGGCCAATATTCCGGATATTCAGCCATGAGTATGGCAGCTTGCCTTGAAACCAAAGCACACGCAGCACTGGTATCGGCAGTGGTCTCGAACAGCTGCCCTGTGGTTCTGCCGGATGTTGTTAACAACGAAATAACGTCGGCGTTGGAAACCTCCGTTGCATCTGGTGAGAGCAGCCGATTACCACCTTCTGCAACCACATCCGGCTTATAGGGGGCATGCTTCCTCCAGGCCCAATTAACTGCGGAACGAGTTGCAGGTGCGACATCACCCGATTCTGCCAAAGGTGACCATCCATTAAAACTTGGATCGTCATTAGTAGTCTTTTCAGTACAAGCGCCGACCGTGAGAGCATTCCACGCCTGGGCGGGGTCCTCTATCTGGGCAAGGTGGACTTGATCCCAGTAATCCAGATCCGGTGAGATGTCCCCATTGTTACCCGCCGAGATCACAAAAAGGCGATGTTTACCGTCTTCAATACCTGAAGAAAACTGATCAATTTCAGCAGACCAAGAAGACGGCTGTCCGCCTTCTCTCTCCGGCGCAGCAGTTACCGCGAGCGAGTACACGCGAGAGCAATCCGGCATGCCTACTTCCAGCTTTGCTGCCGTGCCTACAGTAACGGCTCCGTACAGTTCGGGATCGTTGTTACCGGAAGGGGGTAAAATTCGTGCCGATTCGATTCGATGATTCAGCATTATTGGCTCACTACTCACCAAGGCCGCATGCAAGTCGCCGAACGCTGCCAATCCAGCCTGCCGGGACCCATGGTCATTAAACGGCGCAAGGGGATTCGTCGGGTTAAAATCATCATATCCCGGCCAATCTGGGTGCCATCGTTCAGCCTGTTGCTCCGTGCATACCTCACCAAGAAGAGGATGGTTGTAGTTGACGCCTGTGTCCAAAATCGTCACGGCAGCCGATGCAGTCTCGCCGAGATGAAGCCGTCCTTTCAGATCCTCAGCCCACTCGTGCTGTTCTTTGGGCGATAACGAAATAAGGACATTCGGCGTTTCCTTGGCCAGCCTTAGTTCTTCGAGGTTGGCGATCAATTCCGGTGCTCTCTCGAGCTGATGGGCAGAAGCTTTGATCAGAACTACTACACTGTCAAAGAAACTGAGAGATGTATTGCCCAACTGAGCTCCAATCCGCTCAGCCAATTGATGCGCGATCTGAATAGGGTCCTCGTCTTCTGGTCGTTTCTTTAACCAGAGCTCCCACCACACCTGCTGCTGTAGATCAACTGGATAGAGTGACACGTCATCCGTCCAGAATGACCTTAAATCTGCAAGCTTGATCTCGAAGATGCTATCAATCAGGTTGTGATTTCTGGGACCACCTTTCCCATCCTTATCAGGGTCCAAATATTGCTCAATCTTTCGCTGAAATACGTCCCGTCGCGATTCAGGAATAAAGACAACAGCCACTTCACGATCATCAACCTTACGACATGATCGAAGCTTAAAATCACGGCTGGTATCCAGACTGTCCAGCGGCAGGTCGCAACCTGGCTCTCCTATGATCTCAACATAGATGCCTATATCTTCTGTGACAGGCTCAGGCGCCTGCTCTCTTTGACTTTGAAACTGCGAGAGCACACCTGAATATTGGTGAGATAAGGATCGACCATGTGAATTACGGTCTTGTGGAGGAATGACGGGATTACGACCAGTACGACGTGATCGAAAAGCCTCATGGTTTGCGAACCCGTCCAGCAGGATATGTGGCTTCCGTTCCGCCATTGGACCTCTTATTGTTTTCCAGACTGACGGCGTTTAATAGCTTTCGTGATCAACGCTGTCGTAATTTTAGTGTCGTGATGCAAGACGGCTTCTTTCGCCGCGTCTTCACAGGCGCGGGTCACCTCCGTCGAACTCAACCCATCCGCTGCAGCAGTGATATCGGCCCACGCCAATGAATCGGTATCAAACACAGACAAGCGATTTTCGATGAGCTTTCTTATCTGATCTTGTCCTGGCTTTTCAAATTGGATGATATCGTCAAACCGCCGATAGAGTGCTTTATCAAGCAGCTCGGGATGATTGGTGGCAGCCACTATGATGCTTTCGGAAGCATCCTGCTCTACAAACAACAGAAATGAGTTCAGAACCCTGCGGATTTCTCCAACATCATTCTGAGCACCACGCTGTGTTCCGATAGCATCAAATTCATCAAATAGATACACAGCACGGGTTTGTTTTATGTGATCAAATATCAACCTAAGCTTGGCCGCTGTTTCCCCCATAAACCGGGTAATCAAGTTATCGAGAACGATGGTGTACAAAGGCAATTTCAGTTCGGTCGCCAAGACTGCGGCTGACATTGTCTTGCCTGTACCAGGAGAACCCGTAAACAACAGCTTACGTCGAGGAAAAAGTCCGAACTGAGCAAGCCGGTCCTTTTGGCGTTGTTCCAAGAGAACCTGCTCTAGACGTTCGCTAACTTCACTGGACAACACTAACTCGCTGCCGCGAACCGTAGAATGCGTTAGCTCAAGAAGCCCTTTAAAGTCGCCTTTCGGTTGCTGAACCAAAGGGGTAGGCTTGGCGGCCGCAAGCCCCATATTCTTCACACCCTTTTGAGACTTCTCGACCATCGTTTTTATGTCGCTCGCCAGTTTATGGTGCCCCTGACGTGCTTCTTTTGCGGCCACCTGCAAAGCAATAGAATAGAACCGCTGATCGTCGCGATCAGCGTGGGTCTTAAGTAGCGCTTTTATTTGCTCAGCTGTAGCCATGGTTTCCTTGTGCCCCCTCGGGTGCAATAATAGACGATTTTATCCGTTGATAGAACAATAGATTCAGGGCCTACATCCCCGACTCGGCAGTACGCCTTTTTACCAAGCCCCTCAAGCGCTTACCTCCAGCCCATACCCATCGTTTGAATTGAGGAGGCACCCCAGCATGCTCCTCCCGATTCACCTTCCTCCGAAAGGTCGACCTCTGCAATGCCCCCTCCCCAAGGTTGAAGGTGAACGACACCAGCGCATTGAACTGGCAATCGGACAGGGGTGTTGTGGTCAAGTAATTCTGGACACGTTGACCACCTCAACCCCGGAAGTGACCCAGGAAGTGACCCCGGAAGTTCGACTGCTCTCGGTCTTGACCTCAGAGATGACCCGGCAACAGCTCAAAGAAGCGCTTGGGCTGAAAGACGATGATCATTTCCGTAAAGCCTACCTGCTCCCCGCCTTGGAAGCCGAGCTGATTGAAATGACTATCCCCGACAAACCGCGCAGCAGCAAACAGAAGTACCGGCTGACTTACAAAGGCCGCCAGGCGGTGGGCCAGCACGGCCTCGGGTGACTAGCCCTCAACCCTCAAGGCAAATCAAACACCAAAACCTCCGCACCACCATCCCCAACAATCCTCACATCCTCCCCTTCAAAAGCCACCCCATCCCCAGGCCCGAGAGGCTCACCATTAACCACAGCCAACCCACTCACCCCATGCACATAAACCATCTTACCCTCAGGTGAAAAATCCCAATCCTTCCCACCCTGATAACGCCACATCCTGGCATCGGTATGGGCTCTCAAAGCGCCTTCCTCGGTGGGGTGAACAATGGCGGTGCCGCCTATCGATGAATCAAAGGCTTTCTGGTCATATCTGGGTTCCACACCTTTTTCATTCGGTAACAACCAAATCTGCAAAAAGTGCAGCGAATCGGTCGCGGAGGCGTTGTATTCGCTGTGCAGCACACCGGTGCCCGCACTCATGATCTGGAACTCGCCCGCTTCGATGCGTTTGATGTTCCCCATGCTGTCTTTGTGTTCGATGGTGCCTTCCAGAATGTAAGACAGGATTTCCATGTCTTTGTGGCCATGGGTCTCAAAGCCAGCGCTGGGGTTTACCCGGTCGTCGTTAATCACTCTCAAGGCCGAAATGCCCATGTGGGCCGGGTCATAGTAGTGGCCAAAGGAAAAACTGTGGCGGCTGTTCAGCCAACCGAAGCTGGCGCGGCCGCGTTCGGCGGCGGGTCTTTTGTAGATCATGTCGGACCTCCTTCTTGGTTGACCATCAGCTTAAAAGAGGTCGATGAACCCGGATAGCGAGCGTTTTTGCCCAAGTTGCTCAATTTGGTTGAATTGTTCAGAGCGGTAGGGCTTTCGGCAGTTCCGCCAGGCGACTCAGGGTAACGTCCGGGTTTTGCCCCCATTCATCGAACCGGGCGTCTCCCCGCTGAATCCAGGCGGTGCGCCAACCCATGGCTTTGGCGCCGAGAATGTCGAAGGGGTTGCCGGAGATCAGCCAGATGTTGTCTGGTCTGGCGTCGGTGGTTTCCTGAAAATGACGGTAAACCTTGGGCGATGGCTTGAAGGTACGAATCACTTCAACGCTGACGATGCCTTCCAGCAGGCTGAGCAAACCGGCCCCTGAGAGTAAATCCGTCGCGACACCGGCCTCGCCGTTGGTGAACGCGAAGCTGCGCACGGGCAGGGTGTCGAGTTGTTGCAGCAGTTCTTTTGCTTCCGGAAAAGGCGGCAGATGGCGGTACCCGGCCATCAGGGTCTCTTCCATTTCTTTGGGCAGTGTCTGGTCCGCTTCGGCCAGGGCGTAACGCAGGGCTTGGCGGGTGCAGATGGAAAAAGGCTCGTACTGTTCCATCAAACCACGACGGAAGCTGTATTCCAGCTGCTTTTCCCGCCAGCGACGGCTCACACGGCGGCCCAGTTCCTCGTCGTGCAAGGCGTCGCTCAGGGCTCGCTGCAGGCCTTGGGTGTCGATCAGCGTTCCGTAAACATCGAAAGCCAAGGTGAGCATTATGCTTCTCCCGCACAGAATGTGTGTCAATCCTAGTGCAATGGCACAAAGTTGCCATTCCGCCTTTGCCTTGGCCTCCGGGTTTACTAAAGTTATAGCGTTGTCTTCTGAAAACTGGCTGATCATGACGCTTCCAAGCAAAGGCCCTCGCTCCATTCAATTGCCACCCACCGATGAGGTTATGGCGCCCATCGCCATTGAAGAAGCCTCTGAACGTCTGGCCGATTTCATCCGCTTGCATCCACGATTACTGGTGTTAACCGGGGCGGGTGTCAGCACCGACTCCGGTATACCGGACTACCGGGATCAGCAAGGGGCCTGGAAGCGAAAACAGCCGGTTCAGCATCAGGAATTCATGGCCAGCGCCCCTACGCGGCAGCGGTACTGGGGGCGCAGCTTGATCGGCTGGCCGGTGATGCGGAACTCTCAGCCGAACCCGGCCCATCGTTACCTGGCGGACCTCGAACAACGGGGCCGCACCCAATTACTGGTCACCCAGAACGTAGACCGCCTGCACCAGCGGGCGGGCAGTCGGCTGGTGGTCGACCTGCATGGGCGGGCCGACCAAATCATCTGCATGGCCTGTGCCTACCGCTGCGACAGGCAGGAAGTACACGACCGTTGCTTCGATCTGAACCCCTCCTTTCATCAATACCGTGCCACCACGGCGCCCGACGGAGACGCGGATCTGGAAGTGGATTTCAGCCAATTCAAAGTGGCGGACTGCCCCCAATGCGGCGGTATTCTGAAGCCGGATGTAGTGTTCTTCGGCGACAGTGTGCCCAAACCCCGGGTGCAGCAGGCCTTGGATGCGCTGGAAGCCAGCGATGGGCTATTGGTGATCGGGTCTTCACTGATGGTCTTTTCCGGCTTTCGCTTTTGCCGCTATGCCCAGCAATGGAACAAGCCCATGGCGACGTTGAACCTGGGCCGCACGCGGGCGGACGATATCGTCAACCTGAAGCTCAATGCCCGCATTGGCGAAACTCTGGCCGCCACTCTGGCTCATTTATAGCGCCCAAGCTGGTACACTCTGTCGCTCTAACGTTCAGGGAGTCAGGGTTCCGTGCGCATACTGCATACGTCGGATTGGCACATTGGCCGCCAGTTTCACAACCAGTCGCTGTTGGAAGACCAGCAGCATGTGCTGAGTCAGATCATTGAGTGTGTCAAAACCGACGCGGTGGACGTGGTCATCATCGCGGGCGATGTCTATGACCGCTCGGTTCCGCCGGCCGATGCTGTGGCCGTTCTCAACCAAACCTTGCAGTGCCTCTGTCAGGAATTGGAGATCCCCGTCATTCTGATCAGTGGCAACCACGACAGCGCTGAACGTCTGGGCTTTGGCGCGGAATTAATGCAGGAATCCGGGCTGCATATCTTTTCCCGTCTGGATACCGTGACGGAGCCCGTGGTATTGAGCAAAGACGGTACCGAGGTCGCCTTTTACGGCGTTCCCTACTGCACGCCTGAATGGGTACGACACACCTTCGAAGAGCCGGTAAAAAGCTTCGACGAAGCCCACACCTTTTTGGTGGATCGCATTAAAGCCAACTGGCGGAAGGATTGCCGTCACGTTCTTATTTCCCATTGTTTTGCCAGCGGCGGTGATGTATCGGAGTCTGAACGGCCGCTCTCCGTCGGTGGTGCCGACACCGTCGGTTGGCGCCCGCTGGAAGCCTTCGACTATGTCGCCCTGGGGCACCTCCATGCGCCGCAGAAAATCGGCGTCGACCATATTCGCTATGCCGGTTCCCTGCTCAAGTACAGCTTCTCGGAAGTGAGTCAGAACAAGGGCGTTACTTTGATCGATATCGAAGCGGACCAGCCGGTCTCTATCCAGCATCGTACACTTTCCCCGAAAAGGGATATGCGCATATTGGAGGGCGCCTTTGCTGAAATACTGGAACAGGCGGAAGAGGATGACCGGCGGGACGATTATTTGCTGATACGGTTAACCGATAAAAAAGCGATACTCGATACGCTCAGTCAACTGCGTGCTCTCTACCCAAACGTACTGCATTTGGAAAAACCGGGGTTGGGTGTCGACCATGAAGCCCGCCTGCACAATCGGGAGCAACTGAAACGCACCGAGGCCGAGCTCTTCGCGGATTTTTTTGAGCAGGCACAGGGCGAGGCGATGAGCGAAGAGCAGCAACAAGCGCTGAATGACGTCATTCAAGCCGTTCATCGCGCCGAGGAGGAACCGCGATGAAACCATTGCGTCTTTGTATTCAAGCCTTTGGACCATTCGCGGACACCGTCGATATCGATTTCACCGCCTTCGGGGAGAATGCGCTGTTTTTGATCAATGGGCCGACGGGCGCGGGAAAAAGCACCCTACTCGACGCCCTGTGTTTTGCGCTCTACGGTGAAACCACGGGCGGAAACCGGGAACGCGAAGCCGCCAGCATGCGCAGCGACCAGGCCAGTGAGGATATGGAAACCCGCATTCAACTGGATTTTATGCTTGGCGGTACGGTCTATCACATTGATCGAACTCCCACCCAAACGCTTGCCAAAAAAAGAGGCGAGGGCACCACACTTCGCCAAACCGATGCCAAGGTATGGAAAACACCGGCAGCGGATTGGAGTGGGGAATTTGATGAGTCCGATGCCGAACTGCTGCAAATGAAAGGCGTGCGGGAAGTGAACGAATGGGTACACAGCCTGACAGGCCTCAGTGCCGAGCAGTTTCGGCAAGTCATGGTGTTGCCCCAGGGTAAATTCCGGGAATTGCTGTTGGCGACATCGTCCGAGCGTGAACTTATTTTCAGCCAGTTGTTTCAAACCCACATCTACAGTGCCATAGAAAAAAAGCTGCGGGATAAAGCAACGGATATCAAACGTGAATGGGATCGAGAGACCGACAAAGTCTCCGCCTACCTCCAATCGGTCGAGGCGGAAAGCCCTGCCGAATTAGAGGCCCAGATCAAGACACTCGAACCGAAACTGGCCGATGCCAAACACCAACTGGATGCCGTTACCGGGAAAACCATCCAGGCGCAACGCCAGTTGGATGCGGACAACGCCTTGAAACAGCAATTTGAACGCCTGGCCAAGGCGCGTGGAGAAGTGGCCGAACTTGAGCGGCAATCGTCCCGCATCCAGCAATTGGAAACCGAGATTCAGCAAGCCCGGCTGGCGCAGAAACTGGTGCCTTTGTTTGACAGCTGCGAACAGAAAATACGCCAGGAAAACCGCGAACGGGAGCAGCTTAAAACCGTCACGGCTCAGAGTGAACAATTGGATCGCGAAGTCCGGCAAGCGGGTCAAACACTCGAAAAAGCGGAAACGGACTGGAAGGAGATGGACCCATTAAAAGCCGAACACACCAACCTGGAAGGCTACCGAAGGCAACTGCGGGAACTGAGCCAAGCCAAAGCCACCGAGGCCCAAGCTACACAAAAAGCCGAACAAACCGAACAGAACTATGCCCGGTTCACGAAACAGAGAGAGCAGCTTAAAACTGAACGCCAACAACTGGAAACCCGACAGAACGACGCTCAGACCGCACTCAAACCACAAGCCCGACTGCAGCAATTACGTGCGGACCTGGAACGCTTCGGCAAGCTAAAGCGGGAGTGGCAAAACGCCACGGAAGAGGCTCGAAAAAAAGAGGCGCAACAGAAAGAACTGGAGCAGCGTCTAGCCCAGGAAACCCAAATACAGAACCGGCTGAAAAACACCGCCACCCAGCTGGAGATCCGTTGGCATCAGGGCCAGGCCGCCGAGCTGGCCGCCACCTTGACTCCAGACCAACCCTGCCCCGTGTGTGGCAGTAAAACACATCCTCAACCGGCCATCGGACAAGATATGGAACTCGTCACCCGGGAAGCCGTCGCCACCGCGCGAGCGGAGCAGGATGCTCAGACCGCCGTGGTCAATCAATTGCAGACCCAGCGCGCGGAATTGGTCCAAGCCATCGCTTATTCCAAAGACATCGCCGACCGCCAACTGCCAGAGCTGGGCGACTATGCCGACTGGGACATCAACGACCTGCGCGCCGAGTACAGCCGGGTCAACGACCAATGCAAAGCCCTGGATGAAACCGCGCACCAATTAGCCGTGACCGAGCAGCGCCTGACTGAGGTCCGTCGTGAACTCATTACGCTTGACCAGCAGGAGCCGCAATACCGGGAAGAACGCGACCAGTCCATGACCGCATTGGCCGGTATCAGGCAACAGGTGCACACCCTGGAGCAGGCCGTCCCCGAACAATGGCGAAAACCCCAAGCGCTTGAAGACCAGTTGGCCGCAGTCAATCAACGCATTCAAAGCATCAACCAAGCCTATGAATCCGCGCGACTAAGGCATGCCGAACTCAAAGAGGCTCTCGCCGCCAAACAGGCGAGCCGAAGCGACCTCGAACAACGCCTGGCCCAGGCGACAGCCGAAAAGGAATCGGCCGAGGCGCAGTGGCAACAAGCATTAGCATCCAGTCCGTTCGACGACGAGACCGCTTTTAACTCGGCACGCCGGGACGACACCCACCTCGAAGCCCGCCAAACGGAAATCGACGCTTACCATCGTCGAAAAGCCGAACTTGGCGGCGTCATCGCCGACCAATTGGACGCCTTGAAAGACCGGACCGAACCGGATTTGGAAAAACGCCGTGCCGATCTGGAACAGGCCCAACAGGCACAAGCCTCCGCCACGGAAACCCATGGCGCGCTCTACCTGGAACACAGCTCCAAGCTGAAAGCCCTGAAAAACCTGGGCAAAGCCCGTAAGGCTCTGGAAGAACTGGACCACCAATACGCGCTCTACGGCACCCTGTCCGAAGTCGCCAACGGCAACAACGGCCGACGCATCAGCCTGCAGCGATTCGTGCTCAGCGTCCTGCTCGATGATGTACTGCTCGAAGCCACGCAACGCCTGAACCGAATGAGCAAAGGGCGTTACACCTTACTGCGTAAAACCGACCGCACCAAAGGCAAAGGCGCCTCCGGGCTCGACCTGGAAGTGGAGGACGCCTACACCGGAAAAACCCGGCCGGTGAACACCCTCTCCGGCGGCGAGAGTTTCATGGCCGCCCTGTCACTGGCGCTGGGGCTTTCCGACGTGGTACAGGCCTACGCCGGGGGCATACGGCTCGATACCCTCTTTATCGACGAAGGTTTCGGTTCACTCGATCCGGATTCTCTCGACCTGGCGATAGAGACGCTGATGGACCTGCGTGCCAATGGCCGAACGGTGGGGATTATTTCCCACGTCACCGAATTGAAAGAACAAATGCCACAGAGGATCGATGTTATTGCCTCGCAGCAGGGCAGCAGAGTCAGCGTGATTGCTTAGCATCAACCGCCAGATGCGAGTGTTTGGTATCGGGGTGGGCCCTTCGGGGATGTGCGAGGCATGAACGGTCCGACGCATCGGGCCGAGGTCAAGCCTACAGGACGTATTTACGGCGACCCCGAAGGGCCCACCCCGATACTGAACACGGACGACAACCACCGAAACATTGATCCAGGTCTAAACCGAAAGCTTCTTGGGGCGGTAAGCTGCCTGCAAAACGGCTACCCCCAAGGAGATATCCTCATGTCACTGAACTGGACCGCCGACCTTGAAATCGGCATCCCCGTCATCGACTCCCAACATCAACGCATTGTCGAATACATCAACCGCGTCGAACGGGCTCACCGCAACCATACCGACGAAGACATTGCCACCGTCCTCGACGAACTGGTCGACTATACTCTCAGTCACT
>CBFGUW010000045.1:0-42423 GCA_965652395.1 uncultured Saccharospirillum sp. | reverse complement strand
TTCAAGGCGGAACTCAACGCCCGTTGCCAGCTGGGTGAAGCCCGCGAAATTTATTGTTGCGTCAGCATTCTGGACATCGATCACTTCAAAGATTTAAACGACGAACATGGCCATGCCGAAGGCGATTTCATGCTCGACGCCCTGTGCCGGGCACTGAACGAATTTCTGGATAACCGCTGGTACATCGCCCGCCTGGGCAGCGACGAGTTCGGGTTGTTGTCACCCGTGGAATTGTCGAAAAAAGAAGCCAGGACCATTCTGGACAACCTGCAACGCCAGCTCACGCGTACCAGTCGCACACCCCGCCTGCACCCCCTGACCTTGAGTCTGGGCACCAGCTTTTATCCCTCCGACGGCACCACCAGCCATGACCTGCTGCGCCATGCCGATATGGCGCTGTCTCATGCCAAGGCCCACGGCCGGGATCAACACGCCGTCTTCAAGGAAGACCTGAAGCTGCAATTGATGGAACGCATCGCTCTGTTGAAAGACCTTAGACAGGCTTGCGATATTGGTACCTTCGATCTGGTGTATCAACCACAGTGGGATGAACGAAACCAATGCTGGATAGGTGCGGAGGTGTTGATCCGCTGGCACCATCCCGAGCGGGGGTTTGTGTCACCGGCCACTTTTATTCCGCTGGCCGAGGAACATGGGCTGAGCAGCCAAATAACCAATTTCGTCATGACTCGCGCCCTGGAAGAGCTACAGACGGCGGGCATCGACCGTCGGCAGTTACCCCGTCTGTCAATCAATCTGTCTCACAACGCCCTGCTTGACCACCAACTGAGAACGCAGCTCGGCCAACACCTGGCCGAGCCCCTTGAGCGACCCGAGTTGATATTGGAAATTACCGAAACTGCGGCCATGAAGAACCTCCAGGCCACGCTGGGTGCGATACAGGCATGGCAGACACAGGGTGTCACTTTTTCGATGGACGATTTCGGCACCGGCTATTCATCGCTCGCGATGCTGAAAAAGATGCCCTTGCGGGAGTTAAAGATCGACCGAAGCTTTATTCAGGATATTCCCAATGATCGCAATGATGCCGTCATCACCGAAACCATACTGGCGATGGCCCGCACCCTGTCACTGGAGGTAGTGGCCGAAGGCGTGGAAACCGTCGAACAGGCGGGTTTTCTCAGCCGACACGGCTGCGCCATTATGCAGGGGTTTTATTTTGCCCGCCCGATGCCGATCGCTGATCTTGCAACGCTGCTTAGCAAAGCGCCAATACCGGCTAAACCATAAAATTCAGGACCAGAGACGCCGTCCCGAGAAATGCGAAAAAGCCGACAACATCGGTGACTGTGGTCAGAATCACCGAACCGGCCAGCGCCGGGTCAATGCCCATTCGGGAAAGCACCCAGGGAATGGCCACACCCGCCAAAGCCGCCGCCAGCAGGTTGACCAGAATAGCGAAGGCGATTACCCCCATCAGGACCATACTGTCGAACCACCAACTGGCGACCAGCCCGATCACGACAGCCCACAACACTGCATTGATGGCACCGACGACCATTTCCTTACGCATCAGGCTGCGCACGTTGGCAGAACCCAACTGACCAGTGGCCAGGCCCCGGATGGCAAGCCCCAAGGTTTGGCTACCAGCAATGCCACCCATGCTGGCCACCACCGGCATCAGCACGGCCAACGCCACCCACTGAGACAACGCACCTTCGAACAGCCCGATCACCCAAGCGGCCAACAAAGCGGTGATCAGGTTGATGCCCAGCCACAAGCCCCGCTTGGGGACGGCACGGCGAACCGGGGAGAATAAATCCTCCTCTTCCAGACCCCCACCGCTGAGCTGCATCATTTGTTTTTCCTGCTCTTCGACGATCACGTCCAACGCATCGCGCGCCGTGAAACGCCCCAGCACGGTGCCGTTTTCATCCACCACCGGCAGCATGGCTTTGTCGGCGCTGTGCACTTTCTGAGCACCTTCATGCAGCGATAAGGCGGGGTTGAGGGGCGAAATATCCGGGTCGACGTAGCGACTGAGCGGCGCCTGGGTGGGCACCTGCATGGCGGTATCCAACGACAGACACCCCTGGTAACGACCGTTCTCATCGACCAGAACGATGACGTCGGTCAACTCGGGCACGCCGGTTTCACGCAGTGCCTTGCGAAACAACCGGCCGGGGGTGTCCGCTTCGGCGGTGATGACCTTAAAGCTGATCCACCGGCCCAACTGATCGTCGTCGTACCCCAAAGCCGCCTGTAATTGCTCGCGCTCTTCCTGATCCAACCGGCGCAATACCTTGCGACCGAGTTGGCCGGGCAGGTCGTCCATCAGTTCGAGCAAATCTTCCGGATCGGTGCGCCCCAACCACTGCATCAGGGCATCCGGTGGCGCGGCTTTCAACAGAGAGCGACGGTGCTCATCGTGCAGCTCAACCAGGACGGCGCCACGCAAAGCCGGAGGGACGGCCTGCCAGACGGTCAGGCGTCGATCAAATGGCAAACACTCAAGGGCGAAGGCGATGTCGGCTTCGGAGAGCCCTTCGAACCATTCACTGCTGGCCGGGCGATCCTCCGAGAGTTCGTCCAGCCAGTATTCGACGTGTTCGTGCAGGGTGTCTTCGCGTGTCGACATGGTATCCGGTCCCGGGAAAGAGGGTTAGAAAACAACTACTTACTATAGCACGCTGTTCCCGCAGGACCGGTAACCGGTTCATCTCAACCAGTCGCCTCAAACCGACGGGCAGGGCTTCGGCGCCCGGCCAGCCGCAGGCCGTCGCAAAAACTGAGGCCCAACAAGCCAAGGTTGACGATGCCCGCGAGAATTTCCAGTGCCTGAACGACATAGAAGCCCGGGCCAAATAAACCCTGGGCGGCCCAGTGGTTCAATACGAGGGCGCAAGGCAACAGGATCAACAACCCGTTCAGCACAATCACAGGCATGCGCCGTTTCTTGGCGGCGACTATGCTTCCTTTACGCGAGCGGGAAAGATAAACCCCTGTCGCGCCCAAAACCATCATAGCCGGTATCAATATCACCAAACCCGGCATGACAATCCATTCCTTAACCTGGCGAATCATCGGCTGACTTCCCACCATCTCGGACACCAAAGTGGATGTGAGGAACAAGAATATCAACGCCATGGCAAGTACTCCCGCTGTGGCATGTACCCATGGTTTCATGACGACCTCCTGAAAATAACCATTGTTTAAAAAAGTGTTTTGAACCTCATGTGACAACCAAGACACGAAGAGTCGACCTCCTCCCAATAGGCGTCAAAACCGGTTTCATTCCCCAGTGCTCCCGCCTCTGCCATGCGCTCCAGGTTCAGTGCGAGCTCATCAAGACGTCGGCCGAAATCCTCAGACTTCGTCCAGACGGACTTGCGAGACCGGCTGCCCTCCCGGCTTCCGGGCGGGTACCATGTCTTCATCCGACGGACATCAGTCGCGAGCTCCAACCAGCGATGAGTGTCCTCCTGCCATGCCTGAGAGTTTTCCAACGCTTCCAACTCCGTTTCCAGCCGTTCAAAAACCGCTTGCCGTCGCTGTACCGGTTCTGCCTGGGTATTGGAGTCGGCCTGCACCATTGACAGGGATCCAACCAATACACAGGCCGTCATTAGATTTCGCTTCATTTGTACCTCCCGTGGATTCCGACCCACATCTCTACAGTCACTCCATCAACATACTTGCATTTGCAAATATTGCAAACAATTTTGCAACTATCGATGAGAAGTGCTATCGTCTTAGTTGCATTTGCAACTTTTCTTCATTCCTACTTTCAATCGACTGCGAAAGGCAGGAGGACCTCATGACGACGCTCCCCGATCTCCCCACCGCTGAGGAACCAACCCCCACCCTGGTACCTGTTTGGGATGCAGGTATCCGTCTGTTTCATGGGTTACTGATCCTTCTGGTGCCCTTACTGCTCGGCACCGGCCTGTCGGGCCATGGGGACAGTGTCATGCATCTCCTTGGCGGCCTATTGCTCGCCGTTCTGCTGAGCTGGCGATGCCTATGGGGCTTTGTAGGGAGTTCTTCGGCCCGGTTTTCCGGTTTCCGCCTGGGGGTGAAGGAGGTACGCAGGTTTACGCGGGAGGGTAAATCATCGAACTACGGCCACAACCCTCTGTCAGCCTGGATGGTGGCAATCCTCTTGGCTGGCCTGTGCCTTCAAGCACTCAGCGGGATGATCATGACCGGCATGCTCAATCCGGGGGAGTGGCTGTTAGGTCCCTTGGAAAACTGGGCGGCAAGATGGCATGCCGGGTTCCCGAAACTGCTTTTGGGTCTGATCGCCGTTCATGCGGGGGCCGCCGCCATTCATGCCTTGAAAGGTGACCGGGTGGTTCGGGCCATGATCGATGGCCGGGCTCCGGCGGTATCCGATGCACAGTCACCCGCTCTGGGCTCGACCGCCCGCCTGATTGTGACCTCCCTGACAGCATTGATTTTGGTACTTGTTACGATACTGTTATCACTCTCTTAAGAGGGCCGGTCCCGTCCGGGTAACTATAACGATCATGCGAGCATTCGAATTTGGTTGAATTAAGGCGTAGAGACAGCCTGGGTTGGCACATCGCCGTTCTCGGTAGAAAAATGGCCGCGCATCTGGATAAAGAACTGAAACAGTACGATTTGAAAATCAGTTACTGGCCCACACTCTTTTTGCTTTGGGAACAGGAGGGTCTGTCACAGACCGAGCTGGCCCAGGCCTGCATGACCGAGCACTACACCACCACACGTATTTTGGATAAGCTGGAAATCCTCGGTCTGATCGAGCGCCGCAGCGATCCGAACAGTCGGCGGACGTTTCGAATCTACCTGACTGATAAAGGCCGGGAACTGGAACAGCCCCTCACCCAGTTGGCCCGGCAGGTGAACGATCGTTTTCTGGACCGACTGCCAGAGGAAGACAGAGCGCCGTTCATTCGCATGATGCAGGAGGTCAACGGGGACTGATCGGTACTTTTCGTCCCGCTTGAGCCCCGTCGGCTGCATAACCGGGCATTCCGGTCTATTCTGGAGGCAAAGGGATGCTTGGCAATCCGACCGGGATAACCGATGATGGCGCCGCTGCGCCACACCTCTTCCATTGAACAGTCTGTTGCAGTCATCCTTTTCACGAGCATTCGATCTGGGAGTTCCAAATGAAACTGGCGGTGCTGTCACGCGAGCCAAACAACTATTCCAACCAACGCCTGGTCGCAGCTTGCGAAGCGAGGGGGCATGAGGTGCGGGTGATCGATACGCTGCGCTGTTACATGAGCATTGCTTCCCATCGCCCGACCATTCATTACAAAGGCGAAGCTCTGGAAGATGTGGATGCCATCATCCCCCGCATCGGTTCCTCCATTACCTTCTACGGGACCGCTGTGGTGCGCCAGTTTGAAATGATGGGCACCAAAACCATGAACAGCTCCCTCGCCATTTCGCGCTCGCGCGACAAGCTGCGGTCTATGCAGATGCTGGCGCGCAAAGGTATTGGTCTGCCGGTCACCGGCTTTGCCCACAGCCCTGATGAAGTGCCGGATCTGATCCAGATGGTCGGCGGCGCCCCTTTGGTGGTGAAACTGCTGGAGGGTACCCAGGGCATCGGTGTAGTGCTCTGCGAAACACGGAAAGCGGCGGAAAGCGTGATCGAGGCATTTCTCGGGCTCGATACCAACATTTTGGTGCAGGAATACATCAAGGAAGCCGGTGGCGCCGACATTCGCTGCTTCGTGATCGGCGACAAAGTGGTGGCGTCGATAAAACGCCAGGCCGAGCCGGGCGAATTCCGCTCGAACCTGCATCGCGGTGGTTCGGCTTCGGTCATCAAGATCACCCCGGAAGAACGCAAAACCGCCGTTCGGGCCGCCAAGGTCATGGGGCTGGAAGTCGCGGGTGTTGATATTCTGCGCTCCAATCATGGGCCCGTGGTCATGGAAGTGAATTCCTCCCCCGGCCTCGAAGGCATTGAGACGGCGACGGGCAAGGACATCGCGGGTCTGGTCGTCGAGCACATCGAGAAACACATCGTCGACAAGCCCAAAAAACGCGTGGAAGCATGAGCCAGATTCAACCGACCAAGCTGGCTCCCGGCCAATGGCATAACGTTCCGCTGTTATTGCCTGGTGCGCCAGGCGGTTCGGAAGCCATCATGCACGCCTTTGTGCGGCGCAGCCGAAAACCGGGGCCGACTTTATTCATTACGGCCGCCATGCACGGTGACGAACTGAACGGCTTGGAGATCATTCGTCGTTTCATGCGCAGCCGAAAATTGAGCAGCCTGACCGGCACGGTGATCGTGGTGCCGGTGGTCAATGTGCACGGTTTCGGGATGGGTTCACGATACCTGCCGGACCGGCGCGACCTGAACCGGGTGTTTCCCGGTTCCGCCAAAGGCTCGCTTGCGGCCCGCGTCGCAGAAGTGTTGATGCAGGAAGTGGTGGCCATTTCGGATTACGGCATCGACCTGCATACCGCCGCCATTCATCGTTTCAATGTCCCCCAAATACGCGCCGCATTGGACAACAACGAGGTGGTCGAGGGTATGGCCCACGCCTTTGGCGTGCCACTGATTCTGAACTCGGAGCTGCGCGACGGATCGTTGCGTCAGGCGGCGGGTGAAAACGGCATACCGGTGATTGTGTATGAAGCTGGCGAAGCCTTGCGTCTGGATGAGATCAGTATCCGGGCGGGGAAAAGAGGCATCACCAACGTGATGATGCACCTGGGCATGTTGCGCGGCACACCCAAAACCCCAGCCGAGCAGGCCGTGGCGGACAGTTCCTATTGGGAACGCGCTCAGGATTCCGGGGTGTTTCAGGTGCTGGTCAAACCCGGCACCTATATCAAGAAGAACCAATTGCTGGCACGGATCATCGGCCCCAGCACGATGGAAGCTTATGAAGTCCGCGCCAGTCGTGCCGGAATTTTAGTCGGACTGACTCAGTTGGCCATGGTCTACGAAGGCGACGCTCTGTTTCATATCGCACGGTATCGAGGCATGCATGAGGATGTCGCCAACCAGGTGGAACAGTTCCATGAAGAACTGGGGCCGGAGTTCGGAACCTGATTCGGTTCCGATAACCCAGGTGATCTCCGTTTAAAAACGTCCCAATAAACTGATGGCGAAACCACTGCGCACGGTAGCACCCGGCGAATAAATATAACGGGCTCCAACACCCCACTCAGCGAAGTAATAGCCGATTTCCGGCTCGACATAAAAACCGTTGTCGAGGTCAAAGGTGTCTTTATCGCAATCGGAACAGTTTTCGATGCTGCGTGATCCGGTCAGGAACATATAGCCGGCGTTGATGCTTGCGGACACTTCGCGAGTCAGATCGTACTCATAACCCACTTCAAAGGTGAAAGCCGTTATACCTGCCGAGGAATCCGCCTCGGAGACATTACCAAACTGATCCTCCACCGTTTGACTGAACGCCGCGTTATCCGACAAAAAAACAGAACCCAGACCCACCGCACCCCTCAGACCGTTGTAGGTATAGCTCAAGTCGACATTCAATCCCAAACCGGATTCTTCGTACTGATCCGCCTCGGCGGCCTCTTCATCCAATTGATACCGCCCCACCGAAAAGCTGGTGCCCAGGCTGTTCGCCAAGGCGGGCAGTTGGTATCCCGCCAGGCAAAATACAGCGGCCGATGCAGTCAAATAACGGGGAAATCTCATGTTCAGGGTACTCCTGTCGGGGGTTTTGAGCCAAAAGAACGATGGGTGCTCACTATTACCAAAACGATTATCAATAATCCATGCGGTTTCGCAAAATATGCACCTTTGGATAGAGAAATGATTCCGCCTGATAACGACAGACACCTTAGGGTTACCGGCCAAGACAGGCTTTAGCGAGCCCGAGGATGCTGATAGGATAGGCCAATGAAAACAAGCCTCAAACACCTGCCCATCGGAAAACAGGAACAACTGCGCCACGCGGTCGAGATCATCGTGCGCGCCGTCAAGCCGGATATGCTGATATTGTTCGGCAGCTACGCCCGTGGTGACTGGGTTGAAGAAAAGGAGCCGGACGGCATCCATTTTCGTTACCAGAGTGATTTCGACCTATTGGCGATTGTGAAAAACCAGGTACAGGCCAGAAAGATCGAGATGAAGGACTCGTTGGATAGCCGCCTACTTCGGGAAGTGGAAACCCCGGTCAGTTTAATCGCAGAAGACCTTCACTTTGTAAACGCCCGGCTCAGCAAAGGTCAATACTTTTTCGCCGATATCATTCGAGAAGGAATTTTGTTGCACGATACCGGGAAATTTAAGTTGGCTGAACCGTCGGAGAATCTAAGCCCGGCCGAGCGTAAGGGGCTGGCCCAGAGTGATTTTGAGTATTGGCTGAGTGAAGCAGTCGAAGACTTCGAAATATATAAACTCATGATGATTCGTGAGTCATACAACAGAGCGGCTTTTTCTCTTCATCAAGCTACCGAACGCCTCTATTCAATGATCCTTCTGGTCTACACCCGATACAAACCCAAGACCCACGACATCAAAAAACTACGTGCACTGACAGCCAGTATTGAACCGGAGTTCCTGTCGGTATTCCCACAGGGGACCGTGGAGGCACAAAAATGCTTTAAATTGCTGCGTCATGCTTATGTAAGTGCCCGGTACGATCCAAACTACCGCATTACAGTTGAAGAGCTTGATTGGTTGGCGGAGCAAGTAACGGCACTGCAATCCATGGCAGAGCGGTTATGCCAGGAGAGAATCGAGAGCTTTGGGTAGTTGTTCCCCGTCATGTCGCGTCATCTTAAGGCTTTCTCATTCATCTGAACTAGCCAGGCGAGTAAGTCAGTTTGAAGCTCTCATCAACCAGCTTTATCAGGAGAAAATTGAGAGCTTCGAGCAGTGGTCAGAGTCAATCAGGTTGAGCAATGCGCTCGTTTCCAGTCGACCAAGTCCTTGGGGTATAAAGGGTGGTCCCTGAACCCTGAGTCATCCCACCAATCTATATCTGCAACAAGGGCACCTAGTTCAAAAACCCAATATCCGAAATGCCGATAGTACCGCGGGTCTTTTTCCTTGAGGCTATCGCACCAGAAAGCATCGTAGTAACTTAACCCCGTGAAGTAGTTATTCAAAAAGGAGGTAATCAACTCATGAAATTCATTGGTATCATACCGTCCCAGTGCTTCGCATAATGGCTTATGGACCCTTGGGAATAGAATTTTCTGGGTCGGGATGTGTGCTCTATTAAAACAGTGGATCAGTCTATCGATTAGCATATCCTGTTGAGAGTAAGGGAGCTTGCTTATAAGATCTTTGCTAAATTCAACATTGAATAGAGAGCCACAAGACAACGCCCAAACAATTAACTCATACTGGTCGAAGTCAACATCCAGAGGCTGTTCAAGGTTATCTAAGAGATAGTCTAAGAACTCTATTAGTTTTTCACATTCAAGCTGAACAAGTTTCAGATCGTGCCCTAAAGTATACTTAATGGAAAGCACCTTAAGTTGCGTCTTGAACCTAGAATAAGAACAAATACTTCTCCTTCGGGCATCAATATCATTATTGGCAAGCGTGTTCTCGAATAGTGGCAGTGCTTTTGATTCTAGTGTTACTAATTGGCGCTCAAGCACACCGATTTCGGCAAACCCTATTTGCCTGATTACCATGTGATTCCACCCTTAACAACGCGATTTAAGTTGCGGTTGCCTTAATCCTATTATTTCCGCAAGTTTACTCAGGCATATAATCGCCACGAAGACCACCGAGAGCCTATCACTGACCTACTTGTCACGCCCCCTTGAACGCCTCCAATCTACCAGGTCTTTCGGGTATAAAGGGTGGTTTCTGAATTCAGAGTCATCCCAACCGATATCCACTGCTAGTGCTCCTAACTCAAACACCCAGTACCCAAAATGATGAAAATAAGAGGGATTTTCTTCTCTATGGCTTTCATACCAGAACGCCTCGTACTCCGTCAAACTAGGGAGATAGTTACTCAAGAAATTCGCCAATAGGCTATTTCTCACATCATGTTCATATTTCCCAAGCGCATTGCATAACGACTCATATACCTTTGGGAAGGCCACTTTCATAGTTGGAACGTGGCCTCTGTCAAAACAATTAATCAGCCTGTCCAGCAACAGGTCTTGACCTGAAAATGGTAGCTTCGCGAGGAGTTCTTTTCGAATACTTATATCAAATAGGTAGCAAGTGGATAGAGTCCAAACAATTAAAATGTATTGATTGAAATCCATCTCTAGTGGCCTAACTCGGCTATTTAGGTGATACTCCAAATAGTCTAGAGTTTTTTGGCACTCGCCCCGGATGGCATCCAGGGAATGACCTAGTGTATATTTTAAAAAAACAACTTTAATCTGTGTTTTAAACCTGGAAAAAGATGATAGGCTTCTACGTCTATCATCGATATCGTCACGATCCAACGTTTCATTAAACGTCGGCAATGCCTTGGTTTCCATCCAAAGCAATAAGTCGGCAAGCTTTTCTGCTTCTGCGAATTCAGTTTGTCTAATCACCATGTAATTTCCTCTTTAATGACTCTTCCAAGGTCAGGTTGATACCTAAGCCCTATCTTTTCAAAGTCACCGTCTGCTATCGCCAATAAAAGGTCCCGATCTACTTGGTTGACCGCTTTTGCTTCAATCCATTCGTCACTCATTTGTTTGTACCTTACACCATCCGGTCCCGCTATCGAGCCATAAGTACTCTTATGGTACTTAGCCTCAATGATGATGTAGGTTGGTGGTTTTTTCTTGTTGAGAAAAATCCCATCAATACCATGATGCCCGTAAAGTGGTCGCCTAAAACCAGGCAACACTTGGTGCCCTTCCTTCACCATCCACTCATAGGCTGCATTCTCCGCAAACTCCGCCTTGTACCGGTTCGTTCCGGGCGTGGTGGCTCGGCTACTCTCATAAAACCGCCCTTCTTCGGCATCGTATTCCTTGCGCGGGCCATTGTAACCGGGGTTGCGCTTGGTGTTATAGGTGCCGTTGCTGGGGTGGCGGTACCAGTGGTGGCCGTTCGGTGCGGGCGGCAGGCGCATGGCGGGGATTTCGCCGACGTATCGCTGTCTGACCGGGCCGAGGCTGCCATCCAGGCTCAGGTGCGTCGGGGCGTTCACGCCCTTGAACCGCAGGCCGTATTTGACGGCGTCGTCGAGTAGGGTTTTGGCAGCGGTGGCCCGTATGGCACCCTGGGCAATGGTGAGTTCCGGGGCTTTGAACCGACCGGCCTGGGCATCACCGGAATAGGCCCCCAAGCCCAAAGCAGCCCCGCCGATGAAGTATTTGGTGCGCATCAACGCGAGGAAGGCTTGGCCTGAGGTGATCAACCAGCCTTCGATGGGTACGAAGAAGGTGGCCACGGTGAACAGGGCCTGGTCGATCCAGTCCATGAATTCCCGGTTGACGTGCCGATAGGGAATGAGGTTGGCGTCCTTTTGGGCGTCGAGCAGGTTGTCCAGCGTTTCCTTGAGGTAGCGCTGCGAATGCCAGAGCCGGTTGCGCAACATGCCCTGTGGGCCGGGCCAGTGGAAGAACCAGCGGGAGAAGGAGGCGTACCAGGGGTCTTCCGGCCACTTGTCGAGCTGTTCCAGCATGCGGGTCTGTTCGGCGATCAGCCGTTGCACCTCCGGGTTTTCATAGCGTTCGGCGGCGGCGCGGAACAGTAGGTCGGCATAGAGCCAGGTGAGGTCGAGGATTTTGGGTTCGGCTTCGTTCAGCGGGCTGAGTTGCTGTTCGACCAGTTGCCAATCTTCTTCAGTGAGGCCGCTGCCGAGTTGTTTTTCGATCTCGGTTTTGATGTCGCCATAGGTGCTTTCGGAACTCGCCAGCAGCACGTAGGTGTTGGGCAGCGGGTGGCCTCGTTCGTCTACCGGTAGGTTGATTTGCCCCAGGGCACGTTGCAACAGGTCGACCTGAAAGGGCCGAAGGGTGGATACGTTGCCGGTGTTGGAACGGGACGGGTAGGCCAGACCCGGTTGCCAATCGATGATGGGGCCAACGTCGTAGAGGTGAACGATGGGTTGGCCGAAGGTTGGGAACATGCTGTCGAACGTGCGTTGGGTGTCCGGGTTATCCGATCGTTGAGGGGCGAAGGCGAACCGGTAGCTGACTTCGCCGACGTCATCCGGCAATAGAAACCGTTTCACGGTGTTCGGGCGCAGGTCGTCCCCTTCATACAACAGTTCGTCGTTGTCGTCGTAGAGCCAATAGGCGAGTGTCGTGCCTGGGGGAAAGGGTTGCTTTTGGTCGTTGTAACCCAGTTCCACCCAGTTGGGTTCGGGTACGCTGGGCCAGTTCGCGCTCAATGAGGGGACTGGGATGGTGGCGGTGATCGGTTGGGAATCCGGAGCGGTTTTGCGTACCACCTTGTCCTGTTGGCGCATCCAGTCGGCGAGACGATGCAGGGAGCGGCCCATGGCGGCCAGGGTGTCATGATGGGGGGAATGGTTGCCCGCTCGCGAGGCTTCGGCCGTTTGGGTGGTTCGACTGAACAGGGCGACAAGCGTGGCTTCCATGGCCCAGCCTTGAGGGTCGCTGTAATCCAGCCTTGTCGCCAGGGAAATCAGGGGTTGCATGACGTCCGGGTCGTTCAGGCAGTAGATCAAATCCAACAGAGCATCGGCGGGGCTAAGCCCATTGCGACTGACGCCCAGACTGAGCGCGAGGTGCCAGTTCAGATCAAGGCGCTGTCGTGCCAGGGCGTCGCCGAAGTGGTCCGGCCGATAATGCCCCTGTTGCCAGCATTGGGCGGCGGCGTCGAACAGCTGGGGGAATGGATAACCGCCGCTGAACAACTGAATGGGCATGGTCTGAGGGTCGCCCGGTAGCAGTACGCGGGTGTTGATCAGATGCAGGGCCTGCGTTCGGGCGGGAATGGCCTGAATCTCGCTGTGGTCGTCGAGCCGGTCGGCGAGGGTTTGGCAATGCTGTTTGAGTAGGTCCAGTTCCGCCTGTCGGTCTTCTGTGGGTACAGGTTCGCCAATTTGGTAGGTTACCTGGCTGGGGTGGTGAAAGCCGTGGTGGACACTCCCCGTGAGGTGACCGCTGAACGTCTGTCGGTCGGTTTGAATGGTATAGGGCGCTTTTACCTCGCTGCCGCCTGGATAGGTAAGCCGTATTTCGGCGTAGTGTTTGGGCGGCGGAACGTAATTAGGGTGAGAGGGCAACGGGTCGTCGGGAATGTCTTCAATTTTACCGCGCACCAACTCAACCGGTTGTGCGACGGGCCCGGGGCCGCCGATGCCTTCGCTCCGTCGGATTTCAAAGACGGTGCCGCGTTGACCATGTTCATGCCGGGTGAGGTATTGGTAACCGTTGTTGCCCTTCAATAAATAAAAGCGCTGGCGGGTGTGTTCGGGCTGAAAGTTCTTGGCGTCGTCCGGCAGTTGGTAACTGGCGTACCAGACGAGAGGGTTAAGCGAAATACCTTGGCGGCGCAGAAAGTCCTTGGCCTCTCCGGGCAATTGCGAAATATCCCTTTGGGTACTCATTGGGGTTCCCTTGTGTCAGGTTGGGTTGTTGGGGGGGGGGTCCTTGGCGTACGTCTTCATCGCCGGGTTGGATATATATCAAAGCACTCCGATATTTTCAGCAATAGATCAAATACTTCCCGGAGTCTTTTTGAAAATCAGACATTCATCACAAATCACAATCACTACAGGTAATGAAATCCATCTAAAATCCTGACTAAACGGGTATGTCTGGACATTTTACACTGCTCCGAAATTTACAGTTAAACGAATAAAGGCTCATCTCAACAACTTCAGGGAAAATTCCCCGATGGGGTGAAAGCCCAGCGCAAGATAGGCTTGGCGCGCCGCTACGTTATCCAACCCGGTAAACAGGATAGCGCGCCTCGCCCCATCGTTCCGGGCGTCAACCAAAGACCCCGCCACCACCGCGCGTGCATACCCACGGCCGCGCAACTCCGGTGGTGTATAGACCCCACCCACCTGCGCCTTGCTCCCCACGAGCGCGTTAAAACAGGACATCGCAACCGGCCGCCCTGAGAGAGTCAATACATAGCCAACTCCGTTTTTAATATCCGTCTCGATCATCCCCCTCGCCTTCCGGTAATTCGCCTCACCCGGCACGGCCGACATCGCTTCAATGTTATAGGCCTCGCGCCAGGGAACCAGAATATTCAGGTCCTCCTCCCTCGACAGGCGGCACTCCAACGCCGGGTCCGACAATTGCACCGGTTCAATCAGGTTATCCAACTCCAACGTGAACAAAGTCTCCGGGCTGTCCATCTGGTACTCCTTGTAACCCAAATAACCCGCCAGCCAATCCACCTGCCCCCGATCCCCCACCAACCCCTGAACCTCCCGGTTAGCCTCTGAACGCAGCGCATCCGCCAATACCCGCAACCCCTCCGGGGTCGGGGCATACGGAATGATCATGCCGTTCCAATACAACGCCACTACACCCACCAGTGTGTCACCTTCAAACGCACCCCAGTATTGTCCGGTGTAGGGTTTGTCACCTGCGTTTAAGCCACTGCGCTCGATGTTATTCAGTAAAAAAAGGGAGCGTTCCATGTGTTGATTCAAGAAGGCCAGCACATTCTCACGGTCCTTCTCGTTTAATTCTCTCGCCTGCATCAGCATCTCCTTTGTTCAATAAGCTAAGGGCCAAGTTATGCGCCGGTGAAGCTCTTGGGAAGTAGTTCATTTGCACAAGGTGAGCAGCGGGTGTCTGGTATGCCCGTCAAGGGGGGTCCGCAGCAAGGATGCTGCGGTCCAGGCCCCATGGATGGGTACACGCCGACCCTTGACGGGCATACCAGGCATCCGGTGCGTCCTCCTGGCAACGAATCCAGATTTTGCGGAGTGGCGGTTTAGCCGATATTCTTGATGGGGTGAACAATCGTTGTTCGCCAAGTTCCTGCCTGCTTGGAGCCTCACCATCTTGACCGGAGTTGCTGTGCCCACCCTCATTCAAATTACTGTACGGTGTTTGATCACTCTCGGTCTAGTCGCCCACAGCCATTTTGCCCTGGGCGAAACGCCCCAGAAAGTCATCAAAGTCGGCGGAGACGACAGCTACCCACCCTACGAATTCATCGACAAAGACGGCAACATCGCCGGCTACAACGTCGACATGACCCGCGCCATCGCCGAAGTCATGGGCATGGAAATCGACATCACACTCAGCAGCTGGTCCAGCATGAGAGCCGCCCTGGAAAACGGCGAAATGGATGTACTCCAGGGCATGGTCGCCTCCCCCGAACGCGAAAAATTCTTCTCCTTCAGCGCCCCCTCCGTCGTCGTCAACTACTCCTTTTTCGCACGCAAAGGCGACCCCGAACCCACCAGCTACGAAGACCTACGCGGCAAATCCGTCGTCGTACAAAACGAAGGCATCGTCCACGATTTTCTGCGCGAAAATGATTTTGGCGTCAACATCGTCCCAGTGCGCGCCCACTCCGACGCACTGCGACAACTCGCCGCCGGTAATTACGACTACGCACTCGGCGCCACTCTACCCAGCCTGTATTTCAGCCGTGAAAACAAGCTGTCCAATATCGGCGTAGTCTGGCGGCCACTCAAAGCACAACCTTATGGCTACGCCGTTAAAAAAGGCAATGAAGACATCCTCACGTTATTTTCCGAAGGCCTCGCCATCCTGAAAAATACCGGCCGCCAACAGGAAATTTACGATAAATGGCTCGGCACGCTTGAAAGCCCCGAAACCCGAAACTGGCAATTGGTGGGGTGGGTGGCCGCAGGGGCTTCGGCCCTGTTGTTTATAGGACTGGGAACGGTCGCGGTATGGATTCGCACTCTGCAGCAGCAAGTGGAACGACGTACCGAGGAAGTGAAAAAACAACAGCAGCAACTGATTCAAGCCGACAAAATGAGTTCTCTCGGCACTCTGGTGTCCGGCGTCGCGCACGAAATCAACAACCCAAGTGGTTTGATCCTGCTCAACCTTCCCATGCTGAAAGATGCCTGGGAAGACTGCCTGCCCATACTGGACCGGCTATATGACGAACAGGGCGCTTTTGACATAGGCGGCGTCGACTATCGCCGTATCCGCGACGAAATTCCCTACGTGCTGAATGAGATGAACGAAGGGGCACAGCGTATTCGTCGCATTGTGAACGACCTGCGCGATTTCGCCCGCCAGGAAGCCACAGACACCGCCGAGCCAATCAATCTGAACGAAGTGGTATCCACCGCCGCGCGTTTATTGGATGTCACCATTCGCGGTTACACCCGCAAGTTCAATTTATTGCTCGACCCCTATCTGCCATCGATGCTGGGCAATGCCCAACGCATTGAGCAGGTGGTCATCAATTTAATCATTAACGCCTGTCAAGCACTGCCAGACCCGCAACATGGTGTTAAAGTGGAGACCCGGATCGACCACGGCAGCCAACGCATTGTGCTGGCGGTTCACGACGAAGGGTGCGGTATCGCACCGGAGGCGCTGGCGCAATTGACCGACCCCTTCTTCACCACCAAACGTGAACAGGGCGGCACCGGCCTTGGCCTGTCGGTATCGGCCGGTATCGTCAACGCTTATGATGGCGAGATTCATTTTCACTCCAAACCCGGCACCGGAACCCGGGTCGAAGTCACCTTTCCATGGAATAAAACGGCAACGACATGAGCACGAGCGACGGCGGAATCACCAAAAGCCTTTACCCTGAATTCGGCATCCTGCTGGTTGACGACGAGCCCTCCTACCATCGCAGTCTTGGGTTAATGCTGGAACGCAAAGGCGGCATCACCAACCTTCACTATTGTCAGGACAGCCGTCATGCCATGGATATGCTGGAGTCCCAAACCATCGGCGTGGTCTTACTTGATCTGAACATGCCGCACAAATCCGGCAAGGAACTGCTGGAGGAGCTGACCGAAGCCTTTCCGGATGTCGCCGTGGTGATCATCAGCGGTTTGAATCAGGTGGAAACCGCTGTGGAGTGCCTGCGCCTCGGCGCCTTTGATTTTTACGTCAAAACCACCGAATCCGCCCGGCTACTCGAAGGCATCAAGCGCGCCATCCAGCTGCAGGAAATCAAACGCGAAAACCAGGAACTGCGCCATCGCGTACTGAGCCGGCGACTCGATTCACCCGAAGCCTTTGCCGACATTCTGACCCAAAGCCGCAGCATGGCCTCGGTCTTCCAATACCTGGAATCCGTCGCACGCAGTTCACAGCCGTTGATGATTTGCGGGGAAAGCGGCACCGGTAAGGAATTGATCGCGCGCGCCGTCCATACCATCAGCGGTCGCAGTGGCAAGCTGGTCACGGTGAACGTGGCCGGGCTGGATGACCAGATATTCAACGACACCCTGTTCGGCCATCGCAAGGGGGCTTTTACCGGGGCCAATACCGAACGGGCCGGTCTGGTGGAAGAGGCTTCCGGCGGTACGCTCTTTCTCGATGAAATCGGCGATCTGAGCCCCAGCTCCCAGGTCAAACTGCTGCGTCTGCTGCAGGAGGGCGAATACTACCCCATGGGAGCCGACCGTCCGAAGCGCATGCAGGCAAGGATTTTCGTCGCCACCCATCAGGACCTGGCGGAACGCCAGCGCGAAGGCCGTTTCCGTCGCGACCTTTATTACCGACTCTGTACCCATCAAGTGCAGATTCCACCACTGCGTTCGCGACGCGAAGACATACGCCTGCTGTTCACCTTCTTCGCCGAACAGGCGGCGGAAGACATGGGCAAACCCGCGCCGGAATACACACCGGAACTCTGGGCGGCCCTGCAGAATTACGATTTCCCAGGCAATATCCGGGAATTGCGGGCCATGGCTTTCGACGCCATCAGCCGCCACCAACAAGGCGCCATGAGGCCCAGCGATCTGCACTTGTTGCGGGATCAGGCTCCCGAGGGCACACCGGGCAAGCACGATACGCTGGTTCAGTTCGCACCGGACAACCGCCTGCCGACCCTCGCCGAAATGGACGAACTGTTGATTCAGGAAGCCATGCACAGGGCCGACTACAATCAGTCCATAGCCGCACGGATTCTGGGAATTTCCCAACCCGCGTTGAGCAAACGTCTGAAGAGATTACGCGACAGCCTTAAAACCGACCCTGAATTGGACTGATTTATTATTCCAATGGTTATAACTATTCCATAAGTTATATCGCCCAGTTCCGCCCCTCCAAACGCCCGCCTCTGGTGCGAACGCCATAACGCGTCCAGAGACAGCGCCATCCCTCACGCCGGAACATCCCCGTTCGGCACGGTTATGACGCAGTACCATGCCCCTTCTTTGCCCATTGATGCATAAGAGTGCAGGCCGCAAAGAGCTCGTCACCTTCTCCTATATTCCATTGGTTATAACCCGCAAAGATATAGTTTCACCTCTGGCACACCCACAAAACCCTTCTGGAATGGGGCTTACAACTGTATTGATACAAATTGGCCCCTTCCTTGCTCTATAGCGTGCAGGCATCGAATAACAACAACCTGAGTTTTTTAAATTATGCCGGCTCGACCCAAACACAGTGCCAAGCCCTTTCGGGTAGTTAGCCCGGAATCATGACTGAACCCGGATTCATGACTGAACAAAGTCGTTCGATCCCCTCTGGGGTCGTTACCTGTTCTTGTCCGTCGAGCCAGGCGGTTCGTCGGTATGAACGGCTTCCCGTTTAACAAGAATGCGGAAGCTGATCGGGCCCTTCCGAAGCATGGTATCGGTCGGGCACATAATAAAAGCAACAAAGTAATGGAGAGTAAGATGTTGAAAACTTTGACGAGCACCACCGCTGCGGCTGCGCTTTCCCTGTCTCTGATGGCCACCGGCGTTCAAGCTGGTGAAACAGTCGATTCCGTTAAAGACAAAGGCTACGTACAGTGCGGCGTGAACACCGCTCTGGCCGGTTTCTCCGCCGCCACCGGTGGCAAGTGGGAAGGTCTGGACGTGGACGTGTGCCGCGCTGTGGCCGCCGCCGTTTTCGGTGACGCCAGTGCCGTTCGCTACACCCCGCTGACCGCCGCCCAGCGTTTCACCGCGCTGCAGTCCGGCGAGGTCGACATCCTGTCCCGGAACACCACCTGGACCACCACCCGTGACACCAGCCTGGGTCTGAACTTCGCTGGCGTGAACTACTACGACGGCCAGGGCTTCATGGTGCGCAAGGATCTGGGTGTCACCAGCGCCAAGCAACTCGACGGCGCCGCTATCTGTGTTGAGCCGGGTACCACCACCGAGCTGAACCTGGCGGACTACTTCCGTGCCAACGGCATGGATTTCGAGCCGGTTGTAATCGAGAACACCACCGAAGTCACCGCGGCCTTCTTCTCCGGTCGTTGCGACGTCTACACCACGGACGCTTCCGGTCTGGCTTCTGCCCGTAACGTCTCTGCCGAAAACCCAGCTGACTACATCATCCTTCCGGAAATCATCTCCAAGGAACCGCTGGGCCCTGTGGTTCGTCACGGTGACGACGAGTGGCTGGACATCGTCAAGTGGTCTCACATCGCCATGCTTCAGGCAGAAGAGTTCGGTATCACCTCGGCCAACGTCGATGAAAAGCTGAAGTCTGATAACCCGGGCGTGAAACGCTTCCTGGGTGTGACTCCGGGCATGGGTGAAGCTCTGGGTCTGGACGAGAAGTGGGCTTACAACATCGTCAAGCAGGTCGGTAACTACGGTGAGTCTTATGAGCGTAACGTCACCGACAAGCTGGGTCTTGAGCGTGGTCTGAACGCTCAGTGGACCGACGGTGGCCTGATGTACGCCTTCCCGATCCGCTAAGCAGTACTCGAGCGGCCAAGCGCGGCTCATCCGCTCCGGGAAATTCCCAGAGCACCCATGGGAACCTGGTGACAGGCTCCCATCCACCCGAACGATCAATCAACGCTCCCCATCGGCGGGATCGTTCGGGATTTTTTTTGTTCTTGCAATCACGGTAATTCCTGCGGAGACGTCGGGTTATGACCCAAAATCAAACAAATCAAACCGCCGCCAAACCGGTACTGGCGATGCTGTACGACAAAACCGTACGCTCCGTCATCTATCAGATATTAGTATTTGGTGGCGTCTTCCTGCTCGGCTGGTTCCTGGTGAACAACACCATGACCAACCTGGAACGACAGGACATCGCCACCGGCTTTGGTTTCCTGTCCAAAGAAGCCGCCTTCGGCATCAGTGAGAGCCTTATCGCATACACGCCCTCCGACACCTATGGCCATGCTCTGTTGGTGGGCGTACTCAATACGTTGAAAGTTTCGGTCGTCGGCATCATCCTCGCGACCATCCTGGGTACCTTCGTGGGCATCGGCCTGGTTTCCAAAAACTGGCTGCTCCGCTTTTTGGGTAAAACCTACATCGAGACTTTCCGCAACATTCCTTTGTTGCTGCAACTCTTTTTCTGGTATTCGGTTGTCACCAACGCTTTACCGCATCCTCGCAATGCACTCGCTCCTGTCGAAGGTGTTTTCCTTACCAATCGCGGCCTCTACCTGCCCATTCCCGCTGAGAACCCGGTTTGGACGGCCGTTATCATTGCTTTTATAGCCGGTATCGCCGGGGCCTTTTTACTGCGCCGCTGGGCCTTCAAACGCCTGGAAGCTACGGGCGAAGTATTCCCCTATTTAAGCGTGGGCCTGGGAATTATTGTCGGCCTGCCAGTACTGACCTGGTTGTTCGCCGGTGCTCCCACCGAGATGAACACTCCGTCTCTGACCGGGTTTAATTTCACGGGCGGCCTGAACATGTCGCCCGAGTTCTTCACCCTGCTGCTCGGCCTGACCGTTTACACCGCAACTTATATCGCCGAAGTGGTTCGTTCCGGTATTCAGTCGGTCGCCAAAGGCCAAAGCGAAGCCGCCACCTCACTCGGTCTGAAACCCAGCTGGGTCATGCGACTGATCGTTTTGCCACAGGCATTGCGGGTCATCATTCCCCCGTTGACCAACCAATACCTCAACCTGACCAAAAACAGTTCACTGGCCGTAGCGATTGGTTATCCGGACCTGGTTTCCATCTCCGGTACGACCATGAACCAAACCGGTCAGGCGGTTGAAGCGGTATCGATCTTCATGACGATTTACCTGTCCATCAGTCTGCTGATTTCCTTCTTCATGAACTGGTACAACAAGCGCATGGCGCTGGTGGAGCGTTAAGATGACAACTCTGATTCAAAGCCAGGCGCGGCCCACGGGCGGCTCCACCTCCCATCGCAGTGTGCGCTGGATGAAGGACAACCTGTTTTCCACACCGCTGAACACCGTCATCACACTGGTGTGCGGCTATTTGATCTGGCAGGTCGTGGGTGGTCTGATTTCCTGGCTGCTGATCAACGCCAGTTTTTCACCCGCCAAAGAAGCCTGTGAAAATGTCACAGGCGCCTGCTGGGCTTACGTACACGCCAACTACCGCTTCATTCTGTTCGGCACCTATCCGGCCGAGGAACAGTGGCGCTCTATTCTGGCCTGTATCATGCTCATTGGTGGCGTTCTGATCAGCATGGACCGTCGCTTCTGGCATGCCGGTCTGGTCATCGGCTGGCTGGTTGGCCTGCTCGCCGTGCTGGTTATTCTGGGTGGCGGCGTACTCGGCCTGACCCGGGTGGATACCGCTCACTGGGGTGGCTTGACACTCACGCTGCTGCTGGCCGTGGTCGGCATTGGTTTCGCGGCACCGCTTGCGTTGATGCTGGCATTGGGGCGTCGCTCCGAAATGCCCTTCGTCAAAGTGATCTGTGTGGTGTTTATCGAAGTGTTCCGCGGTGTGCCATTGATCTCCGTATTGATCATGGCTTCCGTGATGTTCCCGCTTTTCCTGCCCGAAGGCGTGACCATCAACAAACTGCTGCGCGCCCAGGTTGGTATTATATTCTTCCAGGCGGCCTATCTCGCCGAGGTGTTCCGTGGTGGTATGCAGGCCATTCCAAAAGGTCAATATGAAGCGGCGGACTCACTGGGTCTTACTTACTGGCAGAAAATGGGCAAGATCATTCTGCCTCAGGCATTGCGCCTGGTTATTCCACCGACCATGAGTACTTTTATTTCCCTGCTCAAGGATACCTCCCTGGTTGTCATTATCGGTCTATTCGATCTGCTGGCCACCACCAAGTCGGCCATCAACGATCCGGCCTGGCGCCAGCAGTACCTGGAAGGGTATGCCTTTATCGCCATAATCTTTTTCTGCATGTGTTTCTTCCTGTCGCGCTACAGCCTGAAGCTCGACCGTGATCTGAAACAAGGCATGTCCCATTAACACCCTGAGCGGAACCGTGCTGTTTCCATACCTGACCGAAGTGGCACACTGGAATTTTGGAGAACAACGATGACTGCACAAAACCGACTGGCTGATCGCGAATCCGTTATTCAGGTCACCAACATGAACAAGTGGTACGGCGAGTTCCACGTACTGCGCGACATCAACCTCGACGTGAAACAGGGCGAGCGTATTGTGATCTGCGGCCCGTCCGGCTCTGGTAAATCCACCATGATCCGCTGCCTGAACCGACTGGAGGAACACCAGCAGGGCCAGGTTATCGTGAACGGCGTCGAGCTGACCGACAACGTCAAAAACATCGAAGTCATCCGCAAGGATGTCTGCATGGTGTTCCAGCACTTCAACCTCTTTCCTCACCTGACCGTACTGGAAAACCTGACGCTGGCACCGATGTTCGTGTTGAAGAAAAAGAAAGAGGAAGCCGAAGCCACGGCGATGAAATACCTCGGTCGCGTGAAAATCGCTGAACAGGCACACAAGTATCCCGGTCAATTGTCCGGCGGGCAGCAACAGCGTGTGGCCATCGCGCGTTCATTGTGCATGAACCCCAAGGTCATGCTGTTCGATGAGCCTACCTCCGCTCTCGACCCGGAAATGATCAAAGAAGTTCTGGACGTTATGGTAGAACTGGCCGAAGAAGGCATGACTATGTTGTGCGTAACACATGAAATGGGTTTTGCGAAAATGGTCGCCGACCGTGTGATCTTCATGGACGCCGGTCAGATCATCGAGCAGAACGAACCACACGAGTTCTTCGCCAACCCGCAGAACGATCGTACCAAACTCTTCCTCAGCCAGATCCTGGGGCACTGATTTACCTGACCGACCTTTTCTGTCCGCCCCGGGTGCCGGGGCCGGATGGGCTTCGGCGCCGCCCTCTGTCGATAGCCCTATCCGCCCCCGGTGCTCCGGGCGGCAGCTTATTCGCAAAGGACGGCGGGTAGGTATCAGACAATAATTAAAATAAACGGGACACTAGAAGTACGAAAATCACAATAATAAACCAAGCGTTATGCACGCTTAATAAACCCGAGGGTCAACGCCATGCCCCGCCTGATCCAATACTTTCTATTCCTATCAACGACATTTTTACTGACCGCCACCTTTGCCGAAACCGAGGAGCCGGTCAAGTTAAGCCTCTATACCGAAAACTTCGGCGATTTCAATTACAGCCTCCAAGGTCGCGAGTATGAACACTGGCGCGATGACATTGGCGGCACTTCCACCGCCACGGTAAAAGCCCTTCTCGATGAAACCAACTTTGACTACAGAATGCGCTTGCGCACCTGGAGTGTTGGTTACGAAAGAGCATTGAATAGACCCTACAACGGAATTTTCTCCACGACCCGGACACCCCAACGGGAGGATATATTCGAATGGGTAGGACCCATCGCTCGCGAAAGCTGGGTGATTTTCCGCTACAAAGGCAGCGATATTCAGGCAGACAGCCTGGAGGATCTACGGACGCTCAGGGTCGGTGGCTATGCAAGCTCGGCTACCAGTCTGTTCCTGCAGGACAACAACGTGGAAGTTTCCACCCTGCCGACGGATAACCTAAACCCCCAGCGCCTGGCGCAAAACCAGATCGATGTCTGGATCGCCTCCGACGCCACGGCCTACCAACTGGCCGAGGCGTCCGGTTATCCGGATATTGAACCCGCCTGGGTCATCAAAACATTTGACCTATACTTGGCTATGAACAAGGAGACGCCCCGCCCCGTCCTGGATGAGCTACATCGGGCTTATGAAGTAGTGATGCAGTCGCAAACCCATTAGAGAGGTCCAGGGTTATGAACCGTTTTATCCAATTGCTCTTATCCGCCATCCTTGTTTTACCCGCGCTGAGCCTTGCAGAAGAAGAGGACAGCGATTCCGACAAACTTTACATCTACACTGAAAACTACGGTGCTTACAATTTCAGCCTTCACGGTCGTGAATACGAACATTGGGCCGAAGACATCGGCGGCACCTCAACCGACTTCGTCAAAGAACTTCTCGCGGAAGCCGGTATCGAGTACCGCATGCGTCTTCGCGCCTGGAAAGTCGGCTACCAGCGCACGTTGGAACGCCCCAACTATGGTTTGTTCTCAACCGCCAGAACACCCCAGCGCGAGGAACTGTTCGAATGGGTAGGCCCCATCGCCCAGTACAACTGGATAGTGTTTCGCTACAAGGGAAGCGATGTGAAAGTCACCAGCCTGGATGACTTGAGACAGCTCAGAGTCGGCGGCTACGATAACTCAGCAACGACACTCTTTCTGCGCGACCAGGGCATCGAGGTTTCCACCCTGCCGAACGACAACCTCAACCCTCAGCGCCTCGCCCAGAACCAGATCGATGTCTGGATCGCGTCGGATACCAATGCCTACCAAATCGCCATGAATTCCGGCTATCCGGATATTGAACCCGCCTGGATCATTCGCACCGTGGACATGTATCTGGCGATGAACAAAAACACTCCAAAACCCCTCCTCGATCAACTGTACCAAGCCTACGATGTCGTCAAAGCACGACGCGACGCCGAGGAATAGCGTTTTTGTGTGGGAAGCCTTAGGGCTTCCCACCGGCGCTCATCGATTACACCGATGCCGTTTCCTCTTCCCGCAAAGTCAGCACCTCGGCGCCGTCATTCGTCACCAAAATGGTATGCTCCCACTGGGCCGACAAACTCTTGTCACGGGTAATCACCGTCCAACCATCCTTCAGGGTTTTCACCTTCCGGCCCCCGGCGTTAATCATCGGTTCTATCGTGAAGGTCATACCCGGCTCCAGTTTCATACCGGTGCGCGGTGAACCGAAATGCAACACACTGGGGTCTTCATGCATTTCACGGCCAATACCATGGCCGCAGAACTCACGCACCACACTGTATCCGGCGGCCTCGGCGTGGGTTTGAATGGCATGACCGATATCGCCCAGATAAGCCCCCGGTCGCACCGCCTGAATCCCGGCCCATAATGACTCGTAAGTTCGATCCACCAACCGTTTCGCCTGGGGAGACACCTCCCCGATACCGTACATCTTGCTCGAATCCGCCAGGTAACCGTTCTTCTCAAGCGTTATATCGATATTAACGATCATACCCCGCTTCAGCTTCTGGCTGGCCTTGGGCCACCCATGACACACCACATCATTCACCGAGGCGTTCAACACATAGGGAAATCCATACTGGCCCTTACTCGACGGCCGGGCATTCAATTCTTCGACAATAAAGCGCTCTACCTCATCGTTGATTTCCATCGTCGTGATGCCCGGCTGCATCAAAGGGTCGATATGAGCGAACACCCGAGCCAACAGCTTTCCCGACTCCCGCATGTGCTCGATGCCTTCGGGTGATTTCAACTTAACCGGCATCCTCCAGCACCTCCCGCAGCCGCAGGTTCGGGTTGGCGAGCAGTTTCCGGGTGAGTTGCTGGTAGGTCAGATCGGGATAGAGCTCCGCCAACAACCCGATCCTAATCCAGAATTCCGCCTGGGCATTGATGGACCGTGACATCACCGCACTGGCGTGACGGATTTCCTCGTGCAACTCTTCGCTGATTTTTACGATACCCATGAAAGCCTCCTAATTAACTATATACGAATCATATATACTTCATATATTCGATACAAGCGACTTTCCATAGGATCAAAGCAGCAACATCCCCCGACCCAGATAGATCACACCGACAGTATTCAACAGCCAGCGAGTGTAAAAGCGAAACTGCGTATCGTTAATCCGATGCAGGACTTCCGCCCCCAGGCGGGTCCCCAGAAAGGCCATAGGCACCACAGCGACATACACCCAAACGGGAATGGCCAGGGCTTCATAATCCATCGCCAACACACTGCCCCAAAAGGTAAGCTTCATCAGGTGACCGCTGGTCTGAGTGACCGCCTTGGTAGCCACGATCTGATACCGGTCCAAACGGGAGTTCACAAAAAAGATATCCAGAATCGTGCCCGCCACCCCAACGAACAACTGGCTGCCGGTCACCAGAGCACCGCAGAGTGTTGCCTGAAAGGGTCGGGTGACATCAATATTCAATGAACGGGGCACCACATTATTCGCCAATGCCATAAGGCCCAACCCAATGAAGAACCAGGCTTTTTCCACCTCGAACCAGAGAAAGAAAAACAGCCCCAGCATCGCCAACCCACCCAACACATACCAGCGCATCACGCCCCAGTGAATGTGGCTCCGATGCAACCAAGCACGAATACCATTGGCGGATATCTGCGACAGAGCATGCAACACCATGGCCGAAGCCAACGGCAGCATCAACACCAACACACCCATCAAAATAATGCCGCCGCCCATCCCCAAAATTCCGGACAAAAAACTGGTCACAGCCATGGCCACAACAATTCCGATCCACATAACCACTCCACACTTTATGACGATTGCATAATGGGCTAGCCCCTGGGGCCGGGTTAAGCCATTCGGGGCAGTCCAAAACAGGGATGTTTTGGCCTAGTCTCCATGGATGGATTAACGACGGCCCCGAATGGCTTAACCCGGTTCCAGGGGCGGGTTCAACCTCATACCAAAAGTATCCATTGGCAAAAAACAAGAAAAAAGCGAATAATAGGCGAGAATTACTTTCCCAGTTGGAATGCAATGTTCAGCCAGTTAGACGCCCTGTTGGCATTGGTCCGCCACGGCACCATGAGTGCCGCCGCCTTATCGTTGCGGGTCAGTCAATCCGCCGTCAGCAAACGCATCGGCCAGTTGGAACAACAACTTGGAAAGCAATTGGTTAAACGTCAGGGACGCAGAACCGTGTTGACGACCGAAGGCCAAGCTCTGGTGGATGAAGTGGCGCCGCTGATGGCCGACCTGAACACCGTGCTCACCAAACGCCACGCGGCCGCCCGCGAGCAACTGAACATTGCCGTCTCCGAAGCCATACTCAGCTCCTGGGGCGCGCCTTTATTGGTCGCCCTGCGCGACGCCCTGCCAGACACGGATATACAGATTCATACCCACCGTTCCCCGACCATAGTCGACAAAGTCCAGTCCGGTCTTTACCCCTTCGGCCTATGTGCCGGAAAGCTGCCCGGCCAAACCGGACTGGTCGCGGAGAAGATTCTGGACGAACCCTTGGTTCTGATTCCGCGTAACGGAGATCGGGAAACATTGGAACAGGAAAGGCAGGCACGGAAAAACCTGGCGGTGATTTGCATCGAAGAAAAATCCAATACCTGGCAGGGCATCAAACAACGTGCAAAAGCATTGGGACTGGAACCGAAATGGCCGGTGGAATCATCCTTCGCCGCGGCACGGCTGGCATTATCGGGTTGGGGGCACGCTCTGGTGCCCCAGGGTGTGGCAGAGGCTTTGGGAGCAGGCGAATCCAGCCTGAACCTCGGACCTGAAAACCTGCACCGCCCGGCGACTCTGGTGTGTCGAAAACAGGTCTATCAACAACCCAACAGTCGAAGACTGATCGAACTCATCAAGCAACTGTCGAAAAACACAGCTTGGCTTTAAGCGTCTCCCGTTTTACCACACTCAGGTCTTTAAAATCCCCAAGGCCAGCCGGCCGGCGAGCGCCACCAAAATGGCCCCAAAAACACGTTCGAACCAAACACTGTAGCGCTGCAACAGGTGCAGCCACTTGGGGCTCGAAAACAACCAGGCCACTAACAGATACCAGCCGCCGTCGATCACCATAGCCGTCGCTGCGTAACCCAGTTTCGCGATAAAAGAAGTATCCACACCCACCACCTGACTGAACAGCGCGATAAAAAAGACCGCAATTTTAGGATTTAAAAACACCACCAAAAACCCATCGCGGGCCGCGCTTGTTGTGGTCGGCACTTCCGGCAGTTCGGATTCATCCTGCCGTCTGGCCATCAACCCCTTCACTCCCAGCCAGGCCAGGTAAAAAGCACCGCCCCATTGCAGCACCGTAAACGCCAGCGGCGACGCGGTAATGACTGCCGCCAACCCGATAATGCTCAGTAACGCGTACATGCCAATGCCCAGACCATGCAACAAAGCCACTATCACCCCATTACGACGCCCACCCGCCAGCGTTTGTTTCAACACCACCGCGAGCGAAGGGCCAGGCGACATAGCGCCGAGAATGCAGATACTGACAACGGTGAGCCAGGTGGCGAGTGTCATCTGAGTGTCCTCTTATTGATGAACCTTATGCTTCACGGGAGACGGAAGACGCAAAGCGGCAGCATGCCACAAACCAGCCTCTCCCGTTAAGCCTTCAGCCATACGGACACTTACTCCGGCCAACGCATTAAATACTCTTCATGAGGCAGCACCGCGTGGCTGCCTTCGTCCGCTACCTCGAATCCCATGGCGTAATAAAACCGCTGGGCCGAATAGTTTTCCTTGAAGACACGGACCTCGAGATGATCCTGAAGCTGCTTGGCATGCTCCATCAAGGCCCGCCCTATCCCCTGCCGTTGCCGGTGCACCTTAACGAACAAACCATTGATGTGAGGACCGGTCAGCGAGATATAACCCGAAATCTCACCTGGAATTTCATAGAGAAACGCCTCCTGTAGAGGCAACCGGTCCTCCTGCAACGACCGCTTGTCCAAAGCAATGAAAGCCGGGTCGATAAAAGGGTGAGCGATCAGGCTGGCATCGTGATAGATGTCCGCCAGTTCACGAAAGTCGGTATTGGTCGCGTGCCGAATCATCCACTTTCTCCCATGCGGTCATCGAAGAGCCTCCAGTCTAGTCCATCCGCCTCACCTGCCAAGCCCAATCCATTGTTTTGTGAAGACTTCCTCCAGATTTTATTCATGCAAGGTTGATGCACATCAACGCAAAAGCATTGACAGGGATCGAACACATAGTGAGAATATTTATCAATATCATCCTCAATCACCATGGAGCCTTATTCCGTGAAAGCATTAAAAACGCTGTCCTGCCTTACCCTGGCTACCGCCCTCACCGCCGGTGCCGCCCAAGCTGAAGTCAACATCTACTCCTACCGCCAACCGTTCCTCATCGAACCCATGCTCGACACCTTCACCGAGCAAACCGGCATCGAAGTCAACGTCGTATACGGCAACGGCCTGATCGAACGTCTGGAAGCCGAAGGTCGCAACAGCCCCGCCGACCTCATCCTCACCTCCAACACCAGCGTACTGACAGACGCCTACACCAAAGGCCTCACCCAAGCCGTAGAAAGCAAAGTTCTCACCGACACCATACCGTCCCAATACCGCGCCGACGACAACCACTGGTTCGGCCTCACCACCCGCGCCCGCGTCATCTACGCCTCCAAAGAGCGCGTCGAACCCGGTGAAATCACCAGCTACGAACAACTCGCCGACCCCAAATGGGAAGGCCGCATCTGCACCCGCAGCGGCAAGCACGACTACAACCTCTCCCTGTTCGCCTCCATGATCGAACACCACGGCGAGGAGTACACCAAAGAATGGCTCGAAGGCCTGAAAAACAACCTCGCCCGCAAACCCCAGGGTAACGACCGCGGCCAGGTGAAAGCCATCAAAGAAGGTGAATGCGACCTCGCCCTCGGCAACAGCTACTACTTCGGCAAAATGATCACCAACGCCGAAGAGCCGGAGCAGATCTCCTGGGCTCAATCCGTCAACATCGTCTTCCCCAACCAAGACGACCGTGGCGCCCACATGTTCATCTCCGGTGTCGCCCTCGCCAAAAACGCCCCGCACCGTGAAGACGCCGTCAAACTGATGGAATTCCTCGCCAGCCCACTGGCGCAGTACATGTACGCCCAGGAAAACTTCGAATTCCCGGTCCGCCCAGGCACCCCGAAATCCTCCCTGCTGAACCAATACATGGGTGATTTCAAAGCCGATACCGTCAGCCTGGGCGCCGTCGCCGAGCACATCGACGAAGCCTCCAAACTGGTCGACGAAGTCGCCTACGACTTCTAAGGTCGTCGCGCTTCCATTACACTCCGCAACGGCAGCCCAGGGCTGCCGTTGTTGTTTCTGCATCAAGCGACGATTAAATGTGAAGGCGATGCTGGCTAGCATCCAGTGCCTGGGGTATTCATTCGAGGATATCTGAGGCATGGATGCCGAAGTTAAGCCCCCATGGACGGGTTCACGGCGACCTCGAATGGATACCCCAGGCACTGGATGCGGGTTCCTGGCACCACCAAACAGGCACTGAATACCCCAATGACACCGTCAGAAGTAGGCACGCCACTCGGCCAAACCCGCCAACGCAGAGCCTGGACCTGGACTGTGACCCTCACCGCCTTCCTGGTGGTCCTGCCCGTATTCTCCGTGTTTTATCTCGCCCTCTTCCCCCGCGAAAACATCTGGGCGCACCTCGTCGACACCGTCCTCTGGCACTACATCAAAGCCACATTATTACTCCTCGGCGGCGTCGGCCTCGTCTCCTTCATCATCGGCGTCGGCACCGCCTGGCTCGTCACCGCCTGCCGCTTTCCCGGACGCCACCTGTTCGAATGGGCTCTACTGCTCCCCTTCGCCGTACCCGCCTACGTCATCGCCTTCGTCTACACCGACCTGCTCGAATACGCAGGCCCCGTACAATCCACCCTGCGAGACTGGTTCGGCTGGCAAACCAAACGCGACTACTGGTTCCCCGAAATCCGCACCCTCGGCGGCGCCATCGCCCTCATGTCACTCGTACTCTACCCCTACGTCTACATGCTCGCCCGCGCCGCCTTCCTCGAACAATCCAACGCCATCCAGGCCGCCAGCCGCTCACTCGGCTGCACCCCCTGGCAAAGCTTCCGGCGCGTCTCACTGCCCATGGCCCGGCCCGCCATCGCCGTCGGTTTATCCCTGGTCCTCATGGAAACCCTCAACGACTTCGGCACTGTCGACTACTTCGCCATCCGCACCCTCAGCCTCGGCGTTTACGACACCTGGCTGCACATGAGCAACCTCGGCGGCGCCGCCCAAATTGCCAGTCTCATGCTCGTCTTCGTCGTCGTTCTCATCGGCCTCGAACGGCTGGGTCGGGCCCGCCAGAAACACTTCAGCCAAAGCAACCCCGACCGCGACAGCGCCCTTTATCACCTTCACGGCTGGCGGGCCGCCATCGCCGCGCTCGCCTGCGCCCTACCGTTAATACTCGGCTTCATCGTGCCCGCCTGGGTGCTGGCCGACTACGCCCTGGGCAATTTCAACAGCTACTGGACCGACGATTTCGTCGGCTACTCCTTCAACAGTTTTTTCCTCTCGGCCGCCGCCGCGCTTACCACTGTTGTCCTCGGCACTCTGCTCGCCTACGGCAAGCGACTTTATCCCAGCCGAAGAATGACCACTCAGGTCAACCTCGCCAAGCTAGGCTACGCCATGCCCGGCACCGTGCTCGCCATTGGTGTGCTGATCCCGCTCGCCGCCTTCGACAACACACTCGACGCCTGGCTGCGGGCCACCTTCAATGTCTCCAGCGGGCTGCTGCTCAGCGGCACCGTCTTCGCGCTGATCTTCGCCTACAGCGTTCGCTTTCTGGCCGTGGCCACGGGCGCTATCGAGTCCAGTCTCGATAAAGTCACCCCCTCCATGGACAAAGCCTCAAGATCGCTGGGGCACAACACCCTGTCCACCCTGAGACTCGTGCACCTGCCACTGATCAAACCGGGGTTGCTCACCGGCGCGCTGGTCGTCTTCGTCGACTGCATGAAGGAGCTGCCCGCCACCTTGATGTTGAGACCCTTCAACTTCGACACCCTGGCGACACACGTCTATCAGTTCGCCTCCGATGAACGATTGGAAGCCTCGGCCATGGGGGCGCTGATGATCGTGCTGGTGGGGTTGATTCCAGTGATTTTGCTGAGCCGGTCGATTCGCGGGAATCGGACAGATCAGGACCGTTTCAGTGGGTCGAATGGCTGAGCCTATCGGCTTCGAATGTTTTCACTCAGGGGTCATATATTGGCAACCAAGCGGGATCCATACGGATCGGTCTCGATAGACTGCCAATCCAAGCCGGCCAGGTTGGCTTTGGATGGGAAGGCGACCAGATGGTCGGTATGCAGTTTGATACGAACCTTGTCGCCTTCGGAAAAGCGATGAAGGGCGCGGAAGACGGCGTCGAGGCGTCGGCCGCTCGCCAGTTGGAAGGTATAGCGGGTTTGGGTGCCTAAAAAGGCCCTCGACAGGATGCGCGCTTCGACGCCGGTGTTGTCGACGGTGATTTCGTCGGGTCGTACGAAGATGTCCAGACTGACGCCCACGGGCCAGTGATCACCGGGGTTGGGCAGTACACCGAGCTCCGTTTCGATCCAACCGTCTTCCCTCACGTTACCTTCCATGAAGGCGCCGTCGCCGACGAAGCTTGCGACCACGGGTGTGGCGGGTTGGTGGTAAATCACTTCGGGGCGGTCCCATTGCAGCAGGCGGCCGTTGTCGAGCACGCCAATGTGGTCGCTGATGGCGAAGGCTTCGTCCCGGTCGTGGGTGACCATGATGGCGGTCATGTCGGCGCGTTTGAGGATGTCGCGCACTTCGGTGGCGAGGGTGCGGCGCAGTTCGGTGTCGAGGTTGGAGAAGGGTTCGTCCATGAGCAGCAGGCGGGGCTTGGGTGCCAGGGCCCGGGCGAGGGCGACCCGTTGCTGTTGGCCGCCGGACAGTTGATGGGGGTAGCGGTCGGCGAGGTGGCTGAGTTGTACGAGTTCGAGTGCTTCGGCGATTCGGGCGTCGCGTTCGCGGCGGGGGAGTTTTTTGAGGCCAAAGCCGAGGTTGTCGTGAACGCTGAGGTGCGGAAAAAGAGCGTAGTCCTGGAAGACCATGCCGATGCCGCGCTGTTCGGGTGGCAAGGCGTCTTGGACCTGGGCGATGGTGCGCCCCTGCAGTTGGATGGTGCCGGTATGAATGGGGTTGAAGCCGGCGATGGCCTGCAGGAGGGTGGTTTTGCCGCAGCCGCTGGGGCCGAGCAGGGAGCTGATTTCTCCTTCATTCACGCTGAAGGAGAGTTCTTCAACGATGGTCCGGGACCCGAAACGGCATTCGATGCTGTCGACAACTAACAAGGGTGTCACGCGTAAGACCTGTCCGATTGAAGCAACTGGGTGTCAATTGTAAATGAATCTCAGTATGGCACAAGTTTGGGGGTGGTTTAGCCGGTGGCTTCTCGTACTGTGGCTTAACCCGTGGCTGCTCTCCGGTAGGCTCCTTCGGGGTCGCGCGGGATGCCGCCCACTCAATACTCCATGTAGGCTTGGCCTCGGCATCCTTGCCTCGGACATCCCCGAATGAGCCTACCGGAGAGCAGCCACTAGTCCCATTGCCTAGGGGTAGTATCAGTGCGGCAGGAAGATGGTGTTGATCGTGTTATAGCCATCCACTCAATTCAATTCCCAATCCGATTGACCGGCTGTAGTTGTCGTAGTCGATCAAACTTTCTCCGTAACCTTCAAAATAATTCAGCCGCCCTCTGACCCGGTTGTTTACCGGAAAAGACCAGGCGGCTTCGATGGCGCCCTTGTTGTTATTAAAGTTGTCATCGAACTCCATATTGTTGCGCACCATGATGGAGAAACGCTGGGCGTCGCCGCCGTAGGCGAGGTTGAGGTCGAAATGGCCCAGGTAATGTTCTATGTCGGGGTTGTCGTCGCCGAGCGGGTCGCCTGGGTAGCGGGCTTCGGGTGAGGGGATGCGATACCAGGGCCTGAAGGCCATGGCGAAGCGGTCTTTTTCCCAAATGGTCTGGAAAATGATGCGGTTCCAGCTGCGGGAGTCTTCTCCGGCGCGGCCGTTGGATTGGTGGTTGAGGGAGAGGGCGTTGCCGACGTTGCGGAAACCGGCGATTTCCCAGCCACTGCCGAGTGCGACGATGAGTTCGGGTTCGTGGTTGGTGTCGCGGAAGGGTGAGGAGAGCTCGAGGTTGTAGGCTTGCCAAAAGGAGCGGGCGGTGTAGGCGAAGGAGAGGTTACCGAAATCGCGATAAATACCGTCGATGAGGATGACTTTCAGGCTGAGCTGAAACTGGACTTCGATGTTCTGCAGGCCCCCTTCCGCAGGGTCGATGTAGTCTTCGTTGGGGTATTGCACGTAGGTGACCGGGAGGATGTAGTTCGGTCGGTGCGGCAGCAGGCTGAAGGGGTTGTTCATGGAGAACTGTTCCAGGGCGATGCGCCGTTGCAGCGGGGTGAGGTTGGTTTCTATGGAGTCTTCGCCCCGGGTTTCGGCGCTGCAGTAGTTGCGCAGCTGGGATACCGGCAAGACGTTGGAGGCGGTCTTGGTGATGTTGATCAGGCACTCTTCATAAGGCGTCAAGGTTCTGGCGGGGGCTTCGGGGTCGGTTGCGGTGGTTTTGGGGGTGAGCTCCGCAAACGTGGCCAGGGACCAGCCCAGGCCAAGCGCCAATAAGCCTAAGAGTTTGCCTGATCGATCGACGATCATTCCTGTTCTCCCGTTGGAATCGGTGTGTAACAGCTCACTAGCCTAGGCGCTTTTTGGCTGGAGCGTTGGCAGGCTGTAAGCGCTTCACTGTTTAAAACGCTTTCCATACCGACATTTTTGCACCAGATCACACTTTTTCGTTTGGTTTTGGTAACCGCCGCCGTAAAAACTTTTTCGGTTTTGACAGTAATCCTCTCTGCGAATGTCAATTTGCCGGTTTTAAGCACAAGTCGGCTTTATTACGTTCTGAAATAATAGCGGACAGCTTTAATTTCACCCCGGGGTTTATCTGGCTTTCGGGGTGGCCGTTGGCTTCTGAATGAAATTACGTTCTGTAACATACCTCCGGTTAGTTATTGACGCCCTCTGGGACGGACTTTTGCGGCCCATACGCTTCCTATACTCATGAGATCCAGTTGGCCCGCGCATTGGTGCAGGCCCGTGCAGTTCCAACCAATGAGGACAGCGTATGAGAGTCTTGAGCAGGTGGATGCTGATCGTACTCGCGGCCATCGTAGTGGCCGGATGTAACGTCGGCGGAGGAGGCGGATCGTCCAATAACGATTCCGACGGCGGCACTCAACAGGATACCGGTGGCGATACGGGCGGCGATACTGGCGGAGACACCGGTGGCGATACGGGCGGCGACGGCGGCACCCAGGCCAACAAGACCCGCCTGACCGGTACGGTGACACTCTCAAGCTCTGTTTCAGGCTCGAACAAACCGGGCGATCTGCTGATGCAGGGCATGACTCACAGCCCGCGCATGAAAACCAATGCCGATGGCAGCTTCAAGGTGGCGAACAAGCCGATTATCGGTGGTCAGTCACCGGCTTCGTCGTTACTGGCACCGGGCAGCACGCTGACCAATGCTTATGTCTATGTGTACGATGCGGATCACCCTGAGTGGCTGGCTCCGGTGGCTCAGGATAAAACCAACAGCGAAGGCGCCTATGACATCAGCGTTTACGGTTGCACCGCGAACGTGACAGACAGTGGCATGTGTGTCGCCACGGCCGCCGCCAACGGGGGCCTTTACGTCGACGGCGACCCATTGCCGACCGGCAAATACACCATGTTGGTGTTCAAACCCTCCAGTTTCGATCCAATCAGCGGTGTGACCACCGACTCCATCGTCGCTGTCATGCCTGCTTTCAAGGCGGAATCCGAATCCGTGGCGGTGGAAACCGTCGAAGCGGAAGTGAGCGATGTGACCCCCCGCGTTCTGAAGATGTTCGGCAAGGCCAAGAACACCAACGGCACCAACACCTGGGGCTCCGACGCTCTGGAACTGCCACCCAATGCGGCTGTTCAGGTCACTTTCGATATGTCCATGAGCCGTGGCAGCGTGCAGAACATCGAAGTCAGCAACGACAGCGGCGAAGTATCCGGCTCCTGGAAACTGAGTGCCGACTGGCTGACTGCGACCTTCCAGCCCGATGCGGCTCTGCCTCCCGGCGCTTATCAAGTCACAGTGCCTGAAACCATCACCAACGTTTATGGCAACGCCATGGATGATGAGGCTATTGGTTACTTCACCGCCCTGGCGGAAACCGACAGCGCAGCACCGACTGTAACCCAGACTTCTCCAACGGCGACCAGCGGTGTTAAAACCAGTACACCCATCCGCATCAGCGCCAACGAAGCATTGGATGTAAACAGCCTGCTGCTGGAAGCCACACCGGATGTCGGCTTGCCGGGTGTGTTGTTCGTGGGTGAGAGCAATGGCAGCTTTGTATATGAGTTCATTCTGCGCAATCCGCTGCAACTGTCTACCGCCTATGAATTCAGCATCAGCGGGATCAAAGATCTGGCTGGCAATGCGGCCGCTGACCTAACCGGTGGCTTCAGCACCGAGTCTCCGGCTGCAGCCGAAGGCGTGGATGAAAACGCCAGCAGCGAGACACAAACCGCCCAGGCGGCCATCACCGAAATTTTCGGTAAGTGGGTGCGGGCGATGAACGACCGCAACCTATCGCAGCTGCAATCCATGATGACCGGCGGTTTCGTGTTCGAATACAGCGTACTGCAGAACGGTTTCATGGATGAGGACGTGAACCGCAACGGCCGCCTTAGCCTGAACGAGTTCATCAGCATGATGGAAAGAGGCCTGACCCATTGGGAATACTGCGGCCTGACCATCACCGGCAGCATCGACAGCGCCGTGACCATTGTTGACCCGACCAGCGGCAACTTCGAATTCACGCTGGACTTCCAATCCGACAAGCAAAGCCAGGAATGCCTGGAAAGCGGCCCTCAGGATGTGATGTATGCCACGGTGAAAAACACCAACGGCGCCTGGAAGCTGGCACGGATGTCCGAAGGGTTTGACCATCGCGGTACTCAGTTGACCACCTTCGAGTTGATGGAAGCTAAACTGAAGGACAAAGCTGGTAATGTCATTACCTCCGGCAGCACCCTGCCCGCCATTCCTTCCGACGCCAACCCGCTGACCTTCCAGTTCGATACCAATATCGCCGGGGTCGACAGCTACATACTGCTCATCGCCAATGCACGCCACCCGAATGAATTGGGCGTGGCCATTGTGATCAGCGAGGCCAACCTGGATGCGGCGACCGACTCCACCACGCAAAAAACCCTGACCGTGCCGGATTCCAGTGGCACCGAAGGCTTGCCTGCGGGCGCCGTGGATGTCAGTGAGCTGTTCGGTTTCGACTCCGAACACGATTGGGGCATCGAACGCACCGGCGAGACCTTCCTGTGGGAAATCATCGGCCTTGGCAGTCTGGCGCCGGGAGACTTCAGCGACGAGGAAAACATGCCCTCAGTCAGCGAACTGGTGCGCGATTTCAAAGCCGTCAGCGTGGTCAAGACGTTCAAAAACCCAGGCACTCGCAAAGAAATGGGCATCGTGGTTTCCGCCAACAGCGTGCCACTGACGTTCGATGAGTTCATCTGGGGTTACGACGCCGGAATGGCCGATGGTGTGGACGTGACCGTAACCACCCCGAACATTGATCAGGCCGTACAAAACGGTGGCTTCCTCTACCTGAACAGCAACAGCGGCTGGGCCGAACATCCGTTGGTATTCACCGACAAAAGCAACGGCACCGCTTCGGCCACGGTGGCAGTTCCGCTCTTCCACGGCTGGAACTGGGTCTCGGTGCAGGACGGCGCCAATCTGTTCAGAGACTTCCAGTTGAAGACCGAAGGCGGTCAGGCTCCTGCCGCAGACACAGGTACCATCAATGCCTATAACGACATCGACAGCCTGTTGGGCAGCGTGACGCTGAACGAGTGGAACTTCGGCGATGCCCCCAGCGGCACCACCAATCTGGACATCACCTGGACACTGGACACCAACAACAACGATGTCGGTTCTCTGCTGGCGGCCCTGTGCAACCAGAGCGGTAGCTGGGCGGACCTGAACGTCTGGGTCAACAGCAACAGCGGCGCCTACGGTCAATACAGCTATTGTCAGGATCCCAGTGCCTTTGTGATGGATGAGGTGAATGGCACTGTCACCCTGAACGACGTCGCCATCTTCCAAGGCGAAAACTGGATCAACATGGACATGAGCGGTGACCCGAGCGGCACCGGTAACTGGCTCAACGTCAGCACTCACTTCGGCGTTCACACCGATACCGGCAGCACCTTCGTCGCTCCGGTGACCATCGACACGCCGTTCACCACCGAAGGTGATCTGACCGAGAATGGCAATTGGGGACAGGGTTCCGACTGGAACGCCACCGCCGTGACCGTGGACACCAGTGTCGTCACCATCAGCGGCCAGTTCGCCGAAGCCGGTATGGGCTTCTACAACGCTGGTGCAGACGGTGCCCACACCCAGGGTGAGTTGGACGCCAGCCTCGACGGCAGCTTCGAGTTCACCGTCACTCTGTACAACGGCTGGAACTGGATCGGTATCGACAATGGTCAGGGCGAGCACTACAACCTGAACATCTACACCGATAACGGCGCTCTGTTGCCGAAACCGGAAATCGTGGATGTGAACGGTGTGGTCCCGGTCGAGAACTTCGGCCAGTGGATCGCCAACATCGACAGCTGCACAGCTACCATCAACGGTACCGCGCCGGGCAACACCACCCACATCTGGGTCGACTGGCAGGGCAATACCGAGTCCGGCGGCAACTGGGAAAGCCAGGAAGTGCTGCTCACCGGTGGTGGCGCGGCCGACGGCCCGGTTCAGAACTGGTCCGCGACCTTCCAGGTCATCGGCGGCACCGGAGCCCACAACTTCATCAATGTCTTTGACGATACCAACGGCACCTGGGCCGGTGTGGAAGTCCGCACCAGTGACGCCACCTGCGAGTACGTCATGCCGGAAATGAACATCACCGGAGTGCAGGACAGCAACAGTGTGACTCTGGACAACGAAGAAGGCGGCATGACCTACGGCATCATGGGCGATGGCTTCTTGGAACCGACCACGGCTACCAGCATCACCGTCTTCGGTAACTCCACCATTCCTGGCCGCAACATCAAACTGTCCGCCAATGCCTGCGGCAGCCGCACCGAAGTGAGCGCCCAGGCGGAAAGCACCGATGGTGACTTAGACGGTCTCTACAACTGGAGCGCGGAACTGCCCCTGTTCGACCCCATGGTTGAGCCTGGCAACAACCACTTCCAGTGGATTGAGATTCGCGACGGCCACAACTGGATGAGCATCGACGTGATGTCCGACAGCAACCAACTGCCGCCGGAACCACCCATTGATGTCGCCTTGCCACTGGGAATGACTGTCTCCGACATGATGATGATGGATGACTGTGGCGGTGCCAACTGGGAATACGCGGATGCCGGTGGTCAACTGCTGACCGTCACCCTGGACGGCACCACCCTGGGCAGCGACGGCCCGGGTGAATTCTGGGCCGGCAACACCTTCGGCACCTTCCAGATCAGTGGCGGCAGCTTCAGCGTCGATGTCGACCTGTACGATGGCTTCAACTTCGTCAGTCTGCGCGATGCCGAGGGCAACGAGTTCAACCTGAATGTTCAGGTCTTCAATGGCGCCCCGCGTCCGCAGTTCGTCTACATCACCAGCCCCGAGCATGGTGCGGACGGCCTGAGCGGCCCGGTCACCGTCACCGGTGACTTCGGCAGCTCCGGTTATGTGCCCAGCGACATGACAGCCCGGGTCGAGTACACCGATCCGAATACTCAAGCCTGGGTCAAGACCGAGTACGACTCTCTACTGGTCACACCAAGCGCCGACAACCGCATGCCGATGACCTACGATCCGGAAAACCCGAGTGCCGGTTTCAGCCTCGAAACCGACATTCCGGTCGGTGCCACCCAAGTCTGGGTGGAGGTGCAAGGCTACGGACCGGAAGGCTCCCATGGCCACGGCATTAACCTCAACGACGGCGAGTTCGGTGGCGATGACCACTACTTCAAACCGGGCAGCAACTACCTGACCCGGGAAGAAGAAGCCCGCATGCGCCGGATGCGAGACTCGCGCCACGGTCGCTGAGACCACTGAAAGGGTCGCCAGGCCAACCTGGCGACAAACTCCAGGCCGGGTACCAGGCGGATGGTACCCGGCTATTTCATAACGGGAGGCACGATGGCATATCGACGGACGTTGCGCGCCCTGCTACTCATTGGCTTATGGGTATGGCCCATGGTTAACACCTGGGCCGCATCCACCCAAAAGCCCACCGGCTGGCTGGATTTCAACGCCCGGCTGATGTCTGCGACCTCCCACTCCGCCACCCTTGAATTGATTCTGCGAAGCCCCCTGCCGGAAGCCGGTATCGAGGTTCAACTGAACCTGCCGAATGGCATCCACAGCGAGGCTTCACCTTATTGGACAGGGCAACTTATGCCCGACCAACCCCGAATTCTCAATTGGCCACTGACCCAGGCAGAGTCCACCACAGACTCAATCGGCATCACCGTCACCCGGACGGATGCCCAGGGCAACTCACTCGACTATCAAGCCGAAATCGCCTGGCCCGAACCGCAGCCACTGCAGAGAAGCCAGACTCAGGAAAACCTCACCGGCCAAACCCAATACCGACAGGGTGAAGCCCTTTGGGTGGTACCGCTGAACGAGGCACCCCATCGATGATCGGCCGACTCCTGCTGTTGCTCGGTTTCGCTTTCTGGCTGCTTGGGTGCCAACCGGCCAAGGAGCTCGATGGCGGACAAAGCACCGACCAACAGACCGACACCAATACGGATACCGACAACAACAGCGATGGCGATACCACGGTGGTTACCCCTGTGCTGAGTCAGGTCTCCGGCCACATCACCTACCAGGACCGCACTTACAACGACACCGGCTTCATCACCGGCAATACTCCGGAAAAAGCCGCGCGAAGAGTCGTGGTCGACCTGCTCGATGCCAATGGCAACTTGGTCGCCTCAAGCCAGACCGACGACCAGGGCCAATATCTGTTCGAACAAGTCAGCGCGGGAGACTACACCTTGCGCATACTCGCGCGCGCCGTGGCGGAAACCGGCGAAACCATCGCCGTCTACAACCTGAGCGAGACACTGTACGCCGTCAGCGCCTCCGTCAGTTACAGCGAAACCGAACCGACCGCCGACCTGAATATCCCCTTGAGCACACGCATGGCGGGCCCATTCAACATGCTCGACGTCATGCTCAGCGGCATGGAGTTCTACCACCACTACACCGCCCAAGCCGCCGCTTTGAACGACCTGAACCTGTACTGGGAATACGGCAGCAGCAACGGCACCTTCACCTGCCTCGGCACCTTCGGCAATTGCTCGAAAGGCTCGGGCATTTACGTGCTGAGTGACCCTTACTCCTCAGGCGACACCGACGAATTCGACGACGACGTGCTGTGGCACGAATTCGCCCATCACATCGAGTTTTCAACCGGCCTGACCGACTCACCCGGCGGTGCCCATTCGCTGGTCGACACCCATCTGGACCTCAGATTGAGCTGGTCCGAGGGCATGGCCAATTACTTTCAAACCGCTGTGAAAACCTGGCTGAGAAGCACTCACCCGGAGCGGCTGTCGCTGCCGACCAACAAGGTGACCTATTACATCGATACCCGCAGCAGCTTCGTCAACATCGGGCTGGATCTGGCGAACCTGAGCGGCACCTTCAGCTATGCCACCAATGAAGGCGCCGTCGCCAAGGCGCTGATCGGGCTACAAAACCAGGCGGGCCAGAGCCGCGTGTGGGCTCCCATCGCCGATACCATGATCACCAATATCCACGCCGATACGCTGGAGGCTTATTGGGACGGTCTGCTGCAAAGCCAGCCAACCAATCTGGAATTGGCCGAGTGGCGCGCGGTGCTGAGTGAGCGTGAAATCCAGTACCAGCGCGACGGTCTGGAGACTGACCAACTCTTCACCGATGCGCCGAGCCGGGACTGCACCTACACCAACCAAACACTTCCGGCGGACTGCGTCACAGGAGAGCTGCACACGCTCTACCGCGCCAGCGGCCAGGTGGATACGGATACGTTGGCGATCACGGTGAGCGCGGGCGTACGCTACGCTGTTTGGACGCACGATTTACGTAACGGGGCGGACACTCGAATCGGCCTGTACCGGGCGGACGGTTCGCCACTGACCGACGGCAACGGCGAGGAGCTGATCAACGATGACGCCATCGACTGCGAACTCCAGAATACGGGCTGCAATCCACTGCACAATGGCAGCCATTTCGCTTCGGCTATCGAATTCGTCGCCGATGCCGATACCGTACTGTACCTGGTGATGGATTCCGCCGACGCCGCCTGGACCGACCCCGGAAGCTATGGCTACCTGGCTCGCTATGGCGACTACGCCGTTTCCGTGCAGCTATTGGAATCCGGAGTCGCTTTTTGATTTGTGCCTCCTAGCGCTTGGGCCTGTGGTTGAACCCGCCCCGGCTGTCGGTTAGACCCCTACAGGGCCGGCGTAAATCCTTCCCTGGAGCCTGGACCGCAGCATCCATGCTGCGGACCTCCCTGTAGGG
>CBFGUW010000044.1:0-42538 GCA_965652395.1 uncultured Saccharospirillum sp. | reverse complement strand
GCGCCTGAGCTTTGCTCGGCGCACCAAGTTTCGGAGTTCGCTTGCAGAGGCGAGCGCCGGATGTCAGGTAGGCTTATCAAGGGTGGTCCGCATCATGGATGATGCGGTCCAGGCCCCATGGAAGGGTTCATGCCGACCCTTGATAAGCCTACCTGACAGCCGGTGCGTATTCAGGCGGTACATTGAGCCGCGAACTCCGAAATTTGAGTAAACAAGACACTCCGCCAAGGACCAGCCATGCGCGAACAGACACCCCACGAGTACGCCCGCCACATACTGAACCGGGCTCATGCCCTGGCCGAAACCGCTGCTCGACATTCCCGGCAACATTCCCCCCCACCGGGCACCCTGCTCTCGGCCCGGCTGGCGCCGGACATGCTCAGCCTCGAACGGCAATTTCAAATTCTGATCGACGGAATACACGGTGGCATGACCCGAATGGCGGGGCACCAACCGCCCCAACCGGAAGACCCGGCCTATGCCGTCTTCAACCGTGGAGACGACAGCGACTTCACCGAACCAGCGGAAGACTTCGACACCATCGGCCAACGCATCCAAACCTGCATGAAGCAGATCAACCAACTGCCATCCTTCACTATTGAACAACTGGCCGAACGCACCATAGATGTACAGTGGAAAGGCACCATTCGTCGCTTCAACGGCCAACAATTTCTACTGTATTACGTTATCCCCAACGCCTTTTTCCACCTGAGCATGGCCTACGCCATTCTCAGACAGCAGGGCCTGCCCTTGGGCAAACAGGATTTCGAAGGTCCCGCATGCTACAAAACCATCCACAGCCTTTAACGACCGGAGCCCAAGAATGATCGAGCTTTACTACTGGACCACCCCTAACGGCCACAAAATCACCATTTTCCTGGAGGAAACCGGGCTACCCTACCACCTGCGCCCCATCAACATCGGCAAAGGCGACCAGTTCGAACCCGAGTTCCTCAAACACTCACCGAACAACAAAATCCCAGCCATCATCGATACCGACCCGCAGGATGGCGGCGCTCCTCTCTCCCTATTCGAATCCGGCGCCATCCTCACCTACCTCGCCGAAAAAACAGAACGCTTCATCGGCAACACTTCGCGCGAGCGCACCGAAGTCATGCAATGGCTCTACTGGCAAATGGGCGGGCTCGGCCCCATGGCCGGGCAAAACCACCACTTCAACGCCTACGCACCCGAGAAAATCCCCTACGCCATCGACCGCTACGTAAAAGAAACCGCCCGCCTCTACGCCGTCATGGACCGACGCCTCGCGGACCGGGACTACCTCGCCGGTGACTACTCCATCGCCGACATGGCAAGCTACCCCTGGATCGTCCCGCACGAACGCCAGCAACAAAACCTCGACGACTTCCCCAACCTGAAACGCTGGTTCCAAAGCATCGCCGAACGCCCGGCTGTTAAAAAAGCCTACGCCCTGGCCGATAAGATCTCACCACCCAAACAGGGGTTCACCGATGAGGAAAAGAAAGTGCTTTTTGGTCAGGATGCATCGCGCATCCAGCGCTGACTCAGTGACTGTAGCTTTCGGCCAAGACCAGCACCGGATGCCCGTGGTACCTCTGTGAGGGAGTCCGCAGCAAGGATGCTGCGGTCTAGGCTCCATGGATGGATTGAGTGGGCGGCATCCCGCCCGACCTCACAGAGGCGTCACGGGTAGCCGGTGCGGCCCACTGCCACCGCCATAACTTACCCACACATTCTGTGGATAAGCCTGTGTGCAGCCTTGGGAGAAGACGCCTCGGCGCGTGCCTGACGGCTCTGGCAAAAAGACGTTAAAAAACAACCAGTTATAGTTCTCAATTTTAAGCACTGACACAGTAACGTCATAAAGCCGCCATAAACTTCTGAGCCTCCATTTCAGAAGCAGTAGCCGCCTATGACCGCCCAAACACCCCGTAACAGTTACCTGACGGCCACCTATTCTTCGGCCAACCGCCCGCCACCCGCCTTCAAACCCGTCCTGCCCAGCTTCTGGCGACGAGTATTGATGGCCCTGATCGGGCTCGCAGCCCTAGCGGCGATCGCAACCGGTATTTCCACCCCAGTGTTCGAACGCATCACCGGCATCGTCCACATCGACACCGATGTCGGCACCGACACCCAATGGCACGCCAACCGCACCTACATACTCGAAACCGACGTCTTTGTTCACGGCGGCGCGACACTCACCATCGAACCCGGCACCCTGATCAAGGGCAAAGCCGGATCCTCCCTCATCGTCGCCCGTGGCAGCCAACTGGTCGCCCGGGGCACGCGCCAGGCGCCTATCGTTTTCACCAGCGCAAAAGCCGTCGGCGAACGCGAGCGTGGCGATTGGGGAGGAGTGGTCATGCTCGGTGAAGACCGCACCAACGAAGCCTTCGCCCGCGTCGAAGGCGTGGACGGACGAGACATTCGCGGCCATTTCGGCGGCCAGGTCGAAAAAGGCAGCTGCGGCGAACTGACCTACGTACGCATCGAATACGCCGGTTACGAAGCTTTCCCAGACAACGAACTCAACGGCCTGACCCTCGGCGGATGCGGACCGGAAACCGTGATTGACTACCTCCAGGTTCACAAAGCCCTGGACGACGGCATCGAGTTCTTCGGCGGTTCGGCCAGCATGCGCCACGTACTGATCACGGGCGCCCGCGACGACAGCCTCGACTGGGACCTCGGCTGGAATGGCCGCGTGCAATTCCTGATCGTGCAGCAGCACGCCAATGAAGGCGATAGAGGCTTCGAAGGCGATAATTCTCCGGAGCGGAACGATGCCCGCCCCCGCTCAGAGCCGGAATTCAGCAATGTCACCCTGGTCAGCAACAGCGGCGAGCACACCGCCATGGTGCTGCGCAGCGGCACCGCCGGGCGGTTCAGCCAGGTACTGGTGTCAGGCTATGGCGAAACACCCATCGACCTGAGGGGCAGCCTGACCCGGCCATTGCTGGACGAAGGGCACCTGGCGTTTGGCAACCTGACGGTGGAGAGTGATAAGGGTGTTCGCGATATCTGGCCGACGGAAACCGGCGACGGCAATAACGATAACAGCCTGGATGAAGCACAGGTGTTTGCCATCTCAAGCCGAGTAATGGAAAAGGTGCTGTCACCCCTGGCCCGAAACCCCACGAACCCGGATTTCCGGCCCAGCGCCAAGGCCTATCGCGACAATGCCACCTGGCCCGGTGATCACCCTTTCTGGGACCGCAGCGCCCAATACGACGGCGCCGTCGACCCGAAGACCCTGACGCCCTGGTATCTCGGCTGGACGGATTTCAGTGAGAACTAATGACTGTCCCGGCAGCCTTGTCTCATGGCTCGCAAACCGGTCGGAACATAACACTCCGGCCGGTCATCACTAAACACTGTCCGGCGACGGTACCGCACTGGCATCGCCACTTTCCACCGCATCGCTTAACTGACGCGACAACCGCTGGGCCCGAACCAGGTCACTGTCAGTCAGTACTTCGGCAATGCTGTCGCGCAGTTCGACCCCAGCATCACTCTGACCGGCCGCCGACAGGTTGGCCCAGGCATAGCCGAAAATGGCATTCGCAGACACCCCTTCACCATTGAAATACATCCAGCCAAGGCTGTATTGGGCGTGCGTATCGCCGCCTAAGGCGGCTTCCCGATACCAGTATGCCGCCTGTTCCACATTAGCCGCGACACCCCGGCCATAGTAATACAGCTCCGCCAAATTACTCTGAGCCAGCGCCAGCCCCTGCTCCGCCGCTTTCAGATACCACTCGAACGCCAGGCGGTCATCCCGCGCGACACTAAAACCGTTCTCGTACATGACGGCCAGATCGTTCTGCGCCAACGAGTATTCCTGCTCGGCCGACAGGCGGAACAGACGGGCCGCTTGGTCATAGCTCTGCGTCACGCCGGTCCCGTTGTAATAGAGATTGCCGAGAAAATACTGGCCGATCCGGTTTCCCTGCTCGGCCGAGGCCTGGTACCACCAGGCCGCTTTTCGATAGTCGACGTCCACCCCCTGGCCCTGCTCGTAGGCCCAACCCAGATTGTACTGGCCTTCTTCATCGCCCTGTTCCGCCGCCTTCAGATACCACTGGTAAGCCTGTTGATAATCCTGCGCAACGCCCAGGCCGTTTTCGTACATCAGGCCGATCGCGTTCTGAGCCACGGCATAGCCGTTTTCCGCCGAGCGCCGGTACCAGTGGGCGGCCAGTTCGAAATCCTGAGCAACGCCTTCTCCGAACTCGTACATCCAACCCAGGTTTGATTGGGCGCGGGCGTGATCCTGATCCCCGGCCATTTGGAACCAGATGGCGGCTTCCGCGTAGTCCTGAGGTACCCCGGTTCCTTCGTAATACGCCATGCCCATGTTGTATTGGGCAATGTCGTAGCCTTGGTTGGCCGCGAGCCGGTACCAGTGCATGGCCCGGTCAAGATCCTGCGGCACGCCTTCACCCGCCTCGTAGAGATAGGCCAGGTGATTTTGTGCGGTGGCATACCCCTGTTCGGCCGAGAGTTGGAAAAGTCGGGCGGCTTCCTGATAATCCTGCAGCACGCCATCGCCGTTGTAATAGAGCACGCCCAGGTTGTCCTGAGCGTAATAGTTCCCCTGCTCGGCCGAGGCTTTGTACCATCGAGCCGCTTCGCTAACGTCCGGCTCGACACCCATGCCGTATTCATACATCACACCCAGGCTGTTTTGGGCGCCCGCATGGCCCTGCCGTGCCGCTTTTCGATACCAGTCTACGGCTCGTTCATAGTCCTGAGGGGCGCCGTCGCCATAATCGAACATCATACCCAACTGGTATTGAGCCTCGGCCGAACCGTTTTCCGCTTCGGTGAGCGTCTCTTGATAGTCGGCTGAATAATCCTCGGTGGAGGCTGTCTGGGGGGTGCTTACGCAGCTGCTCAGCAACAGGGTGACAGCCGCCAGCAGGGGCAGAAAAAAAGCGGGGGCGTTCGGACGCAACATCAGCGATTACTCCAGGTTAAATCGGCAGGAACTCCAAAAACCTACCACAGCCTATGGGTCAAGTGCGACCGTCAGGCCGGGGTCTACTCCCTTTTGCCAAAACGGACTTCTTCACCATTGGCCATTAACAAGCGTACGTCTCCGGCCCGGCCTTCATCGTCGAGACTGACCCACCCCAGGCAACAATGATTCACCAACGTACGCCCATCCCATCCCTCGGGATAACGCGTCCGAATGGCCATACGCCGCCGCTTGGTAAACCAGTTCAGCGGGGATCGACTGCCGTAGAGAAGACGGTTCCAACGATCGAAACGCGGGAGCAGAGCGGGAGGAAACCGATTCTTGAATCCGCTGCAGGTGATTTGGGTGATCTCGGGGCTGCTTTTGCTGTGCTTGATGCTGACGTCGTATACAAACGAATAGTGAACATCACCGCTAAGGATAGTGAAATGCTTCGGCGTCCGGGCATGCTGAAAGATATTCAACATGACATTGGCGGCACCTGGGTGCGCCATCCAGTTTTCAGCATCCACCATCAGCGCCTTGCCGAAAAAGGTGAAAATGCGCTGGATCGTTTCTATCAGTTTTACCCCATAGACCGGAGCCGCAGAGACCATCACCACGGATGACTGGTGAATCAACTCCTGCTGCAACTCAGTTAAGGCCTCCCAGTCCATCAAGCCGGATGGACGCCCCGGGCTGGACTCCGAGCGCCAGCGGTGGGTACGCGTATCCAACACCAGCCATTTGGGCTCGGTGGGCAGGTGGTAGTGCCAGTTTTCCCAGTCCAGCAGGGCGTCGACGGTTTTATCCTGCTGACCCGAGTCCAGTTCACCGTCGTTCGCGGCGGTGTCAAAACAAGGTTTTACCACCTCGTCGATCAGGGGCTGCATTCGATCAGGATCGTTCCCCCATCCCTGGCAGAGGCTGTAGGCCAGCATGGCATTGCCGATGATCCGCCGTGAGAAGGGGTGCCCGTAGGCGGCCTCCTCCCAACCCCGGGTCAGGTTCCAATCGTCCGTCACATCGTGGTCGTCGAATATCATGTACACGGGAATATGTGCCAACGCCCGCTGTACAGCCGGCAGAGCGGCCTCAAAACCCTCCAGTGCACGGGCCTCCCGATCGTATTCGGCCTGGTCCTCGCCGTTTAACTCGGGAGGGGTGCGATCCAAACAGGGCCACAGTTGGGGCGACCAAACGAGGATATACATGGCCAACACTTCAGAGCAGGTAACCAGATGGTTCCGAGCCGAGGCTGCCGTGAAAATCGGTTTGCGGGCCCCCCCGAAAAACAGATCCTGCAGCAGACGATTCGCTCTCGTGCTGGGCAACAGGGATTCGCGGTGGTAATAACAGTAGGGGCTGGAGAACAGGCTCCGGCTATCGTTCACTTCCGCCTCTTCCCAACGCTCGTCGTACAGGCCCAACTGACGAATCACATCGTGAATCCACCGCAGCATGGGACCGGCCACATCATCGGCGTAGACCTGGTCGCCGGTCAGCATAAGCAGGGCAGGACGTTCCCCGGCGTTGGTCAGGCTATGCTGAATCAAGTGGTCGACCTGAGGCAGTGCGTCCTCTTCGGGGCAATGCGGTTTCCGGCAGGAGCCGTGCAGTACCTGTTTAAGGCGCGAATGAACGGCCACAGTGGGGTAAGGCTGGCCGGGATACACCAGGTCAGGCATCAGTTCAGCCAGGCACTGACTCCCCTGACCTGTATCGAGGTGCAGGTCGTACCCCACCAAGCCCTGAGTTTCAGCTTCCAGCGCGACATCGATCAGGTTAACCCACGCCCTCAAGCCCACCTGTACGGAACGGACACACTCACCGAGATCATGACGGTTGGCTTCGGCATCACCAATATACAGGCAGAGCGTCCCCTTAAGCGGACGGGAAGTCACCAGCCAAAGCACCAGTCGGTCCGACTGCACGCGCCGCACCATGGGTCCGGCCAACACCAAAGGCAACTTGGAGGGTGATGTCTCGGTCTGACGGTCCGTCAAAAGAATTCCTTGGCGGTAATGGCGATATAGAACACGGCTAAAAGCCTAACGACACAATCGTGCTCAATCCAGTGGCGAATCGTAAAGGCCCTGTCAGCGCGTAATGTCCATAAAGGCGGCTTGGTCATAGCTTTGACATTTTTTTGTCAAACCACAGTAACAGTCCTTCGGAACACTGCAGAGCCTCAATAAAAAGACCTTCAACGCCCGAGAAAGGACAGTACTCATGCATGATGACAACAATAAGCCGGTCGAGTTCGACCGCCTCATCAACAAAGCCATTTCACGCCGCAACCTGATCAAAGTCGGTGGTGCCGCCGGAGCCGCAACCTTCCTGGGTGGCACATCCGGCCTTGCCATGGCTGTGAGCCAGGCAACAACACTGATGGGATTTGAAAACATCCCGACCAGTACCAGCGACGACGTTAAGCTGCCGACTGGCTATACCTACGACATTCTCATGTCCTGGGGTGACCCGGTTCTGACCGGCGCGCCCAAGTTCGCCCGCAACAACAGCGCGGACGATCAGGCGGGTCAGTTCGGTGACAACACCGATGGCATGGAGCTCTACCACTTCACCAAAGCCGACGGCTCGATCGACCCTAACCATGCGGTGTTGGCGGTCAACAGCGAATACTACAACGACAAATATCTGTTCGAACACGGCGAAGCCGCGAAGACCGCCGAAGAGGTGCGCAAAGGCATCTATGCCCACGGTGTCACAGTTGTGGAAGTGGAACGCAAACGCAATGGCGGCTGGGAAATCAAAAAAGGCGCCGCCAGGAACCGTCGTTTGCACGGCTATGCCGAGTTCGAAATGACCGGCCCCGTCGCCGGCACCGACTATGTGAAGACCAGTGCGGACCCGAGCGGTCGTAAAGTACTGGGCACCTTCAACAACTGTGGTGCCGGTCGCACGCCCTGGGGCACCTTCCTGACGTGTGAAGAAAACTTCAACGGCTATTTCGGTGCGCCGGAAGGCACGGCCATGAACGACGCCCAGAAGCGCTATGGATTAAGCACCGAAGGCTTCGGCTATCAGTGGTGGCCACACGAAGACCGGTTCAACCTCGCCAAGGAACCCAACGAAGCCAACCGCTTTGGCTGGATTGTCGAGATCGACCCGATGGACCCGACCTCCCCCGCGAGAAAACGCACCGCCCTGGGTCGTTTCAAACACGAAAACGCCGCCGTCACCATCAACAAGGACGGCCGCGCCGTGGTTTACATGGGCGACGACGAACGCGGCGAATTCATCTACAAGTTCGTTTCGCGCGACACTTACGATCCGAACAACCGTGAACGCAATATGCGGCTGTTGGAACAGGGCACTCTCTATGTCGCCAAATTCCACGACAATGGAGCCGGTGAATGGATTGAGCTGAGCCATGGCCGCAATGGCCTGACCCAGGCGAACGGTTTTGCCGATGAAGCGGATGTCCTGGTTCGTGCCCGCGCCGCTGCGACCTTCGTTGGCGCCACCACCATGGACCGCCCGGAATGGGTCGCCTGCCATCCGTCGACACCGATGGTGTTCTGCACTCTCACCAACAACAAAAACCGGGGCGTCAAAGACAACCAACCAGTCGATGGCCCGAACCCCCGGGCGGAGAACCACTTCGGCCAGATCGTTCGTTGGGTACCGGAAAACCGCGACCACGCCTCCAATCGTTTCGGTTGGGATCTCTATGCCGTGGCCGGCAACCCGACCACGCAAAGCGGCCTCTACGCCGGCAGTGACAACATTACCGCCGACAATATGTTCAACAGCCCGGACGGCTTGGTGACCGACAAGCTTGGTCGACTGTGGATTCAAACCGATGGTGACTATTCCAACGAAGGGATTTTCGCCAACCAGGGCAACAACCAGATGCTTTGTGGAGACCCGGTCACCGGCCATATCCGCCGCTTCATGGTAGGCCCCCAGGGTTGCGAAATCACCGGGATCACCTTCTCGGACGATCTTCGTACCGCCTTTGTCGGCATTCAACATCCGGACAACGCCTGGCCCAACGCCGCCAAGGACGGAGTACCGCGCTCCTCCATCGTGGTGATTCGTCGCGAAGACGGCGGCCTTATCGGCGCCTGATTCGTCACATAGAAAGAACGGGAGCCTTCGGGCTCCCGGTTCTATCGAAACAACTCCAAATCCACATCGGCCAGTTGTTCAAATGCCGGGCGGGCAAAGTAATAACCCTGGAACAGGTCGATTCCCAAGCGCCGCAGATACGCAAACTCCGCTTCGGTTTCCACTCCTTCCGCCAAGGGCGTGCATCCCAATTCCCTCAGCATCTCGACCGTGGAACGCACGATCACCTGCCGCTTGCGGTCATCATTCACGTTACGAATCAGCGACATATCCAGCTTGACGATGTGAGGTTGAACCTCCGCCAATAGATTCAGCCCCGAATAGCCCGCGCCAAAATCATCCAATGCCGTCTGAAACCCCTGCGCCTGGTAATGCTCCAAAATAGAGACCAGATGCCGTTCATCGACCACTTGTTCCACTTCGGTGATTTCAAACAGGATGCGCTCGATCGGAAAGCTGGCTTCCCGTGCCGCTTCCAACGTGGTGCGGATACACAATTCCGGTCGATAGACCGCATTGGGCAGAAAGTTGATGCTGAGCACACCCGTCAAACCCAGGCGCGCCGCGAGATGAATCGCCTTGACCCGGCAGGCCTGATCAAACCGATAGCGGTTACCCGCATTCACACGCCCTATTATGGTGCCGGCCGGTTCACCCGAGGTCCCCCGCACCAGGGCTTCGTAACCGAACAGCCGGTTGGCGCCTATGTCAACGATGGGCTGAAACGCCATCGAAAAATCGAACCCCAGCAGCTGGGGCGAACGACACTCCTGACAGGCCAAAGCCCGAAAGTCCTCAGGTTTATACATAAGATATAGTCGTTATTCTGCTTAAAACCTGAATTCCAGTGTAGACAGCCTATCTAGACTGTACAGTTTTTTCACAGTCAGGTTATCGGTACAAGAAAACCAAATTATTTGTTTTTAAAGGTTTTTTGTTACCAATTTTCATATATGGACCAATAATCCAGCCTCCTGGCACAGGTATCGCATTAAAGCCTGGGAGGTAATTGCCGTTACCTCTACTACAATAATTATTCTGAACAGCCTATATGAGCGGTCAGGCCATGAAACTGAAAAAACTCCCTATCACGCTGAAGATCAGCCTGTTGGTATCTGCTTTGATCCTGGCGCTACTGGTCTTGGCAATCCTCTTTATCACCAGTTTTAACACCATTATCCAAAACAGTGAAAAAGACGCCCAACTGCGGCATTTCGTTACGTCGATGACGGAGGGGTGGACCCAGTTACAGCAACAATACGTGGTGGCCCAAGACCTGGGCCCGCAATACTTCGCCGGTGGAGTCGATCTCCCCGAACTGGAATCGGCCGTCACCGCAGCCCAGGCGACCGAGGAAAGTTTGGTTAACGACATTGAAGGTCTGACCCCTGATCTGGTGGAAAGCTGGAACACGGTTATGTCGTCGAAAAACAGCCCGACCCTGAAGGCACTCTCCAGTCAGTTACTCACTGAAATGCAAACGCTACAGACCGCTTTCGACAAAGCCGGTACCGCCTGGGCCAATAAAGCCACTTGGAACGAACGAAATTCGGTGGAAGCCGAATTGGAGAAAGCACTGGCGCCCGTTGCGGAAAGCATCGACCAGTTAAAATCCCAATACAACGTTCTGGTGGATACCCGCTCGGAGAACCTCATTGCATCGCAACAGGCCACTATCCGCTCGCTGATTGTGAGCCTCTCGGTGCTGATTTTACTGGCCGTGGCCTCGGCTCTATGGGTGTTGCGCAACCTCAAGCGCGACCTTAAGTCTATCGTGTCAGTCACCCGGCAACTGGCCAGTGGGGATCTAACCACGGATATTCATGCCCGGGAGAACGGCGACGAAGTGGATGAAGTAAAGCTGGCCGTAGCCGGGATGAACGAGAAGCTGGCCAGTATTGTCGGCTCGGTGGTCGACCTGTCCGAGCACCTGCAGCGCGCCGCCAGCGATATCATGACCGATACCGAAGCCCGCTTCCGGGACGCCGAAACCCAACAAGACAAAATGAAACATCTGGCGGAGGCCATCGCCGAGATGCAAACCGCCTCTCATCAGGTATCGGAGGCTGCGGTAGAGTCACTGAATGTGTCCGAACAGGCGAACGACTCAGCTGAGTCCGGCAACCGGACGGTTAAAGAAGCCATCGATGCCATTCAAACCCTGGCTGCCGAGATCGAGCAATCGGTCAGCGTGATCGAAAAGTTGGACAGCCAGGCAGAAAATATCACCACCATTATCACCTCCATTCAAGGCATTGCGGAGCAGACCAATCTCCTGGCGCTCAATGCGGCCATCGAAGCCGCCCGAGCCGGAGAACAAGGCCGGGGCTTTGCTGTGGTGGCCGATGAAGTCCGCAAGCTGGCTCATCGCACCCAACAATCCACGGAAGAGATTCAGCAAACGCTGGAAGAGCTGCGTCAAGGCACGCAGGCGGCTGTCGGAGTCATCGGCGGCAGCCATACCAAATCGGTCGCTTCGGTGGAAACCATCAGCAAAGCCGGAGAGACCATCGAAACCTTTGTGAAGGCGGTAGAGCAAATCAAAGACTGGACGCTGCAAACTTCGGCAGCGGCCGAAGAGCAGAATGCCACACTCGGCGGTATTACCAATACCGTTAACGAAGTGAACAATATCACCGAAGAGAACACTCAGCGTGCGCGGGTTTCTCTAGGGTCCACCGAGTCATTGAATCAATTAAGTGAAGAGCTGCTGAAATCCGTCTCTTACTTCCGATTGAAATAAACCATTTTGTCAGATCAATTTAGCCAAGGGCCGGTACCTAACCGGCCCTTTTTCGTTAACAGGCAATATGCTTTTCTTTGATGGCTATTCGGGACGTTTGTGGAACGACCGGCCTTTGATCACCCAAACGGAACAAGGGGCTTTACGAGACACCTGGTAAGTGGTGTGACCAAACAAATTCTTAGCTACACTGGTATCCCCATGCGAACTGATCATTATAAGGCCAACTTCATAATGTTCGGCCGCTTCCAAAATAGCCTTGACCGGTTTACCCACGCCCAGCGCTGGCTCCATATCGGAAGAGCGGTCAGCGTGATCGGCAATAATACTTTTTAACCGACGGTATACAGCGTCTTGATCACTGCTCTTGAACTGGGTGTCGATATTCGCCGACAACCCACTGGAACTTTGAATATCCGCCGCAGTAAACACATAAATTTTTGCATCATGAAAGTGCTCCAACGCCACTTCCAACGCCTCGATCGATGACTCAGAAAAATCAATCGGCACCAGGATCTTCTTGAATTTCATACAGTTACTCCTTTCTCTTTCCCACACCAGGAAGGCTAGTTAAGGAGGTTAAAATGAACAAGCAAGACAAAGCAAACAATTAATCATAAAAAACTTTTTTATTAGTCAAAGTTTGAGAAAGATCAAAAAACGACGACCATGAAATTAATATCAATCAAAAACAAAGTGCAAAAAAATACAGTTATAAAGGCGTTTTATACAGAAACCTATCATTCCCAAAAATCGCAATTTACTTATCAAAAGAATTGGATTAGGCAGAAAATGAAAATTTATTTTTTCGTTAAACAGGTGCTTCACCCTCGATCACTTCCTTGCAGGAACAGGAAGCATAAGAATGCCAGGCATTGACCTTCGAAATAGAAACAAAGAGCTACCGGCCAGCACTTCGCAAGTAAGCTTCACGAGTGAGCAACAGTATTTTGGAAGGCACTGGCCGACCACGGATGTCACGAATGGGCCCTGCGGCCGGGATGTCCGCAGGCTCGAAATCGCGCAGCAATAAACGTGGGGTTGCCAACACAAACCTGTCATTAAACGAAAAATTCATAGAGACTCCCGCGCGGCCAGCCACCAGATTATAGCCGTCCGCTTACTCGATCCGCTTCAATTCAAAACGATGGCTTTGCAATGACAGCCGGGCACTCACTGCCCTGCCGTTCTCAAGCTCAAAGTCGAGGAACAGTGGTATTTGGCGCAAATAAAAGCCACCATCACGGTGAGCATAGATGCGGGCGGTACGGACCTCTTCGCCGCGCTCATCATATTCAGCGTAATACATCCGGCCGTCGCGCTCCGTGATAGACACTGTATTGGCTTCCCCTACAAACCGATACCTTCCGAGATAGGGCTGCATTTGAGCAATGGTCAACTTGGCGCTGGGAGGATGATCAAAGTCCGGCAGGGGAATGGTGTCGGGCATCAGCAGATGTTGGGCGATTTGTTGCAAGTCATCATCAGCCGAGGAATTACTGACCAATACGACACCCACGCCGTTATCCATCCTGAAACCAATAAAGGCCTGATAGCCGTTGCCATCACCCCCGTGGTGGTAAATACGGACGCCGGCCTGTTCATGCACCTGCCATCCAAGCGGCCGACCCTCAACGCCATCAGTCGCCAGTTCAAACCATTCTGCCTGCGCGGAATCGATCGGATCCAGATGGCGCTCCACAAAGGTCAACAAATCAGCCGTTGAAGCGTATAAACCACCGGCACCCCAAGCAATGGAGGGAGTTTGAACAACCTCTTGGTCAATCGGGTCCACACCCTCATGCGGGGTCGCCAACAACCGGCTGTCGGGTGAATAACCGATATGCGTTAAGGCCAAAGGAGTCGTAATACGGCTGGCAATCAGATCATCCAGGGAGCGGCCTGTGGCCTCTCTCATGGCAAGGCCCAGAATGGCCATACCGGCATTGGAATACAGATAATCCGTCGTTAAGGGGTTGGACTGGTCCAACAATGCCAGCAAGGGTGCGGCGTCATTCCGCTCCAATGCCGCCATCGGTATATCGCGAGGCAAACCCGCGCGATGAGTGGCCAACTGCTCCAACCGAATATCATCCGAGCGTTTGTGGTCCGGCCAGAATTCCGACAGGTCCTGATCAAGCTCCACGCGGCTCTCCAACACCAAGGCCGCCAGCAGCTCCGCGGTGAATACCTTGGTGATCGATCCCGTCGCGATCTGGCTGTGCTCGGTAAAGGCCTCGCTTCCGTTCGCAGTCTTCAACCCATAGGCCGCGAAATACCGGCCATTGGGGTTGACCAGCCCGAGAGCGACACCCGCCCGGTGCTCGTTGACCACGACCCGTTCCAGCGTGTCTTCCACCGGGCTGGGAATTCGCTCCACCCGGGCGGTATCGTAACCAATTACACAGCCGGTGAGCGACAGTACCGCTAGGCTAGCGGCGCATATGAATGCCTTCATCGAGAGCCCTCCTCATATTCAAGAACGTCACCGGGCTGACATTCCAATGCCCGACAAATGGCCTCCAAGGTTGAAAAACGCACCCCACGCGCCTTGCCCGTTTTCAATAGAGACAGGTTGGTCACCGATACCCCCACCCGGGCCGACAGTTCATTCAGTGACATCTTTCGACGCGCCATCATGACGTCGAGCCTGACTACAATTGGCATCAGACGATTTCCTCGTTTTCTTCCCGAAGCGCCACACCCACCCGGAAGGCTTCAGCGACGACCAACAGCAACACACCGGTGGCGGCAAACCCCCAATCGACCGAATACTGGAACTCAAAGCCACCGGAGGAGAGTGTCTGTAAAGGAGAAACCAACGCCCCGCTAAGGGAGGACAGTTCGTGCGACAACCTGAAGTGCCAGAGAAAATCCCGGAGGACCTGCCACAGAGGAAACAGGACCAGTATCAAACCGATCCAACGAAGGCGGCGGGCGCTCCCGGTCGTAAAGGGCGAATCCTGACTCACCTCGCCAACGAAACGTCGCAGCAGCCACAGGCCGCCCAGCAGCATGGAACCCGACAACATGAGATCCGCGACCCGCAACACCCAGGGCCAGCCGTAGCCGAAGTGCTCGACGGTAAGCACGCCCTGATTCAAAGAGAGGAAGATTTCAACCGCTGAAGTGGAAGCCTCCCAAGTGGACTCCGATTGAAGCGCCGTTACCGGCCATTGGCTGAGCAAAGGTTCACCCGAGAGCGGCGCAACCAGCAGAATACCGATGGCAATCACCAACAAAACCGACGCCACCCCAAAAATGAGATTCACCAAGCCACGCAACAGGCGAGCCAGCATCTTCCGACCTCCGATACCCCTTTCATTGAGCGGCAGCTTAGTGGGAGAGAATCAACATAGCAATAAATTTTTTATGTTAAACATAAAACAACCTGACCTTAGCTCTCAAAAAAACCAACTCTCCGCTGCCTAACCAATCGGAATCTCAAGCTTGTACCTCAACACCATTAGGATCAGTATTTAGCCCTCACCGTCTCAGGGAAAAGTCTTATGGAACCGACGAATTCAGACTGGGCAATCGATATCGAGGGTCTGACCAAGTATTTCGGCGGCACCCCGGCCGTCAACGGCATCAGTCTTAAAGTGAAATCCGGGCGGGTATACGGCCTGCTAGGCCCCAACGGGGCCGGGAAAACCACCACGGTGCGCATGCTCTCCACCCTGCTTCGACCGGATCACGGCCATGCCCGGGTGCTCGGGTTGGACCTGTATCACCACGCTGCACAGATCCGTCAGCGCATCAGCCTGACCGGGCAGTTCGCCTCGGTGGATGAGGACCTGACCGGCTACGAAAACCTCAGACTGCTGGCCATGCTGCTCGGATTCAAAGGTAAAGCCGGTCGCCAAAGGGCCGATGAATTACTGGGCGCCTTTGATCTGAGCGAAGCCGCAGGCAAGCAGGTTAAGCACTATTCGGGAGGCATGAGACGGCGACTCGATATCGCTTCCTCTCTGATCGTGCCGCCCGAATTGTTGTTTCTCGACGAACCCACCACAGGCCTCGACCCTCGGTCACGTAACCAGGTGTGGGACATCGTGCGCGCTTTAACCGCAGCGGGCACCACGGTCATGCTCACCACCCAATACCTGGAAGAAGCCGACCAATTGGCGGACCGCATTGCCGTGATCGACCACGGCAAAGTGATCGCCGAAGGCACCAGCAGCGACCTGAAGCAGATGGTGGGTTCAGGGGTATTGCGTCTGCGATTGCTGCGACCGGAAGACAGACCCAAAGCTCAGGAATGGCTAACCCGGGCTCTGGAGGCTTCGGTGACCATGGAAGCGGAACCCGCCACGCTCTCCGCCCAGTTCTCCGACACCCATCGTGCCACCGAAGCGCTGGCCGGGTTAACCAGCGCCGGAATCCCATTGGCCGGTTTTTCGATGGATCAGCCCAGCCTGGACGAAGTGTTCCTGGCCCTGACAGGCCACCCATCCGAGCCTGAAACCAATGAAAACGCAACGGAGGCGACACCATGACACAACCCAGCAGCACCCAGGCACAGGCCTCCCCCAACCGCACCGCCCCGGACCTGAACCTCCTGATGCAGGGAACCACCCGGCCACCGCTGCCGGGTCCGGCCGCGAATGTGGCGGCATTCGGCTGGCGCGCCCTGCTGAAAATCAAACACGTGCCGGAACAGCTCTTCGACGTGGTGGTCACCCCCGTCATGTTTACCGTGATGTTCACCTTCCTGTTCGGTGGCGCTCTGGCCGGGTCGCCCCAGGAATATCTGGTGTTTCTGCTCCCCGGCATTCTGGCCCAGACCGTGGTGTTTACAGTGGTCTACACCGGTGTGACGCTGAACACCGATATTTCGAAAGGCATTTACGACCGTTTTAAATCCATGCCGGTCTGGCATCCGTCGCCCCTGGTAGGTGCCATGGCCGGCGATGTAATTCGCTACAGCGGCTCGTCCTGTATTGTGTTCTTTATCGGCTTTCTGCTGGGTTATCGCACCGAAGCCGGGGTTGGCGGCATTCTGATGGCCCTGCTTCTGCTGAATGGCTTTGCTTTCGGCATCGGCTGGGTGTTCACCTCGCTGGGGCTGCTGATGCGAACTCCCGGCGCTGTGATGACGCTGAGCTGGCTGGTGTTGATGCCGGTAACCTTCGCTTCGAACATCTTTGTCGACCCGGCCACCATGCCACCCTTGCTGCAGACCATCGTCGCTTACAACCCCGTGGCTCATCTGGTGACGGCGTTGCGCTCGATTCTCGCCAACCAGGCGGACCCGGGCGTGATCCTGCTGGCGCTTACCGCCCCAGTCATCCTGACGACAATTTTTGGCCCGGTAACCATGCTGCTGTATCGACGGCAACGTTAATTTGTTGCCATGAACGCCCCGATTGCGGCGTTCAGTTCATCGTGATGGGTATAGGGCATGGCATGGTCGGCACCATCCACCAAGTGCAGGGAAGCACCGGGTATACGCTGTGCCAACCTCTGGCTTTGCTCCACCGGTACGGCGGTATCGGCCGTTCCGTGAACAATCAGTGTCGGGCAGCTGACAGCCCTGTAATCCGGCTGCAAGGTTTTAAACTGAGCGCGGTCGTTACGCCAACCGGCCTGACGGTTTGAAACCGGCCAGATGGACCAGAAAACGTCAGCATACCTCGCCAATTGCGCAGGTTGAGCCAATAGCCGTTCCAGGTTCTTCGCATCGGGAATGAACCGCCTGGCGATCCCTTCGGCGCCTGCTTTGCCAAGCAGGCTCATCAGCAGCCAATAGGTGAAATCAAACCTCATGGGCATTTTGATCTCCGGCAGCGTTATGGATTCGCTGATTGCCTCTACCATGATCAAGCCTTGAGTCCGCTCTGGAAAAAGCCCGGCAAAAGCCAAAGCAGCTGGCCCACCCCCGGAAGCCCCCAAAACCCACAGGCGTTTAAGGCCCAATCCATTCATGAGGGCGGAACACGCAATCGCCTGCTCTTCGGGGGTTTGCCCCACACTCAAGGGGGTTCTCAGATATCCAGGGCGGGAGAGGGTCAGTTGGCGAAACCCCTGCCTGGGTTTGGGCGCCTGATTGTAGCCACCCGGAGTGCCATGAAGGTACAGAATCACCGGCCCCGTCCCACCGCTTATGCGGTACTCGATAGGACCAACCGGGTTTTGGATCAACTGACTGCCCGAATTCAGTTCACGCACCACCTTGCGACGCGCCCGTGCGTAGCGCCAAGTAACCATCAAGCCTACCGACACCAGCAGTAGAAGCACGACAAGAGCCAGAATCAACGCCATCATTATCCATCCCATTCAGCGAATTTGTGCGCTGATGCTAGCAGTATTGCCGACGTTTTTGACGTCTTATAATTAGATGGATATCTCCGTATAATAAGGGCACTGAATCGGAAAAGCCCTGCAAACCCCCGGCGCAAAAAAGTTCCCTACCTCTCCCGTTCAACCCTCTGTTCCACTCAAGTTTTCCGCTTATTGACCGATGACAAGGTATCCGTCCAATCCCCGGCTATAGTTAGCCGTTGCGATCAATCACCTTGGGTACCTCTATGCTTCACCTGCTCACTAATGCTCGGCTGAAATATAAATTCTGGTTGCTGAACATCCTGGTTCTGGGTGTGCTGTGCCTATTGGTGCTCTATGCCATGCGCTATATCGCGGGCGTTACGGAACAGTCGTTCAGTGCCGTTTTTTGGCAAACCGCCCCCTCGTTCGCAGGCGTGGTAACCGCTTTGATGCTGCTCGAAATGCTGGGTTCACAACTGTTGATCAGCTTTATCGAACGGCATGTGAACCGCCTTAAACACACCATGGTGGAAGTCCAGAAGACCGGGGATCTAAGCCACCATGCCGAGGTGGACTCCAGCGACGAGATCGGCGAAATGGCTTCCGCCTTCAACGCCATGCAGGACCGCACCGCCGATGTGATTCGAAGTATGAAGACAGCCATCGATCAGCTTCACGCCGAAGTCCTCAAGCTGACGGAAGATGCCGACGACCGTCGCGACGACCTCTCGCGCCAGCAACAGGGGGCCGACCGGTCGGCGGAAGTCATAGAAACCATGCTGCAGAGTTTCAAAGGCATCGCCGGTCAGGCTGGGGAAGCCCGTGACCTGTCGAAGCAGGCTCAGGAAGCGGCGGTGCATGGCAGCCACCAGGTGGCACGCAGCACCGAGTCCATTCAAAAACTGTCGCAGATTATTCAAACAGCGACAGGCAATGTCGGAGCCTTGGCTGACAACAGCAAGGAAATCACCCAGGCCGTCGAGGAGATTCGAGGCATCGCGGAGCAAACCAACCTTCTGGCGCTGAATGCGGCTATTGAAGCAGCCCGCGCCGGTGAACAGGGGCGCGGCTTTGCGGTAGTAGCGGATGAAGTCCGCAAATTGGCTCAGCGGGTCCAGGATTCAACGGATCAGATTCAAAGCACCATGGACCGCCTGCTGAACGCCATGGAAACCTCGGTTTCGCAAATGACCGACAGCTCCGGTCAGGTACAGGTGTGTGTTGATGAAGCGACCCAGGGCCGGGAGGCTTTGGACGCCATCAACGAGGCTGTCTCCCGAATCGCCCGCACCAACGAAGGTATCGCCCGGACCTCGGATGAACATACGCATTCAACCGACGATGTCCTCGCGAATGTTCAGGGCATTCGCGACACGACTCAAAGCATGGTCAGCCAGCTGGTGGCGAGTGCCGAGATGGCTCATCGCTTGAGACAGTTGATCGAATCACTGGAATCGACATCAGGCCAGGTGTCAGTCAGGTAAGGCGTCCATTCCCCTCGCCCCGAAACACAGCTCGGGGCGACGGATAAACACCCGCTACTCAGCCTTAAGTCGAGCTTGCAGCCATCGGGATATATCCTGAATCTCCGCCGGGTGGACACTGTGCTCCATCGAATAGGTCTTGTATTCCACCGGATACCCCAATCCTTCCAATGCCTGAGCCGCCTGGCGACCCAGGGCTTCGGGGACCACCGGATCGTAAATACCATGGCCGATGAAAATGGGGGTTTTGGCGTTTTCCCGCGAATGCTGGATGCTCTCCCGAGTGGCGAAATAGGTCGACAACGCCAGCAACCCACCCAAAGGCTGAGCGTGCCTGAGGGCACATTCGTAAGCCACCGCCCCACCCTGTGAGAACCCCGCCACGATAATACGTCGACTATCGATGCCTCTTTCCAGCTCTCGCTCGATAAACGCATCCACAGCGGCGGCCGAAGCGCGCAGTTGCGGGGCGTCCACTTTGCGATCAATGCTCATTTCCAGGATGTCATACCAGGCAGGCATGACATAGCCACCGTTGATGGTGACGGGAATCTGCGGCGCATGGGGGAAAATAAATCGGACACCCAGTTCATCGGGCAGGTGCAGTTCGGGCACGATGGGCTCGAAATCATGCCCGTCGGCACCGAGCCCATGCAGCCAGATCACCGTGGCTGTTGGGTTGGGACGGGTTTCAAGTTCGATATGAGGCAACAGTTCAAACATGGAACAACCTTCCAGAAAATTAAATTCGATGGGCATTATAGAGGCAGCGAGCAGCCATAAATACGCCTGCATTCAGCACAAGCGCCAACGTAACCGGCAGGTAAAATGCGGAATCCCCATTGGCACAGCCAAGGAAGCTTGTTACACCTGTTCAGGAAAGAAGACAGCCAACAAGGACAAAGCAGGAAGGCACAGCACTGATTCAAAGAACAATATCGCCGCGAGAGTGTTATTTTCAAGGCATAACCGCTATATTCCAGAGGATAATAAAAACTTTTATTAACCCATGAACGCACCGTCGCTTTACGCCGCGATCGATCTCGGCTCAAACAGTTTCCATCTGGTGATCATGAAATCGGATGGCCAAACCTTACAATCGGTGGATTGCAAGCGCGAATTGGTACGTCTCGCCGCCGGAGTCGATATCAAGACCGGTCGCCTCAATCGCGATGCCAGAGCCCGGGCACTGCGCTGTCTCTCTCACTTTCACGACGCTTTGAGCCGCGTTCCCCATGCCCATGTCACCGCCGTAGGCACCAGTGCCTTTCGACGATTGGTGGGCGACAAACGCTTTCTGCAGCTGGCCGAAGCCACCCTTGGGCAACCCATCCGCATTTTGAGTGGCGACGACGAAGCCCGGTACATCTATCGAGGTGTCTCCCACGGCCAGCCCATTGACCAGCATCGCTTTGTGCTCGATATCGGCGGCGGCAGCACCGAGATCATTGTCGGCCATGGCCGCCAGCCGGAGAAAGTCGCCAGCCTGGATCTCGGCTGCGTAACCCTGACCGCCCAGTTTCTTGAACACGACCGATTGACGGATGCCCACCTGCAGGCTTGCGAAGCCTTCGTGGACGAACAGCTCAGCCTGATCAAACCACGCTTCGAAGGCTGCCAATGGCAGGATGTCATGGGCTCGTCCGGCAGCATTAAAGCCGTCAGTTGGGCACTCAGCAACCTGGGGCTTAGCGAGAACGGAGTGATCGAACGCGACCAGCTCGACCGCCTGCATCCGGTGCTGACCCAGGCTGAAAGCCAACAACAGCTTTCCCAGTTGCTGGAATTGAGCCCGCGTCGCATTGCCGTCTTCGCGGCTGGGTACATCATTTTACATCGCGTATTCCACGCCTTTGGGCTGGAGCGGATGCGGATATCCTACAAAGCCATCCGCGAAGGCCTGATCGACGAGATGATGCGGCCGGATGTGCCCACCAAGGCTGATGCCTAATCCACCCTGCACCACACGCCTCTTAAATTTAATTTACGAATCGACTTAAATCCGCTATCCGCCTAAACTGAGCCCTTTCTCAGCCAGTAACCCGGAAAATGCCCCTTTCATGAAAAAAAGCGATACCGAACAGATTCGGGCGGCCAATCGTATCGATATCATCAACGTTCTGCGTGTATTCGGTCCTATGGCCCGGGTGGATATCGGTCAGGTCACGAAGTTGAGCCCTGCAACGGTTACCGCCATCACCTCCGATCTGGTGGCCGAAGGGGTTATCGAGGAGGTCAAAGGGCCCAGCCCCTCTTCCGGGCGCGGGCGCCCCAGAGTCCTGATCGGTTTGAAAGCGAGTCACGCCTCGGTGCTGGGCATCAAGCTCTCGATCAACGAGATCCGTCTGATGCTGGGGGATTTACGGGGTAACATTGTGGCCGAATCCGTGGTCACGGCCGACACCCATTCCCTTGACCAAGCCGCTTTGAACGATCTGCTGGTCGGGCACGCCACGGATTTTCTTGAGCAACACCCGGACCACGCACGCCGACTGGTCAGTCTGGGCATCGCTATTCAGGGTTTTGTCGATTCCCACCGGGGCGATGCGGTCTGGAGCCCGGCGCTGAATATCAAGCACATTAACCTGACACAAGCACTGGAAGCCGCTTTCCGCTGTCCGGTAGAACTGGCGAACGACGCCAACTGCATTGCCTACGCCATTCAACGGCAACCGGAGTACAGCCACAAACAGAATTTCGCCGTCATTTTGATTGGCTATGGAGTGGGCGGCAGTTTGATTATCAATGGGGAGCTCTACAGCGGCCATCAGGGCGCCGCCGCCGAGTTCGGGCATACCAAGTTTACCCGGGAAGGCCCGCTCTGTGCCTGCGGCCGACAGGGTTGCATTGAAGCCTATGTCGGAGACTACGCCCTCTATCGCGATGCCCGGGCGGTTATGGACCTGCCCGAAACCGATTTGCGTCACCCCAGCGAATCCCAGATGCAGGACTTGGTGCAACGAGCCAGAGAGGGCTCGGAGCCGGCCAGGACACTATTCGACCAGGCTGGTCGCGTACTCGGTTACGGCATCGCCAACCTGCTGGCGTTGATCAGCCCCGAACGGGTCGTTGTCACCGGCCCCGGCGTACGCGCCTTCGACCTGATGGAAAACGGCATTCAGGCCGCCATTCGCGAATCACTGATTCCGGAATTGGTCGGTCGTTCGGACGTGGTTCCCTACCCCTGGTCGGAGGATATGACCGGCAAAGGCATAATTGCGCTGGCACTAAGACATTTTCGGTAACTGCTGGCAATTGAAAACGGGTTTGATAGAATCCCACGCGCTTTGGCTCGGCGGTACCGCAGAACCAAAGCGCCTGCCCGGTTACCCGGCACCCACATGGAAGGCTTACGAAACTCGACCAGGGATTGACGAGCCCTCCCTCTATTGACTCTTTGATCCGGAAGTACAATGAGAAAGCATTCTCTCCTCGCTGCCATGTTCGCGTGCACCCCTCTATCTGCCGTGCAAGCGGTGGAAATTAATACCAACCCTCTTTGGTTAGTGTTTGGCGTTATTAATGGCAACGCACTTTTTACGCTGACAGAAGATGGCACCGTCAAAATCGGCCCAAGCTTCCAATATCTTAGCTTAGGGGTTGAGGACATTAATCTCTCTGCAAACAGCTTAGGGGTTCGTCTGGAAAAGTCATTTGCGGAAACCGCCTATGATGATGGTGCTTTTCTTGCCCTAGAAACCAGTTATGTCACGGCAACCGTTAGAGACTCCGATAATGACTGTTCGTTAACTGCATCAGGCCCTGCCGCAACAGGTCTAATCGGATATGGATGGTTTTTCAAAAGTGGGTTCTCATCACGTCTTGCTGCAGGATACTCTGTTATCAACACAGAAACCGACGAAGAATGTGAAAGTGAGGATTTTGAGACTACTGCCGAGGTTCTGGGTGGCGTGACTTTGGAATGGACTCTAGGGTATCGATTCTAAGTATGTAACTCCCTTCAAATTATCAGGAGGGGTCAAGTCCCTCTTGATTGAATACTCCAAAAAACGGCCACATCACCCTATTTACCGTATAAAACACGGTTGACCTGATTCTCCAGCATCTCCTGACGACTGGACACAGGTTTCGGGTCAATGCTGTTGTCTACGGCGTATTGGGTGAGTGCGTCCAAATCCACCCGGCCGTTCAGAATATCCTGCCCCAGAGGGGACTCCCAACCCTGATACCGTTGCTCGACGAAGTCGCTCAGCACTTTTGACTCGTATAGCTCTGCCGCCTTTAAAAAAGCAAGCGCCAGGACATCCATGGCGCCTACATGAGCATGAAACAGGTCGTCCGGGGCGATGGAGGTGCGGCGCAACTTAGTGTCGAAGTTGAAACCGCCTGTGGTGAAGCCTCCAGCTTTGATGATTTCGTAGCAGGCGAGCGTCATGTCTTCCACGCTGTTGGGGAACTGGTCGGTGTCCCAGCCGTTCTGGTAGTCGCCCCGGTTGGCGTCGACGGAGCCGAACAGGCCGAGTGCAGCTGCCGTGGCCAGTTCGTGCTGGAAGGTGTGACCGGCCAGGGTGGCGTGGTTCACTTCGATGTTCACCTTGATCTCTTTTTCCAGCCCGTATTTTTGCAGGAAGCCGAAGACAGTCGCAGTGTCGTAGTCGTATTGGTGCTTGGTCGGCTCTTGTGGTTTGGGTTCGATCAGAAGAGTGCCCTGGAAACCAATCTTGTGCTTGTGCTCCACCACCATTTGCAGGAAACGGCCGAGCTGGGCCTGTTCACGTTTAAGATCGGTATTAAGCAGGGTTTCGTAGCCTTCGCGGCCACCCCAGAGCACGTAGTTGGCGCCGCCAAGACGGTGCGTGGCACCCATGGCCTGTTGCACTTGGGAGGCGGCGTAAGCGAAAACGGCCGGGTCCGGGTTGGTGGCGGCACCGGCCATGTAGCGCTTGTTGCCGAAGTTCTTGGCCGTGCCCCACAGCAGGCGCATACCGGTCGCTTCCTGCTTGGCCTCGGCGTAGTCGACCATACGCGCCAGGTTGTCCCGACTCTCCCGAATATTGGCACCCTCGGGGGCTATGTCGTAATCGTGAAAGGTCCAGAACGGAGCGCCGAGTTTTTCGAAGAAGTCGAATGCTACATCCATTTTCTCCGTAGCGCGGACTATGGGGTCGCCTGAGTTCTGCCAGGGCCGGTTGAACGTGCCTTCGCCGAACACGTCGAATCCGTCCCAACAGAAACTGTGCCAATAGCAGACGGCGAAGCGCAGTTGGTCCTTCAGCGGTTTACCGAGCACGATGCGCTCCGGGTCGTAATACCGGAATGCGAGCGGATTGGTCGTATCCGGCCCTTCAAAACGAATCGGTTCAATATCTGAAAAATAAGTCGCCATGATCTTACCTCTATCAGTCTGGCCGAGTCAGAGACAACGTCTGTTGATAAAGGTTACGGTATAACGTCAGCCGCTTCCGGTAATAATCGGCCCGGCTGATATCGGGCTCATGGGTTTGGATAATTGCCGGGGGCGGACAATGGGCTTTCAGACTGGCCGCATCATCCCCACGAATACCAAGCTGAGCCAGGCGCGCCGCGCCAAGGCCGGGGCCGACTTCACCGCCTTCGCGGAAGTGCAGCGGACGCTGCAGCACATCGGCGATGATTTGCCGCCAGCGCTCGGAACGGGCGCCACCACCGATCAAGGAGATATCGTCCAGTGGGGTGCCAGCGGCCTGTAGCGCGGCTTCACCGTCCGCCATACTGAAGGCGACACCTTCCAGGATCGCCAAGGTGAGGTCCGGCCGACGCGTGCGTGAAGACATGCCGAAGAATTGGGCCCGCGCCCAGGCATCGTTGTGCGGCGTGCGCTCGCCCGACAGATAAGGCAAAAAGGTGACGTCGGTTGCTGTGATGCCGCTGTCGTCCAGCTCCTTCAACAGAGTGGCGACGTCGGTGCCCTGCAGTCGCGCCCACCAATCCAGGCTGCTGGCGGCACTGAGCATGACGGACATTTGGTGCCAGCGCCCGGGGAGGCAGTGACAGAAAGCGTGCACAGTCTGCTCCGGGGCGGATTTATGCGCTTCGCTCACGACGAAGTACACGCCCGAGGTGCCCAACGAAATAAAACCCTGACCCGGTTCGGTCACGCCTACCCCGATAGCCCCTGCGGCGTTGTCGCCCGCGCCTCCCACGACCGGCACGGTGTTCAACCCCAACGCCGTGGCGCTGGCTTCGGAAACCGAGCCACTGACGGCACTGCCTTCGATCAGATCTGGCATCTGGTCGCGGGTTAAGTGAGTGGCTTCAAGCAGGGTGTCATCCCAATCCCGAACGGCGGGATTCAGCCAGAGAGTACCGGCGGCGTCGGACATCTCGGAGATATAATCGCCAGTCAGGCGGTACCGGAGGTAATCCTTGGGAAGCAGTACTTTGGCGGTTTGCTCAAACACTTCGGGTTCGTGGCGCTTCACCCAAAGCAGTTTTGGCGCGGTAAAACCGGGCATGGCGATGTTGCCGGAGCGCTCGCGGAAATCCGCCAGGGAAGCTTCCAACAGACGGCATTCCTCTGCGCTGCGGCCATCGTTCCAGAGAATGCAGGGCCGCAGCACCTGGCCTGCGGAATCCAGTAGCACGGCTCCGTGCATGTGCCCGGCCAAGCCAATCGCCTGAATCAAAGTCAGTTCAATTTCCCGACCCAGGTCAGCCATAACGGCGACTGTAGCCTGCCACCAGGATTCAGGATCTTGTTCCACCCAGTTCGCTTGGGGGGTTTGGGTTTCCAGGGCGGCGGTCCGGGTGATCACCACACGGCCGCTGTCATCGATAACCACGGCCTTCAATCCGGAAGTGCCCAAGTCCAATCCCAAATACATAATTCCGCCTCGGCTTTATTTTATTCGCGTATCGAAATTATAGACGATATCGCCCGTGCCGAGTCAAATACTTTGCTATCGCGTTTATGTAGGTTACTCACTTCTCCGCTCGAACAGCCGCTCCATGTAGAGGGCATCCGGGATTAGGGTGTAGAGGCAATGCGCGTTCCAGTAGGCGAGGAAAGGCCCGTCAACACGGTGCAGCGTGGTAAAGTCCGCCAGACCTTCCGACTCGGCTTCGCATCGATCCTGCCGAATACCGGCAACAGTCAGCCATTCATCACCCTCCAGCCGATAGGCCGTACCCCAACTGATATACTCGTCTATCTCATAAAACAGCAACCAATCGGCTCCGCCTTCACTTTCCGGCACAGCCACCGCTGCGCACCGGTACTCGCCGCTGAAGCAGAGCGTCGCCTCTTCGGCCCAGACCTGGAGCAAGGCATCGGACGGTGACGCAGATTCCGGAACGATCTCCAGCATAGCGGCGACAGCATCCATGTCCGTGGTGTCAATCAAAGGATCTGAACTCCAACGATCAGTTTGGCTCAGAAGGCCGTCTATCCGCAGCGCCAGAGCATCATCCGCTTTGACAATGTCACTCTGCCGAAGCTCCTGAAGCGCCAGCACACCATACCGGCCCAGCGAAAACCGTAGATAATGAAAGTCGAACTCCTCGACATCGACCTGCCCGGAGAGAAAACGGCCGGTTTGACTCGCCGCCGCCCATGCCCGGAAGTCGGCCAGAGGGGTGTTGACCAGAACCAGAACGGCTACCACCGACAACGCTAATACGGCATTGGCCTTGCGGATGAGTTCCGGTGCCGAAAATCGCTTCCAGAGGATCAGAGCGGTGTAGGTCAGAGTGTAGCCAGCTGTCAACAGTTGAATGGCTGCGGCCCAGAGCCGATCGAGTGTCAGGCCGTATTGTTCCACCCGAAGCCAAAGTGCCCAGGCCGCGAGGCCGGTACTGACAGGCAACAGGGCGATGGCAAGAAAAACCCCGGTCCGAATCGTCCAATGATAGGGCAGCTGTTCCGCCGGACAGAAAACAGCATTGAATTGGAATAGCAAGGTCAGCGTCAGAACCATCATCAGCAAAGCGGCGGAGCCGGTATCCCAAATTGGTTTGACCCCGGTAAAGGGCAGCGCCGCGAAAAACAACAGGATAATTCCCGAAGCCAGAGGCAGCAGGGCTTTGATCAACACGGAACCGATGAATTCGAGACTGGAAACCCAGTGCATACGTTGGCGAATCAACGCCAGACCGAGCCCCACGACAATGCCGGTCACCGGATACACAAAGGCGGGCTCGTCAAAGATTTCATGAAAAAAGTCGATATTGATGGCTTTAAACAGACCGGCCCAGAGGAGCAGCAACATCCAGAACACCAAGGCAAAGAGCCCGACGAATGCCAGGGTCAGTGCGTGCTGCCAGGAAAGGTGAATAAGCCTTTGGGCATTGAATCGCCAGGTTCCGGTTTCCGTCCAGGCCCTGAAAAACAGAGCCAGAATAAAGACGGCCACCCCCATCGACAAAACGAAAGCCGCCGTGAATGGATGGTGGCGCCTCACGCTGTCGATGCTGTCGGTTTCAACCCATCCCAAATGCCAACCGAGGTATAACAGCGTCGGCGCCAACACCGCGAGCGCCGCGATATTGCGCCAATCCTTGAAGCGGGTAAGGCCAAGGTAGAAAAAGGCGGGCAACCCCACCACCAAAGCGTACAAGGCCTTCAACCAGGGCATCTGGGTGGCTGGCCAAACCGAATGTTCAAGGGAAAGATGCAGAAGAAACAACGCAAGCCCCTGCCCTCCTGCCAGGGCCACCAGCCCAAGATAGGTCAAACGGTTAACAGGGGTAGAGTTGAGTTGAGCTAGGGAATCCACGGCGATTCGTCCTTGATTTGCGAACAGTGACAGTGAGTGCCGCAGTGTGCCACGACGCCAGTCGCCAAGGTAGCTTTAGTCCTCCACCTTGGACGCCCAAATCGCTAATTTGTGACGTATGGATTGTTGTGAGATCTGGTCTTGTGGCAATGGCTGGATGACTTTATCGTGAACCAGTAGCCGGTAGATGTACTCCAGTTTTTCCTCCGCCGAATCGGTGGGTTCGAACTCGACCACGCCGCGCGCCTCGCCGTACTTAACGCCCATGGCGATGGCTTTCTTCACCAACTCTTTCTCATTCTTGAGCTTTTTCATTTCGCCTCCCGCTGGCTGTGTTCCTGCTTCAAGCATAGAAGGTCTGGCGGGGCTTGTCGTTAAAGCGTCTTCTAATCGTCCTCTTCGTCATCCCGCAGAAGGGCCCGACGGGTTTCCTCCTCCTGCAGGATGGCTTTTATCTCGTCCAGCACTCCTTCGACATCGGCCTCTGCATCGACAAGATCGAACTCACCGGTCAGCTCAACATCGGGATGCAGATCACCGGACTTATACAATGACCAGAGTTCCAAAGCGTAGCGGGTGTCCGCCAGTTCGGGGGCAAATTGGGCGTAATAGCGGGTCATGTTCGCCACGTCCCGAGCCAGCATCCGCTCGGCATTGTTGTTGGCGGCGGCATCCACGGCTTGGGGCAGGTCGATAATCACCGGCCCGTAGGCATCGACCAGGACATTGAATTCCGATAAATCCCCATGAACCAAACCCGCACACAGCATCAATTTGACATAGTGCATTACCAGGGCGTGGTCTTCCAGGGCCTGCTCCCGGGTGAGAATGACGTCATTCAGACGGGAGGCGACCTCGCCATCGTCATCGGTCACCAGCTCCATCAACAGCACACCATCGACGCAGCCGTAGGGCTCAGGCACCCTGACACCGATCTCCGCCAGGCGATACAGCGCATCGACCTCGGCATTCTGCCACGAGCTTTCCTGCTGCTTACGGCCGTACTTCGAACCCTTTTCCATGGCTCGGGCGCGGCGGCTGTTCCGTACCTTGCGGCCTTCCTGATAGGTCGCCGCCTGTTTAAAGCTGCGTTTGGCGGCCTCTTTGTAAACTTTGGCACAGCGAATGTCGTCGCCGCAACGAACGACCCATACCGAGGCTTCTTTTCCACTCATGAGTGGGCTAATGACTTCATCGATCAGGCCGTCTTCGATCAATGGCAGGAGTCTACTGGGTGGCTTCATTCGTGGGGAACGGTCTCTTGAGTCAATAACATGGGGCAGCGAGAGGGATGGTGTTCGGGGTATTGTAAATAACCATGCCATTCATGAATAGAGATTGACGCGAACTCGTCCATTCTATAGTGTGCACCCCAGCTTGGAAATTAGTCTTACCTTAAGTTGAATCGCAGTTCGAAGTCCTCTTTGCAGTCTAGCAACCTGTCTATTGTGCCTCGCCAGTTTCACCATAAGTAATCACAACCTTTCTTAGCATGACCTGCCTGCATTCAGGCACCCACACTTAATAGACACAAAAGGAGCCACTCATGGCTACTGCTACCGGCACTGTAAAATGGTTTAACGAAGCGAAAGGTTTTGGCTTTATCGAGCAGGAATCCGGCGCTGACGTTTTTGCACACTTCAGTGCCATCACCGGATCAGGTTTCAAAACCCTGGCCGAAGGCCAACGCGTTGAGTTCACTGTCACGCAGGGTCAGAAAGGCCTTCAGGCCGAAAATATCGTCGCCATCTAACGACGGTTCAAGATAACAGGCCGGTCCCGGCCTGTTATTTCACTGCTTCCAGCAAACACCACGAACGATCCACCGCCGGGCCATTCATCGCCCAACGATGTTCCAATCGAAATGCCTTCCCTTCGAAACGAAACACCAATTCACTGTTGAACCCGACAAGCGAGCCAACCCCTTCATAGCCAAACACCCACACCCCGTCTTCTTGATGTATCAGTTCATGGGGAGTAACGCATGGCAGTTCATCCATGAAAACGAATACACATAACCGATGGTCTTCATTTTTGCCTATCAGGCCACTTTCCTGATGCACTTGCGTGCCATCTTCCAAGGTGGCTGTGTACTGATAGCTCAGGGTATCGCCACTGCTCATTCGATGAATGACAAACTGGCCTGTGAAAACCTCCTGCTCATGGTTGACGCCTTGGCCTTGGTATAAATCGTCGTCAAACTGCATAAATGCCCCCACCTTTCTAACTCGTTTCCATCCAAAAATGGCATTTCTGGATGGGCACTAACTGATTCTTTTCATGGTAGCCGGCACAATAATTTTATGGAGTGGTGTCACAAAAAACATATAGACCCGCCCTAAGAGATTGTTGACATGAACCACAGTGGTGACTGTTACCCTGGAATTGGCATTTTCGGCCCTCTTGCAAAGCGATACCCGAGCTTTCAGGTGACGATCAAAATCACCAAAGACGATCTCGTTTTCATCCATCTCCATAATTGAAAAAATCCCGACTCTATCCCCGATCTGGTATGAATCTTCAGCCTTGGTTCGATCAAATTCACCCATCAGGCCGATATTTTTAAGCCCAACCAGGGAAACGATTCTGTTTCTTAAGGCCATGAGCGTATTTACCCAAGTGGGCACTTGGGACATGGAGGCGAGGTAAATCTGCATGGGCGTCCTATCGGGATTCGACAATTCAGTCTCATAAGTGTCGAAAAAATAGGCGCCAGCAAGGTGTTGCTCGATTTTACTTCCCGAAGGGACTTTTCCTGGTTTTGGCATCGCGACTACCGTGGGTTGCTGTTATCAAGGGTCTATATTATTTATGAACCCTTGGGCTGGCGAGCGGTATATCGCTTACATCTATTGCTCTTGTCGGGGCCTGGCAAGACGCATGTCATAGAATGCGTCATCTTCGCCGACAATCTCATAACCCAGGGCACGATAAAAATGATAAGCCCCATGGCTGCACTTAAAACAGGACAACGTCACAGCCACCTCTTGTGCTCTCGCCAATCGATGTATCTCTTCCATTATTCGCCGACCAATACCTTGGCGCTGGTATTGAGGCAACACGACAAGAAGGTGAACATGCAACGACGATGGTGCAAATCGGTAGGCCAGCAACGCCTGTTCAACCTCATCAATTACGACCCAATGGAACCATTCCGGACGATGACGATTGACCAATCTGCCCCTCTGGAATGCATCATCCCAACCGAAAACCTTTGTGACAGGCTCCAATAGCCCTTCTTTGTACGTATGGAAGACCCTTTCCGGGAACTCCGGTCCAATAGATTTAAAACGAAACCCTGTCTTCATAAAAAAACCTGTTTTTACTTCGATCGGCAATAAATAAAGCGAATGAAATAAGCCAACCGACTAATTTTCCAGAATCAGCGGTGGTTCACACTATCCAATCCCCTTTCACTTGTCCTCCTCCGTCCTGGGTTTTAGAGTGATGTAAGCGCTTTCAATACATTAATAAGCCAGAAGGACACTGGTGAGGGACCTTTTGACGTTATCTCTATCAGGTGCCGTTCCCGTCTGAGAATGTAAGCGCTTTCTTAAAATGCAATCACCGGTTGACATGCCGGTAAACCTCAAACCAATAACAATGAAAGGAAAAGGTTTATGACTCATCGCACACTCTCCTGGGCGGCTGTACTGCTCGGTGCAGCCAGCCTTTATGGTGTTCAGGCCAGTGCCCAAACCCCGGTTCCGGGGCGGGTTGAGGCCGAAGACTATAGCGAATATTTCGATACCACCGCAGGTAACAGCGGCGGCGCTTATCGTAATGACAATGTGGATATCGAAGTCACCTCTGACTCCGGCGGTGGCTACAACCTGGGCTGGGTGGCCGCATCGGAATATGTGAAGTATCCCATTCAGGTTAACCAATCCGGAACTTACACCGTCACAGTGAGAAGCGCGACGCCTTATTCCGGAAAAGGGCTGCGCGTTAAGGTGGACGGCGCCGATGTGAGCGGCCGCCTGGAGGTCCCCAATACTCAGGGCTGGCAGAACTGGACAGACCTTAGCTTCCAAACCACTCTCTCGGCGGGGAGCCATAGTGTTGAAGTCTATTTCGAGGACGACCTGCAAAACCTGAATTATCTCGATTTCTCCTGGTCGGGGGATGGCAACCCCGGCGGGCCGGGCGGAGACTGGGATTTGGTCTGGTCCGATGAATTCGAGCAGGGCTATATCGATACCGGGAAGTGGGAACATGAAGTCAACGGCTGGGGCGGTGGCAACAATGAGTTGCAGTACTACACCGCCCGACCGGAAAACAGTTATGTCGCCAACGGCAAGCTCACCATTGTCGCCCGCCAGGAAACCTACACCGGGCCTGACGGCACACGAAACTACACATCAGCCCGGTTGCGTACCAAGAATAAGGGGGACTGGCTCTACGGTCGGATGGAAATCCGCGCACGCCTCCCCTACGGCCAGGGCCTTTGGCCCGCCATTTGGATGCTACCGACTGACGACGCTTACGGTGGCTGGGCGGCCAGCGGCGAAATCGACATCATGGAAGCCGTGAACCTCAATGCCGGTGGTGGCAACCTGGTGCATGGCACCCTCCACTATGGCGGCTCCTGGCCGAACAATACATACAGTGGGCAATCGTTTGATCCAGGCAGCTCGGTGGTCAGTCAATTTCATGATTACGCGGTTGAATGGGAGCCAGGCGAGATCCGCTGGTATGTCGATGGCGTTCACTACCAGACTCAGACTGATTGGTGGAGCGCCAATGGCACTTACCCCGCGCCTTTTGATCAACGTTTCCATATGATTCTGAATGTCGCTGTAGGCGGCAATTGGCCCGGCAGCCCGAACGGCTCCACGACCTTCCCGCAGACGATGGAGGTGGAGTACGTTCGGGTTTATCAGAAGTAAGAAGCCTAGGGAGCCTCTGAATAATTCCCGCGTGGCTCTGGCTTTCCGAGGGACGGTGCCACAAGGCGGACTCATGCAGGAATGTCTAGACCTTTCAAATGAGTCCAACGCAGTAGTACCGTTCCTCGGAAAGCCCCGAAGGGCGGGGCCAAAACGCTCTGCCCCGTCGTTGGACTTCTTGACAAGGGCTACGGCCATTGCGCTGCGAAGTCCGTCGGGATGCCGCACCACTGTGGCAAAGCGTTTTGGCTCCCGCAGAGCCGCGCGGGAATTGTTCAGAGGCTCCCTAGGGCTTGCCCTAGCTAGGGAAGGGCCTGATACAAAGCTCGCCATGGCTTCCGCATACTTCGTCCCCGAATCACTTATCGACGAATAATAAAAGGAGACGGGAATGGACGGAGCAGGAGGTGCCGGCGGAGCCGGTGGTGCAGGAGCAGGCGGCGCGGGCGCCGGTGGAATGGGCGGCTCGGACGGAGCAGGAGGTGCTGGCGCCGGAATGGGCGGGATGGGTGCCGATGCCGGTGCTTCCGCCAGTGACAGCGCCGCGTCGGACGCGGCTTCCGCGGCAGCAAGTGCAGCGGCGGCAGCTCAGGCCGCCGATGTCGCCAGTGCGGTAGGGTCAGTCGCCAGCGCCATTGGCGCGGTCGCCGATGCCGTTTCGGATGCCATAGGCGCCGTAGCGGATGCGGTAGGCGACATGGCTGCCTCGGCGGTTTCGGCTTTGACCGGAAATGAAGACCTCGGCCGGGCTGTGGGCGATGTGGTCTCCGAAGCGGTAGAAGCTGCCTTGACGGCCGCACTTGCCGGAGCGCCACTTGGCTCAATCGGTGGTATCGCGAAAGCCGCCATGGCAAACGCTGCCATGGACATGGGCCTGAGCATGGCTCAAGACACCGTAGACGACATGGGACTGTCGAAAGAAATGGGGGATCTGGCAAAAATGGGCATTCAGGCTGCCTTTGGCAAAAACCTCGACGCCTTCGATGCCGCCCAGACCGCCATGGCCACGTTCGGCACGCAACTGGATGCAACCGAACTTGGTCAAATGGCCCGGGAAATGGACACCATCCGGGACAACCTGGGCGCCCGCGCTCAGGAAGCCGTAGCGGGAATCGCCGGTGAGGAAGCGGGCGAACTTGCCCGGGACGCCATCGGTTTCTGATATGTAGTTTAAGTTGAAGTAGCCTGAGCCTCCGTTAATCAGTCGGAGGCTCCCTAACCTTTCAGGCTTTTTGCCCAAGATATTGCGCCTGATAGTAGCCGGGCGTCATCGCAATCCGTTGTTTGAAGTGACGCTGAAAATGCGCCTGGTCGGAAAACCCCAGCTCAACCGCCACCTGGCTCAAGGCCTCCCCTTGCCGAAGCCGGGTTTTGGCGTGTTTGATGCGTTGGTCCAACTGGTAGGCGTGGGGTGCCATGCCATAGCGTTGTTTGAAAGTGCGGATTAGATGGTAGCGGCTAAGCCCGGATATTTCGCTCAAGCTGTCGAGCGACAGATTATCCGACAGGCAATCCATAATACGTTCCCGTATGCGGGTTAAGGCAACTTGGTCTTCCGTGTGCATCCTTTGTTCGGCCGTCTTGGGCTTCAAGCAGGAAACAAGAAAATCGATCAAGAGGGATTCCGCCTGAAGGGGTTCCGTTTCCGATTCCAAGCGACGAAACAGGTCATCGAAGCTTGCATAATAGCGAGCTGAATCCTGATACTGCGAGGGAAACGCTTCATAGTCACCTTGAAAAGACCCCAACTCACGTTGCAACCGCCCTATCCAGTCGGCCCGCACGAAAAGCATTCGATAAGACCAGGAGCCTGCTGCAGGATTGCAGGAATGGGCATCTCCGGGGTTAATGGTCACCATATGCCCCTGATGGATTGCATTTCGGCGGCCTCCATTCAAATAACAGGCCTGCCCCTGGTCAATCACACCAAATGAAAACTCATCGTGAGAATGAGTGCGATAACAAGCGGAAGACTGGTTGGCACTGCGCATTTCCACATAGGGCAAGGCGGTACTGGGTTTCAAATAAAAGGTGGGGTCTTCCGCCATCGCGATGGTCCTCGTTACTGCGGTATACACAGCCGGTTCAAACCGACTCCGATGACTTTAACGCGTCAGCGCCCGGAAAGGGAAAAGGTTTTTGGAAGGTAAAGGCTTCCGGGGACGGCCCCCGAGCCTCCAGTAGCGCAAGACGTTCCTTGGCTTCCTCAACCGTCGGAGTATGGCCCGCCTCCACCCACCAAAGCACCATATAGAATTTCATTTTCTCGAACCATTCACGTCTGCGGCGCATGACTTCAAGATGGGCCGGGCTGCGATAGACATAAGCCTCCAACGATTCGATATCCGTCCACACCGACATGTTGACGATGATGTTCGGATCCTCGAAGGCTTGTATATCAACCGCGTCATTGCCGTCACCTACCAAACGCCAGACAAACCCCGGATGCTCATCAGCCACCGCGTTCACATGGTCAAGACTGTTAACAAAGTCCGCATTGGTGGGGTGGTCTATCGGCAAACGGAATTTGGCCACGTTCAATTGTGCCAGATGGTAGTTCATTAACTTCCCTCTCACTCAGTGTGCAGCATCCCAGCTTATAGAGCTTTCCACCGATTGGATTGAACGTTATTGCGGTCAGGTGCGGGCGCTGCCTACCAATGCGGCGCCGAAACCTGTGAACAATCTATGAGGCTTAGCACCCGCCGTCACCACCGTCACTGGAGTCACCCCCAAAACCACCGAAACTGCCATAGCCACTGTACATGCCGTTTGAGGATACGCGGTTGGGTGATAGGCGATTGCTCAACCATATCAAGAGGGAAAACACCGAGAAACCGAAGATAGTCGGCATAAGGAAGGCCGTTAGGAAAAAGCTGGATTCAAGGTCAATGTAATGCCAGGAAGTTGCCCCAACGATCAAGATCAGAAGTAATGATTTCATCGGTCTGCTCTCCATTTCGGCCTTTTTTCCCAGTAGACCATCTTTCGAGCGTCAGTCAACCTTTATGAAGTTGTTATGAATTTAATGGTGATCTGTATCGCAAATTTGGCCTGAGCGTAATCGCTCAGGCCAATTGGATAAGCATCAGGTTATATATGCTGGTCTATCAGGATAGGGTTGCCATCCGGGTCGAGCAGGGTGATATGAGCCGGTCCTGTTGTGGACTCATCCGCTTCGGTTTCCAACTGAACGCCCTGAGCCTTCAGCGCGCGTTGAAGTTCACGCACATCGGTATATTCCTCAAGAGAGTTGGCATCGCTGTCCCACCCCGGATTGAAGGTCAGAATGTTTTTATCGAACATACCCTGAAACAGGCCAATAACATGACTACCATTTTTCATGATCAGCCAATGCTCCCCATCGCCTCCGAATTTCGAAAACCCCAGTTTTTCATAAAACGCTTTCGAGGCGGCCAGGTCTTTTACAGCGAGACTTACAGAAAAAGCACCCAATTCCATACACTTCCTCCTTTCCGTTATTATTCCACCCTGCCTTTACCGCTTATATCTGACAGTGGCAGGGCACACCATAAATCGTAGGTTTTCCAGTCCGTTTTGTGCGGGGGCTGACAGTACACTTCCATCGCAGGCGCATGGGCAGGCTCATAAGCGCTGTCCGGCAACCAGACCCGATACAGGTACTGCCATATTTCATCATCCTCCTGAATACCGCCCTGCAATCGAATACGGACCACCCTTTGTTCAGGAAGCCGTCGACAGCTCAGCCAATCCGGTACTTCCGCCGAGTCTACAGGGCCTGCAGCCCATTCAAACGCACACTGCTCCAGCGGCGTCAGGTCCGGATCATCCTGGGAACAACCGAGGAACATAGCGTCGCTTCGCCCGGCAACCTCGCCCTCGTACCAATGCCACAGACGATCATACGCCGCCATTACCGCGTTGAAGTCCCGATAGGCATCCATCACGGTGAGAAAGCCAACAGTGATTGCAGGTAATCGCACTACCTCGGCCGACCAGCCCCTTTGCTGGGCCATTTCGCACAAGGTTTCATAAGAGTACACGGGGAATTCATGTTCCGTCCGACCAATCTTGCGCTCTTGCAAGGGTGTAGAGCGGTCCCATTGCGACGGGTTGATCCCAAACCAGCGCCGAAATGCCCGGCGAAAGCCGTCCGGGCTGTCGTAGCCGTGGTCGTATGCCGCATCGGAAATCGATAAAGAACGGTTTGAACGCAGAGCCATGGCCGCGCTGTGTAAGCGGGTTCGCTGCACATAGAGCCCCAACGATTCTCCCATCAGGGCTTTAAAAATCCTGTGGAAGTGGAAAGTGGAAAAATGCGCAATATCGGCAATGGTTTCGAGGGACAAATCGCCCTGAGGGTTTTGGCGGATATAGCGGATCGCTTTATCCACTCGGCGTTGATAGGAATGGGAGGATGAAGTGTTCATTCTTCAATCCTCGCCTTCCTAGGTACCAACTGCGCCAGGTTCGAGGCAACATCCTGCATAGCGTTCCATTCCGGAGCTGAGTTAAATCCTGTCCGTTCAATGTAAACTGCGTTTCGTCCTCCGACAAATGGGAGGGCCAAAACCCCTCAAACTTTATCCAAAAACCAATGATCGGTGGGCGCTGACTCCTGCTGTCAACCCTGCCGCCGCTGCCAAGGTAGCGTTATGCCAAGCGGTGGCGGCATCGCCGGCGGCAAACACGCCCGGCACGGAAGTCTGCCCCTGCTCATCCACTCGGATGTATGGACCGAGCGGCCCCTCTTCCAGCTCACATCCCAAATCCACGGCCAGATTGCCGGTAAACCCGGCCTTTGGCGCGGTGAACAAAGCGTGAATGGGCAGCTCACGCCCATCTTCAAGACGAACGCCGGTTAACTCTGGCGCTTCACCCAACAGTGCCACTACGGGTGAGGTTTCCAATTGAATGTCACGTCGCTCGAGCGCTTCCCGGTCTTCCTCCGAAGGATTGAACACCCCCTGGGAGAAATAGGTCGTCGGCCCCCAATCCGGCAACAGTTGCGCCTGATGAACTGACAATTCGTGATTGGCCAACACCCCCAATGGCTGATCCGCCACCTCATAGCCGTGACAATAAGGGCAGTGTAATACCGTTTGTCCCCAACGTTCTTTGAGGCCTGGGATATCAGGGAGCTGGTCCGTGACACCATGGGCGAGAATCAACCGAGCCGCGTCGTAACGTCGGCCATCCTCCAGCCCAACCTGAAAGCCATCGGCCACCGCTTTCGCCTGGTGGGCAAATCCTTCGACGAAAGTGACCGTGGGGTAGGCGGCCAGTTGGTTCATAGCCACTTCACGGGCTTCAAAAGGGGGGATGCCATCCTGACCGAAAAAACCGTGCACCGCCGTGGCGAAGCGGTTTCTGGGTTGACCGGCATCGATAATCAGCACCCGACGTCGGGCGCGGGCCAATTGGCTGGCGGCTGTTAGACCGGCAAAACTGCCACCGATAATAATGACGTGATAGTCCATAAAGATTTTCCTCTTGGTTGGCACTGAGGCGGTTCGGGTAAATACGGCAGCACTCGCACCGCAACTTACGAAACTTTATAAGTTACGTAAAAGACAGGTCAAGCAGTTTCTGTAACTTTTTATGTTACAGTAAGGCTTTCACCGACCCGGGAGGAGATAAATGCGCAGCGACAGTCGACTATCACGCATGCTGCATGTGCTGATTCATATGGACCGCCACGATCGGTTGGCCACTTCCGAAAAAATCGCCGCCATGCTGGGAACCAACCCCGTTGTTGTGCGCCGAACTCTGGCCGGGCTGCGTCAGGCGGGAATCGTTCGCTCGGAAAAGGGGCACGGCGGGGGTTGGAGCCTTGCGCGGCCTCTGACGGACGTTACCTTGCTGGATATTCACAAAGCGCTGGGCAACCCATCGGTCTTTACCATCGGCATGCCTTCCGACCGGCCGGAATGCCTGGTAGAGCAAGCGGTTAACGCCACCCTGGGCGATGCCCTGGCGGCCGCCGAAGCCCACCTGCTGGCCCGGTTCCAGGAAGTGACACTGGCGGATCTGGCACAGGATTTTGATCGTCGGTATGCGGAAATTCAGCCGCCTTCGGCCAATAAAAGCTGTGATTAACCCAGGCGATTCCGGCTAAGCTGAGGTAAGGTAAACGCAGATTCGTCATGAGAGTGCCACTATGTCCGAGACCTTACAGCGGTTAATCGACCAAGCGCCCAAGACCGAACTCCACCTTCATATTGAAGGCAGCCTCGAACCCGAGTTAATGTTCGCCCTGGCCGGAAGAAACAGGGTCGACCTGCCCTATGATTCCGTTGAAGCCGTGCGGGCCGCCTACCAATTCAATGACCTGCAATCCTTTCTCGACCTCTATTATCAGGGGATGTCGGTTCTACAAACCGAACAGGATTACTACGATCTGACCCGCGCCTACCTGACGCGCATCCATGCGGACAGGGTCGTTCACACCGAGGTTATGTTCGACCCCCAGGCACATTTGGAACGAGGCATTGCCTTCGACACGGTTCTGAATGGAATAGAGCGCGCTCTGGAGGAAGCCGAGCGTGACTGGGGCATTAGCTATCGACTGATTCTCTCCTTCCTGCGCCATCTGTCGGAGGAAAGCGCCTTCGAGACCCTCGCCATCGCGGAGCCCCATCTGGATAGAATTCACGCCATCGGGTTGGACTCCGGCGAACAGGGCCATCCACCGGAAAAATTCGCCCGCGTCTTTAAACGGTGCCGGGACCTGGGTCTGAAGCTGACCAATCACGCGGGCGAGGAAGGCCCACCGGACTATGTCTGGCAGGCGCTCGAACAGATACAGGTCGACCGGATCGATCACGGCAACCGGGCTATGGAAGACGTGGCGCTGGTTAAGGTGCTGGCTGAGAAACAGATGACACTCACGGTCTGCCCGCTGTCGAACCTGAAACTCAAGGTCGTGCGGGATATGGCAGACCACCCTATTCCCGCCATGCTGGAGGCCGGTCTAAAAGCCACCGTCAATTCAGACGACCCGGCCTACTTTGGCGGCTACATCAACGACAACTACCGGGCCTTGATAAACCACCTGCCCATCACCCGGCAGCAACTCCATCAACTGTTGCGCAACGGCTTTGAAGGTGCCTGGATGGCGGACGCGGACCGGAAAAAGTATCTTAACGACCTAGACCGCTTATTTATGCAGGAAAGTTAAGAGTATTTTAAAAATACCCTCGGGGTTTCCCATTTGCACCCGAGGGATCAAAATGCAATGCTTCGACGGAACAACAACACTGTTGACCCACCTAACGACAGGACGCATCGTATGACCCATCACAAGGACGTACCGCCACTGCGTACAGCTGCCATGCCCGCTCAGGCCGGGGACGTCACCCAACCCAAACCCTGGCTGCACTACCTGCTGCCTATCGCCGCCCTGACCATGGTCTATATGCTTATGGGCGAGTTGGATGCCGACCTGGTTCCCTGGTCGGCCGATGCATGGTTAAGGGCCACCGACACCTGGTTCGGGCAACCGGCTCGGGTACTGGCGCCGTTCGCCGAAGCCTGGCTGGAACCGTTGAGCGCCGCTTATGTGCTCTTTATCCCCTATCTGTACCTATCCCTGCTGATCGCCCTGTTCAGTCAAACCGCCAAACAACGTCGCATTCTGGTGCTCGCGCTGATCGTCACCTCCGCCGTCAGCATGCTGGGGCATGTGTTGGTGCCCTCACAAATGCCCGCCGCAACCATGGCTTTCGACAGTTCATTGCAGGGAGGCGCCTTTCACCCGTTGGCAACCCTGCTGGCCAAAGGCCCCTACGGCGTATTCCCCAGCCTGCACCTCGGACTCACCTGGACCCTCTGCTTGTTCGATTGGCGCCACAACCGTCTTCGCGCCCTACTCTATCTGCCACTTTTTGTGGCGATCGTTCTCGCGGCGCTGGTACTGCGCTTTCACTACGTGGTGGACATCCTCGCCGCTGTGCTGATCGCCACCTGGGCACTGAAGTGGAGCGAAAGGCGGCACGGCATGGCAGTCACCCACAGGCGCCTGTGGCAGTTCCTGATGGAGCTGTTCTTCGAGCGCATCGACTTGGTTGGCCGGGAAAACCTCGACCGCATCACCGGCCCCTGCATCGTTATCGCCAACCATCCCAATGCCTGGGTTGACCCTTTCGTTTTGGAGGCCGGGCTGCAGCGACCGCTGTGGAAGACTGGCCGCGCCACCATTTACGACTCCTGGTGGCTGGGTAAGATCGCGCACCGGCTCAAGGTCATACCTCTGGCCCGCCAATCGGATAACCAAGCGGACCGGGCCGCCATCAATGCGCGCAGCTTCGAGTTGATCAACCAACAATTGCAACAGGGCGAATGGCTGCTGATCTTTCCCGAAGGGAAAAGCCACAGCGAAGCCAACGCCATGCCGTTCAAGACCGGCGCCGCCCGTCTCGCCCAGCAGTTTATTGAGGCCACCGGCCAACCCATTACCATTCTGCCCATCGGGCTGCTGTACCGGGCGAAGTCGCTGCCCTATTCCCGGCTGGTGCTTAACGTGGGCGAGCCCTGGCAGATCAACACCGATGACATTCAAGCGCAGCAACCCCAGGCTCTGACTGAGCATTTTCAGCAACGGCTCGCCAACCTCGCACCCAACTATGGCAGCAAGACCCGTCAACAACTCATCCCCTGGGTCGCCGATGTACTGACCTACAGCCGACGGCAGCCCGAACCCCTGGGTCGGCGCGACCGTCGGACCGATGAATGGGTTCGGAATCTGGCGGCCGCCAACACCTTTACCCAGTCGAACTCGAGTTTCAACAAACCCCTGCGCCGACTGAAACGCCAAACTAACCAGGCGGGCCTGAGTGTCACCGAAGTGGCGCTGCCTCTGCACTGGAGCAAAGTGTTCCGATTTATCATTCGCGAATTCGAACTGCTCAGCCTGGGCGCCTGCTACGCGGCCCTCACTCTACTTATGCAGTGGCCGGCCATGGCACTCCACGCCTGGATAACCCGACACCGTATTCGCGGCGAAGACCAATACGCCACCTACTCCATCGGCACCGGCCTAGCCATCTATCCAATTTACTACCTACTTCTGCTGATACCCGCCTTCTGGCTCGGGCCTTTATGGGTTATCTGGGCATTGCTGCAACCGCTGTTGGGCTATTTCACCAATCTTTACCTGCACCGGGCGGTGCAATCCTTCCGCCGTATGCGCACCTTTTTCACCCTGGGCCTCAATCGCCACTCGGTGTTGGAGCTGCGACGGCATCTGCATCGATTGCACGATGACATGCTCTCCGCTTTGGCGACGGATAAAGAGAAGCTTGAATAAAGATTTGAAGTTAGCCTCTGCAGCGAGCCCCGGCTGCCCGGTAGGCGTCTCAAGGGTGGTCCGCAGCAGGGATGCTGCGGTCCAGGCCCCATGGATGGGTTCATGCCGACCC
>CBFGUW010000043.1:0-42760 GCA_965652395.1 uncultured Saccharospirillum sp. | reverse complement strand
GTCCGCAGCAGGGATGCTGCGGTCCAGGCCCCATGGATGGGTTCATGCCGACCCTTGAGACGCCTACCGGGCAGCCGGGGCGTACTCCTGGCGTTGATCTAATGGCGAAATTGGAATCGGTAGTACCCGACCGCCAGTGCGGGACATTGGTAACTTTGTTAGATTAGACAGCGACATTCTTGTTCAGCGGAGCACCCGCCCGACCATGGCTTTCAATTTTTTGGGCCGTAACTGGAAACGTATTTTTCAGGAAGTGCTGCAACCCAAACCCGAGTCCGAGGCATTGCACGACCTCGCCGAGGAAACCCGCGACCGAGCCCCAACACTCTGGCTGCTGGGGAAAGTGCAGTCTGGCAAGACGTCCATTATTCACGCCATCACCCGCCACCCGGAAGCGGAAATAGGCGCCGGTTTCAAACCCTGCACCCGCCACGCCCGCCAGTTCGAATTCCCACCGGAACTGCCGCTGGTACGCTTTATCGATACGCGGGGCTTGGGCGAGTTGAACTACAGCCCCGAGGACGAACTTGTGGAACTCGCCAGCCAGGCCGATGCCGTACTGGTGGTCATGCGGGCTCTCGATCCTCAGCAGGAAGAGGTGTTCGGGCATCTGCACCGGCTGCGCAAACACAACCCTCACTGGCCGGTGATTCTGGTGCAAACCCGCCTGCACGATGCCTATCCGGACGACCGGGATCATCCCGAATATGAGGCCCTGTCGGGCGCTCCCGGGTTGGAAAACCTGCAGCGTGCGCTCAAGGTTCAACAACACAGTTTGGGCGAGTTACCCGGCAAGGGACCGGTGCACTGGGTCGCGGTGGATCTGACCAAGCCGGAGGACGGTTTCAGCAATACCGACTACGGCCTGGATGCCCTACTCGATGTGTTAGACCAGGTGCTGGACGATACCCAGTACCAACAACTGAGAAGCCTGACACTCCATGGCGGCAACCAGCGGCTGAAACAATTGCATCCCCATCTGGTGGGCTATGCCACGGCGGCGGGGCTGTCGGACATGATCCCGGTGGCGGGTCTTATCACGGTGCCAACGCTGCAGGGCAAGATGCTGCACTCCATCGGCAGTTTCTATGGCCGCGACTGGGATAAAACCACACTTAAAGAATTCGCCACCTCGCTCGGTTCCGGCACGCTGCTGGGAATAGGCGCGAGCTTTGGTGCCCGACAGTTAGGCAAGCTGGTGCCGGTCTATGGTCAGTCGGTCGGTGCCATCGCCGCCGGAACTGCCAGCGCCACGGTTACCTACGCGCTGGGCCGCGCCGCCTGTTACTATCTTGAGCAGGCCGAGTTGGGAAAAACCGACCCCGAAGGCGTCGCCCAAGCCTATCGCGGGTCACTGAAAGAGGCCTATCACATGTTTCATAACCGCTTGAGCAAGGCACCGCGTGACCAGGAAAAATAAGCGTCCGATTCACTTTCACCGCCATGCCCTCAGCCTGACCAGTCTGATACTGGCGTTGGTTTTGGTGCCCCCTCTGCTGCTCGTCCCGGCCGGCATCGCCTGGTTGTGGCAACAGGGCTGGATGCTCTGGTGGCTGCTCCTGGCGGCGGGTCTTACCTTATCCGGTTACCTGATCGCGGTGTGGATGCGCCGCCGCCTGAACCCCAAACCCAAGACCCAGGATCAAGCCGCTGAGGAACCCCCCATCACTCCAGCCGACGATGACTGGAGCCCGCTTGATCTTGAAGCCTGGCAGGAAGTTCAGCGACTGGCGCGGGAAACGGACAAATCCATTCTGGCCAGTCAGGTGCTGTTGCTGGAGCGGGCACGCTTGGTGATCGAGCGGGTCGCCGCCCACTATTACCCGGAACACAAAGACCCCATTTGGAATTTCACACTGCCCGAAGCCCTACTGCTTACCGAACGCGTCAGCCAACGATTGCGACTGGTGTTAGCCGACCACCTTCCTGCAGCCCGGATGTTCCAGGTCGGTCAGCTTATGAAGTTGTGGCAGGTCAGATCGAGCGGAATGAAGTATTACCAGGGCGCAAAACTGGCCTATCGACTGGTGCGCCTGGTGAATCCGCTTTCCGCCGTGTTGGCCGAAGCACGGGAAAAGATCCTCGACGTGGCAATGGATTCCACCAGCAGCTATCTGCGTCAAAAAGGCGCCCGCATCTGGGTGGAGGAAGTCGGTCGGGCCGCCATCGAGCTGTACTCCGGGCGTTTGCAACTGAACACGGCCGATCTCGTCGAACTCGCCCGGAAGGAATCCGCCACCAAGGCTCCGCCAGGCCCGGTTCAGGTCTGGGTCGGTGGTCAGGTGAATGTCGGCAAATCCAGTTTGGTGAATGCGCTGATAAAAGACAGTCAGGCTGCGGTCGATCTGCTCCCAACCACGGGAAACGCCGAACGGTATCGGCTCAACGACGCGAACGGAGAAGCCCTCGCGATACTGACCGACACCCCTGGGCTGACCGAAGAACACACTCAGGAATGGTGGGGAAGGCATTGCGAGCAGATCGACTGCATTCTCTGGGTGGCCGCCGCCCATCGCGCCGACCGCCATTTGGACTATCATGCACTGGCGGCGATTCGTGAATGGTTCAAGACACACCCGGATCGCAACCAACCTCCCATTATTCTGGTGCTCAGCCATGTGGACCGATTGTCTCCAGCCCGGGAGTGGTCGCCGCCCTACGACCTTCAGGCAAAAAACCAGCCCAAGGCTCAAGCCATTGCCGATGCCCTGGAACACATTGCTGAAGACCTGGAAATACCCGATACCGACCTGATTCCCGTCCGGCTCGACCAGGGGCCTGAAGGTTACAACCTCGATCTGCTTTGGGGGTTGTTGTCGGAAAGGTTGGAGCGGGCCAGGAGCGGCCGAAATCAACGCCTGCAACACCTGGCCCGTACGCGGCAATGGCGGGTGGTTTTGGATCAGGCGCAAAGCGCCGGACGCTTTATCAAGCGTTCGATTCAGAAGAAAGCCCAGCGATAATGACACCCATGGACTCTCCAGCGCACCTACCGGATAATGCGCCCGCTTAAAACAACTACAACACCAGAGACTACCCGTGGAACACCTATTAAACGAAATCCGACACCAGGTAAAACCGCTGCTGGGCAAAGGCCGGGTGGCGAATTACATTCCCGCGCTGAGCAAGGTCGACCCCAATCAGTTCGGCATCGCCATTTACAGCAACCAGGGAGAGATTTATACCGCCGGAGATGCCGAAGTGGAATTTTCCATTCAGAGTATTTCCAAGGTATTCAATTTGATTCTCACCATGAAACACTATGGCGAGGATATCTGGACCCGCGTGCGCCAGGAGCCTTCCGGCAATCCATTCAACTCACTGGTGCAGTTGGAATATGAAGCGGGTATTCCCCGTAACCCCTTTATCAACGCCGGGGCGCTGGTGATCAGCGACATGAATTATTCCCGCATCGCCGCGCCGCAATATGCCATGCGGGAATTCGTGCGCCGACTCTCCGGCAACCTTCAGTTGCATTACGATCAGGAAGTATCGGAATCGGAATTCAACGCCCGGGCACGTAATGCGGCCATGGCGTATCTGATGCAATCCTTTGGGAATTTCCACAACAATGTGGAAGAGGTGTTGCGTTATTATTTCAACAACTGTGCGCTTCGAATGTCCTGTGTGGACCTTGCCAAAGCCTTCAGCTTTTTAGCCAATAAAGGGTATTGCCGACACAGCGACACCCAAATACTGAACGAGAGCAATACCAAGAAAGTGAATGCTTTGATGGCGACCAGTGGCTTGTACGATGAAGCCGGTAACTTTGCCTATCGTGTCGGCCTGCCCGGTAAAAGCGGTGTGGGCGGTGGCATAGTCGCCATTGTGCCGGGCCAGTTTTCGGTCTGCGTCTGGTCTCCGGAATTGAATGTGGCCGGGAATTCGTTGGCTGGAATGGCTGCGCTGGAAATCCTGTCGGAACGTATCGGCTGGTCGATTTTCTAATCGGTTTTTTCAGTTACCGGAATCACATAGCGCGAGCCCACGCCGGGCTCGAAGCGTTGCACATTCACCATCCATTCGTAGTCGCTGCCCGGCCCTCTGTTGTATCCGGATCGGGGCAGCCAGTAACCGTAAATGTAATCGATGGTGCGATTGACGGTATCGACATCGATGGAGGCCACATCGAACACGGCCACCTGCTGAGAGGGAATTTCAAGCGGCATCATCTCGTCCGGCAGGCGGGTCGGCTCCGTCACTTCAACAGCGGCGATATGCACCAATTCCGGCTCGGTAAACTGACCGGATTCACTAAACGTCAGCCCATAGTAGGTATGAGGGATACAACCCGGCAGCGACTTTTCTGTTGCGAACAAGCGCATCCAGGCATGCTGGATCAGCCCGCAACTGCTTTCATTGGTCGCGAAAGGTGAGGGAATGCGGGTGGTGAAACCCGCGATGCAAAACGCCGGTCGAACATAAATTTCAGGCTCGCGCACCATTTCCCAGGTAATGTGACGAATCAATTCGTCATTCAAAACCGGTTTTTCATTCAGCATCACCGGCGGTCGTTGGCGGCGAAACTCCTTGGGGGAAAGTGAGAAATATCCTTTGAAGGAACGCGTGAATGCCTCATGAGAGCCGAACCCGACACTGACCGCGATATCGATGATGCTGGCACGGGATTCCAGCAAAAGCCGGGCGGCCCGGGTCAGCCGTCGACCACGAATATAGGCGCCCAGGGTGTCCCCGACCAGGCTTTTGAACAACCGCTGGAAATGCCAGGGGGATAACTGGCACTGACGGGACAGCGCCTGAATGTTCACCTCTTCGGCCAGGTTCTGTTCGATATCGTCGACCAACCCCTGCAGAAAGTTCAGTTTGTTATCCATGCCACCCCGACCTCTTCAATATCGCCCTCACCGCACAAACTATCAAAAACGACGGTTCAAGGCTCACTAGAATAGCGTCAACTCCTTACTTCGGGCGTCTGACCGTGACAACCACCACCCTACAAACCAACTCACTCATCCCCACCCAACGCCTGGGTGCCTTAACCTCGGCAGCAGGCCTGGTCCTGATGGCGGTGCTGGCGCCGATCACCATTTTTGGCGTATTGGAACCCATCAGCGTCCCCGGCGACGCCCGTGCCACCATCGAAAACCTGCTGGCTCGCGAAGGGATGTTCCGGCTCGCCATCCTGTTTATGCTGATTGTAGCCGTACTGGATATCATCGTAGCGTGGGGTCTGCACCTCTTGATCGCGCCGCGAAACAGCCATCTTTCGCTGTTGGCAGCCTGGTTCAGGCTGGCCTACACAGCTGTTCTGGCGGTTGCAGTGGTCTGCCTGGTCAAAGCCCTGAACCTGGCCGTGATGGCAGTGTCTGACGCCAGCGTTCCGGCCGCTCTGCAACTGGATGCTTTCGATCAAACCTTTAACCTCGGGCTGGGCCTGTTCGGCTGCCATCTCATCGTTCTTGGCATCGCCTTCCTGCGGACAGGGTTGATCCCTCGCTGGCTCTCGGCTCTGGTGATTATCGGCGGTGTCGGCTACCTGGCGGATACGGTGGGTACTTTGTTGGTGCCCGATTATGGATTGTCCCTGGCCGCTTATACTTTTATTGGCGAAGTCCTTTTAATTATCTGGTTAGTACGCTTGGGGTTTCGAAAAGCGAGGTAACCCCTTAAAGTACCGCTCCTTATGGCTACGACAGGGCGTCATTCGATGCCCGCCCACCTTAAGGAAGGATCTTTACGTGAATATTCTGGATGCAGCCGGCCTACTGGTCACCCTCGCCGCTCTCTTCGCTTGGTTTAACCACCGCTTTATCGGCTTACCAACCACCATCGGTATTATGGTGCTGTCGCTGGTGTTGTCGCTCGGCATATTGATCAGCGGTTATACAATATCCCCCTCCATTATTGATTGGGGTAAGGGCTTTCTGGACAGCGTGAATTTTTCCAGCACGGTTCTCGACGGGATGCTGTCATTCCTCCTGTTCGCCGGGGCACTCTTTGTCGACCTCAAAACCCTGGCTTCCCGCAAATGGGTCGTAGGCATACTCGCCACCGGTGGAGTGGTGATCTCCACGGCCTTGGTCGGCGGTCTGGCCTGGGGAGTCTTCACTCTACTAGGGTTGAACGTACCGTTGATTTGGTGCCTGGTGTTCGGTGCTTTGATCTCCCCGACCGACCCGATCGCCGTGCTTGGCATTCTGAAATCCGCCGGGGTGCCCAAATCGTTGGAGACCAAAATCGTTGGCGAATCGTTGTTTAACGACGGCGTCGCCATGGTGATCTTCCTCGTGATGGTCGATATCGCCACCACCGGCCACGCCACTGCTCAGGGTGTCGCCGGGCTCTTCCTGCTCGAGGCCGGTGGCGGCATCGCCCTGGGGCTGGCATTGGCCTGGGTGGCCCACCGTCTGATGGCCGGTATCGACCACTATCAGGTTGAAATTCTAATCACACTCGCCGTGGTCCTCGGCGGCTACAGTCTGGCCCATACGCTGCACCTTTCAGGCCCACTCGCCATGGTGGTCGCCGGTGCCCTGCTCGGCAATCACAGCCGCAAAAGTGCCATGTCGGAACAAACCTGGCATCAGTTGGAACACTTCTGGGAACTGTTGGACGAAATGCTCAACGCCGTTCTCTTCCTACTGATCGGTCTGGAAGTTCTGGTGTTGAGCTTCACCTTCAGCCCCTGGCTGGCGGGTGTTCTGATGATCCCCTTGGTGCTGTTGGCCCGCTTCACCGCTGTCAGCGTGCCGATTATCAGCCTGTCCCGATTCCGCGAGTTTTCACCGGGCGCGATCAGGGTACTGACCTGGGGAGGGTTGCGTGGTGGCATTTCGGTGGCGCTGGTCCTCTCATTGCCCGGCGGCGAGGAGCGGGATCTATTGGTGACCGTCACCTACGTGGTCGTGTTGTTCAGCTTGCTGGTCCAAGGGTTGACCGTCGGCCGGTTGGCAAGGCGGTTGAGCACCTGAGACAGGCAATATCCATCATTTTCCGGCCACTCTTCTGGCCACCAGCGGGACCACAATACTCAAAAACCACCCAAAACCCCTGTAATACAGGGTTTTTAAGTGATATCGTTTGTAAAAACCTGGCCAGTCTCAGAGAGTTTTCCGGCCATTTTTTTGGCCAAAAAAGGTTGGCCAACCAAGCCAGGAGGGGCGATGACCAACGTTGCATTCATGGAACCGGTACTCATACGTTCAGACGCTCCCGCAATGGAACGCATGAACAACCTGGCATGGGAGCTTAATCAAGGCTCTTCCATACTGGCTTCACAACTGCCTCCAGCCATCAATGAAGCCGTCGTCGATTTGGTACGTTCTATGAATTGCTATTACAGCAACCTGATCGAAGGCCACGCCACGCACCCAATCGATATAGATAATGCCTTGAAGGAAAAATTCCTGGAAAAGTCCGACCAGCGCAATCTTCAGTTGGAAGCCATTGCGCATATCAAGGTCCAGCGATGGATCGACAAGGGTGGTTTGGAAGACTTGGGATACGGACCCATTGGAATAAAAGAAGTTCATCGCCGCTTTTACGAACGATTACCGGACAGCTTTCACTGGGTAGTCAACCCCAAAACAGGGGAGCGGGTGAAGGTGATACCTGGTGAGTACCGTGACCGAGGCGTCCAGGTAGGAAAGCACATCCCCATCCCGGCCGAGGACATTAGCCGCTTCATGTCACGGTGGGATGAATCCTATTCACGATTGCAGCCCATGCAGAAAACCACTTCGGCTGCTGCAGCCCATCATCGCCTGGTTTGGATACACCCCTTTTTGGATGGAAATGGACGAGTGGCACGCCTGATCACTCATGAAATGTTGCGCCAGTCCATTCCTGGTGTCGGTTTGTGGTCTGTGTCTCGCGGGTTTGCACGAAGCAATGATGAATACAAACGAAAGCTGGCGGCTTGCGACCTGCCAAGACAAGGAGACAGGGACGGTCGGGGACAGCTCAGCGAAGCGGCCTTAGTTGAGTTTACCGAGTATTTTTTGAAAACCTGTCTCGACCAAGTGAATTTTATGAGCAACCTTTTACAGCTGGGAGCCTTTAAAGAGCGCTTGCTGGGATGGTTGTCACAACAATCCAATGCGTTGCAAAAAGCTACGTCGCTCATTCAACACATTCTGATTCATGGTGAAGTAAGCCGACCTCTCGTGCCCAAACTCCTCAATACATCGGAGCGCACCAGTCGAAGGTCAACAGCAGAATTACTGGACCGCGGTCTACTCAGTGCCGAACATCATAAAGCCCCGCTTAAGCTGGCATTGCCGCTTAGCGTCGCCATGGAGATCTTTCCTGGATTAATTCCAGAGAACAACCGCTGAACCAACTATTAAAATGGGTGTCACTATTCGGATAGCGCCTTCCATGGCGCTTTTACCCTTCCATGGCTGTCGTTAGAGATCTGAAAAAGACCCTTCACTCAAAGTACACACACCTCACTCCAGGAACCATCGGTTCCGGGTTCGGCCTGAGTCCACCAGTTGGCCTGCCACAGCGATCCATCGTGGGTCAGTTGGTCACCCTGGGCGGCGTGGCTGGGGTTGCCTGCCCAATCGGTTTGCGGAAAGTCTGGATAGGCATTGACTCCGCTGGCGTTGCAGTCGCCATCGTTGTTGCCGTCTCCGTTGTCTCCCGTGCCATCACCATGGGTCGGGTTCACCACCGGCAGATCCGGATGCTCCTGCTTCAGGCCGTAGACGTTGCCACCCAAATGAACGCGGTAACCCGCCGGTCCGGAAACAGGAAGATAATAGTTCAAGGTGATTTCAACGCTTTCACCCGGCGCCAACGTCTGCCAACTCGGCAATGTAAAGCCAACTCGGTGGAAGGTGTTATCCAACCCGCCAATGTTATTGCCTGCGGGGTTGCTGCCGTCTTCAAGCACCGTCAGATTCGCACCACTCTGGTCGGAGATGGTGCTGGAGGTTGCGGTGGGCATGTTAAAGCGAACTTCGGCACCGCCTGGCAGCTCGACATCGGTGTTGTTGGTCAGCGTCAGCGTCGGGTTGATCGGGTAATTGTTGTCACCGACTTTAAAGCCGGATATCTCAATGCCCAGATCAACGACCTCGGTCGGTTTGGTGAGGTTAGTGGCTTGAACGTTACCGTATTCCGCGGCATTGGCGAAGGCGTTATAGGCGACATCCGTCAGGGTCGTGCCCATATAATATTCACCGTTGGTGCCCCGGTTCGGATACCAGCCATAATCGCCGGCCAATTCCCAGAACATGATGCCACCGACACCTTCATCGATCACGTACTGCACCTTGGCGCTCATGGACTGTTCGTCTTCAGTGCTGAGGAAAACCCGGGTGTCGGCATTCCACAACCAGGGTGCTTCGGCAACGCTGTCATAATGGCGCTGATAAGTGCCTGTCAGGTTCATGTTCGGGTCGAAACCATAATCCGTCACGTAACTGCCTACGATGCCGTCTTCCAGGTTTTTGGCATGCCACATGGGGTTGGAACCGGCACCCATTTCATGGCCGTTTTGGTCCTTATCGTGCCAGAGGTTATCGATACCGGTGGCGCCGTAACCACAGGGACTGTTCACACCCGTGCCTGTCGGACAATCGGTTTGATCGGGCAAGACCGCCGTGCCCCACAAGCCATTGCTGCCACCCTGAACATTTTGGAAACCCCGGGTGTAATACGGCACGCCGATATTGATGCGCCCCGCACTCATAGAGCCCCTGAAATACTTCACAGCCCAATCCGTATTGAGGTAACCGATACCGCCGTATTGAGCGGTGCCGTACACATTGGCGGCTTCCAGTTCGGCATCTTCCCCGGTATCGAACAGGGCGGCGTTGTGGCCGACGTATTCGTTCCAGGCTCCGTGCAGATCGTAGGTCATGATGTTGACGTAATCGAGATAGGGCGTTACGTCAAAATCTTCCATGCCGCGCAACAGGTAACCGGAGCTTGGGGCAGCGATGGTCAGCATATAATGCTGTCCGTCTTCCGCACCGGCCTGGTCCAGTTTTTCACGCAGGGTTCTCATCAACACCTGATAGGAACGCCACAAATCTCCACGCATGTTGTCCGCATATTGGAAATCCAACGGATTACCGGCGCCGGTCATCGAGGTGGGATATTCATAATCAATGTCCACGCCATCGAAACCGTATTGACGAATGAAGTCGACCGCTGAATTCGCGAAGGTTTCTATACCTTGATAATTCACACTGCCATCGGCATGGGTGGTCATGGTATAGAAGCCGCCATTGTCGACACGCTCACCGGTGCTGTCGAAATAGCCTCCGGTCTCGGCCCAACCGCCCACGGAAATCAGTGTTTTTATATGAGGATATTGTTCCTTGTATTTATTCAGCAGATTGAAGTGGCCCTGGTACGGCAGATTCGGATCCATTTCCGCGCCGGGGACGTTGGGCCAGGTCAAACCGGTGGCCGGGTTCTCGGGGTTATTGGTGTCACCCACCGACAGTTGATTCTGATCGTCGATGTGGGCAAAAGCGTAATTAATGTGAGTCAGTTTCTGCCAGGGAATGTCGCTGGCGAGGTAAGCCGGTTGGCCATTTTTACCGGTACGCCAGGAGGTGAAATAACCGATGATGCGGCGGTTATGGTTGGCACCCAATTCTTCACGCCCGTTTTCGTCGTAAACGGTGCAATAAGGCACGTCGATACCGGCCGTTTGATACAACCCTTCAGGGCGGCAACCGTTTTCACCCACCGGCGGCTCACCGATGGTCAGGCTGACGGTGCTGCTTTCGGTGGTGGCGCCTTCGTTATCGGTGGCACGAGCGGAAAAAGTAAAAGTGCCCTCGCTTACGGTCCAGTTCTGCGTGTATGGCACGGTGGAATCCGAGCCGACGCTGGCGCCGTTTACGAAGAATTCAACCTCGGCAATATCACCATCGCTGTCGGATGCGTTCGCCGACAAGTTGAGGATATCGCCAGGGTTTGGTGCGTCACCGGCAGATGGGCTGGTCAAACTGACCGACGGGGCGGCGTTGTCCGAGGTTCCGTTTACCGTCAGGCTGGTTTCGGTGGTGGCGCCATCGTCATCCAGTGCTCGGGCCGTCAGGGTGTGGCTGCCTGCGGTGATCGTCCAGACCGTACTGTAAGGAGCATTGTTCAGAGTCTCCACCGTGCTGCCATCCACCAGAAAGGTAACGCTTTGAACGGTGCCATCGCTGTCACCGGCCGTGGCTGCCAGCGTAAGCTGAGTTCCTACCGGGTATTCCCCCGCTGTGGGTTCCGTAAGGCTGATATTCGGTGGCTGGTTCGGCTCGACTACATCGTCGCAATCGCCCAGTTTGGTCCATTCCTGATAGTTCCCGCTGTGGTCCGCCGGGTTCTGGTTTTGCGTCCACCAGTTGGCTTGATAGGCCGTGTTGTTATGCGTTACCTGGTCACCACCTGAATAGGCGGTCGCGGCATCCCAATCGGGGAGGCCAGTGCAATCGTAAGCGGATGCTGACCCGGCCAGGAGAATGCCGCCCAGCAGGGTGCTTAGGGTGAATTGAGTGTTCATGGTAGGTCCTTGGAATTGTTTTTTTGGGAGGGGCCCTCTCCCTAACCCTCCCGAGACGTCGGACCGCCCACAGGGAGAGGGTTGGGAGAGGGCATCAACCTATTACTGCGCCGGATTACCAAGCCCTGAATTCATCGAATTCAGCAAATGCCCGTTGTCCGCGTCGATTTCCCAGGCAAAGAGACCGCCCAGGTTGTTTTGCAGCACGTACTGACCCTTAGCTTCAACCGAACGCTGGGTGTCCAGGGTAAGCAGCTTGCCGTTGGCGTAATCCCAGGCGAAGCTGGCCTTGGCGATGTCGTCCCAGAAGATCTGGTAGCCGTTAACGCCACTGCCGGCCGGGCCGCCCATTACCTCGGTTTCCATTTCCTTGTAGTCCTGAATACCGGCTTCCCATGAGCCTTCGATCGCGCCACCACCGGTACCTGTGAACGGATAATCAGGCTGACCGCCGGTGACACCTTTCCAACCACGGCCATACATGGCCACGCCCAGGCTCAACTTCTGCGGCGGTACATTTTGTCCGAGCATGTATTGCACGGCTTCATGAGCACTGAAACCATCCATAGCAGCATCCGGAGCCGGGTAGAGCCCGGTCTGGTGGCCGAGAACATTGTTCCAGGCGCCGTAGTAGTCGTAGGTCATCAGGTTGATGTGATCCATCACTTGGGCTGCATCGTCCCAGCCATCCCCGATGGCACTCAGTTTCTGCACGCCCCCGCTCATGGCGGCGGTCAGTTGATAGGTGCGGCCGGTTTCAGCTTCCAGCTTATCCAGAGCGGCACGCAGTTCCTGCATCAGGGTAACGAACCCCTGGCCGTCTTCGGGGCTGCCCAAATCCGGGTTGGCGCCACCGCCACCCGGGAACTCCCAATCGATGTCGATGCCGTCGAAGAAGTCGTACTTCTTGATGAAGGCGATCATGGAATCGATAAAGACAGCGCGGGCCGCCGGGTCGGTGCCGATATCATAGAGAGGGTCGGACAGGGTCCAGCCACCCACCGAAGGCAGAATCACCAAATCCGGATGGGACTGCTTCAGCCGGTACATCTGCGCGAAGATGCCACGAATCGGCTGATCCCAGCTGTCTCCTGGGTAGGACTTCTCCAGAGCGGCAAACTTATCGTGTACCACAACTTCATAATCCTGCTTGCCCTGACATTGGCTCATCAGAGCGCTGTAACCGCTCGGGTTCGCATCCTGAAGCGACTGGTTCGGGCCACACACAGGGATGAAGCCGTAATACAAGTGCGTCAGGTTTTCCGCCGGTATATCGGACGGTTGGAAATCCCGGCCATAAACGCCCCATTCCACGAAGTAAGCACCCACTTGCTTCCCACTGGCCTGAGTATCGTAAGGCTGATTGTTTTGCTTCAGCGGATGCGGCCATCCGGTCATGTCCAGATCGGTCCATGGATCCCAATCGCCGGTGTCGCCACCGTCGTCACCACCGCCATCGTCACCCCCACCTGAGCCTGCGGCTACGGAAATATTGCTGGCGGCGGAATCCGTACAGACATCGCCGTTACACAGCGAAACGACATAGCTGTAGTCACCCGCTTCGGTGACGGAGACACCGACACTGCCGCTCTGGGCATTGGGTGAGTTGGCGCTGAGGCTGGCACTGTGAATTTCCACGCCGTTTTCCAGGAGGCGCCACTCGGTGCCGTTTTCACCCCACCACATGTTCCAACCGACGGTGAAATTGGCTGAGCCGTTGCTCATGGTCTGATCCCCGAGCCAAGCGACTGTGGGTGCGGCCGGAGCAGTGGCTGTGTCGCCACCATCTCCACCAGTATCACCACCTGTGTCGCCACCGCCCGTGTCACCCCCGCCAGAATCACCGCCACTGACGGTCAAGGACTTGGGGTCACTGGCGGTACAGCCGCTGTCGTTACACAAATTGACCACGAATTCATAACTACCGGCCGCCAGATCGACACTGCAGTTGCCGCTTTGTGCGTTATTGGCATTAGGGGTCAAATCGCCTTCGCAGAGAGGGGCATTGTTCCCGGTCAACGACCAGGAAGTACCGTTTTCGCCCCACCACATATCCCACGCAAGCGTGGTGTTGGCGCCATCCGCGACATTAGCGGGCATCCAACTGATGACGGGTTTGGCGGGAGCCGCCATCAGGCCTGCACTGAGCAGAACCCCGGCACCGCCTAAGACTAGAGTTTGAGTTTTCATAGTAGATTGAACCTGCATCGCTCGTTGTTATTGTTAATCATGATCCGACCAGTGATCGGTCATACTGCGATTAATACCAATTTAAAACCATTAGCAAATTGGCGTTTAAAATTTATACACAGCGATGCCCGGTATAAAAATGCAAACCTTTCCATTTATGTGAAACACATCACAATATTTTGGGAATTTGGCAATAAAGTGCGAAGAAAGGCCGGAAGTGATGTCTACAAGCTCACTAATTTAGATACCAATTAGTGACCTGTATCAACCCGGCGTCGGCGGGCCGCCTTTTTCTATCGCCATCCGATAGGCCGGACGCTGACGAATGCGATCAAGGTACTCCCGAATGGCAGGAAACCCGTCGAGATTCGCACGGCTGGAAGCGGCCTCCAGGGGATAGCTCATCTGAATGTCGGCAATGGTCAGCTGTTCACCGGCAAACCATCGGCTTGAAGTCAGGCGGTCTTCAATCACTTTCAGGTGGGTGTCGATATTCGGCTGAACGAGGCTGTTCACTACCTTGGAGCAAAGCGTGCGGGCAACAGGCCGAATGAAGAACGGCATCGGCGAGGTCGGCACCCGCTGGAACACGAGTTTCATGACCAGCCAGGGCATCAGAGATCCCTCGGCGGCATGCAGCCAGTAGAGATAATCCGGATAGGAGGCGTCGTTGGGGCCAACAGTCAGGCTGTGGTTTGGATCGGTTTCGGCCAGATACTGCAGAATCGCCCCAGACTCCGCCAGGGTCAGCTCGCCCTGAGTGACCACCGGCGATTTCCCCAAGGGGTGAACGGCTTTCAGCTCCCTGGGCGCCAAAAACATCTTGGTACGTTGATAGCGTTTTATGTCGTATGGCAGCCCCAGCTCTTCAAGCAGCCACAAAATACGATGGGAACGGGAATATTCTAGGTGATGGACTATTAGAGATTCAGACATGGTTTCACTTGGTTTGAAGGGCCGGAACCTTACGTTCCCGGCCCTTCATTCGGATCACTCCTGGACCAAAAAGGCTTCAATGGCCTGCAAGTCTTCCTCACTGAGCTGACCGGCGGCCTGCTTCAATTTCAGACGGTCCACCACATAGTCGTAGCGGGCATTGGCGTAGGCCTGGCGAGCCGTAAACACCGCCTGCTGGGCATTCAGCACTTCAACGATGTTGCGCGTGCCGACTTCGTAACCCACCTCGGTCGCTTGCAGCGCGCTCTCGCGGGATTTCACCACCTGCTCCTGAGCCGCGATGTTTTGTGCATCGGTGCGCACCTGGCGATAGAGGTTCCCGACCTGAACCGCGATATTCCGCTTCGCCAACTCCAACTGTTGCTCGGCGATGTTGTTCTGAATGCCGGTGGACACGATCTCAGCCGAAGTGGCGCCACCAGTGTAGAGGGGGACGGAGACGGACAGGCTGACCGAACTGCCAAAGCGGTCTTCGGTATCGAAGCCGTCGCTCAACGGGTCGTTGTAATTGAGTGAGACATTCGCCCGAACTGTTGGCAAACGATTATTGCGCCGCGCCTGCAACTCGCGCTCACCGGATTCCAAGCCTTTCATCGCGGCCAGTATGTCCGGATGGTTTCTCAAAGCGTAATCGATCCAGCGCTGCTGACCCCCTTCTACCGGAGTGTCGATCGGCAGGCGGGAACCCAGCGCCAGCACTTCGTCCGGCACCTCACCGGTCAGAACCGAGAGATTTTGCAGGGCGATATCGTATTGGCTGCGCGCGTCGATCAGGGCCACCCGGGTTTCATCCAGCGTCGCCTGAGCGTCCATCACATCGGTGACGGTGACCATACCCACTTCATATCGCTGCTCGGTCTGCTCGAACTGACGTTCGACGGCTGTCAGCTGGGTTTCCGCCGAATCCCGTGCATTCTGGGCGCGCAGTACGTTGATGTAGGCCTCGGCCACCCGAACAATCAAATCCTGGCGGGCGGCTTCGGTTTCAATTTCGACGCGGGAAGCGTTGAGTTTCAGCGCTTCATAGGCATCGATGGCCGCGAGGGCAAACACGTTTTGAGACGCGGAGACACCCGCACCGACACTGGCGCATTCTTCAAAGTCCGGAGTGACCCGGCCCACTTCGGCGCAGCCACTGCTGACATTGTAGGACGCATTGGCATCCACCGTTGGCAACAGCTTACTGAACCCGCTTTTTACCTGGGTTTGGGCGTTTTCTTCGTTCAGATACTGGATGGCGAGGGTCGGGTCATTCGCGACGGCCTGCTGATACACATCCATCAACGACACCTGTCCCCAGGCGCCGGTCGTCGAAACCAGTGCGACCGCACCGGTCAAGATGGGTAATAAAACCTTCATTTGTCTCTATCCTGTCTCTGTGGGGCTCCCGGGTGCCTCATTATGACGACTTACGGTGCCATGAACAGCCCGATACACATAACCCGGGCATTGTCTCGGTTAGCCGGGGCCATGCACAGCCCCAAAAGTCACAGGCCGCCAGGCTGATCCGCCCCGTTTGTGCCATACTGTCCGCTTTCATCCCAACATTTTGGTCTTTCGGAAATATGAGGAACGCATGACCCGCGACACGGACCACTTCGAGTTTCGCATCGACAAAACCGAGCCCCTGCACAATGGGTTTTACCGGATGGATCGCCTGACGGTCTCCCATCAGACCTTTCATGGAAAATCGCTCACCATTCAACGCGAGATGATGGACCGCCACGATGCAGTGTGCGTCCTGCTGGTCGATTTCAAGACCGATCACCTGGTGCTGGTCGAACAATTCCGGGTCGGTGCGCTGAAAGAACGCAACCCCTGGTTGATGGAACTGGTGGCCGGCCTGATCGATAAAGACGAATCCCCCGAGGAAGTCGCCCGCCGCGAAGCCATCGAAGAAGCCGGCCTTGAACTGGGTCGGTTGCACCCCATCACTCACTACCTGCCCTCACCCGGCGGCACCAACGAACGCGTCTACCTTTACGTAGCCGAGGTCGACAGCGACGGCGCCGGGGGCATTCATGGATTGGATGAAGAAGGCGAGGATATCCGCGTGCACCGAGTCCCACTGACGACGGCCTATCACTGGTGCACCGATGGCACCATTAACAATGCCGCCGCCCTGATCGCTCTTTTATGGCTACAATTAAACGAAACCGCCTTACGCCAAGAGTGGAGTCAACAAGCCGTCTGATGAATCGCCGTTACGTACCCGACCTGCCCGAGCAAAATGCCCTTTGTGAAGCCAATTATCTGCGCTTGGAAAAGCTGCTGGGTGGCCTGCAGGAAAGCCACTATGGTTTTCGATGGGAGGGCCACCACCACGAGCCGGTACAGGTACGGGTCGAGATTATCGAGCGGTTCAAATTCACCACCACGCTGAATCTGATCAAGCAGAACCCTTCATTGCCAAAGCCGATGGATCGGGTTCAGCTCACCATCCGCATGTACCACGATGCGCGCATGGCGGAGGTGGTCACCTGGGACAGCGGGCGCCAGCTCTCGGGTGTTTACCCTTATCCGAACGATCAGATGTATCAAATCGACGAAAAAGCCCAGGCGAACGTTTATCTGGGTGAATGGCTGGCCCACCTGCTCCGCCATGGTGTGGCGGAACGGGAGTGGAACCCCGGATGACGGGGCCTTGACGCCTTTTATGCTTTCCAGCCCTCCGTTTTCTGACGACGTTTCAATAAGCCTGTCCGGGAAGTGACATGGGTCGCGAAACGTGCAACTGCGCTTACATTGGCTAGACTCTTTGTGTAAAAATGAGCCAAGAAGCCTTGAACGATATTGACAGGCTTTCGACCTCGCCTATGTTGACAGTGGAAAGACGTTTTGAAGCAGCAGCCCTTACACTTGGTGCAGATCACTGACAGTCACCTGCACGCCAGCCAGGACGGCACCCTGCTAGGCATGAACACGCAGTACAGTCTCGATCTGGTACTCGACCGCATTGCCGCCGAACGGGACCAGATCGACCTGATTCTGGCCACGGGCGATATCGCCCAGGATGGCTCGGTCGAGGCTTACCGCCGCTTTGTTCAACAGGTCGACCGTTTCAAGGCGCCTATCCGTTGGACGGCGGGCAACCATGACGACCGGGCGAACATGAAAACCGCCGTCACTGGCCGAGAATCCATTGACCGGCCGGTCTTTCACACGGACGACTGGGTGATCGTACTGCTCGACTCCACAGTGCCGGGAAAGGTATACGGCAAGCTGGCCGCCGACCAGCTGGCGTTGCTCGACCGCACCCTGACGCAACATTCCGACAAGCACGCGCTGGTCACTTTCCACCACCACCCTCAAGCCATGGGCAGCACCTGGATGGATAAGATCGGCATCAAGAATGCCGATGAGCTGCACGCCACACTGAAGCGACACGCCAACGTCAAAGTGGTGCTTTGGGGCCACGTACACCAACACAGTGACCAGTTGGTCAACGGCGTCCGCTACATCTCAACCCCCTCGACCTGCGTCCAGTTCGAACCCGGCACCCAGGACTTCTCCATCGACACCCAAGGCCCCGGCTACCGCTGGCTGACCCTCCACCCCGATGGCACCGTCGACACCGGCCTCACCCGCATCGAAGGCGTCGACTTCGAAATCGACTATTCCGTCAAGGGGTATTGATCCTGGGCTTTGGGTGGTTTTGTGCCACTCTGGTTCCGTGGCAACATCCGTAGCGGCTACCTGGGATGCTCCCCTGGGGTCGCCGTGAATACATCCATGTAGGCTTGGCCGCAGCATCCATGCTGCGGACATCCCCAGGGGAGCATCCCAGGCATCCGCTACTAGTCTCCGTGCCACTGGAATGAGTTAGCCATCACCTCATACAACTTTGTATGAGCGAGTGAAGACTAGCCTAGGGTGCCCGGTGCTCTTATCTGAGGGTATCTGAGGCATGGATGCCGAAGTTAAGCCCCCATGGATGGGTCCACGGCGCCCTCAGATAAGAGCACCGGGCACCCTAGGCGGACCACCGGCACCTGACAAAAGTGGCACAAGACTCAACCGTAAGCCCCTGAATTTACAGCCATAACTCGACGGGGTAGCCCTTTAGCCAGTATCCTAAACGTCAACTGTGTATCCCGTGGCCGAATGTATTCGGCCCGAGTCAACGAGGCAGCTCCGAGCATGAGTACCTATTCCGCCGACGCCATTGAAGTCCTCATGGGACTGGACCCCGTGCGCAAGCGCCCGGGCATGTATACCGACACCACCCGCCCCAACCACCTCGCGCAGGAAGTCATCGACAACTCCGTCGACGAAGCCCTTGGCGGCCACGCCAACAGCATAGAAGTAGTGCTTTATATCGACGGCTCACTCTCAGTAGCGGACAACGGCCGGGGGATGCCCGTTGACATCCATCCCGAGCACGGCGTGCCCGGCATAGAACTTATTCTTACCCGCCTGCACGCAGGCGGTAAATTCTCCGGCAAGAACTACCAGTTTTCCGGCGGCCTGCACGGCGTAGGCGTTTCCGTGGTCAACGCTCTCTCCACCCTGTTGGAAGTCACCGTCAAACGCGACGGTAAAATCTTCCGCATGGGTTTCGCTAACGGCGATAAGGCCTCCGATCTGGAAGAGATCGGCACTTGCGCCAAACGGGACTCCGGCACCACCGTCCGCTTTATGCCGGACGCCAAGTACTTCGACAGCGGCAAGTTCCTCGTCAGCCGCCTACGTCACGTGCTGCGCGCCAAAGCGGTACTCTGCCCCGGCCTCAAAGTCACCTTCTTCAACGAAGAAAAGAATGAAACCGAGACCTGGCATTACGAAGACGGCCTGCGCGACTACCTGAGCTTGGCTACGGCCGTTTATGACCCCTTGCCCGCCGAACCCTTCACCGGTTCCTTCAGTACCGAAGACGAAGCCGTCGACTGGGCGGTTCAGTGGTTGCCCGAAGGTGGCGAGGGGGTGCAGGAAAGCTATGTAAACCTTATTCCCACCGCTGTGGGCGGCACCCATGTGAATGGATTGCGCCAAGGTCTGCTCGAAGCCCTGCGCGATTTCTGCGAATACCGCAACCTGCTGCCGCGCGGCGTAAAACTCAGCCCCGAGGACGTGTGGGACAAGTGCCACTACGTGCTCTCTTTCAAAATGCGCGACCCTCAGTTTTCCGGCCAGACCAAAGAGCGCCTCTCCTCGCGCCAGGCATCCGCCTTTATTTCCGGCGTGGTGAAGGATACGTTCGCGCTTTGGCTGAACCAACATACCGATCTGGCCGATCAGATTGCCGAATTAGCTGTATCCAACGCCCAGCACCGCCTGAAACAGTCGAAGAAAGTCGCGCGTAAAAAAGTGACTCAGGGTCCGGCTCTGCCCGGTAAACTGGCGGACTGTTCCGGTAACGATGTGATGCGCGGCGAGCTATTCCTGGTGGAAGGGGACTCCGCCGGCGGCTCGGCCAAGCAGGCCCGGGACCGGACCTTCCAGGCGATCATGCCGTTGCGCGGTAAAATTCTGAACACCTGGGAAGTCGACAGCGCCGAGCTGCTCGCCAGCCAGGAAGTGCACGACATCGCCGTCGCCCTCGGGGTTGATCCGGATACCGACAACCTCGAAGGCTTGCGTTATGGCAAAGTCTGCATCCTCGCGGATGCGGACTCGGACGGCCTGCATATTTCCACTCTGCTCTGCGCGTTGTTCGTCAAACACTTCCGGGCGATGGTCGATAATGGCCATGTGTATGTCGCCATGCCGCCGCTCTATCGCATCGACATCGGCAAGGAAATTCACTACGCGCTCGACAACGCCGAAAGAGACGGCATTCTCGACCGCATTAAAGCCGAGAAGAAAAAAGGCAAGGTATCGGTCACCCGCTTTAAGGGTTTGGGTGAAATGAATCCGCTGCAATTGCGTGAGACCACCATGGACCCGAATACACGCCGCTTGGTACAACTGCGCATAGACGATCCTGAACAAACGCGGGAAATGATGGATATGCTATTGGCGAAGAAGCGTTCGTCGGACCGGAAAACCTGGCTGGAATCCAAGGGGAATCTGGTCACCATCGAACAAACCGAGCCTCTGGAGCCCTAAGCTTATTTTTTAAAATTAGATAGCGGTTAGATAACGGAAATCGCTTGAGCGAGGGAGGGCAAGTCGTTAATCTTGCCCTCTTTCTAAGGAAGGACTAAGGATGAAGAAGTCGCCTAAGGTAAGAACGCTGCTGTTGCTATCGCTCAACGCCATCACGACTTTGGCGACATTGGTTTTTTACAGCACCACCCGGCAAACCACCTTGCTGGGCCATGAAGCAAGTCGCCTGCCCATTCCCTTTGAAGAATCACTGATTCACTGGACGACCTTACCCGGCATCCTCTTTGTGATCTGGTCGTGGAGCCTGTGGAAACTGTTCGGACAGATAAGTCGCATTGGTTGGGTGGCATTTATTTCAGGACTGTTGGCACTCGAAGGTCTGCAGTACTGGATTCCCGGGCTCACCGCCGATGCTTGGGACGCTTTTGCCCTATTGGCGATTGGCGCGCTTTTATATCCGACCACCTCCACCAGCGGCCGCCCTTTACGGCGATTGCAAGCCGCCTTGTTTGGGTCGTCCATCATCGCCACGCTGGCGTGTCTGCCTTACCAAACACCCTGCTCCGAACCCATCGATCCTGATTATTGCGTGGTTCCACGCTATGAACTCTGGCCCGAGGTCCATACCGATCCTGTTTTTGACCGCGAGATCGAAGCACCGCCTGTGACCGGAGGCAAGCTCTACCTTTATCAGGACAGGTTGCTGGTCAGCCAGGAAGACCTGGGTATTTCTGTCTGGTCCGTTGCCGATCCCGAACAGCCGGAGTTTGAAGGACTGTTGACGATCACCGGTAACACCGACATCGCTATCCGAAATGGAATTTTATACGCCAACAGTTATTTGGATTTGGTGTCATTGGATTTAAGCGATCCTGACCTAACGGCCAGCCGTATAGTGGATGTTTTTCCGTACCCCAATGTGGACTACGACTTGCCCTTTGATTACGAAGTAAGAGATTGGATTGATATCAGCCAAGGCTTGCTGGTCGGTTTCACGACACTGAATGGAACATTGTTGGACTTGAACGGTTCTCCTATCGACGAGACCGAATCGCAGGAGGCCGCTGAGTAATGAATTCACCGATGAAATGCCTATTGGCAAGCCTGGCCGCATTTTTCATCCTGACGGGCTGCAATGAGAGTTCAAGCGAAGGATCATCCGCTGCCACAGTGGGCACCGCCGGTTCAACCGCCCGCTTCGCCATCCAACGTGACTACCTTGTAGTGATTAGCGGTAACGCCCTAAAGGCGTTTGATTTACGTACCCCCAACGACCCGTTGGTGGTGTTTGAAAGCTCGGTGCCAAATTCAGACGTACAGACCATTTTCCCCTACCTCGACAACTACCTGCTCGTGGGCGCGGACAACGGCATGTATATCTACGAAATTGATGATACAGGCCGTATTACCCCGCTGGGTTCAATGTCGCACGGTCGCGCCTGCGACCCCGTGGTGGCAAACGAGAACATAGCCTATGTCACCTTGAATGATGTAGCGCGGTGCGGTGAGGAAGCACTTAACGAGCTGCAGATTGTGGATGTGAGCGATCTATCCAACCCGGAATTGATCACAACCGAACCCCTGACCGGCCCTAAAGGTCTGGCCATTGCCGGAACAGAACTCTTCGTGTGCGACCGGTATGCACTGGCCCGCTTCGACGTGTCCGACCCGACCACACCGGAGCTGTTGGTACTCGATGGCGATATTCACTGCGATGATGTCATCGTAAAAGAAGGCCTGCTTTATGCGACCGGGAATGAGGTTGCCATTTATCGCATCGAAGCTGTTTCGGAAGACAGCAGTGGTTTGACGCTGCTCAGTACTTTACCGTCGACGTCGACCACCATTGAGTGATCGGAACTCTAAACCCAAGCCGATTCAACCCCCCGTTAAAACAGCCAACTTTTTTCCACACTTTATTAAAAACCGGCTAACCTGACTCCTTAGGGACTAGTCAGGGTGGCCGGATACAACGACGCGCCTCCCGGTCGACGATGTAACGACCGACGTATCGGTCATGTTCAGAAGTAAGGACCGCCGAATGGGTGTGTTGTCAGATTTCAAGACCCTGACCAGCAAGGAGGAGTACCTGCTGCGTCAGTTCGTTAACTCATTGAAAGTTCAGATGGAGCATCTGAACGTTGCCGAAAATGCGCTGATTCGTGAGCTGTTGAATAACAGCCCCGGCTGGCAGGAGGCGTATCAGGCCGAAGCGCTGATGATCGATCTTCTGCCGGAAACCGAGCTGAAGGTACTGTGGCAGAGAAACCTGAGTGATCTCAACGAACTGCCCTACGAGGCTCGGGTGTTTTATCGGGTACAAGCCGACTCGGATCTGCCCGACGATCAATTAAGGCCATTGCTGCGGCAGCTGCTTCACGATCTGCACTGGTGCAGAGAGCAAAACCGGGTGAAACGCCTACACGAGGGTCACACCCGACGTAACGTGGTGCTGATGTTCCTGTTCGCTTTTGTCCTGTTCTTCCTGCCGACCATTCTCCGCCTGAGCTTTGGGTGGACCTTCGACAATCTCCGCCTTTACTACATTTTCACGGCGGCTTCGGCTGGCTTCCTCGGCGCGTCTTTCAGCCAGCTGTTCGGGCTGCGAAACAGCCTGGGCAGCACCAAGCTGGAGCAGGCCAAGGCGATGTCCAAGCTGATTTACGTGTTGGCCAGGGCAGTGATCGGTGCGGGGGCCGGGCTCATTATGTTCTATCTGCTTCAATCCGGCTTGATGGAAGGCGTGCTCTTCCCTCAATTCATTCAATCCATCGAACAATTGACTCAATTACAGGCCGCCATGAACGGGCTTGCCCAGAGCACCTCACTGGCTGTGGAGCAAACGCTTCAACTGGGCGGCCTGGCGCGGCCATCGCAGGATTTATCACTGTTGATTGTCTGGTGTTTGCTGGCCGGTTTCTCCGAGAAATTGATTCCCAGCCTGTTGGAAAAAAACAGAGAGCCGTCTGGATTCCGGAAGCACTGAAACAGGGCTTAACAGACCTCTGCCCGCCAGTACTTCATCCGATACCCGCGCCAACACCAAACCGTAAGGATAGAGACCCGGCAAGTACCGGTTCAATGATAAGACCAGAAAGGAACCATGCTTTATGACAACCGCCGATTCAACCGGACAGGCAACCTCAGGAGGCGGCCTGGCAGCACAGCTGAACCGCCAGACCCTTGGCTGGCTGGCCGCCATTGTCCTGCCGGTACTGCTGTATTTTCAACTGCCGGGCCTTCTGCCGGAATCCCTGTCGCCCAGTGGCAGCGCCAATGCCCAGATATTCCTGACCGTGGTATCCGGTGCGGTTTGTCTGTGGCTGTTTCGCCTGACACCGGATTTTGTGCCCGCTCTACTGGTCACTTTGATGTGCCTGTTGCTCAACCTGGCACCCAGAGAGACGGTACTGACCGGGTTTATTTCCGATGTGTTCTTTCTGGTTCTGGGAATGTTTCTGTTGGCGGCGATGCTGACGGCTTCAGGGCTGACACAGCGTTTCGCTTTGTGGGTTGTGCTGCACCTGCCCGATACCCGTTTTACCCAACCGGTGATACTGTTTGCGACCGGTGCGGTGTTGTCCACTCTCATCCCGTCACCTCTGGGCCGTTCCGCCATGCTGACACCGCTGGCGCTGCAGTTCGCCCGCCAGTCGGACAGCGACAAGAGCCAGGCGACCTTACTGGTCAGCAATATTCAGGGCAGCACCCTGCTATCGACGATTTTTCTGACCGGCAACCCCTTGAACTTCGTCATGCTCGGTTTGTTCGATGTGCAAACCCAATTGAAATTCCAGTGGATTCACTGGTTGGTAAGCGCGTCCATGGTAGCGGGTGTGTTGTGCCTGGCTTTCTTCATCTGGCTAGCGTGGCGCTGCCGAAACGAGTCCCTTCCGCCAGAGGAGGCACGTAAGGTTCTCAGAGAACAATGGAAGGCGTTGGGGCCACTCAGCAATCTGGAAAAGGGTGCCTTGATGGCGCTGGCGGGTCTGACACTCACCATTTTAACGGCCTCTTTCCATCACATCAGCCTGGCCTGGGCCACTTTGTTTATTGCCCTTTCACTGTTTTTGTTCAGCGGACTGAACAGCCAGGATATGCGCCGCTATGTCGACTGGCCCACCCTGCTGTTCATCGCGGCCATCGTCGCCTGGGGGCCGATCATCCAGCACCTGAATCTCGATACACTGATCGCCGGGCACCTGTCCTGGCTGGGGGATTTATTCGTTGGCCAGCCCTTGGTTGGCATCAGCGCATTGGCGGCAGTGGTCATCCCCATTCGTTTGCTCTTTCCCGGTGCGCCCACCTTCATCATTCTGCTCAGTGTATTGATGTCGGTTTCCGGAACCACGGGCATGTCGCCCTGGGTGCTCGGATTCTGCCTGCTCACCATCAGTGAGGCCTTTATTTTTCCGCATCAGCATGGCGTCTATTCACAGGTTCAGTCGGAAGCTGAAGCCATGGGGCTCGCCGGTATGAGTCGGCATTCCGATTTTCTATTGGCGAATCTCTGGTTTACCGGGGCACGCCTGGCTGCGTTGGCACTCACACTGCCGTATTGGTCTCAACAGGCACTGATTTAGTAAGGAATGTATTGCCATGACAACGTCAATCAATTGGTTGGTTAAAATTCTGATCGCCCTGTTCGCGGCGGCCATGATCGTACTGGTGTGGAAACACAACGCCGATAAACCTCGCATATTCATTGTTCATTCCTACAACACAGACCTGAGCTGGGTGAAATCCATCGACGAAGGGTTGGATTTACAACTGCGCGACTCCCACCCGTCCGCACAGGTTCGTCGACATTACATGGACCTGAAAAACCACAACGGCTGTAATTTCCGTCGCCGTTCCGCTCACGATGTACTCTTTGCCATTAAAGAGTGGCAGCCGGACTACCTACTGCTGGTGGACGACCTCGCCCAGCAATTGGTCGGTGCCCACTACCTGGACTATTCAAGCAACCGATACCCGGAAGAAAGCCTGGCGCAAGAACTCTTTCGTCGGGACTGCCCCGACCAGGACGCGAATTTTTACCAGGAAACCTACGTGACCGATCCGTCGCAACTGCCTGACATCATTTTCGCCGGAGTGAACTACAGCGTTGCCCCTTATGGTTATTTCGACGCCGTTAATGTGCAGGGGATTTATGAGCACAAAAACTTCAAAGCCCTGGCCGATACTTTGGAAGATCTGCAGGAAAGTTGCGGTGGTGCGGAGGCCATCGCCATCCAACCGTTGAACGATTTTTCCCAAACAGCACGACGCGAAAGCGACAATTACAAATCCTTCGACTGGGCACCTCTGAGTTCACTGGAGCCGGTCACCGCGAGTTCCTTTCAGCAATGGAAGGATACCGTTGAACACGCCAATGAAAACGGCGCCATGATTTTGGTCGCCAACTATCAACAGGTTCCCGAGGAAGAAGGCAGCGAACGCAACGTATCCGCTCAAACCATTGTTGCCTGGACCGAGAAAAACGCCCGCTTCCCCGTGCTGGGAGCCGGAACGGATTACGTAACGGACGGCGGTATGATCACTGTCGCCATCGCCGGTTTGGAGCAGGGGAAAACACTGGCTCGGCTGGTGCAATTCCCACCCGTGCGTAAGCGGTTGGTGGATGAGAACGTGCTGCGCGCCGAACAGTTCCTGGTCGGTTTGGCCGCCCGGAAAATCAAACAACGGTGCGGCGACCAACTGCCCAGCATTTACTCCGCCTATGCCAAGGAAACCGGCCTCTATCTGTTTGAAGATGTTAGCGAGACGCTGTATGTCGAACGTTGAACCCCTGGCGCCGAGTGGCGCTCAACTGAAACTCATTGTGTTTGATCTCGACGGTGTGCTGATCAACAGCCTGACCGTGATGCGCATGGCGTTCGAAGCCTCGCTGTACGATCACTTCGGCAAAAGCCTCTCGCCCCAATGGGCCACCGAACTGTTCACCGAGTACCGCAAGCATCTTGGCAAGGGGTTTCCGCATATCATGCAGGCCCTGAACCTGCCCCAGACATTGCATGAACCTTTTAAACAACACAGCCGGTACCTCGCGCGTTATGTACGGCCTTACTCCGGGGTGTTCATCATGCTGGAAGGGCTGCGCGATTTGGGGCTCTCTCTTACCGTCGCCACAGGGAAGGATGGCGAGCGGGCTACTGAGTTGTTGGAACAACTGGAACTCGCCCCTTTTTTTGATTTCATCACCGGCAGCAACCAGGTCACCCACCCGAAACCCTCCCCCGAAATGGTGAACCTCCACCTGGACCGCCTGCAGGTTTCGGCCGATCAGGCATTGATCATCGGCGATGCCCCCGCCGACATGGAATGCGGCCAGGCCGCCGGTATAGGGTGCGCAGCCGCGCTCTGGGGGTATGGCAGCAAACAGGAACTGACGGCCTGCCATCCGGACATCAGCTTCGATAACCCCGAACAGGTCGTTTCCTGGGCAAGAGGGTCACAACGATGAGCCTTTTTCGGAACGGTTTGTTTAAGCGTCTGTTGTTGGCCTGTTTGTGTCTGGGCATCGTTCATTCAGCCCTCGCCCGGTGTGTCGCCGAAGACCAGCCCTATCCCAATCAACATCTCACCATAGCAGTGAAATTCGCGCCGCCTTTCGTGTTTGAATCCACCACGCCCAGCCCGGAAACCGGCAACTGGAGCGGCTTGGCCATCGACTTATGGAGCGATATCGCCAGTTGCCTGAGCATGACGGCGGACTTTATCGAATACACCGACATCGACGAATTGTTGGAAGCGGTCGCCAACCAGGAAGTGGACATTGCCGTGGGAGCGTTCAGCCTGAGTGCCGACCGGGAACGCGAGGTCGATTTCAGTCACAGTTATTATCAGGCGCATCTGGGGGTGATGGTGGTGGACCAGTCCGGCCTGGCAACGCTGAAAACCCTGATCGAACGATTCCCCCTGGCCGAATTTCTGTTTGTGGTCAGCGGCTTGCTGTTGTTCATGGTGACCATAGCGGTGTTGTATTGGCGCTCGGAGCAACCCAAGGAAAACCCGCTGTTTTCCGACGGTCCGCTCAAGGGGTTCTACAATGCCCTGATCTGGGCCACCCTGCTGATATTTTCCGGACGGGGCGACCCGTTCGAGCTACGCACCCGCAGCGGCCAGGTCTTGGTGATTTTTCTAATGTTTTTTGGCGTCACCATCGTATCGGCCGTGACCGCCGTACTGACGTCTTCCCTAACGTTGCGCAGTCTCGACCAGCAAATTTCCTCAGTGGATGACTTAAAAAGCAAGAGCGTCGCCTATCTGGACCGGGTATTGGACGAAAACGGCAAACAACCGGTGAGAGACTGGCTCGCCGAACGCCGAATCAACGCCACGGTGGTGCGCTCCTGGCCCGAAACGCTCTCGGCGCTGACCAACCACCGCCTGGACGCGCTCGTGCACGACCGGGAGATTATGCAATACCTGGTGAAAGAGGATTATCTGAAAGGCGTGAAGGTGCTACCGCTGTCATTGAAGCAGGAACCGTACAGTTTTATTTTTCCGGAAAACAGCGAACTGACTGAAAGGGTGAACCTGCAGTTGCTTTCGTATATCGGAGAAGATTATTGGTTACAGCGGCAGGCGTTTTATTTGGGTAATTATTGACCGGAAGAGGGGCAAGCCCTCTTCCGAGTCAGACGGTCAGTCCATCTCGGTTCGATCAAACTCCAACCCAAGTACCAGGCGTCCGCCGCTTTCCTTAAAGAAACGGGCGCTTTGGGTTTCGCCAGTTTCACTGCGGGTACCTTGCACGCTGTAGGTCCCGGCATCCAGATTCAATAATAACCAGGGGCCATCGGCCGTGCCCTCGTGCAGTCTGTTGCCGCGTTCGTCGTACAGCACATAATGTACATCCGCCAGATAAGGCCCGCCCTCAACGAAGAATTGAATGCGGGTGTTGCGCTGGGGAGCGAGTTCACGCTCCTCAATACCGACACCGCCCGTCCAGATATCCTGGGCCATGGCGCCCAAAGACAAACCGGCGACCACCAGGCCGAGTATCAATCGTTGTGTTAGTTGCATCATATTCCTTGCTCCTCTGTTAATGCCGACATTCCGCCAAGCAATGCCCGCTTCACAGCGGCGAAGGGCGATAGTGGCTCCGCGCTATGCCTGACGGGCTGTTGATGAGTGTCTGACATGAATCCACTTTAGGACGGCAAAGGGTTTTTTCAATGACTTGAGTCATATACGCCGCTTTTCTATCGCCTGTCGACTTTCCCGCCGCATTCCATTAACGTCATCGCCAGTCTGTCACAGGAATGCTTTATGGCTGTTCATTTGGTACTGGGTGGTGCCCGGTCCGGCAAGTCCCGTTTCGCCGAACGTCTCGCACTCGATCATCCAGGTACGCTTCATTACATCGCTACGGCGCAATCGATGGATGAAGAAATGGCCGAACGTATCCGCCACCACCAGAATCAGCGTTCCCCTCGATTCATAACCAACGAATGCCCGAAAAACCTGGCTCAACAACTGCAACAGCTCGACAAGCCGGACCACTTCCTGTTGGTCGATTGCCTGACACTCTGGCTTTCCAACTGGATCGAGATGCCTGAATCCGACTGGCAAGAGCAACGTCGGGCCTTGCTGGACCAGTTGCGGCACAGTCGGTCTGACGTTGTTCTGGTCAGCAATGAAGTGGGGCAAGGCATCGTGCCATTGGGCTCGATGACCCGGCGGTTTGTCGATGAAGCCGGGCGGCTGCATCAAGACATTGCAGCCCTGGCGGACCGGGTGAGTTGGGTCGTGGCGGGTTTGCCTCAAACACTCAAATAGACAGGGTTCGGTCAGCGCCTGTCTGTATCAGGACTTTTTATCGGGACTTTTTTAGGACTACAGGATGCCCTATCACTACGACATCAAAGCCGTCTCCCAGCAGTTGGATGAGGCCATTAAACAAACCATCGACATCAAGACCAAACCCCCCGGCTCCCTTGGCCAACTGGAAAGGCTGGCCGCTCAAATAGCTCGTATCGAGGGCACCCTGACACCGGAACCGCCTAGCCTGAGCCACTTGGTTTTCGCTGCGGACCATGGCGTATGCCAGCAGGGCGTGAGCCCGTACCCATCCGAGGTGACCCGCCAAATGGTGCTCAATTTTATGTCCGGCGGCGCAGCCATTAATGTGTTCTGTCGGCAGCACCATGTGCCTATTACGGTGGTCGATGCCGGTATCCTGGGTGACCCATTGCCGCCCCACCCGTCCTTTATCGACGCCCGTATTCGTGCTGGCAGTGGTGATATCAGCCAGGCTGCGGCCATGACCCAGGAAGACCTGGAAAAAGCCCTGAGCACCGGCGGTGAACTGGCGCGCATGCAACTGGCGGAAGGCGCCAGCCTGCTCAGTTTCGGCGAAATGGGCATTGGCAACACCACGGCCGGTGCTGCGCTCATGGCCGCCACCTTGGACTTACCGGCTGAGCTGTGCGTCGGCCAGGGCACCGGGGCCGACCCGGCATTGCAGCTACACAAGACCCGCATTGTGGAACAGGCGCTCACGCTGCACCGTGCCACCTTGAAAGACGGAGCTGCCATCATGCAGCACCTGGGTGGGCTCGAACTGGCCATGATGGCGGGCGCCATGGCGGCGACGGCCGAAGTGGGCAAGGGTTTTATCGTCGATGGTTTTCTGGCCACGGCGGCATTGCTGACGGTCTGGCGGGACCAACCGGAGGTGTTGGATTACGCCATTTTCAGCCACTTATCGGATGAACACGGCCACCACCTCATGTTAAATCGCCTGGGCGTGAACCCGCTGCTCCAGCTCGACCTGCGCTTGGGCGAAGGCACCGGGGCTGTGCTGGCCTGGCCACTGGTTCAATCGGCTGTGGCCATGCTCAACGAAATGGCCAGCTTCGAAAGTGCGGGTGTTTCCGACCGGGCTCCACAGGCATGAGGCCGATGCTTTGCTGAAGTCCCAATGGCACGCTTTTTTTAACTCCTGGGTGTTCTTTACCCGGTTGCCGCCACCGCCGGGCATTCGGTTCGAAGACGAGTACCTGAACCTGGGCAGCCGGTATTTCAGTTGGGTGGGCGTGATCATCGGCTTATTGCTGGCCGGTTTTTACAGCCTGGCCTCACTGTGGTGGCCGCCTTTATTGGCCACGGCGCTGACGCTGGGGTTCAGCCTGTTGCTGACCGGCGCTTTCCATGAGGATGGCCTGGCCGACCTGTTCGATGGCTTTGGTGGCGGCTTCACCCGTGAGCGGGTGCTTACCATCATGAAAGACAGCCGTCTCGGAACTTACGGCGCCGCCGCCCTGTTCATTACCATTATTCTGCGTTGGCAAGCGCTCACATTACTGTTGGCACAGGACGTGAGCGCCTGGCTTTTGTTACCCTTCGTACATGGCTGGAGTCGTTTTTGGGCCATTTCCACTTTATGGACGCTCCCCTACGCCGAATCGGACCAGGCTTCCAAAAGCAAACCCCTGGCTACGGCCTTTGGCTGGCAGGCCAGTTTGGTCGCGGCGCTTCCGCTGGTCGGGTTTGTCGCGGTGCTGCCCTGGGCGCCCCTGGTGAGTATGGCTGTGGCCGCCGTGCTGGTCCGGGGGGTGTTAACGCGCTGGTTCCAGCGTCGCATTCAGGGCTATACCGGAGACTGCCTGGGCGGTGCCCAGCAGCTCCAGGAACTGACCGTTCTACTGATCTGGCTGGCCTGGGTATGATTCTGCTGCGCCACGGCCGAACCGATGCTGCCGGGATCTGCTATGGACAAAGCAACCCGCCCTTGGCTGAGGCGCCAAAGCAGACCGCCGCCGCGTTGCGGCTTCCCGAATGGAGGCGTTTGGTCAGCAGCCCGTCGCCACGCTGTCTGACGCTGGCGCGACATTTGGCGAAGCACCGTCCGATTCGCGTCAGCCCCGCCCTGCTTGAGCTGAATTTCGGGGACTGGGAACTGCGACGATGGGACGATGTAGAGACTTCCGCCATCGATGAATGGGCCAAGACGCCACTGGATTATTGCGCCCCCGGTGGGGAATCCGCCCGGGACCTGCACCGCAGGGTGGCTCGGTGGGTGCTGCGCTTCAAGCCAGGTCAGGGCGACCTGATTGTCGCCCATGCAGGCAGCCTGAGAGCGCTGGCTGCCGTACTGTTACAAACCGATTTCGAGACCACCTGGCAATGGCCCCTACCCTATGCCACGCCGGTGGTCCTGACAGATTCAACCGCGGGGTTCGTACCTTATGAAGCTGACCGACCTGAAAGCTGAGCACTCCGCGACCAGTTCCTTTAGAAACCAAGGCAGTCGCTATGACAGCAACCAACACACACACTCAAGCGGAACGCATCGTGATTATCGGGGGCGGGGCCGGTGGGCTGGAACTCGCCACCCGCCTGGGTCGTAAATGGGGTCGTAAGAAAAAAGCCCAGGTCACCCTGATCGACCGCAACAACACGCACCTGTGGAAACCCCTGCTGCACGAAGTCGCCGCTGGCTCGCTCGATGCCGGTGTCGACGAAGTGAACTACCGGGGCCACGCGCGTCGCAACGGTTTTCAGTTCACGTTGGGCACTGTTTGCGATCTGGACCGCGAAAAACGCGAGGTGGTCCTGGCGCCGCTGACTGATGAGGAAAACCACACCGTACTGGACGAACGGCGGGTTCCCTACGATCAACTGATCTTCGCACTGGGCAGCGTCACCAACGATTTCAACATTCCCGGCATTGCGGATCACTGCCTGATGCTCGACGCCCCGGGCCAGGCTCAACGCTTCCACAAGCGGATGCTGAACGCCTTCCTGCGGCAGGACAGAGCGCGATCCTCCGGCGAGGATGCGGAGTTGAACCTGGTGATTGTGGGCGGTGGCGCCACCGGCGTGGAGCTTTCCGCCGAACTCTACAACTCGGCTCAAGTCATGAAAGACTATGGCTTGAACAACATTGGCCCGGAACACCTTCGCGTCACGCTGCTGGAAGCCGGGCCGCGTATTCTACCGGCCTTGCCGGAACGTATGAGCGGCACCGTCACCAGCGAACTCAGTAACCTGGGCGTGAAAGTACGGACCAATACCCAGGTGGTGAAGGGACACGAGGGTGCGTTGGAAACGAAAGACGGGGAGCTGATCAAGGGCGAGATCATGGTCTGGGCGGCGGGTGTTCGGGCGCCGAATTTCCTGAAAGACCTGGCCGGGCTGGAAAGCGCCCGCAACAACCAATTGATGGTGAGACCCACACTGCAAACCACCCGGGACGACCGGATTTGGGCACTGGGCGACTGCTGCGCCTGCCCACAGCCGGGCGACACCTGGGTGCCACCCCGGGCTCAATCGGCCCATCAGATGGCCAGCCATATTTATAAGAATCTGGTCCGCCAGAAGAAGAACCTGCCGTTGCAGGACTACCTCTACAAAGACCATGGATCGCTGGTGAGCCTGAGCCGGTTCAGCACCGTCGGCTCGCTGATGGGCAACCTGACGCGTGGCAGTATGATGATCGAGGGACGAATCGCAAGGCTGGTCTACATCAGCCTCTATCGTCAGCACCAGATGGCGCTGCACGGTATGGCGAGGATGTTACTGCTGGCGCTGATCGACCGCTTGAACCATGCGATCAGACCACGATTGAAGCTGCATTGATTGGTCGGGAGACGCTTGACGGGAGATGCTGGACGCTAAACCCACGCTCAGCGTCTTCCGTCTCCCAAACTCAAGCCATGAACTCGGCGCGGCGGATGGCGTCGGTCTTGAATACGCCGCCCAGAGCCAATGTTTCGGTTTGGGACTGCTCGTCCATTACGCCGCGCGCTTTCACGCAGTAGTGGGTCGCGTCGATATGAACGGCCACGTCCTCCGTTTCCAGCAGGGTCTGCAGTGCGACCATGATTTGCTGGGTGAGGCGCTCCTGTATCTGGGGCCGTTGCGCGAAAAAGCGCACAATGCGGTTGATCTTGGAGAGGCCGATGATGTTGGCCTTGGGCAGATAGGCCACTTTGGCAATGCCATCGATGGTCACGAAATGATGCTCACAGGTGCTGAGTACACCGATATCCCGCACTTTCACCATCTCTTCCAGCTTCATTTTGTTCTCGATCTGGGCGATTTTCGGGAACTCGGCGTAATCGAGACCGCAGAAAATCTCGTCGACATACATCTTGGCGATACGCTCAGGGGTGTCGATCAGGCTGTCATCGGTCAAGTCCAGACCCAGCGTACCGGCCACCTCGGCCATTAACCCTTGAATGCGCTCGCGTTTTTCGGCACGGGACAAGCCGTTATCGACCATGGGAGTCTCCAGACCATGCTCTATAAGGGCTTCACGAACGGCGGCGGCTTCTTTACTCAGCATTGGGGGATCTTCCAACCTCAGATAGGGCTATTAATACGAGGGTATGAACGGGTCTGGATGACAGTTTTCTGACCGAAAGCCAAGGATCCATGAATTTGTCGTTGAGGTAAACCTTTGGCGGGGTATTTTGTCGGAATAAAGCAGTTCGTTTGTAAATACTGGATGCCGTACGGGAGGCGGGAGACGCTGTTTTTTGGCCCCACGTCTCCCGTCAAGCATCTCCCGTTCAGCGCATCACAACAACACTTCCAACAACCGCTGTGTCAACCTAACGCCAAAACCGGTCACATCGGTGGGCACATGCGCGAGACCACCTTTGTGGTGGTCGGCCGATAGGTCGACATGCACCCAGCGCACCCCACTTTCCACAAAGCGGCTTAAGAAGCGGGCGGCGTCGATGTGGTCGGACGATTTACCCGGGTTGCATTGCTGAATGTCGGCGACGTCGCTTTTGATCTGGTCGTCGTAGTCGGCATCCATCGGGAAAGGCCAAACGCGTTCGCCGCTGTCTTTGCCCGCCTGTATCAAGGGCATCAGCCAGTCTTCCTGGTTGGTGAAGACGCCGGAATAGCGGGTCGAGAGGGCGCCGACGCAGCTGCCGGTCAGGGTGGCGAAGTCGAAGACGGCCAACGGGTGTTCGCGGGAGGCGAGCGTGAGGGTGTCGGCCAGGACCATCCGGCCTTCGGCGTCGGTATCGACCACTTCGATGGTGGTGCCGTTCAACGCTTTTACCAGTTGGTTGGCGTGGTAGGCTTTCGGGCCGATGTGGTTCTCGACGATGGCGAGCCAGCCTGTCAGGTTAACCGGCAGGCCCAGGCGGGTGGCCGTAAGCAGGTTGCCAAGCACCACGGCGCTGCCGCCCATGTCGCCGTTCATACCGAACATGTAACCGCCGGTTTTCAGGTTATAACCGCCGGTGTCGAAACAGACGCCCTTGCCGACGAGAGCCGTGCTGTCGGTGCTGCCAGGCTTGCCTTTGTACTGCACCCGGACAATGGCCGCTTCGCGGTCATCGGACCCGCGCGCCACGGCCAGAAAGGCGCAGGCGCCCATCTGTTCCAGTTCTTTGTAGCTGTAAACCCGGCACTCCCAGCCTTCCGTTTCGGCCAGTTCTTCAACCCGGTCCCGGTAGGACCAGGCATTCAATTCGCTGGCGGGCAATGTCGATAGAAAACGGACAAGGGCGTTGCCTTCGGCTTCGGCGCAACGGCGCTTTAGCCGCGCTTCGCTGATCTCCCCCACCAGACTGAGGCGGGTAATGCGATGCGAGGGCTTGGCGTCTTTCTTGTAACTCGGCAGGTCGTACAGAGCGGCCAGGGCAGCGGAGAGCAAAGCATCAAGGTCTTCTTCGGTATCCGCCACCAATACCAAGTGGCTGTCTTCTTCCTGCCAGACACCGGCAATAGCCTTACGCGCAGCGGTTAATGCTTCGAAGGTGGCCTGAGCGCTGGCTTCGCGCTTAACGAAGGTCCACTGGCCGCCATGGTCGAGCAATGTTTGTTGGCGTTTGCGGTCGGCCCGCGAGGCCAGGGCGGGATGTTGGGATTGGGCACGCCATTCAAGCGCGGCGTCGAAACGGTCGGGAACCTGGCTGAGGACTTCAGTGGTAATACCGGGGTAATCGAAAGCTTTCATCAGTGCCTCATTCACTCAGCGATAAACCGAGGGCTCACCCTCGGGGCGGGTCTTGAAACGCTTGTGCAACCAGAGATATTGCTCCGGTTTTTGCCGCACACAGCCTTCAAGCCAGGCATTAAAACAGGCCGCGTCGGCGACGTCATCTCCGCTCGGAATAGGCAACGGCTCACCAAAGCGCGCAACGTAATCTTTGTTTGACGCCTCGCGGTAAAAGAACACCGGAACGACCCGCGCATTGCTCACCTTGGCCAGTTTGCTGGTCATGGTCACGGTGGCCGTTTGCACGCCAAAGAACGGCACGAAGGTGCTGGCCTGACGGCCATAGTCCTGGTCCGGTGCATACCAGACAATGCGACCGGCTTTCAGAGAGCGAATCAGCCCACGCATGTCTTTACGGGCAATGGTGTTGGTGCACCACTTTTCCCGCGAATGCGTCATGAAGTAGTTAAGCAGAAGGTTGTCGTGCTTGCGATAAATCAGATCGTAATCCCGCACCAGACCAAAGAGCGCGCCAGCCAGATCGAGAATGGCGAAATGTCCGCCCACGAGCAACACACCCTGTCCGGCCTCTTGGGCGGCATCGAGCTGTTCCAACCCTTCCCAACGCACATGGCTGCGCAGCGGTTCCGTGGGCCGCACCCAAACGCGGGCGGTTTCCAAAAAGCCAAGAATGTTGGCAAAAAAGGTGCCTTTCAGTAGCCGCAGCCGTTCCTCCTCGCTTTTGTCGGGGAAGCAGAGTTCAAGATTGCGCTGAGCCACTTTGCGACGACTGCCGGCGACTCTCATAATGACCGGGGTCAGCACCCGGGCCAGACCGATGCGCGGTCGGGAGGGTATCCGTCCGATCAGGTGCATGAATCCGACAAACAACCAGGCCCCCCAATATTTGGGAGCCAGGAAGTCGCTATACTGGTAGCGCTCGGTGACTTGGGAATCTCTCTGGCGACGGCCGGGACGTTTAGGGGGGGTTGCTTGACGCATCAGGACTGGGAATCGTTAAATGGCTGCCTAGTCTACCAAAAAAACAGGCTTCAAAAAGGGAGATTGCCACCATGGCAAAAGCACCACCCAAATATCTGACCCGTCGGCGTGGCGCTCATAAGTTCCTGAGCTGGCTGGCCGCCATGCAGGTCCGCTGGCAGGGCTACCGGGATGCACGTGCGGCGCTGCGAGCCAAGCGTAAGAAGCGGTAACAGGCGACCACTTCCCAAGCTTTTCTTTGATTACGCCAAACCGACGATACCGTCCATTTCCACCTGAGCGCCCTTGGGCAGTTCAGCCACACCAATAGCGGCACGGGCCGGATAGGGCTGCTTGAAGTATTCCTGCATGATCTCGTTCACCGTGGTGAAATGCGACAGATCGGTCAGGAAGATGTTCAGTTTGACGATATCCTGCAGGCTGCCACCGGCGGCCTCGCACACGGCGGACAGGTTCTTGAACACCTGGTGGGTCTGGGCGCTGATGTCGCCTTCAATCAGGGTCATTGTTTCCGGGACCAGCGGAATCTGCCCGGACAGATAAACAGTGTCGCCCATTTTGATGGCTTGAGAATAAGGGCCAATGGCGGCCGGGGCTTTATCGGTATTGATCACGCTTTTATTCATGTTGAACCTCTCTTGTCATTGATGTCTTCATTTTCAGGCGCCGGGAACCCAAAGCGCCCCGTATTTTTTTGGAAGCCGACCATTATGATCAATTGCGTACTGGGAACAAAGTTCTACAATCGCACTATCTGATGACTTTAACGACCTGCCCTGGCAGGTTTTTTTAATTGGGCTGCTGTTCAGGCCCTTGCCACTGATAAATGCCCTTCTTTGAGGAGCCGCTCGCTAATGAATTGGTCCGTTCAGGATGCCATGGAATTGTACAACGTTGGTCGTTGGTCCGAAGGTTACTTCGAAATCGCCGATGACGGCCGGGTAACCGTCAGCCACCCGGCCCAGTCGGTCCCGTTGACCCGCATTGTCGATGCCGCCAAGGCCCAGGGACTGCAGTTGCCTCTGTTGGTGCGTTTCCCCCACATCCTGCACGACCGCGTGGCGCATATTGTTCATGCCTTTCAGGCCGCCATCAGCAGCGAAAACTATCAGGGCGACTACCAGCCACTCTACCCCATCAAGGTCAACCAGCAGCGCCGCGTGGTGGAAGAGATCATCCATGGCCAGCAGCAGGTCTGCGACGGGCGAATCGGGCTGGAAGCTGGCAGCAAGCCTGAGCTTCTTGCCGTCATGGCCGAGGCTCATAAAGGCGCGACCACCATTGTCTGCAACGGCTATAAAGACAAAGAGTTCATCCGGCTGGCCCTGCAGGCCGAGCGTCTTGGGCACCGTGTCTATCTGGTAGTCGAGAAAGCCAGCGAGGTTGACTGGATCGTACAGCTCTCGCAGGAAATGGGTGTGGCGCCGCGTATAGGCGTGCGGGCGCGGTTATCGTCCATCGGCAAGGGGAACTGGCAGAACACCGGTGGTGAAAAATCCAAGTTCGGGCTGACCGCCGCGGAAGTGTTGCGCGTGGTGGAAACGCTCAAAGACGCCAATATGCTCGACGCCTTCCAATTGCTGCATTTCCATCTCGGCTCGCAAATCGCCAATATCCGCGATATTCAGGTTGGGCTGCGCGAGTGCGCCCGGTTCTATGTCGAACTGCGCGAACTGGGGGCGCCCATTGCCAATGTGGATGTCGGCGGCGGCCTGGGTGTGGATTACGAAGGCACCCGCTCGCGCTCCTCCTGCTCGATGAACTACAGCACCCAGGAATACGCCAACAACGTGGTTTATGCCTTCCGGCAGGCGGCAGATTACTCCGGCCAGCCCCACCCGGCGATTTTCAGCGAATCCGGCCGGGCCGTGACCGCGCACCACGCGGTGTTGATTGCCGATGTGATCGAAGAGGAACGCGCCGAAGCCTCGGAAGTGAAACGCCCGGGCGAAGACGACCTGCCCGCTCTGCATGAGCTCTGGTCCTGCCTGCAGGATCTCGACAACAAGCGCCGCTCTTTTGCCGAGCTGTATCATGACGCCGGTTACTTCCTCAGCGAATGTCACCAGGCTTACAACTTGGGCCAACTGACGCTGACCGGCCGCGCTCAGGCCGAAGAGTTGGCGCGGGCGTTGAACGTGGGTATCCGCACTCGGCTGAACCCCTCGAAAAGCAGCCACCGTTCGATGATCGACGACCTCAACGAAAAGCTGGCCACCAAGCTGTTCGTCAATTTTTCTCTGTTTCAGTCCGTACCGGATATCTGGGGTATCGACCAGATTTTCCCGATTCTTCCGATCACCGGCCTCGACCGGGAACCCACCGAGCGAGGCGTGATTCAGGACATCACCTGCGACTCCGACGGCCGCATCGACGGCTACGTGGATGGCGAAGGTATCGAAACCACCCTCCCCCTGCCCGCCTGGCAACCCAATGAAAAACCCTGGCTGGGATTTTTCATGGTCGGGGCTTACCAGGAAATTCTCGGTGACCTGCACAATTTATTTGGCGATACCGACAGCCTGGACGTCTATTTCGACGACAAGGGCGACATCAGCCTGAGCAACGTGAAGCGCGGCGACGCCATTCACAACGTGCTCAAGTACGTCGATTTCGATGCCACCCTGCTAAAAGCCGCCTTCCGCAAACAACTGGAATCCTCCACCATCGCAGAGGACGATCAAGCCGAGATGATGCGCCAGTTCGAACGCGGCCTGGAGCAAATCACCTACCTCGAAGCCCGGCACGCCACCTCGCCTCAGGAATAACCATGGCGGTGCGTTGCCCGTTCTGCAGCACGGAATTTCACGGAACCTACCCCGACAAGGAAGTCGGGGTGCATACTCTTAAATGCGAATCCTGCCACCGGGCTTTTATTGTTTGGGTTAGGAAACAGTGGTGGGGGTATTCGAGGGAAGTTCGGGTTCGGTGAGGTTGGGGGGGGTTAGCAACAACCCACTCAGAGAAAAACTGCTTGTAGCGACGCTTTTGGACACTATAATATCCAAATGATCGTATAATCCTGAAATTTGGATATATTGATATCCATCATGAAACTATCCCTCAGCAGCCCCAACGAAACCCAAACCCAGCTCGCCCAGGCGTTAAGGGCTTGGCGTGAAGACAAAAAGCTCTCCCGTCGGCAATTGGCCGAGCGTAGCTCTGTGCCCGAACCAACAATAAAACGCTTTGAATCCACAGGAGAGATCTCACTGCGCCAGTTCCTTCTGTTGTGGAATTGCCTGGATGATCTTAGCCGAATTCAACGCCTGACCAAGCCTGAGCCACCCGCCCCCAAAACCATTCAGGATGTTCTCTCGTCATGACGCCATTTCAACCCATTCAGCAGCTTAAGGTTCTACGTCGCAAGGCTGATGGGCAGCGAGTACGGGTTGGTACGCTAGCGCAAAATAAGACAGGGGTTTATTTCCAGTACGACCTGGATTATTTGGACCACGAACCTTCGCTTTCCCCTTTTAATCTGGCTTTTGACCACTCACTACAATCTGCCCCCCGGCAGCCTCATTTCGGCCTGCATGGATTATTCGCGGACTCTCTGCCGGATGGATGGGGTCTGCTGTTAATGGACAGGATTTTTCGACGGCAGGGGATATCCCCCAGCCAAATTACCGCAATGGACCGTCTTGCCTATATCGGCGATCGCGCGATGGGCGCCTTGAGCTTCGAACCTCTATCGGAATGGGCGCCCGATAACGAGGATTATCGAATCGACCTGAGACAACTGGGCATTCAAGCCATACAAGTGTTCGAAGGCCAAACAGAGGAGGTTCTCAAGGAGCTCGCCCAAGCGGGAAGCTCTGGCGGCGCCCGCCCCAAAGCTCAGGTTTATACAGCCTCCTCCGGTTTCAATGACATCAGCACTCTTCCTGAACCGGGGCGTACACCCTGGCTGGTAAAATTCACTTCGACCTCGCTCGCGATGGGACATGAGGAAAGCCTCTGCGAAGCAGCTTATCTAACCTTGGCTCAAAGAGCAGGGATTGATGTACCCGAGTGGGAATTGATCAATGCGCCTCGTGGTACAGGTGCTATTGCCTGGTTGGCGTTAAAGCGATTCGACTGCCCTCATCAACACCCCGATACAGGTCGTTACCACCTGCACAGCGCATGCGGACTTCTCGATGCCGACTTCCGTACACCGAGCCTTGATTATGAAGACCTCATTAAAGCCACCCTTGTTCTGTGTAAAAGCACTCAAGCCGCCCGAGAACAACTTCGTAGGGCATTGTTCAATCTACTCGCACTTAACCAGGATGACCACAGTAAGAACTGGTCGTTTTTGATGGACGATAGCGGCGCGTGGCGCCCTTCACCTTTTTATGACATCACCTTCAGCCCCAGCCCGCATGGTGAGCACTGCACAGCCTTTTGTGGTTATGGCAAATACCCGCCCAAAACCACGCTTGTGGCACTGGCAAAGCATGCCGGATATAAAGGGTGGGCGGAAGTTCTGCCGGTTATACAGGAGATACAGGAAGCTCTCGCGGGTTGGGATGGGGAGGCCAAAGCACTTGGCGTTAGCAGCGGCATCAGAAAAATGGTTAGCGCACAACTTAAACAAACGGCGGAGGATAACGGGCTGCTTTAATCAACCATACTTCACTACGATCCTCAGCGGCTTAGAAAACCCAAACTCATCGGGAGGCAAGGGGATGAGATTTGGCTAGGGAAGAATTTTACGGGCAGACATTCGTTTTTTTACAGACAGGGCAAACCTGACACCTATGGCTGGCTTTTCCTTAAAAACATCAGTAACGCTGATAAACAGCGCCATCAAAAAAGACTGAATCCAAAGGATATTAATACCGAACATCAAGTTCGTGTCACTTCCGTCACCGCTCAAGAGCAGCCAAAAAAGTCCCAATGAAAGCGGCCAGAGAACAATTAAATTAACAAGAATAAATAATATCAACCTCACTCCGCGATATCCTTTGTCAACGTTGGCTTTCCTTATACGGGCCCACGTATTGATGGCCACTTCACCACGAGCGGCATCCATTGAAGCTAAGAAAAAAGCCATGGAAAAAGCATACACAATCAAGCTTTCACTTCTGATATCCGGTAGCGACAGAATTAGCCATATGGAACCAAAAAATACAGCCCAGTAAAGAAACAATAGAAAGTAATTTAAAACTTTACCCAGCGCTCCGTGCATAAGATACCTCTTCCTCAATACTCTTGTTGGTTCCGTTAATACCGGCTTAGACCTATCATAACTGATGTCACGAGAGGTGGTCATCAAAATGATCATCACATCTATAAACCCGCCCACAAGGTCAAGTAGCCACCCAAAAAAACCGGACCTGTAATCATCGCTCGGAAGCGGTCCCATCCCACATATTGCGTGACCACTATCACATAAATTCACTCGTCCACGCTGCCAACATTGGCCTCGCTCTCTGAACCTATTATCATCCCCCTTCTTATCTAATTGCACTTAGCCTTTCCAAGCAGTGAGTTGTTGCAAGGAATCAGACAGTAAGGACATGGACGCATGAGTGATGATTTCACCAAGTCCCCTTGGGATGAAAACAACGATACCAACACCCACGACAACCATTTCCAGTCAAACAATGAGGCGTCTCTCCAACCCCAGGCCGCTTCCGAAAAACCGGTTAGCCGGGGCAATCGCGCCGCCGTTGCTGACCTCCCCCTGGCCATTCGCAACAAGCTGAATCCTCATTGGTCGGGTTGGACTCTGCTTAGCGCGGACGAAGCGCGCTATCTGGTTGCCAACGAGCGCATCCGTATTTTCATTCTGAACAGGCGCGGCCGCTGGGAGGAAGCCCGGGGACGGGCTGCCGGTACTGCGGAGCACTGGTACTGCCTGGAGCGGGTGTCATCCACCCCCAGTAGTCAGACTCGCTCCGGTGGCGGATCTTCCACTCGCCCGGCATCCAACTCGGGCATGGAAGGGCAAAACGACGCCATGGTCGATGAACAAGCGGCCGAGAACATCTACCAACCCCAAGGCACCCGCACCGACCACGACCTGCACCTGCGCTACCTCGACGACCAGGGCGAACCGGTGCCGGACATCCAATACACCGTAGATCTCGCCGGTGCCCAATACACCGGCCGCCTGGACGACAATGGCGAAGCCACCCTCTACAACCTGCCCGCCGGGGAAGCCTCGATTCAATACGAGG
>CBFGUW010000042.1:0-44460 GCA_965652395.1 uncultured Saccharospirillum sp. | reverse complement strand
GATCAGGGAGCGGGCGCCGTTGCCGACCTGGTCCATCACCGTGCCGAGGGGCAGGGAAGGGAGCCCCGCACGCTGCAGGGCGAAAACCACCGAGGCCCACAGGTCTTCCCGGGTATCGGCCAGGGTGCCATCCAGATCGAAAACGAGTAGCTTTAGCACGTCCCAAAAATAGCAAACCGGCGACTCTCGGATGCGCTTCCTCCTTTCCATCCACGATGTCTGGCCCGGAAATCTCCCGGTCGTGGAAGCCCATTGGAGGCGTCTGGTCTCCCTGGGGGCGGGCCCCGCCGCACCGGGGCGCGGCCCCACCCTGGAGAAGCCACCCCGACCCCATCGCTAGCCATTGGTGCCTGTGGTTGTTTTACTCATTAACAGATAAGAACCCAGGCGGCCGTAGCTAGCCATTTGTGCTTATGGCATCACTGTTTTTTTTACGCCAGCCATCGTTTGCGGCGCTTGTAATGTTTGATATCCCTGAAGGATTTTTTACCTTCCTGTTCACCCAGTCCCAGATAAAACGTCTGTATGTCCGGGTTGCGGCGTAACGAGTCGATGGGGCCTTCCAGAACCACTTTTCCTCCTTCCAGAATGTAGCCCCGGTGGGCGATGCGGAAGGCGGCGTTGGCGTTCTGTTCCACCAATAAAATGCTGACGTTTTGTTCCCGGTTGATGCGGGCGATGATGTCGAATATGTCGTCGACGATTTTCGGCGCTAAACCGAGGGAGGGTTCGTCGAGCAGTATCAGGCGGGGTTGGCCGATGAGTGCGCGGCCGATGGCGAGCATCTGTTGTTCGCCGCCGGAGAGCAGTCCGGCGGTTTGGCGGGTGCGTTTTTTGAGTGGAGGAAAGTAGTTGTAGACGGCTTCGTAGTCGGGTTTTGTGTCCCGTCCGGTTAAGGCGTGGGAGGCGGCTACGAGGTTTTCCTCTACGGTCATTTCGGTGAAGATTCGGCGGCCTTCGCGTACGTGAATCAAGCCCCGTCGTGCGAGTTCGTGGGGGGCTAGTTTGTTGATGGGTTTGTCCTGGAAGTGGATGCGCCCTTCGTTTATGGCGCCGTTTTCCAGGGGTAACAGGCCGGAGGCGGCTTTGAGTAGGGTGGTTTTGCCGGCGCCGTTGGCGCCGAGCAATGCGACGACTTCTCCGTTGCCTACGGAGAGTGTCAGCCCTTTCAGTACCTGGATGGCGTTGAAGTACGCCACTTCCAGGTTTTCGATGGTGAGCATGGTAACCCTCGGCTTTGTTACACCTGAATCCAGTCCGATACGGGGGTGAACAGTTTGCTGTCGGCGCTGTAGCGGTAGACACGGCCCTGGCCGATTTTGTGGTCGACGATGTCTACCGGACGTCCGAAGAAGCCGCCGCTGTCCCAGTTGCGGATGTTTCCGAGTTCGGCCATGAGGTTGTCGGGTGTGACGGGTTTGTCGGCTTCGAGTACGCGGTTCATGCAGAGCTTCCACAATTCCAGGTTGAGGCGGCCTTCCAGTTCCCAGGTGACGACGTAGCCGGGGAAGTTGGGGTTGACGGATTTTTTATAGGCGGCCATTTCCTGGTAGAAGGGGGCGTTTTCCTGGTCGTAGAAGTAGCGGTAGGGCATGACGCCTTGGTAGCCGTCTAGGAAGGGGCCGGCCTGTTGTGTGACACGGTCGGCGATGATTTTTTCCATGCCCCAGAAGGTGCCCATGAATTGGGTGGGCAGGCCGAAGGCGCGGGCGCCGCCGATCAGTTGCGGCCAGACGCCGGTGACGTAGCCTTGCAAAATGGTGTATTCGGGGTTGGCTTGGGCAAGTTTGGTGACGTGGTTTTCGATGTCGGCGCCTTCGGCTTTGGTGACTTCTTCCAACACCACTTTGATGCCGAGTTCTTCGGCGACTTTGCGTCCGTGTTCGATCGGGTCGCGTCCGAATTCGGTGTCAGAATAGACGAAGGCGACGGTTTTGCCGCCTTTGTCGGCGATGTCTTTCAGCAGAATTTCAAACTGGTCTTCGTAAGTGGGCCCGGCCATGAACTGGTAGGGCCGCTCGGAGGGTCTTGCCAGTGAGGAGGCGAAGGAGGTGGAGCCCATCATCACGGCGTTGTCGCCTTTCAGGGTGGGGCCGACGAGTTCCATGAAGCCGGTGGAGTCGCCGAAATAAAAGTGCAGTTCACCGGAGGCTTTGGCGCGCTGGAAGTTGGCCAGGGCGTTGCGTGGAATGTAGCCGGAGTCTTCCACTTCCACCTTGATCGGCCGTCCGCCAATGCCGCCGGAGTCGTTCACCTGTTGCTCGAATTCGGCGAAGGCGGGGGCGACCAGTTGCCCGGCGGTGGCGAAAGGCCCGGTCATGGGCAATGAAGCCGCGACGCGCCAGGTTTTGGTTTCCGCCCGTACGATGGCAGGGGCGAGTGAGGCTGCGGCCAGTGCGGCGCCTGCTTTCAGTACCGTTCTGCGTTTTATTGCCATGATGGTGCTCTCCTTATTTAGAAAATGGCCACCGATCCACGAATCGCCAGAAGCGATCCCAGATCGAGACCAGACCCATGGGTTCGAATATCAAAAAGCCGATAATCAATACGCCGAACAGAATGTCCCTCATGGGACTGAACAGCATCTGGGCGTTGGCGTCGCCTTCGGTCACTGTTGCAAACAGGACTTTGAGTATCTCGGGTACCAGCAGAATCAGGATGGTTCCGAACACCGGCCCCAAGGTCCGCCCCATTCCTCCGGCCACCAGGCATACCACGAGCGTGATCGACATGTTCAGCCCGAAGTCTTCCGGCAGTATGGCGGGAAAGAAATAGGCCCACAGGCAACCCGCCGCGCCACAATAGGCGGCTGAAATCGCGAAGCTTTTCAGTTTGTGGCTGTACAGGGAGATACCGAGTATCTCAGCGGAATAATCTTTGTCGCGTATGGCAATCAATGCCCGGCCGAAGCGGGTGCGGAAGAGGTTCTGGGCGAACAGCAGCATGACCAGCATGATGGGAACGATGAAGTAATACTGTGCCCGCTGTGAACGCAGCTCGTAACCGAACAAAACGGCATTGGGCGTTTCGGTGCCGGAGACCCCGCCGGTCCATTCAGCCAGCCATTCCTGACGGATCAGGAACAGCACGATGAAATTGGCCGACAGCGTTGCCACGGCCAGATACAGGCCTTTAACGCGCAAGGAGGGCAGACCGAACAACACGCCGAAGGCGGCGGCAACCGTCGTCGAGATCACGAGGGTGATCAGCGGGAAGGTGTTGGGGAATTCGTGATGCACCGCGACGGCGGTGTAGGCGCCGATGGCGAAAAAGGCACCATGCCCCAGCGACATTAAACCTGTGTAGCCTACCAGTACATTCAACCCGACGACGGCGATGATAAAAATCGCGATCTGCCCAGCGAGCAGCAGTACATAGTTGTTCGCGACCAGAGGCAGCCCCGCGAGCACGATCAGGGTGGCGACCATGCCCATTTTTTTGGGCCAGTTGGACCAGATGCCTTCATCAAGGGTGTAGCGGGTTTTATAGTGGCCGGTAATCATATCCGCTCGATCTCCTCTTGGCCGAGGAAGCCGTGCGGCCGAATCAGAATAACAATCAGCACGGCGACATAGGGCACGATTTCCGTGTATTCCCCACCCAGTTTCCACTGCGCCAGTGCCTGTAAAATGCCAATCAGCATCGAGGCCAGCAACACGCCTGCGAAGGAATCCAAACCGCCCATCAGCACCACGGCCAGAACGGAGAGGCCGAACAGGCCTATGGCGGGAGAGAGACCGGTGCGGCTTGCCAGAATGGCGCCCGCCACCGCGCCGGTGGTCGAGGCCACCAACCAGGCCGTGGAAAAAACCCGTGGCACGTTGATGCCCATGGCGTAGGCGGTGCTTTGGTCCTCAGCGGTGGCGCGTATCGCCACGCCGGACCGGGTATAGCGAAGCACGAGCATTAACCCGGCGAACAGCAACAGGGCAATCAGCAGGTTGAACAGCGACCCACTGAACAGAAAGAGTTGAGATCCGAGAAGTTCAAATCGAAGCGGGAAGTTCGGGCCCAACGACGGCACCTGCTCCGCTTCGGCTGTCCAGATCAGACCTGCGGAGCCTTCCAGCACCCAGATCAGCCCCACAGTGGACAAAATCATCGCGAAGGTGGATTGACCCAACAACGGTCGCATCACCAAACGCTCGATCAACAACGCCAACACCGCATTGGCCAGCAGAGCCCCCAGCAGCCCGAGCACGATACGGGGCAGATCACTCAACCAGGAGGCAATAGCCGCCTTGGGCGAGAACATGGGGGCGTCGGCTTTGTACGCTGTCAACCAGTCCGGCTCCCAACTGCGCACCCAATCCGGCATAAAAGCCGCTTCTGGCAGCAACACGGCAAAGGTGAAATAGAAGTAAGCACCGAACAGGATCAAATGACCATGGGCGAAGTTCACCACCTTTGTCGCCTTGAACACCGACACAATGCCCAGTGCGATCAGCGCCAGAATGCCGCCGGAAACCACCCCGTTGATGAGGTATTGAACCAACTGACCCATCAGGCGGTTACCTCCCGGTCTTCGGCGGTGCCCAGATAGGCTTCGATCACATCCGGTTGCTTCTGCACGGTCTCGGGCGTGCCATCGGCGATTTTGCGACCGAAATTCAGCACCACCACCTTATTGGAGATGTCCATCACCATACCCATATCGTGCTCGACCAGCAGAATCGTCGTTTGCCAGCGGTCCTGAATATCCAAGATGAAGCGCGCCATGTCCTCCGTTTCTTCTCGGTTCATACCCGCCACCGGTTCATCCAACAGCAACACCTTCGGCCGCATCGCCAGCGCCCGCGCCAGCTCGACACGCTTTTGCAAACCATAGGGCAGGGCCGCCACCGGCGCCTTGCGAATGTGGTCCAGCTCCAGAAAATCGATCACATCCCGCTCAATCGCCTCCCGCAGCTTGGCCTCTTCACGTAGTGCGGACCCGTAATAAAAGCCGGAGGACCAAAAACCGCTCTTCAGACGCGTATGACCGCCAAGTTTGATGTTGTCGAGTACCGACATACCACGAAACAGAGCGATGTTCTGGAAGGTTCGCGCCATACCCAGGGCGGCGCGTTTGTCGGGTCTTAACCGGGTTATGTCGGTACCGTCGAAGTGAATGCTGCCCTGCTGCGGGCGATAGAAACCGGAGATGATATTGAACAGGCTGGTCTTACCCGCTCCGTTGGGGCCAATCACAGCGGTAATCCGGCCTGTTTCAGCCGTGAAGGACACATCGTCCAACGCGTGGATGCCACCGAATGCAAGGCTGGCATGGGTGACGCTAAGCATGGATAAGGCCTTCCTTTCCGGCCGGATGCGGCATGGTGGCTCCTTTATTGTTTTTTTTAATATGAGGCTATGAGCCAATGGCACTGCGGGCTAGTTACCGCTGCCCTGGGTGTCCACGCAGGGGAGTCCGAAACATGGATGTTTCGGCCTAGCCCCCAAGGACGGGTTCACGGCGACCCGGAGAGGGCACCCAGGGCAGCGGTAACGGGTTATGCCTCGGCCCTACTTTTTCACCGTTAGAAAAGGGTGTCAAGTGGATTCCCAAGGCATCTCCCGGTATGATTCGCGGCCGTTTTTCACCCTGTATGTCCATCGTAAAGCCTTGAAATCATGGGCTTTGGACGCATCTGACACGTTAGAATAGTTGACTGTTTTACTCAGGTATTTATAATTCCCGGCCAATTGAAACCTCTGATGCCCTGCATCGGGGGTCATTCAAAACGGGGAGGGTAGGATGAGACTGACCACCAAGGGCCGCTACGCGGTCACCGCCATGCTCGACCTGGCACTGAACCAGGAGGCCGGGCCGATCAGCCTGTCGGATATCTCCGAGCGACAGGGCATCTCCCTGTCCTATCTTGAACAACTGTTTTCCAAGCTGCGTCGCCAGAAACTCGTATCCTCCGTGCGCGGGCCGGGGGGCGGCTACCGTCTCGGACGCCCAAGCGAACAAATCAGCATCGCCAACGTGGTCGACGCCGTCAGCGAATCCCTCGATGCCACCCGTTGCCAGGGCAAGCAGGGCTGCCAGCAGGGCGAAATCTGCCTCACGCATCACCTGTGGCAGGACCTCAGCCTGCAGATCCACGATTTTCTCAACGACATCTCCCTGGCCGACCTCGTCAATCGTGGTGACATTCAAGCCGTGAACCAGCGCCAGAACCGCTACCTGCAGGAAGGGCGCACCGAAGTCGACGAATCCAACACCATCGCAGCCAGTCAGGTGTGAGTATGAACCCGATTTACTTGGACTACGCCGCCACCGCACCGGTAGATGACCGGGTTGCCGAGCTGATGGCCCGTTATCTCACCCGCAGCGGCGACTACGGAAACCCCGCATCGCGCTCGCACATGCTCGGCTGGCTGGCCGAAGAAGCGGTGGAGAATGCCCGCAACGAAGTAGCGGATCTGCTCGGCGCCGACAGCCGTGAGATCGTCTGGACATCCGGCGCCACTGAAAGCAACAACCTCGCGCTCAAAGGTGTCGCCGAAAACTTCGCCCCTGCAGATTGCCACATCATCGTCAGCGCAACCGAACACAAGGCCGTGCTCGACCCGGCCCATTACCTGGAAAGCAAGGGCTATGGGCTCACTGTCGTTCAGCCTGAAGAAAACGGCGTAATCAGTGTCGAGTCCATTCGTAAGGCCTGGCAACCTAACACCCGGCTGGTCAGCATCATGGCGGCCAACAACGAAACCGGTGTGTTGAACCCGGTTGCCGAAATCGGAGCGCTGTGCGCTGAAAAAGACGTCTGGTTCCATGTCGATGCCGCCCAGGCCGTGGGTAAAATCCCCGTCGATGTGAATAACTGGCAGGCCACCCTGGTCTCGGTTTCCGGTCACAAGTTTTATGGCCCCAAGGGCATCGGCGCACTCTATAAAAGACGCCGCTCCAGCCTCGACCTGGTCGCCCAGATTCACGGCGGCGGTCATGAGCGGGGCATGCGCTCCGGCACCTTGCCGACCCATCAGTTGGTCGGCATTGGCGAAGCGGCCCGCCTGGTTCGCGAAGAACTGACAGCCGATGCCGAACGCATCGGTGCATTGCGCGATCGGCTGTGGAACGGCATCGCCGACTTGGGTGATATCAGCATCAATGGCGGAAGTGCCCAACGCACCCCCAACCATCTGAACATCGCTTTTGGAGGGGTGGATGGCGAAGCCCTGATGATGGCGCTGCGCAACATCGCCGTCTCCACCGGTTCGGCCTGTACCTCCGCCAGTGTCGAACCTTCTTATGTTTTAAAGGCCATGGGGCTGAGCGATCAGGCCGCCCATGGTTCACTGCGCTTCAGCCTGGGGCGCTACACCACCGAGGACGAGGTGGAGACAGCCATTCACAGTATTCGAGAAGCGGTCACGGCCCTGCGTCAGCAGACCCCCGTCGCTTCCTGATCAGTCAAGGTGCATGAGATGAGTGAAAATATCGACCAGTATCTGAAATCGGAATACGCCGCCGGTTGGGTCACCGACGTAGAGTCGCTGACCATCCCGCCCGGTTTGAGCGAAGACGTCGTCCGATTGATTTCGGCCAAAAAAGGCGAGCCGGAATGGATGCTGGAATGGCGTCTGAAAGCCTACCGAGCCTGGCTGGACATGGTCGAGCCGAACTGGGCCCACGTGAAATACCCGAAACCGGATTTTCAAGCGCTGTCTTACTACTCGTCACCGAAAAGCATGGAAGACCGACCCAAATCGCTCGACGAAGTCGACCCCGAACTGCTGCGCACCTACGAAAAACTCGGCATTCCCGTGCACGAGCAGGAAGTATTGGCCGGTGTCGCCGTCGACATGGTGTTCGACAGCGTCTCCGTCGGCACCACCTTTCGCCAAAAACTGAAAGACGCCGGAGTCATCTTCTGCTCCATCTCAGAAGCCGTGCACGAATACCCGGAACTGGTGAAAAAGTATCTCGGCTCCGTCGTGCCACAGCGCGACAACTTCTATGCGGCGTTGAACTCAGCGGTCTTTTCCGACGGCTCCTTTGTTTATATTCCCAAGGGCGTACGTTGCCCCATGGAACTGTCCACCTACTTCCGCATCAACGAAGCAAAAACCGGCCAGTTCGAACGCACTCTCATCATCGCCGACGAAGGCAGCCACGTCAGCTACCTGGAAGGTTGCACCGCGCCGATGCGTGATGAAAACCAACTTCACGCCGCCGTGGTGGAACTGGTCGCACTGGACGACGCCGAGATCAAATACTCCACCGTTCAGAACTGGTATCCCGGTGACGAAGAAGGCAAGGGCGGCATTTTCAACTTCGTGACCAAGCGCGGCATGGCCATGAACCGTTCGAAAATTTCCTGGACCCAGGTCGAGACCGGCTCCGCCGTCACCTGGAAATACCCCTCCTGCATTCTGAAGGGCGATGACAGCGTCGGCGAGTTCTACTCCGTAGCCCTGACCAGCAACTATCAACAGGCCGATACCGGCACCAAGATGATCCACCTGGGCAAGAACACCCGCTCAACGATCATCTCCAAAGGCATTAGCGCCAAATTCAGTGAAAACAGCTATCGCGGTCTGGTGAAAATGAACCCAGGCGCCGAGGGTGCACGCAACTACACCCAGTGCGATTCCCTGTTGATTGGCGACCAGTGCGGGGCCCACACCTTCCCGTACATCGAATCGAAAAACCCAACGGCCGTAATCGAGCACGAGGCGACCACCTCCAAGGTGAGTGACGACCAGCTGTTCCTGTGTCAGCAGCGCGGCATCGACCCAGAGAAAGCCGTTTCGATGATCGTGAACGGTTTCTGTAAAGAAGTATTTAAAGAGTTGCCGATGGAATTTGCCGTAGAAGCCGGGAAGTTGCTAGAGGTCAGCCTTGAAGGGGCTGTCGGATAAGATTGAAGCGCACGCCACCCCGAAAGGGCTAGCAACGGATGCCCGGTAGGCTTATCCAGGGTGGTCCGCAGCATGGATGCTGCGGTCCAGGCCCCAGGGACGGGTTTATGCCGACCCTGGATAAGCCTACCGGGCAGCCGTTGCGGGTTCAGCCCCAAATGGAAGGTGCCAGCGAGCCGTGAGCTAAGAACCACAGAATTCATACAAGTTACGGGAAGTGAAGCAGATGCTGAAGATCAATGACCTGCAAGCCAAGGTGGAAGACAAGACCATTCTCAATGGTCTGAACCTTGAGGTTAAACCCGGTGAAGTTCACGCCATCATGGGGCCGAACGGCGCGGGTAAGAGCACCCTCGGCCACGTCCTGGCCGGGCGTGAAGGCTATGAAGTGATCGGCGGCGACGTCGACTTCGACGGCCAGGCCCTGCTGGACATGGAAGCCGAAGAACGTGCTCAGTCCGGCCTGTTCCTGGCATTCCAATACCCGGTCGAAATTCCCGGCGTCTCCAATATGGAATTCCTCAAAGCCAGCGTCGACGCCGTACGCGCCGCCCGTGGTCAGGACGCCATGACCTCCATGGACTTCATCAAACTCGCCCGTGAAAGATGCAAAGCCGTCGACCTCCCGCAGGACTTCCTCAAACGCGGCGTCAACGAAGGCTTCTCCGGCGGCGAGAAAAAGCGCAACGAACTGCTGCAGATGATGCTGCTCGAACCCAGACTGTGCATCCTCGACGAAACCGACTCCGGCCTCGACATCGACGCACTCCAGGTTGTCGCCAACGGCGTCAACGCACTGCGCAGCCCGGATCGTTCCTTCATAGTGGTCACTCACTACCAGCGCCTGCTCGACTACATCGTCCCGGACTACGTTCACGTCCTCTCCAAAGGCCGCATCATCAAATCCGGTGGCCGTGAACTGGCGCTGGAGCTGGAAAAACACGGTTACGGCTGGATCGACGAGGAGGTGGCCTAAGTGGCAGTGCCAACACAGGCGTCCGAATCCATGCAGATCGGTTCGGCGCATGAAAACCTGCAATCCGCATCCGACTGGGACTGGTTGAAGAACTGGCGTGCCCAAGGCTGGCAGCGCTTCGAGCAAAGCCCCTGGCCGACCCGTAAAACCGAGGATTGGAAATACACGCCGCTCAAATCACTGGTCGGCACCGACTGGTCATTGGCGGAAGCCGGTGCCAAAGGGCAGGGAGTTACATTCCCCGATTGGGAGCGCACCGTTATCACCCTGGTCGACGGTCAACTGACCGACCACGATACTCTGCCGGACGGCGTGACCGTTCAACTGCTGTCGAAAGCTGATGCCGAATCCCGCCAGCGTTTCGAGCAACGCCTGGGTGAATCCCTCGCGAGCGAAGGACGGTTGTTCAATGTCTTCAACCAAGCTGTGCTTGCCGAAGCCTTGTGGTTGGAAATTGCACCGGGCGTAAGAATCGACAAGCCGATCCACATCAATCAGGTGATTTCCAACAACGCCTCAGAGCGCGTCATTCCTGTACGGGTTTTGACTGACATCGGCTCGGGCAGCGAAGCCACCCTGGTGGAGACGTTCAGTAACGAAGCGGACGGCGCCGTTTTCATCAATCCGGTGACTGAACTGAAACTCGCCGACAACGCGCGTTTGCGCCACTACCATTTATTGCTGGAAACCGGCGATGTGCGCCACCTGGGCTCCGTCCAGGCCGAGCTGCAACGCTACGCCAACCTCGACAGTTTCCACATGGCGCTGGGCGGAACGCTGAAGCGCAAAGACATTGTCGTTCACCATCGCGGCGAAGGCGCCGAACTGAACCTCAACGGCGTTTACCTGCCGCGTGGCAAAGAACACATCGATTACCACACCACCCTGGAACACGAAGTACCGCACTGCACCTCCCAGGAAGTGTTTCGCGGCATTATCGGCGACCAGGCCAAGGCGGTGTTCAACGGGCGTATTCACATTCACAAGCACGCCCAGAAAACCCTGGCCGAGCTGAGTAACAAAAACCTGCTCACCAGCCACCAGGCTGAAGTGGACACCAAGCCGGAACTGGAAATCTACGCCGACGACGTGAAATGCGCCCACGGCGCCACCGTCGCCCAGTTGGATAAAACATCGATGTTTTATTTCCTGAGCCGGGGTATCAGCCGTGAAGAGGCCGAGGTGATGATGAGCTTCGGTTTCATTAACGAACTGCTGGAAGACTTGGCGGACGAGCCGGTACGGCTGCTGCTGCGACCCATGCTAGCCAGCCTGTTCGCCAAGAGCGACGACCTGGCGAGGCACTTGGTATGACCTTCGATGTTCAGGCCATTCGTAAGCTGTTTCCTATCCTGGACCAGGAAGTGAATGGCAAGCCCTTGGTCTACCTGGATAACGGCGCGACCACGCAAAAGCCGGAGCAGGTGATCGAGGCCGTCAGTCAGTACTATCGGAACGACAACGCCAATGTTCACCGCGGAGCCCATGCGCTGAGCGACAGGGCCACCGCCCGATTCGAAGCCGCCCGTGAAAGTGCGCGTCGTTTTGTGAATGCCCGCTCGACCAAAGAGATTATCTGGACCAAGGGCACGACCGAAAGCATCAATATGGTGGCTTTCAGTTGGGGGCGCGAGCATTTACGCCGGGGCGACCGGGTATTGGTCTCCACCATGGAACACCACGCCAACATCGTTCCGTGGCAACTGCTGTGCGGTCAGACCGGCGCCGAACTGGTACCGATCCCGGTGGATGACCGGGGCCAGCTCGATATGCAGGCTTTTGACGATCTGCTTGACGAGCGTGTCAAACTGGTTTCGATCGTTCACGTATCCAATGCGTTGGGTACTGTTAACCCTGTAGAGCAAATCATCGAGAAAGCTCACGCCGTAGGCGCACGGGTAATGATCGACGGTGCTCAGGCCGTGGCCCATTGGCCGACGGACGTGCAAAAGCTGGATGTCGATTTTTACGCGTTCTCCGCCCATAAAATGTACGGCCCGACCGGCATCGGCGTTCTCTACGGTAAGGAAGAACTGCTTGAAGCCATGCCGCCGTTCATGGGTGGTGGCGAAATGATCGAGACGGTGTCGTTCGAAGGCACGACGTTCAATACGTTGCCGTTTAAATTCGAACCCGGCACACCGAACATTGCCGGTGCCATTGGTTTCGCGGCGGCGATTGAGTTTCTTGAATCGCTGGACCGGGATGCGATGGCCGCACATGAACAGTCGGTACTGAACTACGCCGTCAGTCGCTCGCGCGAATACGAGGGCATGAGATTGATCGGCGATGCCGATCACCGTGCCGGTGTGGTCAGTTTCCTGATCGAAGGCGGCCACCCGGCGGATGTCGGTTTCCTGCTGGATCAGCAGGGTATAGCGGTGAGAGTGGGTAACCACTGCGCCATGCCCGCCATGCAGCGCTTTCACATTCCGGGCACGGTGCGGGCAAGTTTCGCCATGTACAACACTGTCGATGAAGTCGACGCCCTTTTCGCCGGGCTCGACAAAGTGAAGACGTTCTTGGTGTAGCTTTGGGGTTGACTCCCGTTTTGGAGTTCGTTGCTGCATTGTGCCAGGAACCCGCGCTGGCTACCCGGTAGGCTTATCCAGGGTCGGCATGAACCCATCCATGGGGCCTGGACCGCAGCATCCCTGCTGCGGACCCCCCCCCCTGGATAAGCCTACCGGGCATCCAGCGCTAGCCTGAAGCGACGAACTCCAAAACGGATATCGGTGCGAACAACCAGGCATATGCGTTGCCCCAAGAGGTGGGGCAATAGCGAATTGGCTTTTGGCGAAAGGTTTCTTGGGCCATTAAAGGCTAGCGCCGGGTGCCGGGGGTGGTTTTGGAGGGGGCATCTGAGGCATGGATGCCGAAGCTAAGCGCCCATGGATGGGTTCACAGCGGCCCCCGGAAGAACCACCCCCGGCACCCGGCGCGGGTTCAACCACGGAACCAAACCAAACCAAGCCACCGCATTTAACCACAGCCACAAGCCCTCATATTAGAAGGCGAAGGCACAAACAGAACACAGGAGAAGGCCATGAGTGTTGAATCATTCGACCCGACCAGCGCACCGGCCGTGACCATGACGGCGGCCGCCATAGAACATGCCCGTCGGCAAATACAGCAAGCCGGTGCTCAAGGCATCCGTCTTGCTGTGAAAGAGAGTGGCTGCTCCGGCTATATGTACGTCGTCGACTTCGTCGCCCAGGCGGACGACACCGACTTCAGCTTCGCCGTTGCCGACGACGTCACTCTCTTCGTGCAGAAAGATGCCCTGCCCATCGTACGTGGCACCGAGATCGACTTCGCCAAAGAAGGGGTCAACCGCATCATCAAATTCCGTAACCCCAACGTGACCGCAGAATGCGGCTGTGGCGAAAGCTTCGTCGTGGAGGCCGAGCAGTAGATGGAAAAACGCATGGTGGTGACCCAGCGGGAGGTGCATGCCCGGCTGGTGCCCGTGGGAACACCCATCACCATTCCCGCCGACACCTTTTTGACCCTGACGCAAGCGCTCGGGGGCAACTACACCGTCGTCCATAACGGCAACATGGCCCGTATCGACGGCACCGACGCCGACGCGCTCGGCTTCGAGCCCGAACGGCTCGAATTCGAACCCACGATTGACGGCGAGCCCTCCGAAGAGCATGTCTGGACGGCCCTCAAGACCATTTTTGACCCCGAAATCCCCGTCAACGTAGTGGACCTGGGATTGATCTACGACATGTCGCTCGACGGTCAAACCGTTAAAATCCAGATGACATTAACCGCACCTGGCTGCGGCATGGGCCCGGTGCTGGTCGACGACATCAAATACCGCGTCGGCAAAGTGCCCGGCGTGGAAAGCGTCGAAGTCGAACTCGTCTTCGACCCACCCTGGCACCGGGACATGATGACTGAAGAAGCACAGCTTGAGACCGGGCTGTTTTTTTAAGCTGGACGCATATCGGGAGACGGAAAACGCATTACGCATTCAGCACCTCCCGTCTCCCGTTCAGCATCAAGCATCCAAACAAAGAGCCATTAGCACCAATGAGCACCCAATTCGGCATAGACGTCACCACCGACGACATTCTCGAAACCCTCTCCTTCTTCGACAGTTGGGAAGACCGGTATCGCTACATCATCGACCTGGGCAAAGAGCTGCCGCCCATGGATGACGCCCTCAAAACCGAGGACCGTATTGTAAAAGGCTGCCAAAGCCAGGTATGGCTCGCGCACAAAGAGCAGGGTGGAAACATGACCTTCATCGCAGATTCCGATGCTCATATCGTGCGAGGATTGCTCGCGGTTATTCTCGCTGCCTACAATGGCAAATCACGTCAACAGATCCTAGACTTCGATGTCGAGGATTATTTCAAACGGCTCGATTTGATCCGTCACCTTAGCCCCACGCGAGGAAACGGCCTGCGGGCGATGGTCGGTCGAATCAGGGATACAGCCGCCGCTTAAGCTCAAGGGCGAGCCGGCAAGGGTGTTGGCTTAGGATGCGACGTAAAATCGGGGTTACGGTTGTTCTGGTTATCGTCTGGCAGGTGTTTGCCTGGTGGGCTATTATCCGGCTGCCTTTGCCCTGGTCGGTCGCCTTGCCCCTTGTGGTGGCTGCCGGTGTTGGTTACAGCCTCTATCGAATATGGCACCGGCACTACCAACAATCCCTCTGTTCCGCCCGCGTTCAAGTCGAAGAAGCTCTGCAACAGGTCGATTCCGCCCGCCTTCAAGCCAATAAAGACCCCCTCACCGGCCTGAACAGCCGACTCTACATGCGCGAGCGGCTTGAAGAGGCTGTGGGCATTGCCGTGGAACGGGAGCATCTGTGTGCTGTTCTGCTTATGGATATCGATTTCTTCAAAGACATCAACGAAGCCCTGGGACACCAGCTTGGGAATCAGTTGTTATCCGTCATCGCCACCCGTCTCAAAACCCTGATCAAGAAAGGGGACCTCTTGGGGTATTACGGCGGTGACGAGTTCATCGTGGTGCTCTCCAGCATTAACGATGCCATGGCGGCGGAGCTGGTCGCCCGGCGAATTCTCACGGCTCTGGCCGAGCCGTTCGAGGTGGGGGGTCGCACGCTGACGATCTCCGCTTCGCTCGGTGTCTGCCTGGGGCCCCAGGATGGGCAGGACGGCGAATCGCTTATCCGCAGGGCTGAGAGTGCGCTGGCGCAGAGTAAGGCTCAGGGGCGTAAGGGGTACCAGTTTTTTACCGAATCGATGAATCAGGCGGCGGCGGAGCGCCTGCGCATCGACCAGCAATTGAGAGGGGCGTTGGAGCGCGGTGAAATGTCGCTCGTGTACCAGCCTATTATCCGCACTCGAAACCGAAGCCTGAAGGGCATGGAAGTGTTGATCCGCTGGACCAACCCCGAGTTGGGCCGGGTCCCCCCATCCGCCTTCATCCCTATTGCCGAGCAGATTGGCGCCATTACGGAACTGGGCAACTGGGTGCTGCAGGAGGCCTGCGCTCAGTTGCTGTCCTGGCAACGGCAGTATAATCGGCCGCTGTTGATGTCCATCAATGTGTCACCTCGGCAGTTTCACGACGGCAGCATCGTGCCCAAGGTAAAAACCCTGCTGGTGCAGCTCGGGCTTAAGCCCAGGTCGGTGCAACTGGAGGTGACCGAGGGCTTGTTGATCAATGCCTCTGAACGGCTGCTGGCCGATCTGCAGTTGCTCAAGCAGGCGGGTATTCATCTCGCACTGGACGACTTTGGCACGGGCTATTCCTCACTTTCGTACCTCCGCCATCTGCCTTTCGATGTGCTCAAGATCGATCAGAGTTTCGTCAACGAGATCGCTCTGAAAGCGCAGGATGAAGCCATGGTGGGCGCTATGGTGCGCATGGGGCACAGCCTCGGTATGAAAGTGGTGGCCGAAGGGGTGGAAACGCCGGAGCAGGTCGCCAGTCTGCAAAGTCTGGGGGTCGATGATCTTCAGGGTTACTTTTTCAGCCAGCCGCTTTCCGCCCGGGAGTTCGAACAGCGTTTTCTCGCCAACCCCATCCTGGAAGGGCAGACTCTGGATGAGACCATCTGGGACAAGTTGTAGCAACTTCCTTCAAATTGACGCCAAGCCTTCGTAAAACCCCCTCCCTGCCATGGCAACAGAGCGCCAGGGCACGTATAATCCGCCGCCGATAAAAACGAACTCAATGGAGATTTCCTTAGAATGGCTACTGAACGTACTCTGTCCATCATCAAGCCGGACGCCGTCGCCAAGAACCTGATTGGTGCCATCAACAGCCGCTTCGAGACCGCTGGTCTGTCTATCGTTGCTCAAAAGATGGTTCACCTGAGCCAGGAACAGGCCGAGGGCTTCTACGCCGAGCACAAAGAGCGTCCTTTCTTTGCCGCCCTGGTTGAATTCATGACCTCCGGCCCGGTGGTGGTACAGGTACTCGAAGGCGACAACGCCATCGTCAAGAACCGCGAAATCATGGGTGCCACCAACCCGGCCGAAGCCGCTGCCGGTACTCTGCGTCACGACTTCGCACAGAGCATCGACGCGAACGCCGTTCATGGTTCCGACGCCCCGGCTTCCGCCGAGCGTGAAATTGCCTATTTCTTCAAAGCCGAGGAAATCTGCCCGCGCGGCTGATTTTCCCGACGGAAGACGGTAAAGGCTGGACGGGAGACGCAAGAGCCGTGACACTCTCAGTGTCATATTCGAGCGTCTCCCGTTTCCCGTTAAGCGTCTCCCACTTAAAACACCTGCAGGTTGCAAACGATGTCTGAACAGAACTCCCAAAAGGTCAACTTACTCGGCATGGGCTTGCCCGCGCTGGAGACCTTTTTCGTCGATACGTTGGGCGAGAAGAAGTTTCGCGCCGTGCAGGTCATGAAATGGATTCATCAGCGTGGCGTCGACAATTTCGACGACATGACCGATATCAGCAAGGCGCTGCGCGCCAAACTGAAGGAATCCGCCGAGATCATTCCCCCCGACGTCACCTTTTGTAAGGATTCCAAAGACGGTACCCGTAAATGGGTGATGAAGATGCCGGGCGGCAGTTCGGTCGAGACCGTGTTCATTCCCGAAGACGGACGCGGCACCCTTTGTGTGTCCTCCCAGATCGGCTGCGCGCTCGACTGTTCCTTCTGCTCAACCGGCAAACAGGGCTTCAACCGTGATTTAAGCACCGCCGAGATCATCGGTCAGGTATGGATCGCAGTTAAATCTTTCGACCAGCCCGGTGAAAAGCGCGAACGCCGCGTCACCAACGTAGTGATGATGGGTATGGGTGAGCCCCTGCTCAATTTCGACGCCGTCGTCGAGGCCATGGGGCTGATGATGGACGACAACGCCTATGGTCTGTCCAAGCGCCGGGTCACCCTGAGCACTTCCGGTGTGGTACCTGCCATTTACGAGTTGGAAAAAGTCACCGATGTCGCCCTGGCGCTGTCGTTGCACGCCCCCAACGATGAACTGCGTAACACCCTGGTGCCACTGAACAAGAAGTACAACATCCAATCGGTTTTGGATGCCTGCAACCACTACATGGCCCGTTTCTCCGAGAAACGCGTCACCACCATCGAATACACCATGATTCAGGGCATCAACGACAAGCCGGAGCATGCCCATGAACTGGCGGAGTTGCTGAAAGACACGCCCTGCAAAATCAACCTGATTCCGTTCAACCCCTTCCCGAATTCCGGGTATGAACGGTCCAGCAACAACCGCATTCACCGCTTCCGCGATATATTGCTCGCGGCGCACTACAACGTAACCATTCGCAAGACCCGGGGCGACGATATCGACGCCGCCTGTGGGCAACTGGTCGGCCAGGTGACGGATAAAACCAAGCGGTCGATTCGCTATATTGAAGCCGTTAACCTGGGCCAGACCGCCGCCGACGTGGCCACAGGCCGCCGCCAACGGAGTCCTTTATGAAGTGGGTATTCGCTGTTTTGGTCGCACTGGTGTTGACCGGCTGCGTGACCACCACCACCAGCCCGTTCGCCGAGAAGAAAGACATCGACAAAGCCGTCGATACCTACGTTCAGATCGGCTACCGCCATTTTGAAAACGACAACCTGTTCCAGGCCAAGCAGTCACTGAACCGCGCCATGGAGCTGGAGGATGACAACGCCGGTGCCCATCTTGGCCTGGCACGGGTGTTTGACGCCGAGCAGGAAGACGAACTGGCCGAACATCACTTCAAACAATCCATCCGTCATGGGGGCGGCACCGAGTCAAAGTTCCAGTACGCCGTCTTTTTGTATAACCATCAGCGTTACAAAGACGCCTTCGATGTGTTTGGCGAGGTCACCGAAGACACTTTTTATGCCCGCCGGGCGTTAAGTTTTGAATTTTATGCGTTGTCGGCCCGTCGTCTCGGCAAAATCGATGAGTCCATCAGAGCCTACGAGCGTGCCGTCGTGCTCGACCGCTTGTTGGTGAACAGCTACATCGGTCTCGCCGACCTGCAGGAACAGAAGGCCAACTACAACAAAGCCTTTGAAGCCTATCGCGGTTATGTCTCGCTCGTCCGGGCGGGCAAGGCGGACTACAGCCCTTATACGTTGTGGCTAGGCATTCGCATTGCCCACCAAGTGAACAGCAAGAATTTGAAGTCGTCACTCGAACTACAGCTTCGCAACCGTTTTCCCGACAGTCAGGAATATCAACTCTACCAAAGTTGGAAACAAACTCAGGGGGCCTCGTGAACAAACAGCATGAAAGCCCGATCAAGCGTCGGGTCTCGCGTAAAATCTGGGTCGGCGACGTGCCCGTCGGCGGTGATGCACCCATCGCCGTGCAAAGCATGACGAACACCGAGACTACCGATGTCGACGCCACGGTAGGGCAGATCGAACGTCTGCAACAGGCCGGGGCCGATATCGTCCGGGTATCCGTTCCTTCGATGGACGCCGCCGAAGCCTTCGGCGAAATACGCAAGCGCGTCAGCGTCCCACTGGTATCGGACATTCATTTCGATTACCGCATCGCCCTGCGCGTCGCCGAATTGGGCGTCGACTGCCTGCGCATCAACCCCGGCAATATCGGCCGTGAAGACCGTGTGCGGGCCGTCGTGGAAGCCGCGCGTGATAAGAACATCCCGATTCGAATCGGCGTCAACGCCGGCTCGCTGGAAAAAGACCTGCAGAAAAAATACGGCGAACCGACCCCCGAAGCCCTGGTCGAATCCGCCATGCGGCATATCGACATTCTCGACAAGCTCGACTTCCAGGATTTCAAACTCAGCCTGAAAGCCTCCGACGTCTTCATGACCGTCGCCGCCTATCGGCTCATCGCCAACCAGATTGAACAGCCTCTGCACCTCGGCATCACCGAAGCCGGTGGTTTGCGCTCCGGCACGGTGAAATCCTCCGTCGGCCTCGGCATGTTGTTAATGGACGGCATCGGCGACACTCTGCGTGTATCGCTCGCAGCGGACCCGGTCGAAGAAATCAAAGTCGGTTTCGATATTCTGAAAAGCCTGCGCCTGCGCAACAAAGGCATCAACTTCATCGCCTGCCCCAGTTGCTCACGCCAGAACTTCGACGTCATCAGCACCATGAACCAACTCGAATCCCGGTTGGACGACATCCTCACCCCGTTGGATGTCGCTGTCATCGGTTGCGTCGTCAACGGCCCTGGCGAAGCCAAAGAAGCCGACCTCGGCCTGACCGGCGGAAGCCCCGCCAACCTGATCTACGTCGACGGCAAACCGGATCACAAAGTAAAAAACGACACCCTGGTCGATCACTACGAAAAACTGATCCGCCAGAAAGTCGCCGAGAAAGAAGCCGCTGAAGCCGACGTCATCGCCAAAAGCGCCAGCTGATTAACCCATATTTCGCAACGCCATTCACAGCGTTGGTTAGTAAACGAAAGCCCGGCGGATCGGACACCGGGCCAACTCGTTCAAGGGAGACTGACCTTGTCCACATTGCAAGCCATTCGTGGCATGAACGACCTCCTGCCGGATGCAAGCCCGGTATGGCAGTATCTGGAAGGCCAGGTAAAAACCGTGTTGGACCAATACGGCTACCGTGAAATCCGCATGCCCGTGGTCGAACCCACTGCTCTTTTCGAACGCGGCGTCGGCGAACATACCGACATCGTCGAAAAAGAAATGTACACCTTCGAAGACCGCGGCGGCGACAGCCTCACCCTCCGCCCCGAAGGCACCGCCGGATGCGTGCGCGCCGCCCTGCAACACGGCCTGCTGCACAACCAGATTCAACGCCTCTGGTACCAGGGCCCCATGTTCCGTTACGAACGCCCGCAAAAAGGCCGCTACCGCCAATTCCACCAGATCGGCGCGGAAACTTTCGGCATCGCCACCCCGGACATCGACGCCGAACTCATCCTCGTCACCGCACGACTGCTGAACAACCTCGGCCTCAGCGAACACGTCACGCTGAACATCAACACCCTCGGCAGCAGCGACGCGCGCGCGCGCTACCGCAAAGCCCTGGTCGACTACCTCGAAACCGTCAAAGACAAACTCGACGAAGACAGCCAGAACCGCCTGTACAGCAATCCGCTGCGCATCCTCGACAGCAAATCCGAAAGCACCCAGGCCGTACTCGACCACGCCCCGAAATTCGACGACTACCTAGACGACGAATCCCGCGAGCACTTCGACACCCTCTGCCGCCTGCTCGACAAAGCCGGCGTCAGCTACGTCATCAACCCACGCCTCGTACGCGGGCTCGACTACTACTCGCGCACCGTTTTCGAATGGATTACACAAAGCCTCGGCGCCCAAGGCACCGTCTGCGGCGGAGGCCGCTACGACGGGCTCGTGCCCATGCTCGGCGGCAAACCAACCCCCGCCGCTGGCTTCGCACTCGGCATCGAACGCCTGGTTCTCATGCTCGAAACCTTGAACAAAGTTCCAGCTTCCGTTTTTAATACCGTCGACGCTTATGTCATTATGGCTGGCTCCGCCGCCGAAGAGGCCGGTATGGCCCTGGCAGAACAGCTTCGAGGCGAAGTGCCAGGCATCCGAATCCTCGCCAACTGCGGCGGTGGCAGCTTCAAAAGCCAAATGAAGAAAGCGGATAAATCCGGTGCCGCCATCGCCCTGATTCTGGGTGAGGAAGAAGTCAAGAATCGGGTGGCGGGCGTTAAGTTTCTGCGTGAAGAGAAAGATCAGCGAAGTGTGGGCTGGGACGATCTCTCCAGCGCAATTAAAGAACATCTGTAGGACCTTTTTACCCGCTGGCACATAGGCTAGCGGTTGGTGCGGGGGATACTCCCAGGGGGATGTGCGAGGCATGGATGCCGAGGTCAAGCCCCCATGGATGGGTTCACGGCGACCCCCTGGGAGTATCCCCCGCAGCGAACGCGGGTTCTCGGCAACCAATAAAAACCGTCCGGAAGGACCAAAAATATAAGGACGCCCGGGCGTCCCCCTAAACTGGGAGTAGCAAGGTGTACGATACTGAAGAAGAACAGATTGAAGCGATCAAAAAATGGTGGAATACCTACGGCAACCTAGTGATTGGCGCCCTCCTGGCAGGCCTCATCGCCTACTTCGGCTGGACTTTTTATAAGAACTCCAATCGCTCCGAACAAGAAGCCGCCTCGGCCGTTTACGCCAATCTGCTCGACCTCGTCCAGGACCAGCAAAGCCAAGCCTCCGAGCGTGAAGCCCTGATCGAAACCCTCAAAACCGAATTCAGCGGCTCCACCTACGCCGTCTACGCCGCCCTGCACGCCGCCAAAGACGCCGTAAACCAAGGCAACCTAGACCAAGCACTCACCGAACTCGACTGGGCCATAGACCACGCCGACGACAGCATCAAACCCGTCGTCCAGGTCCGCAAAGCCCGAGTCCAGTTCGCCCAGGATGAACTCGACGCCGCCCTCAGCACCCTCAACACCATCACCGCCGAAGGCTTCGAAGTCACCGTCAACGAACTGCGTGGCGACATCCTCAACGCCCAAGGCGACAGCGACGCCGCCCGCACCGCCTATCAAACCGCCTACGACGAATCACAGCAGCAAGGCATCGACAGTCGTTACCTCAAAATGAAACTCGACGACCTCGCCGCCGCAGCCGAAGAAGACAACGCCTAATGCGCACACTGGCCCTGACAACACTGCTACTGGTCGCCCTCGCGGGCTGCTCCTCCGGCCCGCTCAAAGAAGCGCCCGCACCACTGCCGGAAGACATGCCCACCAAAGCAAGGCTCGACATCGACTGGTGGCACATTCTTATACCCTTCTACACCGAAGTGCCGTTCCACCGTATCGCCCCCACCATCACAGAACAGGGCATACTCACGGCATCCCCCTTCGGTGAAGTGGTCCTGTTGTCAGAAAACGGCCGGATACAATGGCAGCGCCAGGTCGCCGACCAAATCACCGCACCGCTCGCCGCCGACAGCCGCAACATGGTCGTCGTCACCGGCAACGGCGACGTCAAACTGCTCGACTGGGAAGGCAACACCCAATGGAGCACCGCCATCGTCGCCCTCGCCACCGAAGCACCCCTGCTGCTCGAAGACCGCCTCATCGTCCAAACCACCGACGGCCGCATCACCGCCCTCGAACGCAACACCGGACGCCCACTCTGGGTCTACCAGGACGCCGAGCCCGAACTGACCATCACCGGCACTGCCCGCCCAAGGCAAGTCGGCGACCTCATCGTCACCGGCCTCGCCAACGGCAAACTCGTCGCCCTCAACCTCAGCGACGGCTCACCCGCCTGGGAATACCGCATCGCCCGCGCCCAAGGTAAAACCGACGTCAGCCGCCTCGTCGATGTCGATGCCAGCGTCTCCGTCGTCGACGGCATGGTCCTCGCCGTCGGCTACCAGGGCGACATGCTCGTCATCGAAGCCGCCAGCGGACGCGTACTCGCCTCACGGCCGCTGTCCAGCTACCGCGCCATCGTCCCCGGCGAGCAATATTGGTACGCCGTCAACGACCAAAGCCACATCCTGGCGCTGGACCCGAACACGCTCGACCCGGTTTGGACTCAGGACCAATTCACCTACCGCCGCCTCAGCCGCGTAGTACCCTGGCAAGATATGATCGCCGTCTCCGACGCCCTCGGATACGTCCACATTCTGGACGCCGAAACCGGCGACTGGCTCGTCTCCCGCGAGATCGACTGGACAGGTGTGAGTACCGCCCCAGTGGTGATGGGGGATTATCTGATCCAGCAGGGCAATAGTTCACGAATAAAACGCCTGTCCATCGACAGACGGGATTGATAAGTTAGCAATCTGTAATAGCCAAGCGTTGCTTAACCTGGGTGATTCAACGCAGGCAATATAGGCTAGCGGCGGATGCCAGTGATGCCTCAGCGGGGAAGTCCGCAGCATGGATGCTGCGGTCTAGGCTCCATGGATGGATTGAGTGGGCGGCATTCCGCCCGACCCCGCAGAGGCATCACTGGTAGCCGCCGCGGGTTCAACCTCCGAGCCAGCTAGCCAACCACCCAAACAAACGAATTTCTCTAGCCGAGATGGCATTGGAACCAAGATGATCCCTGTTATTGCTCTGGTCGGCCGCCCCAACGTAGGCAAATCGACCCTCTTCAACCGCTTCACCCGCTCCCGCGACGCCCTCGTCGCCGACTGGGCCGGCCTCACCCGTGACCGCAAATACGGCGAAGGCAAGCTCGGCGAGCGCCCCTTCATCGTCATCGACACCGGAGGCATCAGCGGGTTCGAACAGGGACTCGACTTCGAAATGGCCCAGCAAAGCCTCGCCGCCATCGACGAAGCCGACATCGTCCTCTTCATCACCGACGCCCAGGCCGGCGTCACCGCCGCCGACGCCCACATAGCCCAGCACCTGCGCAAAACCGGCAAAAAAGTCATCCTCGTCGTCAACAAAACCGACGGCCTCGACACCGACATCGTCCTCGGCGACTTCCACGAACTTGGCCTCCCCAGCGAACCCTTCCCCATCGCCGCCGCCCACAACCGAGGCGTCCGCAGCCTGCTCGAAGAAACGCTGGTCGACTTCCCCGAAGCCGAGCCCGAACTCGAACTCGACGTCGAAGAGGAAGACAACATCCGCCTCGCCATCGTCGGGCGGCCCAACGTCGGCAAATCCACCCTCGTCAACCGCATGTTGGGTGAAGACCGGGTCGTCGTATACGACCACCCCGGCACCACCATGGACAGCATTTATATCCCCTACGAGCGGGACAACCAGACCTATACCCTCATCGACACCGCCGGAGTGCGCCGCCGCCGCAGCGTCTCCGAAGCCGTCGAAAAATTCTCCATCGTCAAAACCCTCCAGGCCATCCAGGACGCCAACGTCGTCGTACTCGTACTCGACGCCCGTGACGGCCTGGTCGAACAAGACATGCACATGCTCGGCTTCGTACTCGAATCCGGCCGGGGCCTGGTCGTCGCCATCAACAAATGGGACGGGCTCGACCCCGAACAAAAAGACAAAGTCAAAGAAGCCGTCGATCGCCGCTTGCCATTCCTCGACTGGGCCGACATCCACTTCATCTCCGCCAAGCACGGTACCAACGTCGGCCACCTCTACAAATCCGTCGATCTGGCCTACCGATCCGCCCGGCAAAAGTGGAGCACCAACCAACTGACCACTATCCTTCAGGGAGTGACTGAGCTTCACCAGCCCCCCATGGTTCGTGGTCGACGCATCAAACCGCGTTACGCGCACCAGGGCGGCTCGAACCCACCGCTGATCGTCGTGCACGGCAATCAGTTGAACGAACTGCCCGGCAGTTACAAACGGTACCTGGAAAACGCCTTCCGCAAAGCCCTGAAAGTGCGGGGCACGCCGATTCGTTTTGAATTCCGGGTTGGGGAGAACCCCTATGCGAACAAGCCGACCGGCAAGGCGGCACAACACAAGGCCAAAGCGCGTGCTAAAGGCCGTACTGGTCGCCAGCGCCGTTAGTCTCTGGGGGTGGGCCGGGACTGCCTTGGCGGCCGACCGGCCCTCCCAGTTACAGCGTTGTCAGACCACACTGGCCAAAGTGGCGCGCCAGCCCCTGCTGACGCTGGAGCACTATCCGGGTTATCTGCTCGAACGCCATTTAACGCCCCCTCCCGATGAACCCAACCCGCAACTGGAATGGTGCGAGACTACGTTGTGGGCGCAGGTTTCCGAAAACCTCAAGTTACAGCCCGCCCTGGTAAACGCCGAATGCTCCCGCAGCGAGCGCATTCCCAACAGTTACGCCGGACTGCGCACCTATTTCATGGGTATTCCTAATTTGCGATGCGAGGCGGACTGGTTTTCCGAACTCAGCCCGGCACAGTGGCAGCAACTGCAACCCATGCTGGCCGATCTGAACCTGTTGGAATACGACTGCTATCAGGGGCTTGAAGCACTGGCTCGTGACGGCCAGCTTTGGGTCGGGCAGGCTCGGTCGTTTTATCACGCCGTCATGCTGTCCCGGAAGGTCTTCGATCAACGTTGGGGAGACCGGTTGGTAGGTCTTTCCGAAGCTCCCAAACAGGCATTGCAAAAGCGTTGGGATCAATTAACCCAATGCGAGCGAATACTCGAACGGGAATTGGACGCGAAATAAACGGAATTGAGCAATATTCATCAAGAGTCTCGAACTTCCACACTTTAAAGTAGGTTTCGCCAAGGGAGGAAACCTATGAACCACAGCGCCAGACAGGCCTATCACCAACGCTTCCAGCGGGTGTTGGACTACATAGAAACCAAACTCGACGCCAACCCCGGATTGGAAGAACTGAGCCAGGTGGCGCACTGTTCCAAGTTTCATTTCCAACGCCAGTTTTCGAATTATTTCGGACTCAGTGTCTTTCGCTACAGCCAGTGGCTTCGAATCAGGCGGGCCGGGTATCAACTGGCCTTTCGGGATGATCCCGTCCTGGAGATCGCCTTGAACGCCGGTTTCGCCAGCGCCGAAGCATTTACCCGAGCTTTTAAACACAGCCTGGGGCAGACGCCTTCGGAATTTCGAAAAGCACCGGATTGGACTCCCTGGCAACAACTGATGCAATCCATCAACACACCAGGGAGGCCCGCCATGCGAAGCGGTCAGCACAACCACGATGTTGAAATAGTCGATTTTGAAGAAACGCCCATTGCCTTGTACATCCACAAAGGTGCACCGGCAAAATTAAACGACAGTATTCGAGCCTTTATTGAATGGCGTAAGAAATTCGGTCCATCGCCGGATGTCAGCCAGACTTACAATTTAGTCTACGATGATCCTGAACAGGTTGACGCCGAAGACTATCGTTTCGGCATCGCCGCTTCGATAACCATAGAAGTTGAACCGAACGATCATGGCGTGGAAAGCAGCATTATTCCCGCTGGCCGTTGCGCGCGTCTTCGCCACCATGGACCCGATAACAACCTTGCCGAAACGGTGCAGCATCTCTACGGAGATTGGCTGCCGGAAAGCGGTGAAGAACTCCGGGATTTTCCCATAGTGTTTCACCGCGTGACACTCTTTCCCAATGTGCCGGAACAGGATTTGATTACCGATGTGTACTTGCCGCTGAAATAACATTCAGCTCAACATAAAGCAGGTGGTTTAAGCCTGCTTTATGTTCGTGATTGAGCCAACCCCAAACGAATAAAAAGGGCAGGGGCCAAACCGACGATCCAAAAGCCCACCAAAGCATAACGCAGGTATCTCAGGCATAGTGCGAGAGGTGTTTCACCTCTGGGAAACAAAGCCCCTAACCCCTTCCAGAGAATCAGGACACCGATAAAACCAACCAAAATACGCCCGAGCCTTTGCAGTGCGGAACCTCCGCTGTCATAGCCACCTGAATGTTGCAGCAACATTAATCCCAACCCATACCCCACCAAAGTACCGGCTGGGGAAACAGTGTGGCTTAGGGCTATAGCGGCACCGGGATCTTCCAGGCCGGGCCAGAGAGGCACCCAGCCTAGTAAACCTCCGCTAAACAAAACGGCACCAGCAATAAAAGAGAAAGACAACGCGAAAATGGCGGCGATTTGCTGAAACGAATGCTGTTGGTGCCACCACTTTTCCACTCGCGGCGCCAATAAAAAATACCCCAACACCAGCAAGCCGCCTACGAACCAGCCGGTAACAATGTCCTCAAGAAAATGCGCTCCCAAATGAATGCGCGACCAGCCGATCAGCAGGATTAACCCGATCAGGGCAAGAGTAAGCCACCATCGTTTCAGCAACAGGGCTTGTGTGCCCCAAACGGCCGCCGCGTTCTGCGCATGGCCCGAAGGCAGCCCGAAACTCGTTTCGCTGACCAAGCCGACTTCCGGCCTGAGAAAAATAGGACGGGGCGTGGCGAAGGCCAGTTTTAGAATGCTGTTGATTCCCGCTGTCAGTAGAAGCATGAATCCCAGTCGAATACCCAACGCCGCACTGACCGACCAATACAAAATTGGAAATGCTAAAAGATAAAATTCTTCATCGCCCAGAAAGGCGGCCACATGCATGACAGGTGTTAACCAGCCCCAGCTGTTCTGCAAATATTCTGAGCGCTCGATTTGCGGCGCATAACGTGTCAGCACATCCGCGCCTGTGATCGAAAGGCGGTTGGTCTGGCGTTCCTTCACTACGGCGGCAAGGCGGTCCGGGTAATCGGTAATAATGCCGTCGACTCCGGCATCAAGCAGCCGATGCATATCTTCAGGGTCGTTCACGGTCCAGACCTGTACCGTCAGACCAATACGATGCGCCGCCTGAACAAAACCCGGTGTCGGAACCCGGATATCCGACAGTTGGACAGGCCCCAGCGTCAGATCATGGGTTTGGGGAACCTGCATCACTTCTCCCGGTGGGTTCCACCAGGGGTGCAACCCGAACAACTGCCTGACAAAAAAAGCCGTGCTTTCCGTTTCCGGCATATTGGTGGCGATATTTGGAAGTCGCTCCCGCACGACTTTCAGAAATTCCAGACTGAAAGACGCCAATATGACATCGTCCACCCGGCCATAGCGGGTGATCAGGTTGATGACCGGCTCGATAAGCGCCTGACCCCCCTCCGTTTTGAGTTCCATAATCATGGGTGTGTCCGGGAAGGCTTCGAGCACTTCGACCAGGGTGGGAATGGTGATTCCCCGGCCACGATAGGGATAACTGCCATTGCCATCCTGATAAGCCCAACCGGCATCCAGCGCCTTGATCTCCTCGAGTGTCAGATCTCGAACTTTGCCCGAACCGTTGGTGGTCTCATCGACTGTTTCGTTATGAATCACCACAACCTGGCCGTCTTTGGTGAGTTGAAGATCCATTTCCAATACCGTCGCGCCCTGGGCCAATGCGAGCCTAAAAGCCTCCAGTGTATTGGCGGGAGCATAACCCTGGGCACCGCCATGAGCGATGTTGTCAACGCTGACCGGGCGCGGGGGTGGTGGATCGGTTTGAAAGAAAAAAGCCGTGATAACACCGAGCAGAACTAAAGTGACCAACAGCAAACGACGACTGATACGACGGGAAGGGGAGAGGCCTTTCATTGAGTGAAGGGTTCCTTGGGTTTTCAATCATCACAACAGAGCCCCGTCGTCAGGTCAACGCTAATAGCCAACCTGTGAAAATCCCTTACCAATGGCTCTTCAGTTTCCCGTCAGCGCTGCTACCTTTGAGTAAGATCAAAGCTCATGGCCATCCTCGGCCTATATAGTGGTGTAGCTCTCGGATGAGAAAGGAGTGTCTATATGAAGCGTTTAATACTGACTGCCTGCGTCGGCTACCTGGGTATGGTTGCTTTGGCAACCGGCTATGCCGCTTATCTTGCGGACGACAGCATCACAGTCAACGACCCCGTGATGGACGATTTTTATGTCGCGGGCGAAACCATCCAGATTAACGCAGAGATTCAGGGTGATCTGGTTGTGGCCGGTCAAAACATCAGGATTGCCGCTCCCGTGCAAGAGGATCTGATGGCGGCCGGGGAAACCATTCGGGTGGAGGCGCCCGTGGCGGATGATGTCCGCGCCGCCGGTCGAACGGTGTTGGTCGATGACCGCGTTGCCGGTCATCTCATTGCCGCCGGAGAAACGCTCCGAGTGGGGCCGAATGCCGAAGTGGGCGATTGGGCCTGGCTGGCCGGACGGAATATCAGCATCCAGGGTCAAATCGGGGCCGACAGCCGTATTGCCGGTCAGACCGTTACCCTATCCGGTCTTGTCCAGGGCAATCTGTCCGTTCATGCGGCCGAACTGATCCTCACCCCCACAGCCCGTGTGGAAGGAGACCTGACGTTTTACTCCTCCGCTCAGCCACAGGTTGCAGGCGACGCCGTCATCACCGGCAACCTCAGTGTGGAGCCGGAAGACTTTCGACCGCCGGAAAGTGATTGGGGCATCGCCGGTGGCGTTTTTGGCACGCTGTTGATGATCACCACCGTGGTGATGCTGTACCTGCTGTTCCCCGGCTTTCTCGTCGCCGCCTCGGACAATGCCCGCACCTCACCCTTAAAAAGCATGGGGCTGGGCCTGCTGCTCCTTCTCGCCACGCCGCTTCTCACTCTCCTGTTGTTCATAACTGGAGTCGGGGCCTTGTTGGGGCTGGTCGTGCTGGTGACCTATCTGCTGATGCTGCTGGCCGGTTCCGTTACAGGTCAGGTTTTTCTCGCCGCCCAGGGGCTGCGTCTGACGGGCAAAGCCCAAGACGCCGGTCTGGGCCTGTCCGCATTCGCGGTGGCTCTGGCGGTTATCCTGGTGCAGTTGGTGCAATGGCTGCCAATTGTCGGTGGCTTGATCGTATTCCTGTTGTTCCTGCTTGGCCTGGGTGCGGCCTGGACTCAGCTGTGGCGTCGCTACAGACAAACTTATTGATAAGCCGTGTCACATTGAAGGAGGGTCATACGTCTACTGGTTGAAGCCTTATTTAACAGAAGGAACCAACCATGACGACTCAACGACCCCGCGTGCTGATTTTGGGGGGCGGTTACGCCGGTTTGCTGGCCGCCAACCGCCTGTCCCGCTCTAAAAAACCGCTCGACATCACCCTGGTGGATGCCCGAGACCACTTCGAACAGCGCATCCGCTATCACGAAATCCTCTCCGGTCGCAGCCCCGCCATTCTCGACTACGAGCCCTGGCTGCGACGTCGGGGAATAAGCTTCCTTCAGGGCTGGGCGGAACAGTTGGATGTTAATGCCCAAAACGTCACTCTCATTCGGAATGGCAAAGCCCACTCGGAACCTTACGATTACCTGGTACTTGCCTTAGGCAGCCAGATCTCCGCCCCTTTGCCCGGTGTGGCTGAACACTCCATGCGCCCCCTCTCAATGAACAGCGTCAGCCAAACAAAACCGCAGCTGGATGCCCTGGCTAATCGTAACGGCCATATCGCCGTAATCGGCGGCGGGTTGACCGCCATTGAAACCGCCACTGAGTTAAGAGAGGCCTATCCCCATTTGTCGATCAGCCTGATTACCGGCTCGACCCTCGCTTCGGGCTGGTCCCGAGCGGGCTATCGTCACCTTAAACGAACCTTGGAACTTATGGACATTCGTCTGCTGGAAAACAAAAGAGTGACACAGGTGGAAGCCCAAGGGCTGGTGTGTGAAAGCGGCGAACGAATTCAAGCCGACCATAGCCTTTGGGCCGCCGGATTCACCCCGTCACCACTCGCCAGGCAAGCCGGTTTGCCAACTGATCGGGAGGGCAGGGTACTGACCGACGAATGCCTGCGCGCACGGGGAAACAGCAACATTTATGTCGCAGGCGACAACGCGAATGTCACCGTCGATGACCGACAATCCATCCGCATGGGGTGTGTATCCGCCATGCCCCAGGGCGCCCATGCCGGCGACAACCTGCGGCGTGAATTGAACGGACAGAAGCCCCGGGAATTTCGCTTCGGGTTTTTCTTCCGGTGCGTATCGCTCGGCCGCCGGGACGGCCTGATCCAGTACGTCGACAACCACGACCAGCCCAAAGGGCTCATCCATCGCGGTCGTCTGGCCGCCTGGATCAAGGAAGGCATTTGTCGCATGACCTACAGCAGCATAAAGTGGGAACTCGCCACCGGCTGGCCGCTGTACCAATGGCCCCAGCCCAAACCAAAACTGAAACCGATCGCCACACAACCAACGGAAACCCCTAGATGACCGAACCCCCCAGCCTAGCGGTTTATCAAAAACACCGGCCAACGCTCTTCGCGTTGGCCTACCGAATGCTCGGCAGCCAACAGGACGCCGAAGACATCCTGCAGGATGCCTACCTGAAATTTCATCAAGTCCCCGTCGATTCCCTCAACTCGCCACGCGCCTACCTCATCACCCAAGTCAGCCGCCAATGCATAGACTGGTTGCGCAAAGACAACCACAGGGAACATTACAAAGGCCCCTGGCTGCCCGAACCGCTGATCGACGACGCCATCGAGCAAGCCTGCCCCAGTGAGCTCACCCACCGCTATCAACTGTTGAGCCATGGCATGATCTGGATGATGGAACAGCTATCCCCGGAACAAAGGGCCGTGCTGATACTGCGGGAAGTGCTCGAACAGAGCTACGAAGAAATAGGCGACATCATCGGTAAAACCACCGCAAACTGCCGCCAGATATACCGCCGGGCCAAAGACAGAATGGCTAAAACACCGTCCGAACCCGACGACACCGCCAGAACTGCCCACGGAAGCGTAGTGGAGCGGCTGCTGAACGCCTTAACCCAGGCCGACGCCCCGGAACTGATTCGCCTGCTGGACGAAGACGTCACCCTCTGGTCCGACGGCGGTGGCAAGGTCAGCGCCATATCCAAACCCCTGCACGGCAGAGAGGGCATCCTGACCTTCCTCGCCGGTCTGCATCATCTCTATCGCGACGACAAAGTCACCTTCGAGCCCGCCAGAATCAATGGTGAAGCCGGAATCTTGATTCGCATTAACGGCACAATGACCACCAGTTGCACGGTACTTCAACACAACGGCCACATCGAACAACTATTGATGGTGCGCAACCCAGACAAATTGAAAGCCCCATAAACCGAGTTTCAAGAACACAAAACCCTCTCCAAGCCAAACGGGATATTGGGCCTTGAAGAGGCGCAATTGAAAGCGCCCGCTGCCGGGGTGGTCCGATCCAGGGAAGTCGGCGGCATGGATGCCGCCGTCTAGCGCCCATGGATGGGTCCACAGCGACCCTGGAGCGGGCCACCCCGGCAGCGGGCGCGGACCACTGCCACAAAGCCAACCCAGCCCCAAACGCGGACCACTGCCACCGGCTAAAAGGTGCTACAACCACGGAACCACCCCCAACCAAACTGTTATGAAACTTTAATAGGATGTTAACCCTATCGTAAGGACCCGCCACATATTAAACTGGCGCCCATCTTTGCCTCGACCTTCAGAACAGGAATACCCATGAATTTTTCGACTGATCAGTCAAGAAAAGTAGTTGTCGTCAGCAACGTCGCCGATAACCCCTTCGCCATCGACATCGCCTACGCCATGGGGCAACTCGAAGACATCGCTGACATGATCAGCATGAAACAATTCATGAACTCGGAATTCTGCCCACGCTTTATTTCCGACGAAAACGACATGGACAACATCGGCCACACCCTAGACGGCAAATCCGTCGTCATCGTCAGCACCAGCAGCCACCTGAAAAGCCGTCAGGAACTGGCCATGGCCAACCTCATTATCGCCCGCAGCGCCAAAGAAAACGGCGCCGAACAGGTCATACTGGTCGAACCCGACCTGTTTTACAGCGCACAGGACAGAGGCCCCCGCAAAGACCTCGGCGAAACCACCTTCGAACGCGACATCAAAGACATCAAAAAATTCGACGGCCAACCCTTCACCGCAAAACTCTACGCCCAAATGTTGAAACTCTCCGGAGTGGATTCAGTCGTCACCGTTCACAACCACTCCTATTCCGTACAGAAGATATTTTCCGACGTATTCGAAGGCAACTTTCACAACCTCATTCCTTACGAAATTTATGCCCACTACCTGCTGAATTCCGACATCCTCAATTACGGCGATCAAGGCGCGGGCCTGGTACTGTGCGCACCCGACAAAGGCGCGCGTGAATTCGTAAAAGCCATGTACGACGAACTCGGCTTAAGCAAAGCCAAGTTCATCATGCTCGACAAAGAGCGCACCGAAGAACGCAAGGTCGACATCACCCTGCACAAAGAAAGCGAACACACCTTCGACGGCCTCGACGAAGCCAGCGTTATTCTCTTCGACGACATGGTCCGCACCGGCTCCACCGTCGTAAAATCCTGTCAGTTCCTACGGCAGATCAATCCCAAACGCCTGGTATTCGCCGTCACACATTTCTACGCCAGCGACGAAGGCCGCGAACGTATGGCCCACCCCGCCATCGATGAAATCCTCACCCTCAACACCCTGCCCACCATCCTCAACCGCGACGAACAAGGCCGACTGCGTAAGAAACTGGTCGTGTTGAAAATCGAGAAATGGCTGGCGCAGGAATTGTGCAATATTCTTGGTCTACCGCACGGGCAGGAACGCCATGCTTACAAGATCGACATGTCCTCGAAGAACCCACGGTTCAAACGGAAAATCTGGACCAGTGATGAGTTGAAGGAACTGAATGGAAAGTGAGTAGTAGTGTGGTTCCTATTCCCAAGGAAGGGAGCGACGAAATTAGTGATATTTTTCTCGTTGATGCAAATTAAATATATATTTTCAACTTTTATATTTGACTGCTATAGCAATTGCTTCCCTGATGAATCAATTTGTGTGAATTAGGTTATGTTAAGGTGACTTCTTTTTTTAACATGCCTCTTTCAGGAATTAAGAGCTCAAGAAGGGTTTTAATCGATGCGCTGCTGCACTGTAAAATGATCGTAGTTGCCCATTGCTTGTGGGTGATAAATAATAGTTGGCTAGTTTTAACAAGGAGGCACTGTCATGAAGGTTCTTATAAATATGGAGTTCAATTTCTTTAATCCATCTTTGTCGCCTGTTTACTAAGTAAGGTGAATTTAGGTTTAACACTTTAATAGTATAATCTGCTTTCTTCTTGTCAGCCTTACTAAGATTTTCTGTAGGAACTACTCTGCCATCAGATAGATAAAAGAAAAATTTTGTGCAATTCGCATCTAGCGAAGATATGAAAAGACTTTGATCATAGGTGTCGGCTTTGGCATGTCCTCCAAAATGATGCTCTTTTTGTATATTTCTTAAGTCCTCATTACCTAGAGCACTAACTACTAAATTAAAGTAGTCAAATGTTCGTGCTGGACTAATTGACCTAGGTTCCACATGGTCGAGGTGTGAACCAAGACTGTGTTCATTCGGCTGTATTTCTGTGTAGGCACATAATCCGTTTTGTTCTTGACTCAATTGCTTGATCAAATTCCTTTTATGTCGGTAACGTTGCCAGTGTTTTTTTGCTTCAACAGGATTTCTTGGTGGAGGGGCAGACCTATTGACTAAGCAAGTATTGTCAGAAGCGCTTTTTCTAATGTGTCTCATTTCTTTAATACCTTCTTTATATCTATACTACGACGTATCCTCTGTAGTTGGGGATGGGTGGGGCTGAGCGATGATTCAAGTGAATTAAAAAGTTGCATTACTCTAGTAGACTCAAATTCGCCCTGATCCACTAACTCAGTCAGTTCTTCTAATGCATCTCTCTCTGGTACAGGGGGTTGAGGGTTTACTCCCATTATTGCCTGCATTACATCATCACTATATTCTCCATATGAGTGTGCGTGAGGAATGGATACTGTCTGATCTCCATATTTATTCGGGGCTAATATTCTTATCGACTCACGTTTCACTGTAGTTAATACTTCAGGGCTGTGTGTTGATAGAATGAACTGAATATTAGGGAAGGTTCTGGTTAGGTTATGTACAATAGTTTGCTGCCACTTCGGGTGGAGATGTAGTTCTATTTCATCGATAGTTACTATGCCATAGCCCTCTAAAGGGTTCTCAATTCCAGGGTTTAGAAGGAATAGTCTTCTGGATATGTCTGCGATCAATGCTATTAGAGATTTTTCACCTTGAGATAACTGGTTGAGCTTGAATGAAATTCCATCCTTATCAACTAGAATGTTTAGCTGAGGAACTCTTTCTATCCTTAAATTACTGAATTCCGGCATAAAGTTGTTTATGGCGTTTTGAATGGTTTTTATCACTTTTTCAGCATTTAAGTGCGTTTCGGAAATATTCGAGGGAGCGGATGCTTGAGAGTAGTATTTGAATAAGTCGTCAAGTTTTTCTTTTATTTCTTGGTTTGTAGACTCACTTATTTGAAGTTTTAGTTTGGATATCTTGTCTTCAATTGAATTTCCCCGAAATGGATTTTCGTTTTTGATATCGTCAACATATTTGAACCAGTTAAAAAACAGATTGAATTCTGCTGATCCTTTAAGAGCATTATGGTACCCACTATTTTTATTGAAAAAGTAACTAGTGCCGGCACTTGTAATGCTGTCTGCTTCTTTTTTTGTGACTTCTATTGTGCGTTCAACCCCATAGTGCGCTAAAAGTGGATAGGAGAAATTGGGGTCGTTCTCCGTTGACAGTCGGTAAAGCTTCGCAAGTGTTGTAATATCTTCAAGAGTATTTTTTTTGGCATTTGCAGCTGTTTCTACTGTTTTTGATAGTTCAAGATTGAATGAGTTTTTTGGAGATGTGGAGAACTTTGCAAGTAGTGATGCGCTTGTCTCGCTTGCTTTGATCTCATCAGTTATTATTTGAATGCCATTTGAGTTGGATATGTTAGGCGCTGTTATGCGTCTTTTTAACCAGCTCATAGACTTAGTTAATGCTTCAAGGATAGCGCTCTTTCCTGAGCCATTATTCCCAATTAAAATGGTTACGTTGGAGGCTTCACTTGACCCGTTTTCAAATTTCACCTCTGATTCCGAAAAGCCTTTAAAGTTAATAAGCCGAAGTGAATCAATGCGTAGCTTTTGACTTTTAAAACGATGAAGAACGGTGTCAAGATACTTTTGTGCTAGGTCTTTGTCCTGAGACACATAGCGTCCTTCTTCATAGTATTCAGAGATCTGAATGGCAGCTTTAATATCTCCTTTTTCTGCTTTTAGCTGTAATTTCTTGATTGAGCTGCTGGTAGACATTTTATAGATGCTCACTTTTTAGTTTTTTAATGGTTTCAAAGGAGTACTTCCTAATTAATCTGGATTCGATACTAGGCTCAATATTTTTGGCAAAAGCTAGTAGCCCTTGTGTGTGTTTGATGTCTTCGTTAGTTAACTGACCTAGTTTGTATTTGTGGACGAGCGAGTATAAATATCTCTTTCTTTCTCTCCCTATTGATATTCTTCCTTCATTATTGAGAGTGATTCCTGTCACATGTCGGTTGTGTGCTTTTGAAGAAAAAACAGTTTTTACGTCGTTGACTAATATACTGCCTTGAAATGTCTTTTTTAATAATTCTTTTACTTGGGTAGGAACTGAAAAAAGGATGTCTTTCTTGTTTGTTGAGAAAGTGAGGTCATCTGCATACCTAGAGTATTTGATGTGGAGTAATTTGCAGCGACTGCTTAGCTCTTTGTCAAAAAAATATAAAATGCTGTTGGATATTAATGGTGAGCTCGGGGCTCCAATACTTAGGATTAATTTTCCTGATCTTTTTTTGCTAGGTCTCCAGAAAACGATTTGTTGTAACAAATACCTATCGTCCTCGTCAAAATTTATATCAAGGGTGTCTAAGAATTTAAAGAAAAGCTCAGGAGTTATACTGTGGAAATAGTTCTGTAGGTCCATTTTTAAAAGGTATCTTTGTTTGGTATGCACCATTGCATTTTCTTTAATACCAATTCCTTTTCTGTAAGCGAATGCTGCTTCATGAATTGGCAAGCTCATATCAAGGAATTCTATTAACGCCCGTTGATAAGATTTAAGCTTTTTTGAGGGATGGGCTATTACCCTTTTTCCCATGTTCCTTTTTGGGATTGTATAGATCTTATACATATTTGGGGCGGATGCTGCTAATTGATCAATATCTTGACTGGTGATCTGCAAATGCTTAATTAGGTGTGATCTTATTAACACATCGCTGCCCTGTTGAAGAAAACTCGTGAAAAGCGAAAGGCTTTTCACGAGTTGAGTTCTACTCTTTACTAGATGCCGCGGGATCAGCTTTTGCTCCCCCACGCTATCGGAGCGAAGAATGAGTGGAGGTAGCGTGGGGGAGCAAAAGCTGATCCCGCAACACTAATCCCACTCAATAAGTTTGAGTCTGGCTTAGCGCCCGACTAGACTAAAATTTAGCCTATCGCTAAAGAGTGTTGTCAGAATATAAGGAAAGGCTATCATGATCAACCTCGCGATAGCTCTATCGACAAAGAAAGTTAGATCTCTGAATTAATCATAGGAGAGCATATTATTTTTTCGGAGGGCTCTTTAACTTGTTGTTTACTAAGGAAGTTTTCCCATTTTGACAAAATCAAACTCTGCGCCACAGCCCCGAACAAAGTCCCGCCAGGCCCCAAAATAATCACTTTATCCGGTGCGAATTCCTTAACCGCCACGTTCACGGCCGATGTGAAATCATAAGGCTCGGTCAATTGATGGCCGAGTGTGTAATCCCACAGTTCTTCGGTATCCGTACTCCAGGGCGTCCAGATATGACCACGACCATCCACCAGGGGAATAGCCGGTGCCTGGAAGGGTGTAGCACTTAATGTTTGGCGGGCGATATCGCGAACCGGCTGTTGCAGTGGTGTGTGGAAGGCTGCGTGGTTGTGCAACCGCATGGGGAAGCGTTCACTTTTGGGCAGCGCTTTTTCCAGGGCGGTCAGGCCGGGTCGGTCGGCGCCGAAAACGAGCATGCCGCCGAAGTCGATGGACAGATAGGCAGTGCCCTGCCCACTGGTGGTGATGGTGTCTGCGAGGGTTAAATACTGTTCGCGTTTTTCCCAGTCCGGTTGCCAATCTTCATCCACCCAGGGAATGAGTATCTGCCCGCCAATCATCTGTTGGTGCATCAGGGAGCCCATGGTGTTGACCAGGTGCAGGCCGTCCATGGCGGCCAGTGCGCCCGAGACGGCAAGACTGATATACCAACCCATGGAGTTACCGGTGATGGCGACAATGTCGTATTGATCACGGTCGATGTTTAGGAAGTCAGCGTAGGCGCAGGCATAAATCAAGGAGGATGCGTGGTCGCCCCGGCTGTGGGTTTTCAGTGTGTAGGGGGTTTCGCTGTCCAGCTCGGTGAGGGTGGGTTGGCCCTGGTTGCGGCGGTAGTTGTCGAACTGTTGAATCAGCTCCGCCTTGTCGGCATGTCGCCCGGTCAGATAGCCCCATTCGGTGGCGTTGTAGGTGCCGCGTCCTGGGCAAATGACTATGGCGCGTTCTTTAGCCGTGGGCATGATGGCGGTCCTTGGTAACGATGGGGGAAGAGGGCGGTTCGATCACATCCGGTCCATTGCCTTGAGCGAGAGCCCGGGCGTGGAGCAGAATGTCTTCGGTGCTTGGCAGTGTGCTGGTGGCGGCTCTGCCGAGCGCGATAAAACTGTCTAGAGCGGTGACTCTATCTAACCGATGCCCGGCCAGCCCATGAGCGGTCAACTCGGTGATCAGTTCTTCACTGACCGAGCCCCGTCGGCGGCATTCGTCGACTATTAGAACGTGCTCGCAATCGTTAACCGCCTCAAACAGAGCGTGGTGGTCTATGTCGGTCAGCCAGCATAGGTCGATTACTCTGATGCTGACGCCCTCTTTCTCCAATTGGTCTGCTGCTTGAAGGCTGAGGGTAACGCCGTTGCCGTAGGTGATAATGGCGAGGTCACTGCCCGCACGGCATTGCCGGAATTGCCCTTTGGAAATGCGGAAGTCCGGCCCCGGGTCGGGTTGGCAGGCGGCCTGGTCGCCGTCTTTCAGTCGGTCACGAGCGTGATAACGGGCGATGGGTTCGATGATCACCACGACACGTTGTTCTTCGTCCGCCAGCCGCACGGCTTCCTGCAACAGGCCGACCGCGCTGACGCCGTCACTCGGGCAGGCGACTAGCAGGCCGGGGATGTCTCTCAGCACTGCCAGAGCGTTGTCGTTATGGAAATGCCCGCCAAACCCTTTCTGGTAACCCAGCCCGGCAATGCGCACCACCATAGGGTTGGTGTATTGGCCGTTGCTGAAAAAGGGCAGGGTGGCGGCTTCACCTCTGAGCTGATCTTCGGCGTTGTGCAGATAGGCCAGAAACTGAATTTCGACGATGGGGATCAGGCCGTTCTGGGCGAGACCGATGCCCAACCCCAGAATACTTTGCTCATCGAGCAGGGTGTCAATCACCCGGTGGCGGCCAAAACGGTGTTGCAGTTTTTGGGTGACACCATAGACACCGCCTTTACGACCGATGTCTTCCCCGGCGAGCACCAGCTGGGAGTGCTGTTCCATCAGGCGATTCAGGCTTTGGTTGATCAGCTTCGCCATGGGTTGGGGGGTTGCGTCCACTTTGGGAAGGGTGGATGTTTTTTCGGTCCGCTTGGTGCGAAGGGGTGGGACGATGGCCCGCATCACCTGCTCCGGGTCGGACAGGCGGGGTTTTCGGCAGGCCTGTTCGGCAACGGCGGCGATGCGCTCCTGTTCGCGGTCCAACAGTTGGCCGAGGTCGGCACGGCTCAGTGTGGTTTCCCGCAGGAGGCGGGCGGCGCTGTGGGCAAGAGGGTCCCGTTGGAGCATGGCGTCGATCTGAGCGGGGTTCAGGTAAGCCTGTTGCGCATCCGACCCGGCATGGCCGTACAGCCGCACGCAGCTCATGTGCAGGAAGACGGGTTGGCGAAGCGTTCTGGCTAGGTGTTCGGCTCTACGAGCGGTGTGCCAGGTATCGACCAAATCCAGGCCGTTGCAGCTCAGGTAATTCAGACCGGCGCGGTGCTGCATCGAGGCAGCCACCCACCCGCTGGGTGTGGGGGTGGAAATACCGAGACCGTTGTCTTCGCACAGAAAAATAATCGGCATCGGCAGGCGTTGATAGGCCGTCCAACAGGCTGTGTTAATCGCTCCCTGGGCGGTGGAATGGTTCAGGGAGGCGTCACCGAAACTGCACAGAATCAGGCTGTCGTTCGGCCATTCGCCCTGGTCGCCCATGCGTTGCCAGAGCCCCAAACCGTGCGCGGCGCCCACCGCCTTGGGCAGGTGCGAGGCGATCGTGCTGGTCTGGGGTGGGACCATTAGGCGTTTGGAGCCCAATACCTTGTGCCGCCCACCGGCGATAGGGTCGTCGGAGGAAGCCATGAAACTGAGCAGCATATCCCAGGTCAGGGTTTCACCGGGGCGGGCCTTGCCGCGTTGAATAAAAAACGCCGCGTCCCGGTAATATAAAAAAGCGGGGTCCGTCGTGCGCAACACCTTGCCCACGGCGGCATTGCCTTCATGGCCACTGCTGCCAATGGTGTAGTAGGCGTCCCCCCGGCTTTGCAGTACACGTGCGCGCAAATCGAGCAGGCGGCTTTGCACCTGGGTTTCGAACAGTTCGATCAGCGCGGCGGTGCTGAGACCTGCGGTTTCAGCCGTTCCTGCCGGAACCTCCGGCAGGGGGCCGTCTGTCAGGCGTTGTCTCAGCTCCTGAAATAGGGCTTCGCTCATGCCGGGGCTCCGAAGGCGGCGATGCCGGTTTGGGCGCGGCCGAGAATCAGGGCATGAATGTCGTGGGTGCCTTCGTAGGTGTTGACGGCTTCCAGATTCATGACGTGACGAATTACGTGGAATTCGTCGGCGATGCCGTTACCACCCAGCATGTCGCGCGCCTGGCGGGCGACATCCAGCGCTTTGCCGCAGGAGTTGCGTTTGATCAACGACACCAGTTCGGGTGCGCATTGGCCCTGGTCCATCAGCCGTCCAGCGTGCAGGGCGCCGAGCAAACCCAGGCTGATTTCGGTTTCCATGTTGGCCAGTTTCAATTGAATCAGCTGATTGGCCGCGAGCGGGCGGCCGAATTGCTCCCGGTCGAGGGTATATTGCCTTGCCTGATGCCAGCAGAACTCGGCCGCGCCCAGTGCGCCCCAGGCGATGCCGTATCGCGCTTTATTCAGGCACCCGAAGGGACCTTTCAGGCCTTTGATGTTGGGCAGCAGACGATCTTCCGGGATCTCGCAGTCTTCCAACACGATCTCGCCAGTGGCCGAGGCGCGCAGTGAAAACTTGCCTTCAATGGTCGGTGTGCTGAACCCAGCGTCGCCACGTTCGACGATAAACCCTCGAATCTCGCCTTCAAGCTTTGCCCACACGACGGCGATATCGGCAAAGGGGGAGTTGGTGATCCACATCTTGGTGCCGTTCAGGCGATAACCCGTGGCGGTTTTCTCGGCGCGGGTGCGCATGCTGGCCGGGTCCGAGCCGGAGTTGGGTTCGGTCAGACCAAAACAACCGATCAGTTCGCCCCGCGCAAGTTTGGGCAGATAGGCTTGCTTTTGGACTTCGGTGCCGTAGGCGTGAATAGGGTGCATAACGAGAGAGGACTGAACGCTCATGGCACTGCGGTAGCCGCTGTCCACCCGTTCCACTTCCCGGGCGATCAAGCCGTAGGCTACATGGCTCACTCCGGCACAACCGTATTCTTCCGGCAGGGTGGCGCCCAGCAGACCCAGCTCTCCCAGTTCGCGGAACAAGGTGGTGTCGTGAATTTCCTCACGGTTGGCTTTCAGCACCCTTGGCATCAGCTGTTCCTGGCAATACTGGTGCGCCGTATCCTGAACCATGCGTTCTTCTTCGGTGAGTTGGTCGGCGAGGTGGAAAGGGTCGGCCCAGTTGAAAGTGGGTTTGGTCATGGTGAGAGTCCTTGGCTGGATGGGTGATTAGGGACTCAAGTTTCGGGGTTCGCGGTACGAATGGTGCCAGTAATACGCCCCGGCTACCTGGTTGGCTTATCAAGGGTCGTGCGGGATGCCGCCCACTCAACCCATCCGTGGGGCCTGGATCGCAGCCGAGGCGTCGGACCGATCCCTACTGCGAACCACCCTTGATAAGCCAACCAGGCATCCGGGGCTCCCTCTAGCCAGCGAACCCCGAAACTTGAGTTGGGAAAAAGCAACTTCGTCCTATCCTACCCATCCTCTTTATAAAGCCGTAATATCGTTTTCCATTATCGGCTATCGGTTTTAACTATGGAGTTACGAGTTCTGCGTTATTTTCTGGCGGCGTACGAGAGTGGTTCGGTCAGTGCGGCGGCTCGACGTTGCTTTGTGGCGCAGCCGTCCATTTCGGCAGCCATCGCTCAGTTGGAGGATGAACTGGGGACGCCTCTGTTCGAGCGCCATACCAAGGGCGTAAGGCCGACGGATGCCGGACAGCGGCTATACCCGTTGGCGGCCCATTTGGTGGCCGACAGCGAAGCCATAGTGCGCAGCTTTCACCGGTCGGAACGGCCCCAGCCGCTGCGGCTCGGGTTGATGCGGTCACTGGGGGCGGAGCGGATGAGCGAGTGGCTGAAACGGCTGATGGGACGAATCGAGCATCTTGAACTGACGCTGGTAAACCCGGAAGAAGCTTGCGATGCCCGTATCGTGACGGCGGGAATGCGCCAGTCGCACGAGTCGTTCGAACCGATCTGGACCGATCGCTACCGGTTGGCTTTACCGGCCGGTCACCCACTGTCGCTCAAGGAAAAAGTCTCGTTGGCGGACCTCGAAGACCAGCCCTTTGTATTGCGCGAGCACTGCGAAGCCACCGAGGCGTTGCGACAGGCCATGCATCGCCAGGCGGTAACCATACAACCCAGGGCGCATCTGCGGACCATCGAGTACAGCCTGGCGCTGGTCGCGGCCGGGGTTGGCCTGGCATTGGTGCCGGACTGGCCCGAAACCCGGCAACGGCTCGATATGGCATTGCGGCCGATTGCGGATTTTCAGGCGGATATTCAAATCGGGTTAGCCTATCCCGAGGAGTTGAGCGGTGGTATCCGCCAGGCCGTGATTGAAGTGTGCGAGCAGGTAAGGGCCCTAGGTGGGTAGTTTGATTGAGCTGGATCAATGGCTGGATCGGCAATGTATCAGTTATTGATTTGTATCAAACCGGTTTGATTTCAAAGCGGGAGACTGGTGGCATCGATTTATAGGAGATCGCATCGATGTTACTCGGTGAAGTCTTACTCACGGCTTTGAAGGAAGCCGGTGCCCGCCACCTTTACGGTATCCCGGGCGATTTCATCCTGCCTTTTTTCGAGCAGGTGGAACACTCCAACATTCTGCCTCTGGTGACTTTGAGCCATGAACCGGGGGTGGGTTTCGCGGCGGACGCGGCCGCGCGCATGTCGTGCCAGCCGGCGGCGGTGGCGGTCACTTACGGTGCCGGGGCGCTGAATCTGGTGAATGCGGTGGCCGGTGCCTTCGCGGAACGCTCGCCTTTGTTTGTGATCGCCGGTTGCCCTTCGGAAACCGAGCGAGGCAGTGGCTTTTTGTTGCACCATCAGGCGAAAACCCTGGATTCCCAGTACCGTATCTTTTCCGAAATCACTTGCGACCAGGCCCGCATTACCGATGCCAGGGAGGCGCCCGAGGTGATTGCCCGGTTGCTGCGCTCCTGTATTACCTACTCCCAGCCGGTGTTGTTGGAGCTGCCTCGGGATATGGCTACTGTCCCTTGTGATCCGGTGACGCCGCGCCCGCCGATGCCGTTCGAGGCCGAAGCCGTGGAGGCCTGCGCAGAGGAGGTGTTGCAGGCGTTGGAAGCGGCGCGAAATCCGGTTCTGCTGGTGGATGTCGAGATTCGCCGCTATGGCCTTGAAGATAAGGTGGCGGAACTCGCGCTGCGCCTGGATATTCCGGTGGTGACGACGCTGATGGGGCGTGGGCTGCTGGCGGAGACCGGTGTGCCGGTGTTGGGGACCTATCTCGGTGAGGCGGGTGACCCCAAGCTGGCGGCTCTGGTGGAGGAATCGGACGGGCTCTTGTTGTTGGGCGCCATTCTGTCCGACAGCAATTTCGGCCCCAGTGGTCGTCGGTTCGATGTGCGCAAGGCGATGTTGGTGTCGAACCGTCAGGTGCACCTCGGTTATCACAGTTACCACAACATTCCATTGGATGCGTTGGTGAAGGCGTTGTTGAAGCATTTGCCGGAAGGTACTCGGCCGTTGGGGGCGCCGCCGGTCAAATCGCCACTGTGGGAGGCGGATGACCAGCCGCTGACGCCCCGTGATGTGGCGGCGGGCATCAATGAGTTTTTGCAGGAAAGTCCGGAGCCGGTGCCATTGGCGTCGGATATCGGCGATTGTCTGTTTACGTCGCTGGATATTATTCACACGCCGATGGTGGCGCCGGGTTATTACGCTTCGATGGGGTTTGGGGTGCCGGCGGGGATGGGGGTGCAACTGACGACGGGTCAGCGTCCTATTATTTTGGTGGGCGATGGTGCCTTCCAGATGACGGGGTGGGAGTTGGGCAATTGTCCGCGTTTGGGGCTGGATCCTATTGTGGTGCTGTTCAATAACCGCAGTTGGGAGATGATTCGGGTGTTTCAGCCGAACAGTCGGTGCAGTGATTTGGGGGATTGGCATTATGCTGGGCTGGCGGATGAACTGGGCGGCCTGGGTTTGCGGGTGTCGACCCGGCGGGATTTCAAGGCGGCGCTTCGGGAGGCGGATCAGGCGAGAGGCAATTTCGTTCTGATCGAGGTCATGCTGGAGCCTCACTCGGTATCACCCACCCTAAAGCAGTTCGCCGAGCGACTGCAGGCCAAACGTCTGGCCGGTGCCAGTGGTCCGCACCGGCTACCTGGTTAGCCCGTCAAGGGCCGGTGTGAACCCATATATGGTCCCCTCCCCGTTTGCAAGGCCGCGGTTCTCAAAGTCA
>CBFGUW010000041.1:0-46108 GCA_965652395.1 uncultured Saccharospirillum sp. | reverse complement strand
CGGATTTGCAGGGGGGCGGCAGTGGTAACACTGCCGTCTACCCAACAGTTATTAAGCAACCCGAAGTCGAAATCCGAGCATGCTTTAACAGGCTTTTTTTCATGGAGAAGCCATGACATCGAAAGAACCTCTGCCGACCCTCCTCGCGCCGACAGAAAACGATTCCGTTCTCGAGGTTTTCGAGCGCACCTGTAAAACCTTCCCGGACAGATCGGCTTTCACCAACCAGGGCGTCTCCCTGACCTATGCCGAACTGGATCGCTTAACATCCGATCTGGCCGCCTTCTTTCAGCACAGAACACCCCTGAACCGAGGCGACCGCATCGCAGTCATGTTGCCGAACCTGCTGCAATTCCCCATTGCCGTATTCGGAGCCTTGAAAGCTGGCCTCATCGTCGTACCCACCAACCCCTTCTACAGCGAACGGGAGCTGCGGCATCAACTCAGCGACAGTGGCGCCCGAGCCTTGGTCTACCTCGACATGCTGGGGGACAGAGTGGAAGCCGTGATCGGCGACACCCAATTGGAAGTGCTCATCGAATCTTCCGTCGGCGACATGCACACCACCGGCCGCAGAGTGCTGATCAACACCGTCGCCAAATACCTAAAAAAGAAAATTCCCGACTACGAACTCCCTCAAGCCATCCCCTTTCTCGACGCCCTAGAGCAGGGTTACCAATGCGTACTTGAGCGTATTCACAGCCAACCGAGTGACACCGCCCTGTTGCAATACACCATGGGCACCACCGGCATCGCCAAAGGCGCCATGCTCAGCCACGCCAACCTAGTCGCCAACATGCGCCAGGTCCGCACCGTACTGGACGAAAGAGACGACCAAGGGCTGCCATTATTCGAAGAAGGGCGGCAACTGATCATCGCGCCGCTGCCGCTTTACCACATCTACGCCTTCACAGCCCACTGCCTGTGCATGATGGCCGTCGGCAACCACAGCGTCCTCATCACCGACCCGCGCGACACCGACCAACTGATCAAAACCCTCAATCGCTACCGCTTCAACGGCATCGTCGGCCTTAATACCCTGTTTTTAAGCCTGCTCGAACACCCCGCCTTCAGCAAAGTCGACTTCCGCGACCTGCGCATCACACTCTCCGGCGGCACCTCACTTTCCAAAACCGTCGCCGAACGCTGGGCCCGAACCACCGGCTGCGAAATCGCCGAAGCCTACGGCCTGACCGAAGCCTCACCCGCCGTCACCATGAACCCCCTCGGCCACATCAAACGCGGCACCGCTGGCCTGCCGGTACCTGATACACAAGTCCGAATACAGGACGAAGAAGGCGACGCCCTCGCACCCGGCGAAGTAGGGGAGTTGTGTATACACGGCCCCCAAGTATTCCAAGGCTACTGGAAAGCCCCCCAAGCCAGCCAAGCCTGCTTCACCGACGAGGGCTGGCTGAAAACCGGAGACCTGGCCTATAGAGACGAAGACGGCTACCTCAAAATCGTCGACCGGAAAACCGACCTCATCCTCGTATCCGGATTCAACGTCTACCCCAACGAAATCGAAAACGTCCTCCTAACACACCCCAGCGTCGCCGCCTGCGCCGCCGTCGGTGTTCCCAGCGAACACTCAGGCGAACTGGTCAAAGCCTTCGTCGTAGTCCGGGACCCGGAAGTGACCGAAGCCGAACTCGACGCCTGGTGCCGCCACAACCTCGCCGGATACAAGGTTCCCAAGCAGTTTGAGTTCTGCGAGGCTTTGCCGATGACACCGGTGGGGAAAATACTTCGTCGCGAACTGAGGGGGCGCCAGGAAAGAGAATGAAGAAATAAGCGTAGTACTAAGCAACCCATTGTCCCGTATAAGAAGCCGAGAGAGACCAGCGTAGGCGGGCCGGGGGGGGCCCCGGGGGGGGGGCGCCGGGAGGGTGGGGGGGCCCAGGGGCCCGGGGAGGGTTCAAGCCCACCCCCCACGGGCCCCCCGGGGGGTTGCCCCCTGAATTTCTGCGGGGGCCTCGGCCCATTGCACGTTTCCCCGCCGCCCCGGCGGGGCCCCCCGGGGCCGCCTACGCGAACCACTGGCACGGACAAACGCCTCAAGTGAAACGTTTATGCGCCGCCCTCACGAAAGAGTTGAATTTTGGTTGGTAAACAAGGGACAATCGCGCCAGTAAAATTAAACAAACGTTTGAATGAGAGGCCGGGCACAGCTCCAGTCTCCAAAATCACCGTTATCAAAATAATAAGTATGAAGGAGTGCCCATGACTGAAGCCTACAAGCACACTCAATACCCGGGCGGCATGCAAGCCACCATCGACCCCGAGTCTTACGACACCCTCCTGGACCTCTTCGACGAAAAGACCCGGCAGCACGCCAACAAACCCGCCTACACCTGCATGGGCCAAACACTCACCTACGGCGACCTAGACCGCCTCTCAGCCGACTTCGCCGCCTACCTGCAACACCACACAGACCTGCAACCCGGCGACCGCATCGCAGTACAACTGCCCAACATCCTGCAATACCCCGTCGCCGTCTTCGGCGCCCTGCGCGCCGGGCTCACCGTCGTCAACACCAACCCCCTCTACACAGAGCGGGAACTCGAACACCAAATGAACGACTCCGGCGCCAAAGCACTCATCGTCTACGCCGGCATGGCCGCCCAAGCCATCAAAGTGCAACCGAAAACACCCGTAAAACACATCCTCGTCACCGAAATCGCCGACCTGCACCCCGGATTAAAACGGCTGCTGATCAACACCGTCGTCAAACGCATCAAAAAAATGGTCCCCGCCTATGATGCCAGCCGCGTCGGCACCTTCCGCGACGCCCTGCAAAAAGGCAGCAAACACCAATACAAGCGCACCCCCGCCGCCCACAACGACACCATCATCCTGCAATACACCGGCGGCACCACCGGCGTCGCCAAAGGCGCCATGCTCACCAACCGCAACCTCATCGCCAACATGCTGCAGTGCTACGAATTCTTCAAACTGGCACTGAAAGACGGCGAAGAAACCATCGTCGCCCCCTTACCGCTCTACCACATCTACGCCTTCACCGTGCACTGCATGACCATCATGCTCACCGGCAATCACAACATTCTCATCCCCAACCCACGCGACATCCCCGGCTTCGTCAAAGAGCTGGGCAAACAGCCATTCACCGCCTTCGTAGGCCTGAACACCCTATTCGTCGCACTGTTGAACAACGAAGACTTCAAAGCCCTCGACTTCAGCAAACTGAAACTCACCATCTCCGGCGGCATGGCCCTCACCAACGCCGCCGCCAAACGGTGGGAGGAAACCACAGGCTGCTCCATCTCCGAAGGCTACGGCATGACCGAATCCTCACCCGTCATCTCCTTCAACCCCGCAGGCCACCAACAACTGGGCACCATCGGCATCCCCACGCCCAGCCTCGAAGTTCGCATCTGCGACGACGACGGCAACATGCTCGGCTTCAACGAACCCGGTGAACTGCAGGTACGCGGCCCTCAGGTCATGAAAGGGTACTGGAACAGACCGGACGACACCGCCAAAACCATCGACGAAGACGGCTACCTCAAAACCGGCGATATCGCTGTACTGAAAGAAGACGGCTACCTGAAAATCGTAGACCGCAAAAAAGACATGATCGTAGTCTCCGGTTTCAACGTCTACCCGAACGAAATCGAAGACGTACTGACCCAACACCCGAAAGTGCTCGAATGCGCCGCCATCGGCGTACCGAGCGAGAAATCCGGAGAAGCCGTCAAAGTTTTCGTCGTCGCCCGCGAACCTGTGGAAGAGCAAGAACTCATCGCCTTCTGCCGCGAGCACCTGACCGGCTACAAAGTGCCCAAGCTGTTTGAATTCCGTGATGAACTGCCCAAGACCAATGTGGGTAAGGTTTTGCGTCGGGAGCTTCGGGAAAGCTGATTCAAAACTCAAGATTCAGAACTTTCCTCTGCTGGCTAGTACCGGATGCCGGGTCCGCTTGTCCAGGGTGGTCCGCAGCAGGGATGCTGCGGTCCAGGCCCCATGGATGGGTTGAGTGGGCGGCATACCGCACGACCCTGGACAAGTGGACCCGGTAGCCGGTACGGGTTCTGGCTATGGCTATGGCTGAACTGAGTTGGAACTAGCCGCTGAAGGCGGCCAACGCGGCCCACCGCCACCAAAGCCCCCTATGATCCCCCCACCAACCTCCCTATAATGCGCATCCTCTACTAATTACCCGATGGCGCATGAGTCAACCGTTAACCCCGACAGACATCCTCGACAACCTCCACCTCTGCCTAGTCCGCGACCGGCATTACCTCCGCCAGCGGTGCCAAAAATGGCAGCAGTTGGAACACAAAGGCCAACCGGCAGACAAGCTGGCCAACGCCGCCCACTCAGTGTTCGAACGCTCGCGCGCCGCATACGACAGCCGAGCCGCCACCATACCCGCCATCAAACTCAACGAAGAACTGCCGGTCAGCGAACGCGCCGACGACATCCGCGCCGCCATCACCGAACATCAGGTCGTCGTTATCGCCGGGGAAACCGGCTCGGGCAAAACCACCCAACTTCCCAAGCTCTGCCTCGAAGCCGGACTGGGCCGGGCAGGGCAGATCGGCCACACCCAACCCAGGCGACTGGCCGCACGCTCAGTCGCCAGCCGCATCGCCGAAGAACTGAACGTCAAACTGGGTGAGGCCGTCGGCTATCAAGTCCGCTTCACCGACACCTCAAGCGAAAACACTCTGGTTAAGTTGATGACGGACGGGATTCTGCTGAACGAAATTCAGCACGACCCCTACCTGAATAAATACGACGCCATCATCATCGACGAAGCCCACGAACGCAGCCTCAACATCGACTTTCTGCTCGGCTATTTAAAACAACTGCTGCACCGTCGGCCGGACCTCAAACTCATCATCACATCGGCCACCATCGACGTAGAACGGTTTTCGGAACACTTCAACGGCGCCCCGGTGATTGAAGTCTCGGGTCGCAGCTATCCCGTCGACGTGCTCTACCGGCCGATGAGCAAGGACGAAGACGGCTACTCGGCCGACCTGCCCGGCGCGGTGCTCGACGCCATTCACGAAATAGAACGCTTGGAAAGCGCAGGCGAAACCTATGAGCGGGGAGGGGACGTGCTCGTGTTCCTGCCCGGTGAACGGGAAATACGCGAAACCTTCAACACGCTAAAACAGGCGCAATTAAGGCACACCGAACTGCTGCCCTTATATGCCCGACTCAGCGCCAGTGAGCAACAAAGAATCTTCGCCAGCCACAGTGGCCGACGCATCGTGCTTTCCACCAACGTGGCCGAAACATCGCTGACGGTTCCCGGCATTCACTATGTGGTCGACAGCGGCTTGGTGCGCATCAGCCGCTATTCCTACCGTTCCAAAGTGCAGCGCCTGCCCATCGAACCGATTTCCCAGGCATCCGCCAACCAACGTGCTGGACGATGCGGCCGTATTGCACCGGGCTTGTGTATTCGCCTCTACGACGAAGAAGAATTCCAACAACGCCCGGAATTCACCGACCCCGAAATTCTACGCACCAACCTGGCCTCCGTTATTTTGCAGATGCTGCACATGCGGCTCGGCGACATCAACGACTTCCCCTTTTTGGAAGCGCCCGAAGCGCGCATGATTCGCGATGGCTACACCCTGCTGAACGAACTGGCGGCGGTAAACGACAATGGCCACTTGACGCCCTTGGGCAAACAACTCGCCAGATTACCCGTAGACCCGCGCATCGGCCGCATGGTGATCGAAGCGCAGCAACAAAAATCCCTCGCCGAAATATTGGTCATCGCCAGCGCGCTTTCGATACCGGACCCGCGCGAACGACCTCAGGAAAAACAACAGGCCGCCGCTGAAAAACACACCCAGGATAAAGACAAGGATTCCGACTTTTTAGCCTTCTGGAACCTCTGGCAAAGATATGAAGAACAACGCCAGGCACTCAGCCAGAACCAGCTGCGGAAATACTGCAAAACCCAGTTTTTAAATTACCTGCGCATGCGCGAATGGCGGGACATTCACCGCCAGCTGCATCTGCTGTGCAAAGAACTGGGCTATAAACTCAATGAAGAACCCGCCGGTTACGAGCGCGTTCACAAAGCATTGGCTTCGGGTTTGTTGAGCCAAATCGCCGCCTTCAAAGAAGACCGGTTATATACCGCCGCCAGGGGCCGCCAATGCCGGATTCATCCATCGTCCGCCATGTCCCGTCGTGGCCCCAAATGGCTTGTGGCGGCCGAACTGGTGGAAACCACCCAACTGTTCGCGCGCACCGTCGCCAAAATAGAACCCCGGTGGTTGGAACCTTTGGCATTGCACTTAGTAAAACGCCAATACACCGACCCGCGCTGGGAGAAAAAGCGCGGCCAAGTAGTCGCCAAAGAAACACTCACGCTCTATGGGTTGCCCATAGTGGCGCAACGCCCAGTGCATTTTGGAAAAATTGACCCGCCCCAGGCGCGGGAAATATTCATTCGTGCCGCCCTGGTGGAAGGGGAAATTCAGACACAGGCACCTTTCTTCAAGAAAAACCAAACCTTGCTGAACGAAGTGACGGGCTTGGAAGACAAAGCCCGCCGACGCGACATCCTGGTGGACGACGAAACCCTTTTCGCCTTCTACGACGAACGCATCCCCGACGACATCGTCAACAGCGCCGGTTTCCACGCCTGGCTTAAAAAACAGCCGGAAGATTGGCTGGAACTCACGCCCGACAAGCTGATGCAGCACTCGGCGGATACCGTCACCGAACAGCAGTATCCGGACTTTCTCACCATCAACCGGATGAAACTGCCGCTGGCCTACCACTTCGAACCCGGCAACGAAGCGGACGGCGTCACCCTCACCGTACCCGTCGGAGCCCTGGCCCAGCTCCCCGCCGGTCGGCTGGAATGGCTGGTGCCCGGCATGCTGCGGGACAAGATCATCGCCCTTATTAAAGCGCTGCCCAAATCCTACCGTCGCAACTTCGTACCGGTCCCGGATTTCGCCGACGCCTTAATGAACAGTTTGGAGATGGACGACACCCCGCTGCACAAGGCCATCGGCGAAAGACTGTTCCGCATGACCGGTATTCGCGTACCCGAAGCCGAATGGCAGCCGGACAAACTGGAAGCCCACCATCGCTTCCGGTTCAAAGTGGTCGACGAAAACGGCAAAACCGTCGCCACAGGCCGCGACCTCGATGCCCTAAAGCAACCAGCCAACGCCAGCGCCGCCAAAAGCCAGACCCAACAGAAGGCCCAGCAAAAAGAAACCGGGCCCAAGCGCATGACGGACTGGGACTGTGGCGACCTACCCGACGTGGAGCACCACATGCAGGCCGGTATACAGGTGGAAATGTACCCGGCGCTGGTCGATAAAGTGAACGCCGTCGCGGTCGAATCCTTCACGCAACAACCCTGGGCGGAAGCCCAGCACCTGGAAGGCCTGCTAAGGCTGGCAAGCGTCAGGCTCGCCGACCTGTTGGACTACCTCGGCAAACGCTTACCGGCCTTCAAAGAAGCCGCTCTGCTGTTCGCCCCCTACGGCAAAGCCGACAACCTGCGCCAGGACATCCTCTGGGCTGCCTTGCGAGCCGCCCTCACCAAAAACCAAACCGAGCACCTTCCCAGAACCCGAACCGACTTCGATAACTGGGTAGATAAAGGCCGCAGTGAGCTGGTCCCCGAAGGGGAGCGCATCGCCAGGGAAGTGCACGACATCCTCACCAAACACCACAAAGTGCGGAAGCAACTCAAAGGCAAAGTAACCTTCGCAACTGCCTTCGTCTATTCCGACATCGCCGCTCAGCTGGACAATCTGGTTTACCCCGGATTCGTAAGCGCCACCCCCGAAGCCTGGCGCACCGAGATCCCCCGCTACCTGGAGGCCGCAGACAAACGCATTAACCGCTCCGGCGGCATCCCCGCCCGGGAAAACCTGGTAGTGGATGAACTGGCGGAATTCTGGCAACGTTACGACAAGAAGCGCAAAGCACTGAAAGAGCAGCAGCGCCTGAGTGAAGCCCTGACCGAATTTCGCTGGTGGCTGGAGGAATACCGCGTATCCCTGTTCGCCCAGACCCTCGGCACCAAAGTCACCGTTTCCAATAAACGGTTGGAAAAACAATGGCAGGCCGTGTTGGCGGAATAGCCTGGCATAACCAGAGACAGCGACATGAAGCAGCAGATCCGCGAAGAGCGTTTAAAAGTCCCCACCGTCCAAGGCGGGCATCTATTCGTTCGTCAAATAGGCCCGGAAAAACCGGCCGGTGTTGCGTTACTGATCCATGGTCTGGGCAACCGCGGCGACCTCTTCCTGCACGACGGCCACGGCCTCGCCAACTTCCTCTCGGAAATGGGCTTCGCCTGCCTGGTGCCGGACCTGATCGGCCAAGGCCAAAGCTGGCCAAAACGAAGCCGCCGCATGACCCACAGCCTCGAAGACATTATCACCGAAGATTTACCCCGCCTCGCCACGGAAGCAAGACGCCTTTCCAAAGGCAAACCCATCTTCCTCATCGGCCAAGGTTTCGGTGGCGTATTACTTGCCTCAGCCTACGCCAGAATTCCAGCCATGAGACCCGCCGTCGCCGGAATGATTCACTTCGGCACACGCCGCAGTGCCAAATTGGGTGGTATTCACCACAGCGCCACCAGCGCTTTTATTTGGCGACATCTATTCCCATTGTTAGGGCAAATAAAAGGCGAAATACCCCTAAGATGGTTAACCTCCACCATGGGTTCGGAAACACTATCGCTCTACCATGAATATATGGCATTGAGTGAAGGGGAATGGAAAACCCAACACAATACGGAAGAAGACACCCCCATATTCGATTACAAACAAGCCGCCGAACAACTGGAATGGCCCCCCAGCCTATACATCGCCCGCCGCAACGGCGGTTACACCGACCACCCAACAGACGTACGCGAATTCATGCGGGAAATCGGCACGCACAATGCCCGATTATTGGTGCTTGGAAAAAACGGCGGCAACCTGAGAAACTACTCACCGCTTTCCATGTTGCAGCATGATGACGCCTGGGTGGATCACTTCCCCGTCGTGTTGGATTGGATGATGGAACGGGTGAGGCAGAGAACGCCCGAGGGGAAAGTTCGGCGTTTGGTTTCGGTTTGATTGATAGCCTTTAAATTGGCTGCATTCCCATTTGCCTATCGAGATGAGCCATTAATTCTGACCTATTAGTCGAACTGGGAATGTCTAATTCTCGTCAATTTTGGTTTGCGCCCTCAAAAAAATTGGGATAGAGTTCCACACTGTTTGTTTAGAGTTCGTAAATGGATTGGCTGCTGTAACCTGAAACAAAGGAGCTGTCGACGTCATGAAGTACCTATTTTCCCTTCTCTTCGCTCGGCTGAGCTGGTTGAAATACAAAACTCGATTGCCGGAGCATGGTTCCCTCTCTGTTCATCAGCTGTTTCTAATATTTCGCACTTTCTTTTGCTCGTGTTGCCTGATCGCAGCTTTTCCCGCACAGGCGGCGGTTTCCTGGGGACAGCAAAGTGCTGTTGACCGAATTTTGCACTATGAGGACGGCTCGATTCTGATAGAGCTTGTAACCACCCCAGACCAAAACTGCGATGGCAATAGACGCCTCCTGCTTTCCAGAGACCATGTGGCATTCAAGGAAATGTATTCTGCTGTGCTGGGTGCGTTGTATTCGGGAAAGATGATTCATGGGTATGTGTCTGCTTGTGATACGGCTATTAATGGCCAGTATTATCGGCGGGTTGAGCGGTTGGATGTGTATTCTGAGTGAATGTCGTCATCCAAGCATATTGGGAATAGTGTTATAAATGTTTTCAAAAAAGGTGAGCGTTAAATGAAAAGCTTGTTCCTTTTGTCATGTTTGACAATTTTCTCGATAACTGCGAATGCAGCATGTTACACAGATGTCACAGTTAACTGGGTTCGATATCCTGCTCACTACAATGGCGATATCCATGAGGACGCTATCGAGGTGTCATTCAGCGGCACCACCACAACGGGAAATCACCATGCATCTTTTCGCCACATGACAGAAACAAAACTGAATGCGATTCTGTCCATTTTGTTGACTGCTAAAGCTTCTGGAAAAAAACTAGATGTTTATTGTGTTGATGATGCTTATGGTTACACCGCTCACTCAATGTTGATTAAGTAGTATGCAATGTTGGGCTTGGCAAGGCGCAGATACGTTATGAGATTAAAAGAGTATTCTATTAGCGTTAAAGCATAGGGGTAATAATTAGTGAAGAAAATATTAATAGCATTTGTTTTAACTAGTTTGAGCGTGCTTGCTCAAGCCGCGCCGATTATTGGGGAGCAAATTTATAATGAGTTCAGGTGTACAGGTACACAATCAGGTACATTTTGTTCTAAATTAGTTGAAAATGAACCGCTTAGTTGGAGGTCTAACTTTGAGCAGGCGGTGGCCTTAGGCTTTCCTGTTCTCGGGATTAATTATTCTAACGACGTTCCTGTTAAATTATCAAATGATCAATTAGCGAAAGGCTACTACGAACTTGACCCCAGTGAAGTTGACAATATTGTTGCTTTGTTAACCACAGGAGGAATGGATATATCGGTCGACATGATAACTCCATGGTCATCTATTGATTGTCAGAATATCGCGAAAGCTTTATCGACGAAGCGTAGGGATTTAACAATAGTACGATGTAAGGGTGACGAAAGTCAGCAGGTGCTAGGTCAAACCATAAGCGTCAAGGCCCCTAGATATACATATGATCTAACACACGCTGTTAATGCGGTATATGGTACGGAGACATATACAGTTAGGAAGTGTTTTGGTACTTCTGACGGATCTCTTTTTTCTTTCTGTTGGGATGAAAAGCGTGAGCGAACGGTATTGGTTTCAGGGGCTTATTCGTATGACTATGACGAAAAAGTTTTTGAGGAGTGGGATATTTCCTATACTAGTATTGGTGGGATAAGTAACAGTACTGGTAAGTGGAGGAAACAGTGGAGTTCTTTTGAAATGGTGCCGGGCTTTGTTCCGGTTAATGTGGGAGGTATTACTACATTTATATCCGCTGATATTAAAAAAAGTAGTTCGTGGTTTAATAATGCGAAAGGTGAAGGACCAATTGATCTGTCGGCGGATATGCCGGGTATGTATGATGAGTCAGTTATTATTCATCCAACAGGCAGAAAACTTGGTCTTAGATGTTCAGGTCAGGAATTATTGGGAGATCGCGGCTACTTGCCAAACAATGATATGGATGTGTCAGTGCCCTCTGGTCTGGTAGATGATGCTAGAGGGTTATGTAAGGATGGAGCCCGGCTTGACCTCGCAAATTTTAGGGCATTTGAAGATGACTCTGGTCTTGCGGCTACAATTACTTTTTCGCTGAATGCAAGTGGCAATAAGGCCTATAAGGGTATCAATAGTTATGCTGCTGATCTAAAAAATCATATCATTCGAAAGACATCTATTTTTGAACATTATGATGGTCTTCTTGATGGATACTTAGATGGTAATGTGGATGGTTTCGGAATCAGAGCTCGGGACTATTCCAATTCATTGAAAGATTTGATGCAAGTTTACCTAAGTTCAGGTGCAGATGGTTCAATTGAAATTACCCAGAGTTCTATAGATGCACTTTTCTATACTTACTCTGAAGCACTTGCAGTTCAAGAAGAGAGTGATTCATTTCCAAAGCTAGTAACTGGATTCTATAAATTGGCATTCCCTATTGGGAGTGGTACTAGTGTTTCTGCACCTGACTGGTATGAAGACTTCTTATTATGGGTAAGATCAGAAGACGTAGACACGACTTATCCTATTGATGTATATATGAGCTTTATTCAGCAGTCCGCCTCAATGTATTATGGATTATCAGACGCCTCTTTCTTTCCTTATGAATGCGAGTATAAAGATGCTTGGCTTTCCGTGGGAGATGCTTTAGCTGTTGGAGATAAATTCATGGAGTTCATGAACTATTATAACCCAGGTGGTGACAACCCATCTCCGGCATACGAAGATCAGGACTTATCAGAATATGATTCTGCAAAAAGTGCGGTTAGTGGCGTAATGTTTAAATTCATCAATGGAGAGGCTGTCCCATACTCGCAGTTATTGAATGGTGCAGTAAATCCTTTCGGTTATCTTGGTATGTGCCCGAGTGGTTCTATTAGTTAATAACTGGGGCGAAAGCCCCTTTTTGTGTTAAAGGGAAAATTATGCGTTTTATTAAGGCGTGTCTTGCCGGTCTATTACTGATGCCTGTAGCTTCAATGGCTACAAATTTTCAGGCAGACTCATACAGTTACTACACTGATACTAACGGCAACATCTACTTTGTTGCTGAGCAGAAGTTGTTGCTGATCGCTGCTACTGTAAATATACCAGTAACTTACTATGATGCTGGCAGCTTCAAATATGATACCGCTAGCGGGCAAGTCACTCCCATATCGCATTCCTTTAATACTTCAAACCTACAAGTACTGACAGGTTACTCCAAGGTTCATTTTGGGGACTTTAACTACGACGGGAAGCAGGATATGTACCTGCATCCCAGTGCCTCAGGGGCACTTGAAGGGTTGCTATTCTATGGAAATGTAGGACAACTTCCCAAGAGTAACGTAGATACTTTTGAATACATAGATGGCATTGCCATTTACGATCTTTCGGTGAGCACTTCTGACTATAACGGAGACGGCAAAAAAGACCTGGTTTTTATCTCAGATACAGGAGAAGAATACTCGCCTTTCAATTATCAGCCAAAACTACCGTCTTCCTCACCTAAGTCCGGTACATTGGTTGGACGTACAGACTTTAACGCCAGCGTAACCAAGGGTGGTGCTGCCAGCATCCAGGTGCCACTTAAAGCCCCTGTTGGAGCAGTTGGTCTAACGGCAAATTTAAGTATGTCATACAACAGCCAAGTCAATGGTGGCAATATGGGGCGTGGTTGGTCATTGTCTGGCCTCGGCGCTATTAGACGGTGTGAATCTGAATATCCGAATAATGTCGGTATCGTTTATGATTTGAAGGGCGAATACTGTTTCATGGGAGAGCGCCTAGTCGCTATTCAAGGAGACCATGGCTCAAATAATACTTATTACCGGACAGAAACAGATCAAGGTGTATTAGTTCAGTCCCGAGGTGAAACACTTAACGGTCCCGAATACTGGATTGTGCAATATTCGAATGGAACCAAGGAGGAATACGGAAATACAGCTGACAGTCGTGTTGAGCGTTCAGATAATGCCGCAGTTAAACAGTGGGCATTGAATAAACATGAGGAGCTGAGCGGGGCTTCTTATACGGTCTCTTATCATGAGTACCAGAGTCCAGGTGAACATCTCGTTGATAAAGTAACTTATGTTAGCCAGAATGCCAGTATTGACTTTCATTGGATTGATAGAGCAGAAAAATATCATGGATGGAGCGATGGAGCAAAAACGGCTAATACAAAAATACTGACGCGTGTGCAGATGATCTCAGACGGTCTGACGCAACGCAATTACTACATTCATTACACTCAGGATGTTCGTACCAACCGACCAATGGTTAAAGCGATTCAGGAGTGCAGTGGCGAAAGCGCATGCTTGAAACCTCTAACCTTTGGATGGCAAAGTTCGAATGAAGCTAAAGGCTTTGTATCTCTCGGCACAATCGCTGCAAAATTTGAGGTTGAGGATGTTGATTCTGAAAATTTTAATCCATCAAATCTTCGTAGCATCCAAAAGTCATTCGGTGATATCAATGGGGATGGCTTCACGGATCTTATATTCTTAGCACGTGAATTGCGGAATGATGGTGCGGTACAATCAGTAGGTGTCGCTTTTTATATAAACGATGGTAATGGAAGTCTGATATCTAAAGGTGACCTAGGTATTGTCCTTACTGACACTGATTATGAAAACGCGTCAATACAGCTCATCGATATGAACTATGATGGCTATCAAGACTTTGTCGCTACTACTGATGAAGCGATAAAAACCTGGTTTTCATCAGCAACAATTACACATGATAAATTTTCTGAAAGTGTTGTCTTTGATGATATTGAGTTAGAAGAACAGCGGCAAATCATAGACATGAATGGGGACGGGTATCCTGATCTTCTGGTTCATAATCAGTACCCGTTCGATAAATACGAAACAAAAATATATAAGGGTATAGGCGGTGGCCGGTTTGCCTCCACTAGTGTAAAAACACTTGATCCTGAAGAGTCTAACTATAGACCGTTAACACCTGTCGATGTTGATGGTGATGGCCTTCTGGATTTGTTATATGAAAACGTTGGCTATCATACTGAGGATGATGGAGACGATGTTCTTGGAGGGCCCCTTGTTAAAAATACCTTGTACTACCACCGTGCACTAGATCGCAACTTTAACTACCACAAGGTGGACCTGTCTGCAAAAGGTAAGATTGAATCCAGCGTAGACCCCCATGATGAGGACGATACTTACTACAAAATAAGCGGCGGTAAAAGCGAGTTTATTGATATCACCAATGATGGTGTACCTGATCAGGTAGTTAAAGATGGCTATAGTCTGAAGGTTTTTGAAGGCTATGGTAATGGCCTGTTTGCACAAGAAGAAAAATACAACGTTAACTTGTTGTATAGCTATACGCCTTACTTTGAAGACCCCTATGCTAATAATGAAAATATAGACCCCCATTATGATCCGACTCTTATAATTGAAGATATCAACAATGATGGTCGGACTGATTTAATTGAGCACAAACCTGATGAGAACAATGGGGCCTTCTATGTTAAGTATGGTACAGTCAATGGGTTCACCACTCGTCACAAGTTGGATGATTTGCCTTCTGCAAGCAGTGGGGAATACGGGTTTATATATTCTTCTGAGGGTTTGAAGACTGTTTATCAGAAGTTGGCACTATCATTTTCTGACTTGGACGGCGATAGTGTCCGTGATGCTATATGGTTCGATACAAAGTCCGGCCAATTACGCACTTATAAGAGCCAGTCAAATGCTTCCCCAATGCTAACGCAAATCAATGATGGTCACGGTATCCAAACCATTTTTGAATGGGGTCGAATGAACGACCAAAGCCTATATACAAACGGTGTATTGAAGCGGCCTGAGGGCGAGAAGAATATTATTACCAGTCGTAGCTTGGTGTCGTCTCTTAAGAAAAAACTTGCGACTGACTCGGCTGATGATCAACCCTTGCTTATTGAATATTACAAATACGCTGGCGCAGTTCAAAAGCAAGGAAAGGATGGTTATCTAGGTTTCTCTCACTTTGTTAAAACGACTGAGCGAACTGAACTAAAAATCCGTGGGACGGGTGAGTATCAGACGCGTGCTATTATTACAGCGAATTACCTGCATCAAAATAGACCTTATATAGGTAAAGTTCATAAGTTAACAACATACACAGTGGTATCTACTGCAGCCGATGCAAATGACCAGATCAACTTCCAAGAGTATATAGAGCCCGTTACAAGTTCAGTTGTTACGACACCATACTATAGACAAACAGCAATTGGTGAAAACGCCAGCAATATAACTAACTGGCGTGAGAACGTATGGGCACACAAAGATATTGGTGGGATTACTAACGTCTACCTGAATAAATACATTACTCGACAGTATGACTACACGAGCCCTGGCTTACTGCTCAAGCAAACAGAATTTGAGTCAGAATTGGAAACTGTCACTGGCGCTTTCTATACTCGGCAAAAGAAAAATATCTCCAGAACTGGAGCTAATAAAGATGGCGGTTATGTAAATGTAGTAGTAACTGAGTTTGATTATGAAAACGATGGAGTCCTAGGTGAGCCTGGTGACTTCTTAGTCGATATTCAGACCACAAAATACTCGTCACCAGGTCAATCTACACTGGTAGATAAACTGACTTTTAACTATTACGACGATGGTTTGATAAAAGACAAAGAAGCATATTCAACAGTTGAAGGTTCCAGTAGTGTAGAGGTTGAGTCTGCCGTGCTGACGGAGTATGTTTATTCCGGTGGGGCTATTAACACCATCCAGAAAGTCACTACTTCGAACCCAAATCGCGCCTCCGACGACGAGCAATATGCTAAGCCAAGAGTTGTTGTAACAGACTATCCCGTTGCATATTCCTATAAATATTTGGGTTCAAAGGCGATTGTTCTGGATCAGACCGATAGAACAAAAGACCATATAACTACCTATTCGGACTATGATCATTTTGGCAATCCGAAAGCGATAACTTCGGCTAATGGCCTTAAGTCGACGGCAACCTATGATGCTCTTGGTCGTGCTAATAGCACCACTGACGAGTATGGTGTAGTGGCGAGTACTACGCGGGGTTACTGTGACTCATCTATGTGCCCGGAGAACTCCTATACTTTCGTAAAAGAACTTGTAAGAGAAGGCGATAGTAATAAAAGCCCGTCCGCTTTTACCTTTTATGATGTGCTTGGGCGAAAGATCGGTACATCTACGCAGTTGTTAGGGGGTAGCTGGAGCATAGTTGGATTTGAATGGGATCGCTACAACCGTTTACTGAGCGAAACGGTTCCTCAAAAAAATATGAGTTACGCTGCAGGACCGGCGGATTCTGCCTACAAAAAAGTCATGCACTATGACTTGAATGATCGTGTTGTGCAGGTTCTTCAGGACAACTCCGTAGAGTCTGGATTAGAACAAAATCGCAGGAATATTTACTACACAGTTGAACAGTCGGCCGGAGGTTTTGAAAAACGAATCGTTGATGGCAAAGGGCGCGAGCGTTATGAACACTATAACGCCATGGGGCAACTTGCTTTCACGGAAGAGCAGTTTGATGTGAGTTCAACTACCAAAATAGTTCATGAATATGATGCCAAAGGTAGGAAGGTTAAGACCACTTATCCTAAAGTAAATTATAGTACGTCAAGTAGTCAGCCCGGTCCTGATGCTGCTCTGGGGTACCATTATGAGACGTATACGTACAATGATGAGTTAGGTACCACCACCGAATCGATACCAGATAGGGAGGGGGACTTAACGGTTTATTCCGATATTTTTGGTAACACCGTTAAAAGCGTCGATGGCGGTGGCAATGTAGTAAAAACACAATACGATGCACTAAATAGACCTGTAAGCCGGTCTCGACCGGAATCTTTGGCTTGTTGGTATTATGACGGTGCCAGTTCTATAGAAGTAGCTGGCGAGAGTACTGAAGAAAGTACGGCCATCGATATAACCAAAGGCGCGCTAGATTCTGTGATCGTATATAAAGCAAGTGCGGTGACAGAGTGCCCTGACGCCCCGGGGTTCGAGAGTGCCCAGTCGGATATTGATGTCATGATAGCCAAAAAATACGAACTTGGGACCAAGGGCGAAGTGATATCAGAAACTGTTTATGTGGATGGAATACAGTTTTTAACAGACTACGGTTATGACGAATTGGGCCGTCAAGCTTATGTATATTATCCAACTGCGTATAAAGACCCGCTAAACGACAAAAATGAAGAGAAAGCGACAGTTTGGATGGGGCTTGAGTATGACCAGTTCGGGTATGTTAAGTATCTAACTAATGGCGCTATAGAGGAGTCAGCCCGGGTCGTTTATAAAACAAACGACGGTTCAGACGCCTTCGGCAATATAGTTAAGAAAGTCTTCCCTAGCTTTGAGGTCAATATTGCACACGACGAGGCGACTTCTCGTATCAATACGATTGTAGCGTCTTCGAATAATGCCGATATTGTCAATTTTGGGTACGCCTACAATCGCGTTGGCGAACTGATGAATCGATATGAGAGTGTCACGGATCGTCAAGAAAGTTTTCAATATGGTGATGGTTATTCCAGACAGTTAACCGGCGTCAGTGTTAGAGCGTATAGCAATCAAGGCTCCCCTTATGTTACTGAAGAATCCTTCAGTTACGATGCCTATGGGAACCTGGTATTTAAGTATTTCGACAATGGTGTAAAACGCCATGTGCTTGACTTTATTTATGATAATAAAAAACTTGTCAGAATGGAGGGCACCAGTAACCAGGTTCAGCAAGCTAGCAATGCGGTAGAGGAAGCGTTTGACTATGATATGCGCGGCAACGTAACTACGTTTGGTGATAATTACCTTGCCTACAATAGCTATAACAAAGTTAAGTCCGTTTTTAGCCAAAGGACTTTCAATAGTGCGAATTATAGATACGATGAAAATGGTAAGCGCTATTACCGACAAACATATGTTAATGGTAAAACATCCAAAACATACATGATCAATGGTATGTATGAGCGGGTGGAGTCGGGTGAGACCGTAGAGCATCGCCACTATCTAGGTGGTGATGTTTTGATCACAACAAAAGAAGATGCTTTACAGCACGTGCAGTATTTAGTTAAGGATCACCTTGGTTCAGTAGTTGCTATTCTGAATCAAGATGGCAGCGTTGTAGCTCGTTATCGTTATACGGTATTTGGCGAGCAGATTGAGATTGCTAGGGATAACAACCAGATTGCTCCAGTACTTGGTATTACAGAAAAAGGCTTTACCGGGCATGAGCATGTTCCTGGGTCTCAGTTTGTTCATATGGGAGGGCGTATTTACCACCCGTTGATTGGGCGGTTTATGCAAGCGGATATTGTTGTGCAGAACCCTAAGGCACCTGTTAACTATAATCGGTATGCTTACGTTATGAATAATCCGCTGGGGTATACGGATCCAACTGGATATCTCTTTGTCGGTGATGATGATGAGAGTAGTACAGGCACTGGTAATGAGTCAGAAAATGATTCCACTGAGAGAAGTGTAATCAGAGCGATTGCGGATTATTTTCTGGGTGATGATGAGGATAGTTTATACAACGACGGCCCTATGTGTACGCCAGAAAACCCGGACGGGTTGTATAAAGGTTTAACAGATAAACTTGGTGATGTGGTTTTAGTTCCGCAAGTTGGGGGGAACTCAGATTCTAATGTGCAATTTGACAGGGAAGGCAATGTCTATTATAGAAACGGGAATGGGCTTTTAAGGCACGTGGACGGGCCTATTAATGCCGTTCATCCAGAAGTTGAGCTAATAGGGGGCGGATATGGAATAAGGGCTGGCCTAAGAAGTCTATTTAATCGCTTCTCAAAAAACACGCCTAGAGTTTTTTGGTCAGGGGGTGATGAGGCGAGGTCAGCGGCAGAGGCGTTTGCTAAAGCTAATGGCAGTACAACCTTGGAAATGACCTCAGCTGGTCAGGAGCTACAGAAACTTACTCAAGGTATGGACTGGGTAGATGCCAAACCATTATGGGAGGCGGCTTCAAGAGACTTTGCAGAGGGAGCTCAAGGGGCTGTTCATGTTTTTCATAATGGCTCGCGAGGTGTATCTTTGGAAAGTGTGTGGAGAAACATCGAATACCCAGTTCTTAGGGAAAATGGGAACGATATCATTTACAATGTCACCACATCGAGTGGTACGGTAAAGGTGCCTTAATATGTTTAGTATTCCAAAGGTAAATGTCATTGAGAGTTCAGATGGGTATATTGTTGAAGTTTTAGGAAGGACTGGGATTCTTTATAAAGAAGGAGATAGATATATTCATATTGACTCGGAAGTGCTGGCAGGTCCAAGTGGGGTGGTGGTGTATACTGATTCTATTAAATCTTGGTGTGGGCCAAATGAAGTTGTACCGGTAGATGAAGTAGATCGAGAGAGAATTGTTTCAAATATCAAAGCTGCATTTAGATTTCGCGGCTACAATATTGAAGTGAATTAGGAAAAAGGGGATAGATTTAAATTAAGGTAGGTATGGAACGTATACGAAAAATGGGACAGGTCAAATTTAAAGAAGAGAATTAACCTTATTTAAGGCTTCAGTATAGATCTGGAATTGAAAAGGGAGTTTTTAGTATGCCAAGACGAGCAAGGGTGATTGTGCCAAACATGCCACATCACATTGTGCAGCGAGGTCATAACCGATCGGCGGTATTTATAGAAGAACGAGACTATCGCTATTATCTGGAGAGCCTTGTTGAATGGAAAACTGAGCTGGGTTTGAAGGTGTATAGCTATTGCCTGATGACCAATCACGTACATTTGGTAGTACAGGCAAATGATAATGTTTGGGGGGCGACATTGGTAAGCTGATGAGACGATTGGCAGGTCGCCAGCTATCTTGAAGACACCGGTTTTGTCAAAAAGATGGAGCGGTGGACCGGCTCGTTGTGGGAAAGTCGCTATAAAATAAGCCCGATACAAACGGACGAGTACTTGCTGCAATGTTGCAGGTATGTGGAATTGAATCCTGTAAAGGCCAGGATGGTTGAAAGTGTAGAGCAGTATGAGTGGTCAAGTTTCTCAGCCAAGGTTGGATTGGTTGAATGTAATTGGTTGGACTTGGATCCGTGTTACCTGTCCCTGGCGGATAGGCATTCGGAGCGCATGATGCGTTACAAAGTTTTCGTGGATGCAGGGATAGAACAGAGCGAACAAGACTTTATACAAACAGCGGTTGAGCGTAATCAACTAACGGGTAGCCACCGTTTTGTTGACGAAGTCGAAAATCGTTTGGGAATGAGAGTAGAGTTTCGAGGCCGTGGGCGGCCATCAAAGGGGCGAGCCGAGGTGTTGGGAGTATGAAATGTTGCTTGATGGGCCAGGTTCTTGATGTGTGCTCGGTGTTGTTTGTTGTAGGTGTGTCATGAAAGGTAATTCTATCAGTGTTAGATTCACTGCGTTAATGGTTGTTACGATGGTGTTAACTGCCTGCGCAACATCAAATAGTAAGGGAAGTGATTGTGCTCCGGTCGCTATCAATGTTCCCGATAACGCATGGCACTACCAAGGCCCAGGAGCCGCTGCATCCTTCATGCTAATGTCCAGCTCCGGCCCAATGGGTGCGGCAATAGGTGTTGCTATCGATCAGGGTATTCAAAAAGACTTACTGGAGGGTATGGACGACCCTGTTCAGATCGTTTATTCAGCCACGCAAGAGGAACTTCGCGGAATTGGTACTTTTTTGTTGTCAGAAGAAACGGAAGAAGAAGGAGCCGTAACCCAGAGTCAACAATGGAGAATAGAGTGGAACCAATTCGGTTTTAGGTCTGATATGTCCTCCGAGAGGATAACCAATCCCGTGATGAGAGCAACTGTGTATAAAAATGGTGACGAGGTTGAAATTTATTCCTTGTCGGATGAGGCTGCTGAAACGTTTGCTTATCCACTTAATGAATTGATTGAAAACTCCGAGCTGTCGAACCAGGTATTATTCGAGGCTGCCAATGAAGTAGTGAAGTCCGCAAAGGCTGGTGCTTTAAAGGCTAGTTGTTCTGGGTGAATCAGTTTATTGATGTTTTAGTGGTTTCTGGATGATAAGTATTCGGTTTTATGCGGAAGGCTTATAAGAAAATCACGGTGGATGGGCATTGGTTATGAGCGGACTCTGGCTGATGCAGATATTAATGTAAACAGAGTTTTTTGGAGGTCAATTATGAAGTCGGTTGTTATTTTATTTTTAACTTTTTTTGTGAGCTTTTCCTATGCGGCAGATCATGTCAATAAAGACGGCGTAAAAGTTCTAGAGGTGATGACAGGTTACGCTCATCAAGGGCTGTTTTTTCGTATTAGTAGCGAAGCGCCGAACCCTAACTCTTGTCCTGCATCTTCAAATGATGCAACTATTTTGGCCGTTTCCCCTGAGGTTAGTAATGTGAATCATGTACTTTCAGTTCTTCTGGCAGCTCACGCAATGGGAGCTACTATTGATCTTCAAATATATAGCTCCGTGTGTTTTCAAAATTGGGCTACCATCCGGAGAGTAAAAATAAAGTAGGAAAGGAGTTTTATTAATCGCAAGGTTGATGTCTTAATATTTTATTTTAGTGAGGTGTTTTATGAGGTTTTTTGTTCTGGCTTTATTGTTTTTTTCTGCCTTCTCTCAGGCCGGTGAAATTGCAAAAGGTACTGTGGCTGAGGTCACAAATATTGTTGGTTCAGAGAAAAAATTTGGAATCCGTTTGAAAGCTGGAGGAAGTGGCCCTTGCGCGGGAAATTGGATGTTCATTCACAGTGATAACCTCGATATCGACTCTTACCGGGCTGCATTCTCTCTAGCCACGGCAGCTCTTGTATCAGGCAATCAAGTAAGGATTCATAACTATTCATCAGACGATTGTCATGGTGCGACTTTTGTAAGTATTTATGCTTCTGGCTAAATCCAGTAATCGATTGGAAAATTAATCGCGTATTAAAAACAGATTTTACAGTCAGGAACTGAGTGTACAATGAAAAATATTTTTAACTTGTTGGTTGCGTTGTTTATCACGTCAGGAGCCAGCGGTCAATACTTTACACCTTTAGGCGGACCAGGAGTGCAAGTGACTAGGTTCTTCACTCATTCCGGTGGTGGGGTAACCCTATACATTTCTGGAGAAGTAAAAAACTTGGATGACTGCCCAGTAACGACCAGGGTGCATTTAAAAGGTGACTTACCAGGCCATCAGAATATGATATCAGCCGCTTTGATGGCTTTCGCTTCAGGAAAAAGAATAGGTCTTCATGCCTCTGGGTGTGAGTATATTCCGTTCTGGGGTGGGAGCGGGGGAGGCCAAGTTCCCGTCATTAATAACCTGTGGGTTTTTGAATGAATGAGTTTCTTTAATTATCTCTGGAGAGAGACTGTGAATTGCAAAAAATTTATACTGGCCACTGCGGCTACTATAGCATCCACTTGTGCATACTCTTGGAGTGAGCCTGCTGTGGTCACTAACTTATTGCAACACAGGGATTGGGTGGCAGTATATTTGTCGCCAGATCCAGGTAAACTGAATTGCGAGTATGGTTCGCCGTACCTGTTGAAGGTCGATGAGACTGCTGCAAGCCAACAACGTTTTAGTATGATTCTTGTGTCCCTTACTACCGGTAAGAAACTTAATGGTTATACAGACCCATGTGATACAGCCATTTGGGGAAAGTCCCGTCCTACTATTGAGCGGCTCCATTTGGTGCAGTAGAGGTTGAAATATGAATCTTGCTTTTGGCGGCGGTTCAGTTTGTGCCAATTGATGACATGTGGGTTTTTTGTGTAAAACTCACTTGAACTCTTAGTCAGGAAAAGCGAAAAAAAATGTTTTGTAGGTTATCTATGTAACCCTCTAAAAGCTTAGAGTTAACTGGATCTATCATTTCTAGATTTACTAATGGCAGGGGAACACGATGTGATAAAGAAAACACTTGTAGCAGTCTCGATCATGGCTATTGCAACCTATTCTTTTGCGGGCACTGAGTGCAAAGGAACTGTTAAGACGATTGCCTTTCATCCCACAGGAGGTGTTTTGCAGGTGAATGCGGGTTATGGAACGCACTATCTTTGTAAGCTCCATGAGACCTTCAATGGTGTTCATCCTGAAATCTGTAAATCATGGTACTCTATGTTGCTAACTGCTCAGGCTTCCGGGAGAGCGATTTCTCAATACTACAACTTTCAGTCCGGACAAAGTTGTGAAACGGTAGGAAACTGGGATGTACCTAACCCGATGCCTTACTATGTTCAGTTAGCGAATTAGAAATTAATATAGAAAGGAAGGCGGTGTCTTTTTAATTTTCTACCCATTAAGATTGGATTTTATGGAGATTGTGTGGTGAAGAATTATGAGCTTGATTTAATAAGAACGTTGTCAAAAATGAGCACATTTAAGGTGGTATGCAATTTGCGAGTAATGAGAGGAATGCTATTGGTTTTTTTTGTCGGTTGTGCTGGTGGTGTATCGGCAATTAATACTAATAATATAGGCTCCGGATCTACCACGGTTTCGGCTGTATACTCCTATTCGGAGTTTGGTGGTGGGGATGTCTATTTTACTATTAATGACCCCATTGCCGAGTGTTCAAAAGGGTATTGGTTTAGAAAGACCGATCCGGGGTTTGAAGCAAACCTGAGCATGTTGCTGGCTGCATACCACGCCAGTAGTACAGTAGTGATTTATGGTCTCCCGGATGAACCTTGGTCTGGTACAAGCCCGACAGCATGTAGGCTATATGCAATAAGTTATCGATAAGTAGTAAAAAAGGAGCCGCTTTGGCGTAGTGGAATCGCTATGATAATTTTCGAATGAGATTTTGTTTAATGAGATTTTTTTGTGTGCTTATTTTGGTTCTAGTAATGCTTAATACTGCATACGCCAATAATTATGGTGTGGGTGAAATTAAACGTTTTTACGTTGAGGATAATGGCTGGGTGGCCATGGGTTTAATCACTCAATTGAAAAGTACATGCAGTAATTGGGGCGAACATTTCCGGTTTGATGGATCAACTCCTGGCGGAAAAAATATGCTCAGCGTAATAATGGCGGCGAAAATGGCCGATAAACCAGTTAATGTATGGTATACCGATAGCACTAATCCAGGGACCGATCATACAAATGGTTGTAGCGGTAGTGCTATGTCAATACTTCAAAATATTGGTATCCCTTAGTCGGATGTTAATGCTCTGAGTTGCTGATGATTATAGCCGTGGTCTGGGGTTGTTTTCGCCCCTCAGGTGTATCTGCAAAAAGTGAATGGCTGGGGAATCTGTATGCGGCGATATGAAAGTAAAATAGCATGAAATGTTTTTTCATGATAAATTCATTGGAAAGGACTGCTTAGGAACTGAACCTGTTTATTGGATTTGAGAGGAAGTCATGAGAACTTTTATTGTCCTTCTGGCATTTTGTTTTTCGTCAGCTGCATTTGCGTCATATAATTCAAATATTAAAGGCGAATTGGAAGGCGTCTATGTCTACACTGACGGGGACTACATTTATTTCCGTTTTAAGAATCAACCAACAACTCATGCATCATGCGACCCCACCTATTTTGTTATTTCAGAAGATATTCCGTTGGAACGCCGTCAAATGCTCCTATCCCGGTTATTGATGGCTTATGCCTCAAAGGAGCAAGTAAACATCGGGTACGATAAATCGGGAAATTGTGTTCATGGTCATATCCGAGTCCATCGCGTTGGCTAACATAGATTCTACCGAGGGTGCTCAATACCCAGGCTTCCCATAAGCCTCCCGAACCCGCTGATAAGCCGACTTGGTAGCCGAGGGTGAAAACCCCTCGGGTACCTTATCCCTCAAAAAAAACGAAAACGCCAACACCCTTGCCACCCAGTCATACAGTTCCGGCGGTATAGCCTGTCCGGTGTCCAATTGGCTCAAAATATGAACCAAATCCTCATCCTGATAAACCGGCACGCCGTTTTCCCGCGCCAGTTTTAAAATTTCCTCGGCTTGTTCATTCACACCCAATGCGGAAACGATGGGTGTGCGTTTTCCGCTGTAGGTGATGGCGGCGGCTTTGGGTTCGGTTTCGTTTTTGCTCATGTTCTTACATCCACCAGGGGTTTGAATTCATCCGAGTTTGGGGTGGTTTTCTTTTTGGGCATGCCGTGGCGTGTGTGCAGTTGTCGTTCGCCCAGTCCTTCCGTCCAGGTTTGTAGGGTATCCATGTTCTGGTTTAGAAAGGCTAGGGTGTTTTTGTCTTCACACCAGAATGTCAGGTCGGTCTGTTCCGGCTCCCATACTAAATCCGCGCAGAGGGGGGCGAGGGGTTCCAGTTCAAAAAACAGCCGGAAGCGCCACAGTCGTTTGGCTTTGGAAGGGTCGTCTTTGCCGGCTTCCTCTTTGCGTCGTTCCTGCCACCATTCCATATTCATCCAGGCGGAAGGGCCCAGCCAAATTAACGGTATGCTCAGTTGCTGAACGGGGGGCAGGTCGGGTTGGTTCAGGCTTCCCAGAGCTTGTTGTATGGCGTTGTTCTGGGTTTTGCCCTGAAAGGCATCCAGCAGGTTGCGCAGTTGCAGCAGTGGTTGAAGCTCTTCCGCCGGTGCGCCTCCGGCCCCGGTGCTTTGCGTTGGCACGGGCGGCGTTGGGGGGTAACCACCTGATGGAGCGTTCAATATCTGTTGGGCTCTTTGGGCCAGGCTTTGTTGCAGGCTGGCGGGGTGTTGGCTGATGCGCTGGTTGAGCAAGTCCACCCATTGCGAGAGCCTCACTTCTATCGGAACTCGCTCCCGGGATTGGTCCGGCGAAGGAAGTGGCTGCCAGTTGTTTGTGCCCTGAGTGGGTTTTGTTTCTGCCGAGAGGGTGCTTGGCATCGGCAATGCGGTAATGAGCTCCTTGGAAGGCTGCAGGGCGGTTGGTGCTGACTGGAGTTGCCTCACCATGGCGGTCGTCGGTGGTAATGGGTGTTCTGCTTGGGAAGCCGCCGGGTTTGATGCCGTGTTTAAACCCGCGCTCACCCAATGTGCACTAAGGGGTTGTGCAGTTGGCAGCCCTGTATAAGTTTGCGATGTTTGAGCCGCTATCAAAGTTGTTGGCGAGGTACCTATTGAAGTCATGATCATACGGGCCACCGCCTGTTGCACGGCTTGTGCCATAGGGCGCTGAGTGAAGGCGGGCAGGGTTGGCTCGGTTTTGCCTGCCGTTTGTGGGGCTTCAGTGGGTTGTGTGAGATCCGGCCTTGCCCAGTTCGCGTTTGTCGGTGGTGTGGGTAAGGGTGAGCGTCCCATGGCTTGGGGGAGCGGCTGAAACTCCTGCATCCATTGGGCAATGGTTCTGGCGTTCAGCGGCGGGCTTTGGCTCAGCCAGTTGACGAGGGGTCTTAGTGTCGGTAGTTCCGCGGCCAACTGGGCCAGCGCTTCAGGCTTTGGCATGGGTGGCAATTGTGTCGCCTGCACCCGGGGCAGGGTGTGGGCCTGCCAGAAGCTGAGGGCGGCTTGAATCATCCGGTTCAGCTGTTGCGCATCGGGGTTGGGCAGTACTTTGATCTCGTTGCCCTGGGCGGCCTCCACCAACAGCACGGTTCCGGCTTCGAAAGGGCGGTCGCTGCGGGCGCGCACCCATTGGTTGTTGAGCTGCAGCAGCAGTTCGAACAAGGGTTTTTGTTGGGTGCCGAGGTTGGTTTGCTCAATCACCACGGCAATGGCGGGGGAGGATTGTCGCAGCTGTTCCAGCGCTTGAGCCGGAAGCTGGACGATACCGTCTCCGCCTCTATGGATGGGGCGTGTCGAAAGGGTGCTGTCGAGTGGGCGCCGTATGGCGTCGCCGCGATCTATGGCCATCTTTTTACGCTGTATGCTGGACGGGAGACGGAAGAGGCTTTTTTGGCGTCCAGCTTCTCCCGTCTGGCGTCTCCCATTGAGCCTATGGAACCTTAAAGAATGTAACGGCCGCGTTATGCGCACCTGTAGGGCTCAGTCGCTTATTAATAGTTTCCTGTCCAATTCTGTGATCTGTGCCGGTATAATCGCGCCACATTTTCACATTGGGAAGGCCATGTCCGTTGTTTTGACGGCTGACCGTCTGTATTGCGAGCGGGACGAGCGTGTTCTGTTCCAGGCGCTCTCCTTTCAATTGAACCGGGGCGATATTCTGCATCTCAAAGGGCCAAACGGGGCGGGTAAAACCACTCTGTTGCGTCGTTTGGTGGGCCTTAGCCATGTGGTGGAAGGCTCGGTGGAATGGTTCCCGGGGGCCGAAAAAGCCGGGGCGGAACCCAATGAAAAGATTTGGTATATCGCCCATAGGCCAGCAGTCACGTTGTTACAATCGCCGCTGGAAAATTTACGCTATGGGCTCGCTTTGCACGGCCATCGGGTCCCAGGTGAGCAGCTTTGGCAGGCCTTGGTTCAAGTCGGTCTGAGGGGCTATGAGGATATACCCAGCCATCAGTTGTCGGCCGGTCAACAACGCCGGGTCGCATTGGCGCGGCTTTTTCTCACGGTGCCGGGCGTGGAAGCCTGGGTGCTCGACGAACCTTTGACAGCGCTGGACGTTCAAGCGGTCGATCTGCTCAAGGCCCGTATTCAGGAATTCGCCGCAGGTGGCGGCAGTGTGATTATGACCAGCCACCATGGCATTGAAGGTTCTCAGGTTCGAAGTCTTGTTCTGAATGGTCAGAGCCGGGAAGAGCAAATGCAGGGGGGGCAGGCATGAGGCTGACCGCCGTGCTGTCTTCGATTTTGCGCCGGGAATTACAGCTCGCCTATCGCCGCCGGGCGGATCTGGTGAACCCACTGTTGTTTTTTTTGATCGTGGTCACCCTTTTTCCCATCGGCGTCACGCCGGATCTGGAAAAGCTATCGGAAATGGCCGCAGGCGTGCTTTGGGTGGCGGCGCTATTGGCAAATTTGCTGTCACTCGATCTGTTGTTTCGTAACGACTTCGAAGACGGCTCGCTGGAACAGCAACTGCTGGCCGCCGTGCCGCCTACGTTGTTGGTGCTGTGCAAAGTATTGGCGCATTGGCTGGTAACCGGTTTGCCGCTCACGCTGATGTCACCAGTGCTCTCTGTCATGTTGGCTTTGCCTTCGAGTGCGGTGCCCCTGTTGATGCTGACTTTGGCACTGGGAACCCTGACATTGAGCCTGATCGGCGGTGTTGGCGCCGCTCTGACCGTAGGGCTGCGCAAGGGTGGTCTGCTATTGACCATTTTGATTATGCCGATGTTCGTGCCGGTGATCATTTTCGGTACGTCGGCGGTTCAGGCTTCCGCTCAGGGGTTACCCTGGGCGGGCCAGTTGGCACTGTTGGCCGCCATGGCCTTGGGCGCCTTGGTTCTGACGCCGATATTGACCGTGGCGGCGCTGAAAATCGCCGTCGGAGATTGAATCTGTAATTGGGTTTCCGGTTGTCCGGTTGCTGAACTTGGTTGGAGTGGTGTGTTGAATGTGGCAAATGTTGGTGCGCTGGTTCCATAAGTGGACCTCCCCGAAATGGTTTTACGCCATGAGCAGGCCCTGGAGTTTCTGGCTGGGGTGGTTGGCCGCCGCACTACTGGTCACGGCTATCGTTTGGGGGTTGATGTTCGCGCCCATCGAACGCTTGCAGGGCAACAGTTACCGCATCATTTTTATTCATGTCCCTTCGGCCTTCCTCTCTCAGGCCATCTATGCCGCAATCGCCGTTATGGGTTTGGTCGGCATGGTGTGGCGCATCAAGCTGGCTTTCTATGCCGCCAAACAATGCATTCCCATCGGCGCCAGCATGGCGCTTTTGGCGCTGGCCACCGGAGCCATTTGGGGAAAGCCCACCTGGGGCGCCTGGTGGGTGTGGGATGCACGCCTGACCTCCATGTTGGTGCTGTTGATGCTGTATTTGGGCCTGTGGGCTCTGCATAACGCCATGGAACGCCCCGAAAGCGGTGATCGGGCAGCGGCTATTTTGGCATTGGTCGGGGTGGTGAACCTGCCCATTATCAAGTTCTCTGTGGAGTGGTGGAACACCCTACATCAGCCCGCCACGTTGAAGTTCACCGAAGCCCCTCCCATGCACCCGATGATGTTGACCCCATTGCTTATGGCCATTCTCGGCTTTTTCCTGGCGACCGCCGCATTGGTGCTGATCCGCACGCGTCTTGAAATATTAAACCGAGAGCGCAAGGCCGGTTGGGCTCGTGATGAACTCACTCGGTTGGGGGAGGGCGCCTGATGGGGTATTTCGAAAGTTTTGCCGATTTCCTGGCCATGGGCACCCATGGTCTCTATGTCTGGACGGCCTACGGAGTGGGCGCCGCTGTGTTGGTCTTTAACCTGGTCAGCCCGCGATTGATGCGTAAAAAGCTGGTGGCCGATCATAAACGACGCTTGCGTCGGGAGCAGTTATGAATCCAAAGCGTAAACAACGCCTGATGTTGATTTTATTGGGTACAGGAGGCGTCGCCGCTGCGGTATTGTTGGTGCTGTTCGCTCTGGGGCAGAACATGAACTTTTTCTACTCACCATCGGACATCGCTCGTGATGAGGCGCCGGTCGCGCAACAGATACGTGCCGGTGGCATGGTTAAGGAAGGCAGTGTCAAACGCGACGGAGACACCTTGAAGGTTTCGTTTGTCGTGACCGATTACGCGGCGGATGTCGCCGTGGAATACGAAGGCATTCTGCCCGACCTCTTCCGCGAAGGGGATGGCGTGGTGGCGATCGGTCGCTTGAACGACTCCGGCACCATCGTCGCCAGTGAAATTCTGGCGAAGCATGACGAAACCTATATGCCGCCGGAAGTGACCGATGCCCTGGAGCGCGCTAATCGTACCGAAACCGTACAGCCGGAGTATTAGACTCATATGGTTATAGAGGCAAGTTACGTTGTAGCAGCCTGCATATTCGCGTTAGGTGCAGCGGGATTTTTGTATGCGGCCCTTTCAAAAGTGTCGGCAATTGGGCCGAGGAATGCGTTTTTAATTAGTGGCGGTGCCTTGTCGCTAGTCATAGCGGCTGGATTTTTTACCATTGTCGTATTTCAAGCGAGCTTTCCATTCAGTCGGTTTGACTTGACTTATCACCCCTATTACTTACCTGAGTACGGACAATTTGCGCTGATCCTGTCGTTGCTGCTCTCGCTCGCATTGGCGATATTGCCGATGTACGGGGTGGTGCGCGGGCACAGTGGTTTTCAAAAATCCGCCACGTCGCTCACTTGGGGTATGTTTTTTTTCCTCTTGGTGGGTTTCGTAATTCTGGTCGTCTGCTTCCTGGCGGATGATTTTTCCGTTCGTATTGTCTCTGAAAACTCCAACAGCCGCTTGCCCTGGTATTACAAAGCCTCGGCCACCTGGGGCAACCATGAAGGCTCCATGTTGTTGTGGGTCTTGATGCTCGGCGGCTGGGCTGCGGCCGTGAGTGTATTTGCCCGCAGTCTCTCCCAGGAATTGAAAAGCGCCGTGTTGTCGGTCATGGGGCTGACGGCTACGGCTTTCCTGTTGTTTTCTCTGATTACATCCAACCCGTTCGACCGGTTGTTGCCGATTCCTCCATCGGACGGTAGCGATCTTAACCCCCTGCTTCAGGATGTCGGTCTCATCATTCATCCACCGCTGCTTTACATGGGTTACGTTGGCTTTTCCGTGGCCTTTGCCTTTGCCATCGCCGCTTTGATTACCGGTCGTTTCGACGCCGGATGGGCACGTTGGGCGCGTCCCTGGACGAATGTGGCCTGGTCCTTTCTAACACTCGGCATTGCCTTAGGCAGCTGGTGGGCCTACTACGAACTGGGCTGGGGTGGCTGGTGGTTTTGGGATCCGGTGGAAAACGCTTCTTTTATGCCGTGGTTGATTGGAACAGCATTGATTCATTCGCAGGCGGTGACCGAAAAAAGGAATCTGTTTAAGTCCTGGACTTTGCTGTTGGCCATTATGGCATTCTCGTTCAGCCTGTTGGGCACCTTCCTGGTTCGAAGTGGCGTGTTAACCAGCGTACATGCCTTCGCGACGGACCCGGAACGGGGGATCTTCGTCCTGTTTATTCTGTTGATCACAGTGGGTGGGTCTTTGTTGCTGTACGCGCTCAGAGCATCGGAAATTCGTGTGGCGGGTGAATATAAACTGGTGTCCCGCGAATCCGCTTTATTACTGAACAACATCCTGCTCGTTATCGTTGCGTTCATGGTGTTGCTGGGTACCTTGTTGCCGCTATTGTTCGATGCCTTCGGCTGGCGCAAGCTCTCGGTGGGGGCTCCCTATTTCAACCTGATGTTCAACTTCCTAATGGTCTTCCTGCTGTCACTCCTGGGTATCGGCCAGTTGTTAAAATGGAAACGTCATCGCCCGGCGGATTTACGGTCACAGCTTAAAATCGGTGTTCCCGTGGCCGTGGTGGTGGCCCTGGTGCTGCCGCCGCTGGTCACTCAGAGTTTTCACTGGCAGGTATGGCTGGGGTTGGCATTGGCTTTCTGGTTGGTGGCGGGTCTTGTGCGTTTGTTGCTCGACCGGACTCGCAACGCCAGTAATCCCTGGCAGGCCTTACGCAAAGCCGGGGGTGGTTTCTGGGGGATGTGGCTGGCTCATTTAGGCGTGGTGTTTGCCATATTGGGCATTGTTCTGGTGTCGAACTACGATGTCGAAAGAGATTTCCGCATGGCACCTGGCGAACAGGTTCAGTTGGGTGGCTATACCTTCGAGTTCGATGGCACAAGCGTCGTACCCGGGCCCAATTACCAATCCGATTTCGGCGTGGTCCGCGTCTCGGTGAATGATAAAACCGTGGCCGAACTTAACCCGGAAAAACGCTTCTATACCGTTCAGCGAAACACCATGACCGAAGCCGGTATCGACGCTGGATTATTCCGCGACTTGTACGTATCCCTGGCGGAACCGCTGGACGATGAACGCCAGGCCTGGGCATTGCGCTTGCAGGTTAAGCCCTTTATTCGGTGGATGTGGCTGGGGGCTATTTTTATGGCGCTTGGCGGTTTCGTCGCACTGTTGGATCGCCGCTATAGAGCTCCTAAGGGAGGTCGGGCGTGAATAAGCGTTTGATATTGTTTATTCCGGTACTGGGTGTGTTGGCATTGCTAGGGCTGTTTGCCTACGTATTTTGGCAGGATGTCGATGTTCGCGAGATTCCTTCTGCGCTGGAAGGTCGCTCCATGCCCGAATTTCACCTTACCAGCGTGCAGGATGGCAGCGAAGTATTAACCGAGGCCAGCTTGGAAGGTGAGCCCTATTTGATGAATTTCTGGGCCACCTGGTGCCCGTCCTGCAAATACGAGCATCCTTACCTGAATAGTCTGGCCAGTGAAGGGGTCCGTATTATCGGCGTCAATTACAAAGATGATCGGGATCTCGCCTTAACCTGGCTGGCGGATTACGCCAACCCTTACGAAATAGATGTTTTTGATCCAAACGGTGATCTCGGTTTCGAACTGGGAGTGACCGGCGCACCGGAAACGTTTTTTGTCGACTCCGAAGGCATCATCAGGCACCGGTTTCAGGGTCCCATTGATGCAGCCCTTTGGGAAAACAAGTTAAAGGCCATCTATGATGCGATGGAATAATCTGCTTCTCGCCACACTCCTGATGACTTTGGTAGCGGGCCTGAGCTGGGCCGCCCAGGAGAGTCGGTATTTCGATAACGAAACACTGCGTGAGCGCTACCAGAACCTCACCTTTCAATTGCGGTGCCCCAAGTGTCAGAACCAGAACATCGCGGATTCCAACGCACCCATCGCCGAAGACATGCGCGATAAAACCTACGAATTGCTGCACCTTGGTTACAGCGATGACGAAATAGTCGACTACATGGTCGACCGCTACACCGAGTTTGTGATTTACAAACCACGCGTCACATTCGGCACCATCTGGTTATGGTTGGTGCCGGTTCTGGGTGTGATTGTGGGAGCGGTCATCGTCTTCCTATTATCGCGTCGATCACGGAAAACCCTGGCGGAACCACTCAGCGAAGACGAGCGCGCCCGGGTTCAAGCCATTCTGGATAAGGACTCAACCTCTTCATGACCGTTTTCATCCTCATGGTACTGGCGGCCTGGGTCTTTATCCTGCTGGCCGTCCGCACCGGCCATGCGTCTTCCAGCCGGGATTCCGTCGCTCAAGCCATCGATATTCACAAAGCGCGTCTGGCTTCACTTGAAGAACAACACCAAAATGGCGACCTCGACTCGGAAGACTATCGCCAATTCCGCGAGGAAACCGAACGCGCACTGCTGGAAGACACCCGCAAGCAAAACGAACCCCGCCAATACAAACCCATGCCCTGGACCGTCGCAATCCTGGCGCTGGTCATACTGGCCGGTGCCAGCTATGGCCTCTATGAAACCTGGGGCGCCTCAGACGCCGTGCAGGTGCGTCGAAACTTCGTCGAGTTGGCCACCAGCAGTGAGCCGAGTGAAGCTCAGCTCAAAGAAACGCTTGCAGGGTATCGGACATTGCTGGAAAACCACCCCGACGACATCGAAGGCTGGTTCCGCCTCGCCAACATGCAAATCGAACTCGGCCAATACGCCGACGCCCAACCCAGCCTCGAACGCGTACTCACCCTGCTTCGAACCGGCCAACGCAGCGCCGAAGACGAAGCCACCGTCCTCGCCTATCTCGGGCAATCCCTCTGGGCCCAGGACCAACCCGAGCAAGCACTGGCACACTTCAAAGAAGCACTCGAATTCAACGCCCAGCACACCTTGGCACTGGGTTTCGCCGGTCGTCTGTCATACGAACTCGGCAACTATAAAGACTCCGTCGACTACTGGACCCGACTGAAACGTCTCGCCGGTGCCAGCAGCGACACCCGTCTGATCGACGAGTTCATCAATCGTTCGCAAGCCGCCTTGGCCGAGCAGGGCATTGACTATTCCGCCACCACCGGCCCGGAAATCCAGATTCAAGTCTCCCTGCCAGCTGCCTGGGAAGGGCTGCCCGAAGGCGCCGCCCTCTTTGTTTACGCAAGGCCACCGGGAGGTCGCATGCCTTTGGCTGTAAAACGCCTACCGGTTTCTGCGCGTCAGCATACTGTGATCCTCAGCGATGCGGATGCCATGGGTGGAATGGGAGGTCTTACAGGGCAGGGTGAAGTAGAACTGACCGCCCGTGTCTCCTTCCAAGGGCGTGCCGAACGCGCGCCAGGGGATTGGGTGGCTGAACCCAAGGTGGTGGACTTGGCGGAAAACAATACGCCGACGATTACGCTGGATGTATTGCAGCCTTAGCGTTTTATCTTGTAGGCGTTTTGCAAATATGCATTGGCTGACTAGCATCGGCGGCAGGGTGGTCTCCTGTGGGGAAGTCCGCAGCATGGATGCTGCGGTCTAGGCTCCATGGAAGGATTTACGCCGACCCCACAGGAGACCACCCTGCCACCGATGCGGCCCACAGCCTCCGTAAGTCCTTGATCTGACGCCAAAAAGCCGTCCAGATAACCGGTTTCAACCGATTGCGATTAACGCTAGAATCGTGCGAACCGTAACGTGTCGGCCATGGGAAGGCATTTCGTCTCCTTAACCGGCTGGACTGGCAAGGCGCTATGCGACTGAAATCCATAAAACTGGCTGGTTTCAAGTCCTTCGTGGACCCGACCACCATTCCATTCCCAACCAACCTCTCGGCCATCGTCGGCCCCAATGGTTGCGGGAAGTCCAACACCATCGACGCCGTACGCTGGGTCATGGGCGAATCGTCCGCCAAACACCTGCGCGGCGAATCGATGACGGACGTGATTTTCAACGGCAGCAACTCGCGCAAGCCCGTCGGCCAGTGTTCAGTCGAACTCGTGTTCGACAACTCGGACCACAGCCTCAAAGGCGAATACGCCGCCTTCAACGAAATCTCCATTCGCCGCCGCGTCACCCGCGACGGCCAATCCAACTATTTTTTGAACGGCACCAAATGCCGCCGTAAAGACGTCACCGACCTATTCCTGGGTACCGGCCTCGGCGCCCGCAGCTACGCCATTATCGAACAGGGCATGATTTCCCGGCTCATCGAAGCCAAGCCCGAAGAACTGCGGACCACCATCGAAGAAGCCGCCGGCATTTCCCGCTACAAGGAACGCCGCCGCGAAACCGAAAACCGGATGCGCCGCACCCGGGAAAACCTCGAACGACTCACCGACATTCGTGAAGAACTCGAACGTCAGCTGCAGCACCTGCACCGCCAGGCCCAGGCCGCCGAAAAATACAAAGAATACAAACAGGAAGAGCGCACCACCAAAGCCCAGCTCTCCGCCCTGCGCTGGAAGCGCCTGGACGAAGAAGTCGGCCAGCAGGAACTCAGAATCGCCGAATTCGAAACGCGGTATGAAGGCTTCGTGACCGAGCAGCGCCGAATCGATGCCGAAGTCGAAGCCCTACGTGAAGAGCATCACGCCGCCACCGAGGCTTTCAACGAAGTTCAGGCCAAGTACTACCAACTGGGCAATGAAATCGCCCGCTTCGAACAAACCATGCAACACCGCCAGGAACAGAGCCACCAGTTGCATCAGGACGTTCAGGAAGCCGAACGTCTGCTGCAGGAAGCCAGTCAGGAAAGCCAGACCGATAGCGACAGGGTGGAAGAAGCCCAGGAAAGCCTGGCCATGCTGGAGCCCGAACTGGAGGCCGCCGCCGAGCGGGTCGCACTGGCGGCCGATGAGCTTGCCAAGCTGGAGCAGCAGCAACAGGACTGGCAGTCCCGCTGGGACGCCTTCAACCAGAATGCCCAGGGACCGAAACGCCAGGCCGAAGTCGCACAATCCCGCATCCAGCACCTGGAGCGGGTGGTGGAGCAACTGCACCGCCGCCAGGAAAACCTCTACCGGGAACGGGACCAATTGGCCGCCGACCCGGATGCCGAGAACCTGGAACACCTGATTGAGCAGGCCGAAGAGCTGGAAATGCGTTCCGAGTCCTTCCATACCCAGTTGGATGAACTGTCCGAACGCTTGCAGACCACCCGCGAACAGGCCGAAGACAAGCGCCGCCAGTACGACGATATCCGCCATCAGTTGCAGCAAAAGCGCGCCCGTGAGGCCACGCTCAAAGCTTTGATTAAAGCCGCGCTGGGCGATGAATCCCAGGGCGTGCAGGACTGGCTCGCCAGCCATCAGATGCGTGAATCCGTTCGGCTGGCGCAGGAATTGTCCGTCGCTTCCGGGTGGGAGGCTGCGGTTGAAGCCGTTTTGGGCGACCGGTTACAGGCCGTCTGTGTACAGTCCATCGACGAACTTCAATCAGCGGTCAGCCGTTTTCATGATGGCACCCTGACTCTGGTATCCGGTCCGGGCGGGGCCGAAGCCGTGGCACCCCAGAATTCGTTGCTGTCGAAGGTGACCTGCGACCGGGATCTGTCCAACTGGCTGGGTTCGGTCTACACCGCTGCTTCGTTGGATGAAGCCCTGGCCATGCGCGAGCGTCTCGCTCCGCACGAAAGTGTGGTGACGGAAGAGGGTGTCTGGCTCAGCAAGAGCTGGTTGCGGGTCAAGCGCGGGGAGGGTTCGGCGGACGGTCTGTTGAGCCAGCAGCAGGAGCTGGAGCGCCTGGTCGATGAAATCGACGAGCTGGAAGTGACCGAGGAAGACCTCGAAGTCAGCCTCAACGTCGCCTTGATGCAGCAAAAGTCCATCGAAGACGAGCGTGAGCAGTTACAACGGGACAACCAGCAACTGACCCGCCAATTGGCTGAGGCCAAATCCGAACTGAGCGGTAAGCGCGTTCAGGCCGAACAGATGCGTGAGCGCCGCCAGCGCCTGCAGGAAGACATCGCCGAAGTCGAAGGCCAGATGGCCGAAGAGCGGGAAAGCCTGGCGATGACCCGCGAAGAACTGCAACAGTCGCTGGATGCGATGGAAGAGGATGTCGACGAGCGCGAAGCCTTGTTGGGTGAGCGCGAGGAACTGCGCATCACCATCGACGAAAAACGGGATCTGGTGCGTCAGCAGCGCGACCAACAGCATCAGTTGCAGCTCAAGGAGCAGCAATTGCAAACTGAAATCAGTTCGCTCAAGGCGTCACTGGAGCGGGCCGACCAGCAAAAGGCTCGGGCCAAAGAGCGATTGGAGCGTCTGCGTGAACAGCTGGACGATCGTCAGGATCCGATGGACGACCTGAAAGAAGACCTGGAGATCAAACTGGAAGCCCGTTTGGAGTTAGAAGAAGAGCTCAACAACAAACGTTCCGATATGGAGCAGGCCGACACCAAAATGCGGGCTCTGGAACAGCAAAGAGCCGCAGCCGATCAACAGGCGATGGCGGTGCGTTCCGAGATGGAGCAACACAAGATGTCCGCCCAGACTCAGATCACGCGGCGGGCTACTTTGTCCGAACAGCTCACAGAACAGCAATTTGATCTTGAGACAGTGCTTGAAAACCTGCCCGAAGAGGCCAACGAAGCGGAGTGGGAAGAAGCGCTGGAAAGACTGGCCGCACGCATTCAGCGGTTGGGGCCGATTAACCTGGCGGCCATTGAGGAATATCAGACGCAAAGCGAGCGCAAGCGTTATCTGGATGAGCAAGACCAGGATTTGATGCGCGCTCTGGAGACTCTGGAAAACGCCATCCGTAAAATCGATCGCGAAACCCGGACACGGTTCAAGGAAACCTTTGATAGAGTCAATCAAGGTATGCAGGAACTGTTTCCCAAGGTGTTCGGCGGCGGTCATGCCTATCTGGAAATGACCGGAGACGATCTGCTCGATACCGGCGTGGCGATTATGGCGCGCCCGCCAGGCAAGCGGAACAGCACCATTCATCTGCTGTCGGGCGGTGAAAAGGCGCTTACGGCCATTGCCATGGTATTTTCCATTTTCCGCCTCAATCCGGCGCCTTTCTGTATGCTGGATGAGGTGGACGCTCCGTTGGACGACGCCAACGTCGGTCGGTATGCCAAGCTGGTCGAGGCCATGTCGGAGCATGTACAGTTTATTTATATCACGCACAATAAGATTGCGATGGAAATGGCGCATCAATTAATGGGGGTTACCATGAACGAACCCGGTGTGTCGCGGTTGGTATCGGTTAATGTCGAGGAGGCCGCCGAGTTGGCGGCCATGTGACGGGGGTAGAGCGAATGGAATTGCGGGAAGTGTTGGTTGTTCTGGGTGTGGTGCTCATCGCCGTTATCCTGTGGGATGGTCTGCGCCGCATGCAGAGCCGGAAAGCGAACAAATACCGGGGTGGCTACACCCACGACCCGGACGAACTGAAAAAACAGGCGGAACTGGAGCGCGAACTGCCCAACGGCGGAGCCCGTGTGCGCGAAATGACAGAAAAGGACCGCGAGGACCTGTCGTCCAGGCTTAATCTCCGTGAGCGTGTCCCTATGCTGATGGACTCGGTCGAGCAGGAGAGCGCTCCTGAAGCTCCGGCCACCCAGGCATCGACCAGGGCCGAGCAGCAGAGTCTGGATTTCGACGCACCGGTTCAGGAGGAGCCAAAGCGGCAGACCTCCCTGTTCGGGCGGTCGGTTGAAGAACCTGAGTTCGAAGAGACAGAAACCGAGGGCGCTGCGGACGACAAGGACGACGGGGATAACTTTCATTTCGCGGCAACGGACGATTACGAAGTCGAGGATGATCCGGTGGAAGAGGAGGACCCATCCAACGCCTACTCACGGTTTGATGATGACGACGACGTGGTGGCTCGGGAAACTATCGAAGAAGAGCCGGTTGCCGCGACGTCTTCCATTAAACGGGACGCGCCGGAGCCTCAGGCTAAATCTCAACCGGAACCCGAGCCGGAGCCTCATTACCAGGAGGATACCCGCCCCGTCGAGGAGTTGGTGATCATCCATGTCATGGCGCGGGAAGGGCGTGAACTGAACGGCGGTGATCTGCTTGAATTGCTGATCAGAGCCGGGCTGCGCTATGGCCCCTTGGATATCTTTCATTATCGGAATCCCAAGGGACAGTTGGAATTCAGCCTGGCCAATTGTGTGCAGCCCGGAACGCTCAATCCGGACTCTATGGAGCAGATGACGACGCCGGGCGTTACGCTGTTTATGCAGTTACCGCAGCATGCCGACATGATGGAATCTTTCGACCACATGCACGAAATGGCCCTGTTCCTGGCCAAACAAATGGATGCGGTGATTCTGGACGAAGAGCACAGCACCGTGACGCTGCAACGTGTCGAGCATTACCGTGAACGTTTGCGCAACTTCGCGCGTTCCCAATTGATTCAGGCCCACGAATGACCACCCGATCCAACTCCCGGGATCAGGCGATGAAGGACGACTATCAGCGCCTGATCGAGCAGATTCAACAACACGATTACGATTACTACGTCCGCAACGAATCGACGATTCCCGATGCGGAATACGACCGCATGATGCAGCGCCTGCGCGACATCGAAGCCGATCATCCCGACTGGGTGACGGCCGATTCCCCCACCCAGCGCGTGGGTGGTCAACCGCAGGAAGGTTTCGCGGAAGTTCAGCATGAAGTGCCCATGCTCTCGCTGGACAACGCTTTCAGCGACGAGGATATGACCGCTTTTTACAAGCGCATCCAGGACCGGCTCAACACCACCAACGAGCTGGATTTCGCCTGTGAGCCGAAGTTGGACGGCATCGCCGTCAGCCTGCTTTATGAAAACGGCCGCTTGGTTCGTGGCGCGACCCGGGGTGACGGCACCACGGGCGAAGACATCACGGCTAATGTGCGGACCATTCGCAGTATTCCGCTGAAACTGCGTGGCGACGACTGGCCCGCTGTGTTGGAGGTCCGGGGCGAGATCTACATGCCGCTGGACGGTTTCGAAAAGATGAACGAAACCGCCCGCGAGCAGGGTGATAAAGTCTTCGTGAACCCCAGGAATGCCGCCTCCGGCAGCCTGCGCCAACTTGACCCTCAATTAACCGCCAAACGACCTTTGGAGATGTGCTGCTATTCCGTGGGCCGTGTAGACGGCGGTGAACTGCCGGATACTCATTCCGCGATTCTGGATCGATTGGCCCATTGGGGTCTGAAGATCAACCCGGAAAGCAAGGTCGTCAGTGGTTTGGAGGGCTCGCTTGAGTTCTACCGTCAACTGCTCGACAAACGACCATCGCTGCCTTACGAAATCGACGGCATCGTCTACAAGATCAATTCCATGAACCTCCAGCAGCGGCTGGGCTTTGTTTCCCGTGCGCCGCGCTGGGCCATTGCCCGGAAGTTCCCCGCTCAGGAGGAGATCACCCGTCTGCTCGATGTGGAATTCCAGGTCGGACGCACTGGCGCCCTGACGCCGGTGGCCCGGTTGGAGCCCGTCTTCGTGGGTGGGGTGACCGTCAGTAACGCCACCCTGCACAACATGGACGAAATCGAACGCTTGGACGTTCACATTGGTGACACCGTGATTGTCCGCCGGGCGGGGGACGTGATTCCTCAGGTGGTGCGTGCCATGGCCGAACGTCGGCCGCAGGACGCCACCCCGATAACCCTCCCCGAACAATGCCCGGTATGTGGTTCCGCCGTAGAGCGAGTGGAAGGCGAAGCCGTGGCCCGTTGCACCGGTGGTTTGAGCTGTGGGGCCCAACAACGGGAGGCGCTCAAGCATTTCGTCTCCCGCCGCGCCATGGATATCGAAGGCCTGGGTGAAAAGCTGATCGATGCGTTGCTGGAGCGCGATCTGGTGCACAAGCCCAGCGAGATCTTCGATTTAAAAGCGGACACCCTGGCCGAACTTGAGCGCATGGGTCAAAAGTCCGCCGCCAACGTGGTGGAGGCCATCGATAAATCGAGACAGACCACGCTGCCGCGCTTCCTCTACGCACTCGGTATTCGCGAAGTGGGTGTCACCACGGCCGCCAATTTGGCTCAGCATTTTGGATCGATGGAAGCCTTGATGGACGCCGATGAAGAAGCCCTGCTGGAAGTCGACGACGTAGGCCCCAAAGTCGCGGCGCACGTCGCCCATTTCTTCCAGGAGCCCGGTAACCAGGAGGAAATCAAACGTCTGCTCGCACATGGTATCACCTGGCCGGACCCCAAACCGGAAGAGGGTAATCAACCCCTGGCCGGTCAGACTTGGGTCGTGACCGGCAAGCTGGAACAAATGAGCCGAGACGAAGCCAAGGATTACCTGCAGCGACTGGGTGCCAAAGTCGCTGGCAGTGTCTCCGCCAAAACCGCTCAGGTAGTCGCCGGGCCGGGTGCCGGCAGTAAACTGAAAAAAGCCACCGAGTTGGATATTCCGGTGATTGACGAAGAGGCTTTTCTTGCGCTGCTGCGCGAACATGGCCTCTGGCAATAATAACTCCGGTAACTTTCTTGAAAAGCACCTAGGGGAGCCCCCATGGAACAGGAAACCATTGTATACGGCATCATCAGGGACGTTGCCTCCAACGACAGAGCCTTCTTGCAGCAAAGTCGGCTGACTAACTGCGATGCCATACTCGGCTTGACCGATATTGATGCCTTTCCGTACCTGACCACCAGCATGTTCTCGATTCCAACCGAAGAGTTGGAGCAGGGCACCTATCAGACTCAGGTCATTCACTTTGCCGCCTCCTATCAGGCGGTGGAGTACCACTGGGAAGAATGGATCGCCAAGTTCGAACAGCTGCTCAAGCGTATGTACTGGGTCTCGGCCACGGTTCATCTTGAAACCGAGCTTTCGGGCAACCATACCTTTCAGTGGGACAGTCCGGGTGCCTATCACGCCCCGAGCGAAGAGCTGACCGTCCATTGTGAGTGGGAGCATGAATTGTCTTTCGGCCGTGCCCGTCCATGATTATTCCCGTCGACCAGTTGAACCCCGATACGCTGGAGCAGGTTATCCGTGAGTTTCTTATGCGCCAGGGCGAAGACTGGGGGTTGGCCGAAGGCAGCCTGGATGACGCCGTTCAGCGGGCCAGGCAGGCGTTGATTCAGGGCGATCTGGTGTTGCATTGGGATGAAAGCCAAGAGAGTTTGACCATTCTTTCCCGTGAAGACGCCAAGGCGCTTGGGTCCGATTAACCGCCTCTTCGGGCGGTGAACTCCGAACAATTGAGGTATGTATGAATGAGTTAGTGTTGCTTGGGCTGGCTATCCTGGCCGTAGTCATTATCGCGGTGTTGGCGACAATCGCCTGGCGATTGCAAACCCGGGTATGGGCGCAGGAAAAAGTGGCCCGTGAACGTGAAGCCGAACAGGAAGCCAAAGCGGCGGAGCGTACCCGCTATGTGCTCGACAGCCTGCGCATCATTTCCGCCAACGTGCTCGATGAAGACCTGAACCTCTCTGAAGCGACCATCCGTTGCAAGGTGTTGATCGACTTTCTCAACCTCAGCGACGCCGAGCGGTCCGACTTTGCGGTGTTGGAAACTGTTTTCGAGAAAATACAGCACTTCGACACTCACGCGGCCCGTAAGGCGCTCTCGAAGAACGAACGCCGGCAGCAGGACCAGGAGCGTGAAGCGATTGAAGAGGAATACGAAACCGAGCTTAAAGCCTGTTTCGGTCGACTGAGAACCATCGGCCTGAATTGATCTCAGTGGGCACGAACGCGGTACCGGGATGTACCGCGAAAATCGAGCACCTAAGTGCTTGATTTTGCGAGCGAGGAAAAACCGCGTTTTTCCTGAGCGACTCCGCGAAACGCCAGGGATGGCGTTTCAGGATGAAAACTATTCCGCCGGGGGCAGGGGAGGAAGAATGACTTCTTCTTCGCTATCGCTGGCGGCGGGTGGTTCTTCCTCGCTCGCTTCTTCTTCCACTTCCGGAGCGGGTGTGGGCACTGGTTGGGGCTTTTCTTCAACAGCAGGTGTCGTCGGCTGCCCGCCGGACACCCGCAATCGGTAGCTCAGGCTCAGACTGGCCGCCGGTTCCAACTCATAAATCACCCACTTTACATAGCGAATGTCTTCCGCCGGGATCTCCACCGCAGCGGGGAAATAGGTGTCGCCATTGCGTGACAGTCGTACCTCGGCGAGTTGTTCATCGACCGTTAGCGAACCTTCCACCATGCGTGCGCTGCCAGTTGGCACCGTGTTGACCAGTTCCACATTTCTGGCCACGTTGCCGCCAATGTTGGTGGCTTTGATGTCCAGCTCCACCAGGTCTCCCGGTTTAACGGCTTCCACTTCTTCCTTGGTATAGACGCCACTTTCCTCGTTAAAGGTCAGCTTATAAAAATTCTCGGTTAGCTCGATCTTGTTTTCGGCGGTCGCCACAAAAGGGAGGCACAATAACAGAAACAGCCCGCGCAACCGGGAGCCGAACACACCTGAAAACACGCTGGCAAAGTGGATCACTCGATACCTCGATTCACATAAGTTCCATTCAACCCCGTCACTTTTACCACAACGGAATCAATGATCAAGCCAGAGACTCCTTAAACACCCGTTTCCACCAATTGAGGTGCCACGGCTTTCAGCCATTGAGTTAGGGTGTCGGACATCAATAACGCATCGGTGCGCGGATCATCCGAATCCCCCGCCTGTTCCACCAGGCTATCGCTGAACTTCAGGCGCTTCAGTGAGAAGGTGTCGTCGATCACGCATTCGCATTGGTCATTCAAAACCAGGCCCATCTGTTTGATGCGCATGCCACTTTCCAAAGAGTGAGCGATTTCCGGTGCATCCAAATCCAGATTCCGGTAGCGGGCTTTGACGGTAGGGTCCTGAGCCATCACCAGTTCGAGGTCGGCCATCAATTCAGTCCCCTCGGGGCGGCTTTCCGGTGCCTGGAACCAATGGGTCAACAGAGTGCCCCCGGCCACAGCTTTCCCCATAGGCAGAACGGGCAGGGAACCCACCACTTCTCGCAGTTGGGAGGTGAATTCGTCCGCCACTTTCTCGCTGGCAGCGTTGATGACCAGCCACTGGTTGTCCAAATCGATCCAGGCGCTGATCCGGCGGGTTTTATGGAACGCGCGGGGCAGCAATTCAGCCCGGACCTTCTCTTTCAATTCATCTTTTTCCTTGCGCCCCGGCCGACGGCCTTCGGCTTCTTCAATGGCGTCCACCTTTTCGGCGAGGTGCTCATTCAGCACACTGGCCGGCAGTAACTTTTCCTGGACCTGAGCGCTGATAAAGAGGCGGTTACCCACCTTTTCGCAGAGCTGGTGGCTGTCTTTAAAAGGCGGAACCCAGCCAAAAGCGGACTCCTGCAGAGCGGTCAGCCCGGTGAAAGGGTGCCCGGCCAGTTGCTCGTTCAGGCTGTCTTCAGTGGTGGACCAATTATCGTTAAAGCGATACAAACGGAGGTTTTTAAACCACATCTTGGATATTCCGTACCAGTTGGATGACAAAGACGGGGCAGTGTACTGGGAAACCCAGACATGTAGAACCTCTGAAGTTCGGAGTTAATCGATTTCAAAAACTGGCTTACAATGATCGACCTTACTTGTTTGACTGGTGCCGCCTCTTGCTTTCCCGTGGAATTCTCCCCCGAATTACGCCTACTCAGAGACTGCTGCTGGTCATTGCATTAATAACCTTCATCGGCGCCTGGTACCCAGTAAATCAATGGCTGGAATACGAGGGCGAATGGTCATCCGCAGGGGAGATCTGGCGACCGTTAACCGCCTGGATAGCCCAGCTCAACCCTCAGCACTGGCTGATCAACCAATGGGGTTTGGTGCTGATGGCACTGTTACTGCCACCTCGCTTGGAAAGACAGGACTGGCTGGCGTTATCCTGGGTATGGCTGGCATCAAGCGCCGCCCTTGCCTTGAGCGATTACAACCAATATGCCGGGCTTTCCGGCCTGCTCTACGGCTGGCTGATCTGGTCTCTCATGCGTTCTCCTTTTTATGCCGCCTGGCTCAGGTGGGGCATCATCGGTGCTCTCAGCATCAAAGTCGGATACGAAAACCTCGTAGGGCAGGGCGACTCCTTCGTCGCGGATCTGATCCAAGCCAACGTCGCCGTGCAATCCCACGCCTGGGGTCTGCTGGCCGGATGGGCCGCCATTGCCACGTATATGGCCGCCCGACTGGGGCAAAAGGTTAAAGTGGACTGACCGAAGACCGCGCGATATCCAACAGCTCCAACGCCCCCCGGCTCGGCGTCCTCTTCGCATGGAGGATGACACCCAAATGCCGCTCCAGCTTCACCTTCTCCACCTTCAGCACCCGCACACTCTCATCCACCAACCGGCTCGGCAGCACACTCCAACCCAACCCACTCGCCACCAGAGCGCGAATCGTCTCCAGATAATTCACCGACAAACGGCGGTTCAACGGCAGGTGGTGCCGCTGAAACGTCTGCTGCACCAACCGAAACGTCGTCGTATTCTCCTCCGGCAGAATCGCCCGGAAATGTACCAACTCATTCAACCGAACCGCCCCCGTCTTATCCGCCAGCGGATGATCCGGCGCCACCACAAACTCCAGCGGGTCCGTCCACAGCCGCTCCTTCGTCAAATCCCGGTGCAGATTATCCGGCAGCGTAATAAACGCCAGCTCCAAATCCCGCTTCAGAATCGCCTCAATCGTCTGCTCCGACTCCAAAAACTGCAGATCCAGATGCGCATCCGGGTACCGTTCCGCCAACTGCCGCAAAATCGGCCCCAGATAATGCAGCCCGATATGGTGGCTGCTCGCCACCGAAATCTGCGTCACCTGGCTCATCGCCGACTGCGTCACCGCCAACCGCGCATCCCGTATATCCTCCAGAATGCGACCGGCCCGCTCCACCAGCAGCTTGCCGCTCTCCGTGAGATACACCTCCCGGCCGATCCGATCAAACAACTTAGTGCCCAGCGAATCCTCCAGATTCGCGATCCGTTTCGACACTGCCGGTTGGGTTAAAAACAGCCGATCCGCCGCGCGACTGAAGGAGCCGGTCTCCGCAACGGCCAGGAAGGCTTCGAGGCTATGATGGTCCATATCTATTCCTTTCAGGAATTGAAAACATAAAAATAATAAATTTGTATTATTTAGTTGTCCAATTAGACTCTGCAGGACATAAAAATCGACCTTTGAATAAGTAGCCTGAGGTGGCTAGTGGTTGCGGCTGGGTTGTTCTGGAGAGGGCATCCGAGGCATGGATGCCGAGATTAAGCGCCCATGGACGGGTTCACAGCGGCCAGATCGGAA
>CBFGUW010000040.1:0-47256 GCA_965652395.1 uncultured Saccharospirillum sp. | reverse complement strand
AAGAAATCAGGTTTAACTCTGCCTTAAGCAGTTTGGTGAAATATCCGGGCTAGGGTGAGCGGCTCCTAACCATCGATAGTCACTGTAAGTTATTTTAAATCTTTCATCTCTTGAGCGCAATGTAAACTTAAATCCCATTGGGTGGGTTCCTGCCATATAGATCGGGGCTTCAATCGAACCGTTCCCAGTTAATAGATGTGATTCTATGTCGTCATATCCGATTACACTTTCGGCCGACCTAAAATTTAGGGCTATCCAATCTTTCGATTTCTCATGGATTTCATCTGCGCTCATGCCTGGCACTTCTAAAATCGATTCATGAACCAAGGGCTCATCTGTAGTAGCCATGCCTGCACACGAAGTTAGGAGAGTAGTTACAGCTATACATGTAGCAATTATAATTCTTTGCATTTTTAAGTCCTTCATTAATTATTTAGTGTACTAGCGCCCAAAATGAGTCATAAAGAGCCGGTTATCCCGAATCGTAGCTTCAGTCCAGCTTGTTTCATGAACCTCTAATTGAAAATCATCTGATTCGGCAAGCCTGACCAGCCAATCATATATCATCATAACGGTCAAAAAAAAAACCTGCTTAAACAGTAGACCAAAAAGGAATTTTTTCCTTTTGGATATACATTTGACTTTTTATATTCAGATGCCATTTCATTACTTAACGCCAGCCGTAACCGGCGGATTTGTAGTGAGCAAAGCGAACGAAAAATACGTCCGCGTTAACGGCCTTGTTATAGCTATTTGCTACGACTAATTATAGCCCGATAGTCGCTAGCAATAAGAAAGCCATGAAACTGAATGGCAGCAACGACTACACTTAAAGCAAAGCATGCGACGCGAACTGATATAGAGCATGCCCATACCCAGTTGAATGGTTCTTCATCACTTACAGGAACAATTAATGACACTCCGTGAGCAATTCTCTCTACAACCAACAACCCAACCACAGAGAATGCGTTAATTAAAATCTCTTTTTTAAGTTCATTAAGACGATTAACAACAGAAATATAATTTCCCTTTCCATTATTGTCATCGTCCGCCGACACATCCTTAGATATTCCATCAACGTATGCGTACAGGGCATATGATATCGTTCCAGTAATCATTGCAATAAAAATAAATGCAAATAGCAATTCTTGGAATATTGGTACAGCAAGCCTTTCCATATAATAGGCAATAAAAAGAGCTGCGCTAAAAGCTAGTATAAAAATCAGAACGAACCTAGTCATGTCTTTCATCACGAGAGAGGTTTTCAGATTCAGTAATTACCTGAGCAATCAGGCTAGCATCGCTTGCTTCACGCCCAGGAGCTGGCAAGCCTGTCTCTAGCTCTAATTGCCCCTCATAATGAACCTCTTCCTCAGTTGGAACTGGCAATTCGACTGAAACTGCTGCTCTTTCACTTGTATGCTTCTTTTTACCGCCCCGAGTTCCTTCAGTTACCAAAACCCACTTTCCCTCACCTTCTGAGGCGTAGTCAATATAATCTGCTATAGGCTCTTCTGGAACTTCTAAATCTCCTGATTCATTTTCAAGAGCTAATGTCATTTCATCTTGTCCATATAGCTTTTTCAGCTCTTCGAGTGCCTCTCGCGCCTTTTCGTTAGTGCGAAGAATATTTGGTGAAATCAGCTTGATCTCTAACCTATATATCTTCTTATGAGATTTAACAACGGACCAAAATTCCGCGTTTTTTGTTTTAGGTTCTACAAAAACTCTGTGATTATATTTGGCCAACACGGGCTCTCTGAGTCCGGACTGAATTGCATTCGCGATCTGCGACTCTGTCCCAAACTTCCAATCCCTCTGTACAAATATATATTGCTCTTGCAAATCAAAAACTGCTACGAGCGGTATCCAGTCGTCCTCCTCATGCTCGACTATGTCACCAGGTACCTTTTCGCCAACGTGTGCGGTTCTCAGTTTTGCGACCTTACCGACCATATATCGTCCCTCTTGGAACTGGTACAGATCAGTTGGTTTGGCTTTCGAAAAGCCCACGAATGCATAGAGCACGTTATTGCGAACGAATTCTCGGTCGCCAATTAGTGAAATCGTGACAGCCGCGCCTTTTGGAGTCGGCAATGGTGAGGAGATAATGCTCTCTTGAGATTCCTCAACTAATGAATAACGAAGTACGAGAAATTCTCCAGTATTTTTCATGTTCTCCCCTTAAATGCTATAACATCTTATTAAGCTTAAAAAGCGCACATGATCCAGGTTAGTCGTTCCCCGCCACTCAATGCCAATTCCCATGCAACCCCCGCTTTTAAGCCTTTCCATGACTCATTCAATTTAAAACCAAGCCTCGTTGGGACCCTGGATCATCGACAAATGTATAGATGATCCCAGATACTCCATCACTTTTGCCACATATCCAGGCGAATATCCGGGATACACTACACCAAGCGCTCTTCCTAACCCAAACCCAATGTGACGCCGTTCACACTCCTAGGTTTAGCGGTTTTTTTCACAGCCTGCAACTCACTGGTGTCACATCTGTCCGCCCCCGGGCCTGTTCAATGCCTTATCCAACCACCTCTAAATAGCCTTATGCCGCTCCAATGGGTTCCAGCCCTCCTAGCAGCCACATACGAAAGATGGTGGAGCACTTAACCAAGGTTGCCAGTCGCATTAGCCCTATCTTCACATCTATCTGTCATTGCGTTTTCTGGAATTTTTCTGTTTTTTGGTTGCTGGTCCACGCTCCGCCTCCAACACCTTGGCCGAGCCCCGCAAATCATCCAGATAACGCGCCTCAGCGGCTTTTTCCGCCTCCACTCGCCGCTTTTCGGCAAAGGCGTCGTATCGCAGTTCGGCCCAGTTTTTGGCGTTGTCGTGGCTTATGCGACCGGTGCCGGTGAGCACCGGTAGTTCTGTATTGGTCAGGAAGGTGTCGAGAAAGCCCTCCCAGTCGGCCATGCGGATGTCCTGGCGGCGCATGGCGCGGAATTCCGCCTGGTCGAGGAACATTACGGTGATGCGGTTGAGGGTGTCGATTTCGCGGTCATCCAGGTAGTTCTTGGCCGTGGCAACATCGCGTTTGATCACCTGGCCACCTTTCCAACTCGTTAAACCCATGTTGGGTTGGTCGGCGTCGGCCCGTTGGCGGACTATCTCGGCGGCGGTGTGGCCTGTGGCGGCGTAATGCATTTTGTTCTGTACGGTAGCGAAGAAGCGCTGGGTGTATTGCTCGTTCTCGCTGTAGTCACTGGCCAGGGCGAAGATGTCACGGATGCGTTGGTAGACGCGAGCCTCGCTGGCGCGGATATCGCGGATGCGCGCCAGCAGCTCGTCGAAGTAGTCCACCGGGCTGGTGTTGCCTTTGAGGCGTTCGTCATCCAGGGTGAAGCCTTTGACCAGAAATTCACTCAGGTGAGCGGTGGCCCATTGGCGAAACTGGGTGCCTCTATGGGAGCGCACGCGATAGCCGACGGCCAGAATGGCCTCCAACCGATAGTGCTTCAGCCGCCTGGAGATGTCGCGCCCGCCCTCGCGGCGAACTTGTAAGTAAGGCTTACAGGTTGCCGACTCGTCCAGCTCACCCTCAGCGTAGATGGCGCGCAGGTGTTGTGTGACATTTTGCGGGGTGGTCTGGTACAGCTCGGCCATTTGCGCCTGGGTCAGCCAGACGGAATCGCCTTCCAACAGCACGCGAATGGTATCGCCGCTGTCATCCTGGTACATCAGCAATTCGCCGGTACCGGCGGATTGATCGGTATCAGGTTGATTCTCGTCCTTCACGCTATCGGCCTCTTAGGTTGTCCTTGAAGTCTTGGAGGTGGCCATACAGGCCGCTATTCGACGGATATTGCCGAAATATCACTCCAAAGGCCACCCGGCGAGGCCCCTTTCACTGTCTCAATGTTGGGGTTTTCAGGTGTGAACAGGCGTAAGGCGCTGCTCAGTCCGCAGGGCGTGTGGATGTTCTGCAGTACACTACTTCAACCACTCCCGAAATGCCTCATTCATAGCCTCGGGCCGCTCCATAGTGCTCATGTGTCCGGCGTCCTCTATCGCTATCACCTGGCTTTCGGGCACTAATTCCGCCATCTCATAATGCCGCTCCAAAGGGCTCCAGCCGTCCTGCCTTCCGCATATAAAAGAGGTGGGGCATTGAATCTGATCGAGTACGTCGGTGCCGTCCGGTCGGTTGATCAGGGCATTGATCTGGCGCTCGAATATCTCCGGGGTTTTGCTGGCGATCATGTCGAGTATGGCGTTGCATAGGGTGGCGTCGTTCAGTCGGTCCGGGTGGACCATGCCTTGCAGCCAGTCCGCGCCCATGGTTCTCATGCCTTGCTCCCGGGCCATGGCGACCAGTCGCATTCTTCCGGCTATTTCGCGTTCTCCGGCTTCGCCTGGGGCGAGGGCTTTGTAGCCGGTGTCCAGCAGTGCCAGGCGGGTAACGCGCTGTGGGGCTCGGCGCATCACTTCCAGGGCGACGCGGCCGCCCATGGAGTGCCCGGCGAGTGCGAAGCGGTCCGGGGCTTCTTTCAGTACGTGGTCGGCCATGGCGCCGAGGCTGTCGGCGAACTCGTAGTTGGGCACCTGGCAGTGCCAGTCTTGTTGCAGGGCGTCTATTTGCGGTTGCCATACGGTGCGGTCGCACATCAGGCCGGGCAGCAGCATGAGGGTCGGTTTCATGGGGTCACCTCGTTATGGGCAGGTTCAAGGTAAATTCAGCACGGCGTTCCAGGAAGCGCCAGCCTTGTTCGGTGCGAATGCAGTGGTCGTGGAATTCGCCCACCAGGCAGCGGTGTGCGGGGGTACCGAAGGTGTCGGTCACTTTGTCGCCTTCCTCGGTGGAAAGCAGCGTTACGTAGGCGTGGGCGCGTGCTTCGTTGGCCGAGGCGGGCTCGACTCTGAGGTTGGTGATCAGGTGGCGGTTGAAGCGGTTGGCGGGGTTTTGGGCGTAGGAAGCCAAAATGGCTTCCGGCCCGACCAGGGGGTCTGGTGTGGTGGGCCGGTAGAGGCGGCCGTTTTCGGTGAACAGCCGGGCGAAGCCTGGGTAGTCTTTTTCGTCCAGGGCGTGCTGGGCGGTGTGCAGCAGGTCTTCTATGGCGCGGTGGATGAGGCAGCGGTCCAGCTCGGTCAGCTCAGCAGTCATACCGGTCTCTCGGGGTGGATGGGTGTTCCCGAAAGGATACTGTCTCTGGTGGGCCAAGTGGGGCGGGAACGGTGCGTTCCGCCTTTGATAAACACTGTGATAACGTGCCTCGCAATTTCCCCGGCCTTTGCTTTACTGAACAAAAAATCGTGTATATTGGCTTTTTTAATCCGGTGTTAGATAACTCATGTTGGCTAAGTTCAGTTTGGTGGTGTTGGTGCTGGTTTTCGGTGCGGTGATGTTCGCCGCCGGTACGGTGGCGCCGGAGTCGATGGCGCAGCCGGTACGGGCCGTGGGTGAGGCGGTGGTCGGTTGGTTCAATAAGGAAGAGGCTGCGTTGGAGAGTGCCACGGGTGATACGGCCCCGGCCGATAAGCCCATTCTCTATTCGAGCCTGGTGCCTCCGGCTGGCGTCACCGATGCTCAGAAATACGGTTTGCAGATCGGGCTTTATAATCACCAGGCGGAGGCGGATGCCCAGGCGCTGGCTCTGACGGCGAACAAATACGATTTCAAACAGGTGCAGGTGGAGGATAACCTCGGCACCACCCGTTATTTATTGGTGGCGGGGCCATTCGAAACTCTGGCTATCGCTCAGTTCCAGCAGGAGCAGATTCCGCAGGTGCTGGGTGTGCAGCGTTCGTTGCAGATTTTGTTGTTTCCTGAATAAGGGTTGTTTTTCCCTTTGTCAGCCTGAGAGCCGGCCTTTTAGTCGATGCGGTTTGAGCCATCCCGCTTCGCCCCGGTTTTCGACAAAGCACACTTTAAGGTCGCAAAAACCGGGTGAACCGAAGTAGATCCAGATATTGGCGTCTTCGCGGTTGCGGGTGATGAACCAAAGCGCATCCCCTCTGGCCTCGCCCCAGTTGGATACCCGATGCACGGCCAGGTCGGCCATGCCGACATGGTCGACTATGGCAAGCCGCACCTGGGCTTCGCCCATCTGCCAGGTTTGGTATACACGGGCCATGTTGTGATTCTCCTGTGATGTGTTTTACTTGGGGTATCCGGTTCCGTTGTCGCGTCGCGCAGGGTGGTGTTTTATGAATTTTCATTTGGGCTTAAGGGATAATCGTCATCAGGTTTCGCTGATGCGGGTGGACAACCGCCAGCAGGAAGTGCTGGGTGTGGCCTACCCGGAAGAAAGCAGCCGCCGCGCCCGCATTCTTGAACAATGGGGCCAAAACGGCCGCTCACCCCGCCACCATGAATTGGGCACCATCGATATGCCGCTTTCCAGCCGCGCCCAGGCGATCCTCTCTTACCAGTTGGCGCCGGATATTCAGGGCCGATTGAACGGCGGGCTGGAACCCATGGTGCAAACCCGCCAACAACTGGCCGCCGGGCCGCAAGAGCGGATGCACCTGGGCCGGGCTGGGGCTCGGTTCGATTTGAACCCGGCGCGGGCTTCCGGGCCCATGCCGACGCTGTCGTCTTCACCTAACCGCCGCTCACGATTGGAATAACCTTCACTTGGGCCGTTTCGAGGCCATGAACACCTTCGCCTGTTCCGTGCTGCGTTGAAGGTTGTGAGTGGAATTCCCATCCAGGGTGAGGTCGACACCCGCGGCGATCTCAGGATAGGTATGGGTTTGTGTCGCCGTTGGCAGAGGTGTGGATATTTTCTTCTGCCCATGCGCTTCCTGGTTCTTGCTGATCAGGTCCCTTACTCCGGCCATGGGTGCTCCACGCCTCATCCAATGGAACACCAGCTCTTTCATGGGCTGTCGGTTTTCGGACAAGTCCGAAGACGGAATGCTCGGATCAGCCTTGCTTAAAGCCTCCATGGTATAACGATGGGACCGGGTAACGTCCGAGGCGGAACCGGAAGTTCCCATCATGACGGGAAGCCCCAACTTATCCCGTTCGGCGGTTCCCGGGTCTTGCGATAAATCGATACCGAACGGGCTGGTGGTCGCATGGGAGGTTTTGCCGGTTCTTGGGTCTGTGGGTCGAGTGGCTTCCATGCGGGGGTTGTCCACCCCGTAGAGATCGGTTTTCCTCATCACATGATGACCGACAATGGTGGCTTCCACACCCAGGGCCGATTGCTCCTTGGTCAAGGGGCCTTGTTTTCCATGAATAATCATGTCGGTCAGGGTGTCGTAATCCTTGCCCATTCCCTGCGCCCGGGTGGTTGTCATCCGGGTGACTTCCTTTTGCAGTTCTTGATCGGCCGATTCACTTTTTTTGGCGCGCATTTCCTGTGCCCGATCGTGCAACAAGCGACGTTCACTGTGCACCATATGGCTGCTGAATTGAAAATTCGCGCTGCTTGGGCGTCTGAGGTCGCTGGCGGTCTGGTCCAGAATGGCGTTTTCGGTCGATTTCCAATGCTCATGCGCGGTGGCGCGGCGCTGAAATGTCTCGAAGCTTCCATGCTGCAGGTTCATGTGCGTTTCGGTCAGGTAATCCTCCACCGGCCGACGCGTTTCGGTCGGCAAATGACTGGTCGAGGGGCCGGGTAAAACAGGGTCGGTACCGGTCCAGTGGCCACTGGTCGGTTGAAGGGTTTTTGTGTCGGTCTTGGAAGACGAATAACGCCGATAACCCTTGAAAGCCAGGGCGCCCAACGCGGCGAAACCGACAACGGCCAAGCTGGTCTTAGGGTTGTCCTTTACCACCTTGGTGATGTCTGGAAAAGGGTTACTCATGAGGCAATCTCCTTATTTTTTCAATACAGGGTGCGCACCTTTACCACCCAAGGTCGCGTCAAGGCCGTGAGTATCACGACCGGTATTTTCCGGTGTGGTGACCTTAACCGATTCCGCCGGAACCGTCCTCGAACCGAACGACAGTGACCCCAATGAAAAGCGCGGTACCGTTCTAGTCTGCGGAACCTCACGCTCCACCATTTCAAGCGCCGGTGCGAAAACACCGGTACTTCGGAATTTGACGGCCATTTCGTTATGGATTTCCGTTTGCTGCCCTCCTTGAGCGGCCATGAAGCTTTGATAGTGGATCGCGTTTTGTCTCAGATCGACCTTGTCGGAAGTTGGGTCGTTGTCTCTCATCGACGGCTTGCCAAAGCGGCGGGTTTTGCCCCCTATGGTCATTATCCCGGAGCTGAGATCCTTGTTGTCGAACAGATCGGGCCGGGTGACTTCGGCGCGCAATTTCTTACCCATGCTCGAGAGCGTTTTGGAGGCGGTGCTGTGCTTGGTCCTCTGGTTGATGGCGTCAAACTCGACATAGAACTCCTCGGGTAACAGCGAGGCGACCATGCCGGGCCCGCTGCCGGACCACAATGGGTCCGGCGTGGAGGCGTCCTTGCTGAGCAATGTGGCCGGCGCGGAACTTAAGGGGTCCTCGCTGTCACCTCGCTTGAATGCCTCTTTTTGTCGGCGAAATGCCTTGGGGTCGCGGGTGGTTTCCAAACTGCCATAGCCGCTGGTGTAGTGCTTGGGGTTCGAGAGGTCTCCGTAATCGGCGGTCGCGTTTTTTTGCGCGGGCCATGATCGGTACACCAGCCGACCCTCCGAGCGTGCCTTGTCGATGGAATCGCCACTGTAAAACTCGTCGATCCTCCGTCGGAATTCGGCACCGTGATGCACCAGCTCCGAATCACTCATCTTTGCGACCCGCTGTCTTATCCGGTCGTAGGGATGAACCGGGCCGGATGAGACGGAGTGTGATCGACCGCGTTTTTCCGTGCTAGCGTCTAATTCCATGGTGCCTCCTCCAAAATGACTCAAACAATGACTTTGTCCGATGCGACAAACTCCAGCATTGCCTGAAGATGACGCCTTAACAGTGCCTCGGGCTCTTGCGGCCCCAAATAGTAGTAATATTCGTTGCCGTATGGCGGCAGCGCTTCGAAAACAAGGCGCTGAAAACCGAGGGACTCCAGGGCTTTGATCGACGGCTGGTTATGGCGAAAAACCTGGGCGAAACAACAATCCAGACCCGCCGTGACAGCGGCATGTTGCAACAGCATTCGTACCGATTTCGGCCCGTACCCCCGGCCTTGGAAATCCGGTCCTATCCAATAGTAAAAAAAGCCACTTCCCTGATATTGGTAAAGGCTGACAACGCCGATAAAACCATAACTCGCATGCAATACGGCAAAGGTGGTTTTACCCGGTCGCCGGGTCTCTTCCGCAAGCCAGTCGTGCCAATCCTCCTGGCTTGAATAATTGGGCAGGCAACACAGTTCTGAGATGTTGGAACCCAAGTATTGCCAGAGATAACTGCGGGCGTGATGATGCCCCAATGGCTCAAGGATAAGTTCATCCAGAGCAAGGCTTTCGAAAGAACCCTGACAGACGCGATTGGAATAGTCGATCCAACCATTAATGTTTTCCCGTAACGCCGCCGTTTTGGTGTCACCCGGTGCCGACAATAAACGCTTTAGAGTAATATCGAGTGCACCTTGATAATCAGTCGCCTGCCAGTGGGCCAGAACAGCCTGCTGAATGAAGGCAGCCTGGCTCAGGTTGTTGAGAGCGAGCCCGGCGTCAGCCACTTCGGCAAGCAACGCCCAATCGCACAGCCATTCGGCGAGGTTGGCCCAATGCTTCAGCGCTTCGGGTTCGGGATTGTTTTTTCGTTGGCTCCAGCCACTGCGCAGGTACTCCATCAGTGGCAATCGTTCGTCCAGAGTGATGTATTCCCGCTCACGATCAAGCTTGGCCAATTCGTGGGTATCCAGGGGAATATCATTCGGGCTCTCACGAACTTGGAACTCCCCCTGGACGGGTTCGACCAGCGTAAATGCGGGTATGTCCTGGTCGTAATTAACAGCAAGGCTCATAGCAACCCCCTTTATTTTTTGTCACCTTCGGGCCGTCGTTGGTATTGCATGGTCATGGATGAAAACCCGCCCTTTTTGTTTTTCTCCACTATCCCGACCGTCGACCGTTTGTCGGTATCGAAGCGGAAGTGGACGACTTCATTGCCTCCTTTCTTTGATTGCAATGCGGCTTTCTCCAAACGCGTGTCCAGCCCTATATTGGCCCATTGTGGTGTCCATACCGTTTTGGTGTTGTTGGTGGCCAACCCAGCCAACGAAAATGGGGAGGTATGCGCTCTGTGAGCTTCTCCGGTATCTAAGTGTGTCGAGCGGGGGCTGGAGGGCATGGGAATGTCTTTCTCACTGCCCAGGCCTGAAGGAGGGTTAACGTAGGTGGACGTAAACATGTTCCCTTCGTACTCTTCATTTGTCTTTACTTTTTTCCGCCCATCCAGTTGAGAGACGCCTTTGTCGTTGAAGCGGTCTTCAATCTGGGAGACGAAAGATTTCGGCAATACATCCGATAGCGACTTGCCGCTGAGCTTGCGTTTCTTAAGGTTATCCCCGACATCATCGCGCTGGTCCTTCGGCAGCTTGCCGCCGCCCTCCATGGCTTCCTTTACCTGCGATGTAAAGTCCACACCGAAATGGCTGAGGTCTTGCGGAAGGTCTTTTCTGACTTTTTCGAGTCTTTTTTTCTCGATAGCTTCGAGCCGTTTAGACGGAGGTCTGGGTTTGTTTTCCATGTGTTAACGCTCGCTCGCGGCTATGCCCAACAAATCAAAAATATTCAGCTGCCCCTGGCTTTCGATGAACAGCTGATGGTACAACTCGGCGGTGCTCATATTTCCCCATTCCACAGCGCGGTTCAGCAGTGCCGGTACCGGGCTGTGCGGTTCTATCTGGCTGAGATAATCCGCGACGGTGGCGAGGTGTCGGTAAGCATCCGCCCGGCTGGTAATGGGGCCTGAACCACCGCCGTTGCCGCCAACGCCGCCGGGAACGGAACCGTCGGAATGAGAGGAGGCGCTGCTCTGGTCTTCGCTGTCGGCGCCCTGGAACCGGTAGCCCCGCCGGTCCAGTTCGCTGTCGTTGAGGCGACGGATGTCGGAGAGTAGTCCGCTCAATGCGCCGAGTGAGGGCGCTTCGTCGCCGCAGTATCTGTCGAGGCAGTCGTTCAGGTGATAGAGCGCGTCCAGGGCTTCGGTGAGCACGCGATGTTGCTCTTCCAGAAAGTCGGTATCGGTGCCTGCGAAGGCCTGTTGAATATCCCCCAGGGTGGCGCCTTCTATTTGGGCTTCGTTGACCATTTGCGCTCGCAACTGGTCGTTGCGTTGCGCCACTTCCCAGTCGGACCAACCATAGTTTTTGCGGTCGCATCGGGTCAGGGGGATGAGCTTGATGGGCGTCAGTAATTTCTCATTGACCCAGCGGAAAATATTCACGCGGTATTCGAGGTCGCCCTCGCGAACCGGTGGGTATAATTCTTCCCAAAACTCTTCGCACAACTGCTGTATCAACAACACCGTGGGTGCGATACCGGCAAGGCCCCAGCGATGAATCTGGGCTTCCAGCAGCCAGACGGCGAGTTGAAGGTCTTTGGTTTTTTCCTGCAACGCCTGGGTGGCAACGGCGACCACTTCATCCCAGTCCGCCTGTTTCAGGTCGTGTTCCCACTGGCCCATGGGCAGGGTGGGGTCGTCGGCACGGCGGGCGGATTGAATGGCGTGAAACACGCCGTTGCTGCGCACATTAACACCCGCACGCTGCTCTTCTTCAATCGGCGCAAGGAGTGCCGCCAAACTGACGCCGGTTTGCTGCTCCAACTGGTCTGCCAAAGGCATGTTGTCCATCATGCGCACTCCTAAATTAACCCGGGGGCCTGGCGTGGAAATGATTTCGGCCAGAGCAATGGCACCCATTGCTGGCTCTGGCTGTCCTGATGCTGAAAACCAACGCCCAAGCGCAATACACTGGTGGATGACGAAGCGTCACCGGCCATCGTATCCGTGGGGCTGGTGGTTGTTACCGGTACTTGAAACCGCAACGTTAAACGATTGCTGACGGGGAAGGCCGAATCGCGGTGCTGGCGCACCCATCTGAGTAAGGCCCAGTCCCCGTCCTGGCGGAAACTGGCTACCCTGTTGTTCACGGTCAGTGTGGGTTGGGTGCTGTCCACACGAGGGACGAACGGCGAACGCCGCGCCCAGTCGAGACTGATGCTCATCGCCTCGCCGGACTGCCAATTCAACTGACTGCCGCCATTGGGGTAAAACACCTCCTCGATGTCGTTGCTCAATGTCCAACGCACCACCTGTTCACTGCCCGGACTGCCAGCCGCAGCCACCCGGTACTGGAAACTGAGATTGAGCGGTCGGGTTTCTCCCTCCTGGATTAAATACCCCATTAATGTCTGGGTTTCGTCCAGATCGGCAATGAATTGTTTGACCGATTCACTTTGGGTGTCGGCCCAGGTAATCAGAGTGGGGCGTACCTTTGAATAGGTGTCGAACACCTGCTGCACATCCGCCGGTGAGGCATCGGGTGCGTCAAGATCCGCGAAGGGGAAGCGCCCGGCCAGCTTGGCGTTGTAATCACGGTACAGCGCCAGATAATTCCGCCGTGCCTGCAGGTCGATACGGTTGTCGCACGCCTGCCGTGCCTGACGGGCCAGTTCAACCTGCCGTTGGGCGAACAGGTTAATGGCCGAGCTCGATGTGCTCAGGGTAGCGACCTGCTCGCGGCAATTGTCGTAGGTCAGAGACGCGACGGTTTGATTCAAAAAGTCGTTGAGTAATTGAGCGTCGCTTTTCGGGTCTTTCAATATCAGCAAACGCCGCAACTCCGACAGGGTGCTGTGCCAGAAGCGCGCCGGGCGGTTATCGGTTCCGCTGACTGGCGCTCCCAACCATTGGCTGTAGGGTGCGGCCAAGTCCGCCAGCCATTGCACTCTGTCGATCTGGTCCTGGAAGTAGGCGGCAATGGTCGGGGCGTCTTTCAAGGATGGGAACAAAGGATTGGGTTCCACTTCGGTCACGGGGCCGGTCGCCAGTTGGAAAGCATCGGCGGAAAGGCTTTGCAGTACGGCCAGATGCTCGGTGGCGTAAAGATCAACACAGCCCTGCCAGACATCATCGACCTCACTGCCCAAAACCTGATCAAACAAACCATTCAACACCACCAGGCTGTCCAATGCGCGTTTGAAGGCGTAACTCTGGTTCGCCAATTCCTGCTGCTTGAGTACCGGTTGGTCCGGTATCATCATGGCGCGTCCGATGCTGTTGTTAATCAAGTGACGCATCTGGCGATTGCCCAGTTTCACATAGAGCGGATCGTTATCGACCTGCCCTGCTTCTATAGCCGCCTGGGCCTGTTCATCCAAATAGGTCTGATATTCGCTGAGATGGTGCACGGCGGCATCCACGGGTGGATGGTTCCAGGTGGCCAGCAGCCGAGCGTCGCAATCAAGCTTGCCGTCGGCTTCAATAGCCATGAAATCCAGCTCGGCCAGTTTCTTTATCGCTTGCAGTTCGAACTCAAACTCATCGCTCCAGTTCAGACGCCCTTGGTCACGCTGCACGATTGACTGCCCCGCCCAACTGACAATGGACAAATTAGCCAGTACGGGCTGGTAACAATGCGCCATGTCCAGCTCGGTTGCCCACTCACTACTACCGGGCAGTGGCCAGAGCTTCACGACGGGCTGGAGTCGGGTACTTAATTCCTCGCAATGATTTTGCGTGTAGGTGCTGTGCAGCCAGGTATTCAGTACGTAGTTATGCCAATCCCGAAACACACGGGTTTCACTACGGGCGGCTTGATCACCCACCAGATTATCAAGAATAGCCATACCTTCCTGACTGCGTTTCAAATGAAGGTTGCGTAACTCGCTGGTTAAGGCGGGAACCAACGTCGCCAGCCGTTCGTCGAAGTTCAACGGTTTGCGCAGAGTATCGTGCTCGGTGAAATCGACTTGCAGCAAGGCATGATAGAGCGCCCTATCCTGCCCGAGATAGGTCTTGGACAGCGGCTCCTCGAATAAATATTCAATCAGCTCTGCGAAGGCGGCCATGGTGCGAATGCCTTCTTCGTTGTCTGCGCTGATCACAGCGGGCGGCTGTGAAATTCGCTTGAAATTGGCGGTCTGACGACCCAGATCGGTCAGGTTCTGCATCAGGGTTGTCCAGCGCTGTTCGGCCAGCTCTATGGGTTCGCTCAGTGACAACGGCCATTGGTGGGCAACAGTTCTGTATCGGGCTTCCAGGGTGCATTTCAGAGTGGGCAGCACCATGTTTTCCATCACCTGGTCGGCCAGGAAGCGGGAGGACAATTCGGCCGGGCCGTGGGCATTGAAAATCGGATAGGACGGCGGCAGGTTCCAATACCACTGGGCCGCCTTGATTTCGCCGATGTAACGCACCAGTGAATAAAACTGATCGGAGGTGAGACAACTCATGCCCACCTCACCGTTTGATTCGGCCGAGCCACGCTGGTTTACCAGGGTACGCATTTCATTCATGGCTTTGGTTTGCGTTTGAATATCACCTTTCAGTTGCGACGAGGTCACGAACAGCGACAGAAAAAGCACCGCGAACAATGCCTGAGTGCCCCACTGCAGCCGCCTGATCAGCGTATTCCGGGAAAGCGCGCCCTGACGCAGCGGTCTCGCCTGGTTCCGCTCCGGATAGATTTTTTTGTCGATCAGATCCTTCAGGAATACGGGGTCGGCATCCGCCGTTATTCGGCCGCATAAATAAAGCCCGCGCACTGAAGCGCCGGTTTCATAGACCGTTTCGTGAAACAGGATGCCGGAGAGCTTGGTCAGGTTTGTTTTCAACCGGGCCAGTGTTTTCGGAAAAAGCACAAAATCATCCGCGTCTTCCACTTTTTTTCCGGCAGCCATGGCCTGGCTTTGCAGACGATAGAGCTGCTGCTGAATAGCATCCATGGCGGTGCCGACCCATTCAGGTTTGAATCGTGCTTCCAAACCGTAGGGGCTGGACCAACCGAACAACTGACCGTGATACTCTTCCTGATACTGCCAGAACGCGCGAAAACCCGGCACTTCATCGGCATCGGTAATCAGCAGATAAATGGGAATGATAAATTCAAGGTGTTTCTGCAACGACCAGAGCTGATAATACAGCTGACGTGCCAAGGCGTTGATCCGCCCCGGGTTGGCATCCATCAGACTCTTGGCGGAGATCATCAGAATCAATGAATCCAACGGGCGCTCTGAGCGCCAGTTCAATAAATCCACCAGTGCGGACCGCCAATCCGTTTTGGAGCTGAGCTCCATATCCAACAACAGCCCACGGTCGTGCACCTTCAGCATCGGCGACTTGAGTTTGGCGCCGGTATTGCGCTGCAACAGCCGGACATTCTGCCCTTTGACGGCCGCCCCCACCACACCGGAATGACCGCTTCCGGGTTCACCAATGACCATAATCCAGGGCACACCATAGCGGGTATTGGAGCGGGCTTTCAGCCGGGACAGCAGCCCTTTCACATCCGGCCAGTTCGCGTTGCCACCGCGGAAATCCGCCCAGGTGGGCACCTTGAACGGCAGTTTCGGCAGTCGTGCACGGAAGATCATCCGCCCGACAACGAGCAGCAGAACCAATCCGATAAAAGCCACCAACAGGAAGAACCCGAGCATATTCATGCGCCGCCCAACCCTTTGAAATCCTGCAGCAGCACCATCCATACACCGTAGGCCGCTGCCAGATAGAGCCCGGTGAACAACACCATGTATTTCACCCAACGCGACAGAGGCGCCAAACGCTGAGGGGTACCCACTTCTATGTTATGGGCGTAGGCCTGGGTGAACGCCTGTGTTGCGCTGCCTGTTTCACGCGTATTGCCGACCACCAGGGTTTTCAGCGCTGTGTATTTACGGCGGAGAAGATCCTCCTCTTCACGCAGCTCGCCACGAAAACCCAGTTGCAGCACCATCATGTAGATCAGTGCCATTTGCGATATCAGCGACTCGCTCCAGACTTCGTCCACCAGGCTGTCCATCGCGACCAGCAAATCCCTACCGGACAGTGAGGTACCGTAAAACTGCTCCTCGACCAGATACTGAGTCCAGATCTGATCCTTCAGGCTGTTCACGTTGTAAACGAACTGCTCATCGACCAGGGCGACCAGCGCATAACGAAGCCGGGCGACCGCCGCCTGCAGATGTTCACTCTGATCGCTGACCTGGGTGGCATGTTCGATACGGGACTTCAATTGCTGGCTCAAGGCATCCAAACGATGGTCAAGGCCACCCTCACCCAGGCTATTGTCCCCTTGTTCGAGGCCGTCCCGAATTTCGCGTATGGCGTCATAGGCCGACAAGAACATGTCGAGCAACATGAAATCATTCGCGGCCGGAGCGGCCGTGCTCCGTTCGGGAGCGGCCGTGGTCATCCGTCGATTTCCCCATTGTGAATGATGTAGAGAATAATGCGTTCGGGCGCCTCCAACCGACCGGCACTGCGAATGCTCAATGGCTGGTTGGGTTGAATGACTTTTTGGTCTTTGAAGGTTCGGTTGCGCAGCCGGAACATCAGCGCGTTACCGTTTTGGTTATATCGGTAACGCTGCGTATCGGTGAGGCGTTCAACCTGGGCGCCGGAGGAACGTTGGTTTACCAGAGTGGGCAACATGGGTTCGGAACCGATGCGCGCGTTGTGCAACCATTGCTCGACCTCGGCGAAGGTTTGCCCCGGCCCGGGCACGACTTCGATAAGTAGATCCTCCTGTGGTTGCAGCAGCCAGTCGCGTTCGATCAGCAGGCGGAAATGATCTTCTTCGGTGCGGCTGAAATCCCTGAATTCGAATTCGATAATAACCTGAGCCACCAGGTCGTCGAGCATATCGAGCAGTCGATAAAAACACCGACCGGGGTTTTCATGCTCATAGGCGTCCACTCGCGGGGGAACCGGGCTATCGGTCAGCGCGCTGGCTTGGCCAAGCAATACCGCCAATGCCTGATACAGTTCGAACGGATGGCTGCCGGGCTCCTGAACCAGCACTTCCAATTGCGGCAAAGACGCGGTGAGTGCATACAGAAACTGGCGCTGGTCGGTTTTGGTTTTCGCCAGTTGTACGGCTTTTTCCCGCAAGCTGGCGACCAACCGTTCGATGCGTGACCGTATGGAGCGCGCACCTTGGAAATCCCCCGCGCCCATACGCAGTAAGGGCGGATGGTAGGCGGTGATGTCGTAAGGTTTTTTGGCGACGTCCTTACGGATGATCAATAAGGGCATGCAATAATGATTGCCGAGTTTTTCGAGGCTGATCTGTACATTCGGTCTCATGCGCAACACCTGTACACGACCTTCGCCGGAGGCTTCGTCGACGGCGCTGGTTTCAGGCGCTGATACATAGCGTTGAACCACGCCGTTATGGCTGGCGGCGCCTTCTAGGCGGTAAGGGACGCAGAGGTAGAGAATGGCGGGTTTGTTGGCGTTGAGGGCTTCGCTGTTTTCAAGCGGGCAGGTGAGCATGCCGGGCTCGGTGGCTTCGTTGATCTGGACGTGGGTGCCATCCTGCATGACGGCGGAGAGCCGGGTTATTTCGACACGGGGGTCTTTTTTGTCGTCGAAGGCTTGTTTGTTGAGTACGAGTTCCAAAATACCCCAATAATAGGGCTGGAGCTGTGCCATGGTGCGGCACAGTTGGTGGTTCCAGTAGATGTCGTTTTGTTGAAAATGCTGCGGTGCGAGCAGCATGCCTTCGTGCCAGAGTACTGGGTTGGTTTGAGCCAGTGATAGTGTCATTTTAGTAACCCCGTTAAGCCCAATTCGTTGGTTGTGATTGTTTCCGGTTCCAAGGTAACCTCGAGGAATTCGAAGCCGGTGACGTTGATGGGATGCTGTGCCTGTGGTGCGAGGTAGTTGGCATAGAGTACGACTCCTCTGGCTTGCATCTGGCGTTGACTCAACTGCAGTTCTTCGATTAAGTCGCCGGGCGGCAGCTCGAGTGAGATGACTTCGAGCTGCGGCTGATATTTCCCGATCAATGCGTTGCGCTGCTGGAACCAGTCGGGTGCGTTGTCGGGCAGTTGCGGCAACAGGTCTTTGCGATAAACCAATACAACATCCAATGCGGTGGCGGTGTTTCGGTTGGCCTGTGGCTGACTGATCACCCTGATACTGAGCAGGTCCGTGCCCGGTACGAAGAACAGTGCGCAGCCTGAGGTTAGGAGGCTTACTGTTAACGCTATTAGGGTGCTTGCTAGCCGCTTCATTGGTTTGGTCCTTTTTTACTGTGGTTGAACCCGCGTCGGTTGCCGGGGGGTGTCTCTAAGGGGTCGGCGTGAATCCGTCCATGGAGCCTAGACCGCAGCATCCATGCTGCGGACTTCCCCTTAGAGACACCCCCCGGCACCCGCCGCTAGCCCTATCCAACACTTCGTATATGTTCCGGTTCTCATCCTTATCCTGCAGTTCTGTATTTGTTGGCGACGGACTTCGTGCTCAAGTTCCAAAGTTCGCTGGCAATTCCAAGCACCGGATGCCTGGTAGGCCCGTCAAGGGGGGTCCGCAGCAGGACGCTGCGGTCCAGGCCCCATGGATGGGTTAATGCCGACCCTTGACGGGCCTACCAGGCAGCCGGTGCGAACCACTAGCACCAAACCCACAGCGAACTTTGGAACTTGAGCCCCCCCACCCAGCCACCCAAGCTAACCAAACAAAGCCGTCCGAGTAGGGCTGGGCACGATAACGATGGCGATTGTGTTCATACTGTTGCCCAGCGTCAGGGAGGTGTGGCGTGACGCGGGTGCGATGCCGTGGATGACTTTGAAGCTGCCTAATACGTAACGGCTGGGGCCGATGATGATGTTGGATATCACCCCCATGGCGATGCCGCCTTCGTCTCCGTTGCTGATGGTGCCTGATGTGAGCAGGTTGTGGACGGGGCCGGCGGCCATGAAGTGTTTCAGGTTGTTCGGGATGCTGACGATGGTCATGGCGAAGTTTGGAAATGGGATCAGTACTAGGACCGGTCCTACCAGGACTTTGCAGACGTCGGGGAAGCCGAACATCATGGCGACGAGTTGTGTTGATGCGAACATGAGTGAGTGTCCTTTAGCTTGATTGCGATTTTTTCTCTCTCCCCCTGGGAGAGGGTTAGGGAGAGGGCCCTACCCCATATGAATAATATCGCTGTCGATCTTGATTTCTTTCCGCGCTGTGATCAGCTGCCGATGCCCCTGCATTCGAATCAAATGCTTCGCTTGTACCGCCCAATCGGTGAAGTGGCCGAGGCAGTGTTTGGCGGTTTGAATCAGGCTTTCACTGAGGTGGACCAGCATCTGGCGGCTATTGATGCTGAGGCTGTTGAGGGCGTTTATTTCAACGTCGCGTCCGGCGCTGATTTCCGTTTTTTCTTTCGCGACCAAGCTGATCTGTTCCGCTTGCAGGCGGAAGGCGCGGCCTTCTGGGATGTTGCATTTCAAATCTGCGGTTTCAGTTCGGGAGAGTATCTGGATGATGGTGGCGCCGGCCCTTTTGCTGTTGCACACCAAAACGATGTCGCCTTCTATGGGTGTGACAAGGCAGGATACGGCCGTTTTTGCCGTTACACCGTTGGCGAGGGTGAATGCGTCGCCCTTTGCAGCCGTTACATGGGTGGTGATCAGCTCGACGTTGTCGGCGGCTTGGGGGAAGAAGCGGAGTTCGTTGTTCATGCGGCTTGCTCCTTTTGCATGGCAGGGGCTTCGGCTTCGGCGCGTTTTTTGTCTGTGTCGAAGGCTCGGCGTGTTTTGGCTTTGTTCAACTGGCCGTCTTTGATGGTGGCGCAGTGGAGGTTGGCGCGTTTGAAGTTGGCTCGGGTGAAGCGGCAGTCTTGTGCGTGGGCGTAACTGAAGTCCGCCAGCAGGAAATCTACATGGTTGAAATCACTGTCAGTCAAGGTGGCTTGAACCCAGTGGCTTTTTTCCATGCGGCTGCCTGAGAAGTCGCAGCGGGTGACCTTGGCTTTTTTCCAAATGGTGGTGGTCAGGTCGGCGTTTTTCAGTTCGCAGCCGGTCAGACTGGCTTCCAGAAAGAGGCCGTGTATGGCTTGAACTTTGTTGAGCGTGCAGAGTGTGAAACGGCACTGGGCGAAGTTGCTTTCTTCGCAGTAGGCGCCGGTCAGGTCAACTTGTTCAAAGTCGCTGTCGGTCAGGGTGCAGCGGTAGAGTTTTATACCGGCCAGGTTTTGTGATTTGAATCGGCTCTTGATCAGTAGACCCTGAGTAATTTGGATGCCGGTGAGATCCAGGGTTGAAAAATCCATTTCGAAACAGGCGACGTTGTTCAACCGGGCGTCGCGCCAATCGCTGTGGTTTAGGTTGCAGCCGCTCCAAGCGGTGCCTTTTGCGTTCAAGCCGACCAGATGACTGCCGCTCAGGTTGCAGTCTACGAAGTGGCACCGTTCCAGTTGGGCGCTGTCGAATGTGGCGTGTGAAAGGTTGCTTTCAGTCCAGCCGATTTCTCGGCCTTTGAGCTTGTCGAAGCGGCTTTCATTTAACTGGCATTGGGCGAACTGGCTGCCTTCCAGATCGCAGGAACGGAAGTCGGCCTTGGGAAATTCGCATTGGAAAAAAATGGCCTGTTTGAATCGGCTGCCCTGAAAGTGGCAGTTGATGAACCGGCAATGGTGGAAAATGGCCTGCTCCACCTGGAGGCCTTCGAAGGAGAGTCCTTCGAATACACATTGGTTGAAGGGCTTGCCTCGATTAAGGTCATTTTTGAAATCGTCCAACGTCATGCGGCGGCCTCTTCTTGGTTCTCGGGTTGGCTAATGGCCGGTTGGCAGCGACGAATGTGGGCATCGGTGAGGAGCACCTCGGTGAGGTCCACTTGGTGCAGTTGCACGTCGACCAGTGTTGCTTCGGTCAGGTTCATTTTCCGGGCCAGGCTTTGGTACCAGTTGCTGCCGGTGAAGTCGGCTTTTTTGGCATCGGCTTTCATCAGGATGCAGCTTTGCAGGAAGGTGTTTTGGAATTGGCACTCGGCGAGTGTTGTCATTCCAAAGTCGCTTTCCTTGAAGTGGGCGTCGTTGAAAATGGCGCCGGTGAAGTCGCTGTTGCGCCATCCGGTTTGGCCGGCTTGGCATTCGATGAAAGAAGCCCCCGAAAGTACGCTTTCGCCGCCGACGAATACTTTGTGCAATTCGGCCCGGTCAAACTTAACATGGCGAGCTTTAACGTTGAGCCAGGCGGTTTCCACCCAATGGGCTTCGGTAAAGTCGGCGCTGTGCAGGCTGCTGTCCAACCAGGCGGCGCTCTTGGCATGGCAGCCGCGCCATTCGGTGCGGGTCAGATGACATTTTATCCAGTGGGAGCGGTCCAATACCGTACCGTTGAAACGGTTGTATTGAGCGTGGAATTCCGTGAGCAGGGCGTCGTCCCAGTGGCTGTCGCTGAAGTCGCAATCCCTGGCGTGAGCGTCGTGCCAATGGGACTGTTGCAGTTTGCTTGCCCGGGCTTCCACTTTGTTCAGTCGCGCCAAGGCCCAGTTGGTGTGGCTTAAGTTGGCACCATTGAAGGTACACTGCTCGAACCTGGCACCGATAAAGCAGGTGCCGGAAAGGTCGCAACCGTCGAAGCGGCAGCGGCTGAATCCGGCTTGGTCCAGCACCATGTCTTTGAAGTTCGCGCCGCGAAAATCCATATCGCTGATCTGTATTCCGGCCAGGCAGAGGCCTGTTAAATCCTGTTGGTTTCGCAGGGCGTTGCGCAGCCAGTCGGCGAGGGCCGTCGCGGCTTCCTCACTGACCGGCGCACATTGGCTTTCCCTGGCGATACGGCGCGCGGCGCGTTGTTGCTCCACCAATTTAGGCAGGGTTTCCAGCAGGCGTTGTTTCAGTTCGGGGTCTTCCACCTGCGCGGCCAGGTCGGTTAATTGTCGTGCTTCCATCAGCGGTATGGTGATGCGTTGCAGCGCTGCATCGACAGGCAATGCCGGTGCCCGTTCGGGGATTTTGTCGGCCAGTTCCGCTTTCAGGGCTTCCTGTTTTTGCCTGCCTTCGGCTTCCAGGCTTTTCATTTTTTCATCGACGGTGGCAAGCATGGCGGACATGTCGAAATTGCCGGAGGCGAGTGCGGCCGGGTTCAACGGTGGCAGCACGCGGTTTTCGGCCTGCGATTGTTGAATCTCGACGGCGTCTATGCCCAATTCGTCCGCCAGTGCCTGCAACCGGGGAGACGGTGCCTCCGGTTCGGTGCCTTCCAAATGCAACGGGCTGGCTGGCAGGCCGGTCAATTGACTTTCGTTGAATACTTGTGCCGGTGCCGTTGCCGGGTCGGTTCTTAACCGATAGACGTTTCGATAGTGGTCGTCGCCACGGTGACGGCCGGGGTGTTCCCAGGCGAGCATGATGCCGCGCACGTCCAACCCGTCGCTGTCGTTGATGGGTTGGGAACCGTGGGCGATGACAACGCCCAGGTCCAGGTCCGGGTAGAACCAGGCGGTGTCCTGGTTCATGGGCAGTTCGTTGAGGGCACCGTCGTCCAATTGTACATAGGCCCGTTGGGTCAGCTTGGGTAAACAGCCGCTGAGTTGACTGTTTTCCGGGTGGAGATTTTCGAGTGTGTAAGTCTCGCCGCCCTTTATAAAGCCGGTCAGTTGTTGGTCTGCCGGAGCCATGTTGAAAAAGCGTGGGTCCAGAGTGGAGGGGTAGCCCGGCGCCTCGGTTTTAAGCCATTTCTGGTTGTAACGACCGGCCAGGGGGCGGCGCTGTGCCCAGTCCGGTGCGATTGGGCCGAAGCCTGCGGGCTGGCGCGGACGCCGACCCGGTGCCGGGTTCTCACCCGGGTAGCACACATTCGGTAACGGCCCTTGGTTGGCACCGCTGAAGAGCTGCCGCCAGGTGTTAATGTCCCCGCAGCCTTGAGGGTTTTTCTTGAAGCGCTCGCCGCCATAAGCCCGTTGATAATTCAACGGCATGGAAACGAAAGGCTGGGGTCGACTGGTGCGGAGCGAAGGTAAAACACCCAGGGACCAGTGGTGATCGCCCAGCACGGTCAATGTTTTATCGACTTCGCCCATTTGCAACCGAACCTTGAGCTGCCTTGTGGGTTCACCCTCGGGTGCGTAAGCATGCCCGGCGAGCAGAACCTCGCCTTTGGTTTTCGGCATGGCTTCGTCAATCAGAGTGCCCTGCCCCAATGTTTCGGCGAGTTTCTCCCACTGCTCGTGTTCCGGCAGCAGCAAGGGCGTATTGGTTCCCAACGGGAAAAACGCCAGGCTGGTGACGGAGAGATATGACTTTCCACCCAGTAAATAGGGCCGCTGCATGATGCCGAGCGTCAAGGGTTTCACAATTTTCAGTGACGGTTTTCTCGCGCTCATAAACTCACCTTGATGGCGCCCAGTAGTGTGAGGCTGCACCCGGCCAGCGATTCCACTTCCAACGATTTGTTTTGGTAAGACAAACCGCCGCCCACCAGGTTGATGGTTTGCGACAGCGCCGTGGCACTGATGTTCAAAGTTTCCGCTGTGGCGCTGATGGAGTGGGCCGCTCCAGTGGCCGATAAACTCAGGCTGTATCCGGTCGCGGAGTTATTCATGGTGACACCGGTGGCCGACTGCGCTATTTGCACACCCAGGGCGGAATTGCTGGTTTGAACCCCGGTGGTGGAGTTATTCACCGAGACGCCCGTGGCTGAGTTGGCGACCTGAATACCCACAGCGGAATTGTTGTTTTGAATACCGACGGCGGAATTGCTTAACTGCATACCGACAGCGGAATTGTCGTTCTGAATGCCGGTGATGGAGTTGTTCATTGTTACTCCGGTCGCGGAGTTATTGTTGCCAGCTCCCAAAGCGGAAGAGTTGCTTTGTGACCCGGTGGCACTCAACGAGATGGCGTTGTTCGTTACCGAGGTGGAGGTTTGGGTGGTGTTGATCGTGGTGGTCGAAGTGACGTCGGCGTTGTGGGTGGTGACGGAATCGACCTTGCCATTGAAGGTGTTTTCACTGTAGCTCGGTCCGTTCGCGGTGCTGTAGCTGTCGCTGCGCCCCGTGGTCAGCGACTTGTTGTAGGTATCGCCCACTTCGGACTCGTTGCGGGTATAACCGTATTTCGACTTCGACCATACCTCGGCACCTTCGGAATAGCTGTAGTTACAACCGTAGGATTCGCTCTGGCTCAGCAGCCCGTCGGCGCCGTTCTCGGAGGTTGAATAGCTGTAACCACCACCCTGGGAATAGCTCACGTCTTTGAACTTGTCGCCATCGCAGTCCCGGCTGCCTGGAAAATCCGACTGTTTGTGGCCGCTCTGATAAAAACCTTCTACGCGGTTTACGGCACTGTTCAAATCGGCATTGGAAAAGGCGCCGAAGCGGATACCTTTGCTGTCGCCGTAACTGGTGGAGTAATTACTGCCGACGTTGGTGTTGGCGGTCCAACCCGAGGGCATCACCACGCGATTGCCGTTGCTCTGCACGATGCTCTGAATTTCCGGCAGTTCGGATTCATCGTTGGCGCGCGATACCCACACCATAACGCCCACTTCGGGAACGGTCTGCATGTGCGGGGCGAGCTTGATCCACACCACATCGCTTTCACCAGCATCGGTGGAAAACACTACCTGCACACCTTTGATCTGGGTGCGTACCGGTTGCGCGTCGGCATCGCTGACGGTGGAGGATTGCGGGTCGAAATTGGTTTTCTCGTAGTAGCGCCAGTCCTGGGGTTGGTCGTGTCCGACCACACGCGCGAGTATGCTGCCCTGGTGAGTGTCCTGCAGGCTGAAAGGCGTGATCAGGCCACTGGCCTCGGTGGCCTGGAACGAATTCTGATAGCCGCCATCAAGCGAGCACTGGTGTTGCACCTGAGTCAGCACAAAGGATTTGTCTTCCAGCGTTGGGCGAACGACATGCGGTTCCTGGTCCGTCCCCAGTGCTGCGCTTACCTTGAACTGATGGCCGCTGTGGAACAGCGCACAATGGCTGGCACCGGAAAAACTGGTGGCGGAGGTCTGCAGCCTGTCCGCCTGATCGCGCACATGGCGTTGCACCTCTTCATGGCTGACGCCGTATTGATAGATGCGGTAGTAGGAAAACGGCAGGGTGCCGGGTTGAACTTCATCTTTGGCGTCGAAGCTTTGATAACGCGCCACCTGATCCTGCTCCCAGGCGTTTTCCTGACGGGTGAACACCCCTTCCACAGCGCTGCTGCTCAACGTCTGCTTGTATTGATACTGGGTGATGGTGGTTTCCTGTTCCTGCGCCAGCGCCTCTATGTTGGTGTAGCAGTAACGCAGGGGCTCGTCATGGGCCAACACATTCGGATAGGTCGCCTGGTTTGCCAGCACCAATTGATGGCTGTTGCCGCTCTGCACGAAGTAATAAAACAAATAGGCTTTGCCCATCAGCCGGTGCACGAAATCAAGATCGGATTCGCCCGCCTGTAACCAGTCCTGCACGCGGCTCACCGCCGGGTTGCTGCTGTCGTTCAGTGAGACCACGGAATAATCGACTCCGTGTTCTTTCAACACCGTGGCGATGGCATCACGCACATTCATTTGCTTGTGCATGCGATAACGGTTGGTTAACGACAGCTTCCACAGCGCCGGTTTCAGTGTGGCCTGGTAAACACCCGGTTGCGCCATGCCGAATTCAGTGATGATGCCGTTGAAACAGCTCAGGCCTTCGACAGACTGTCCGCCAACGGCTTTTTTAAAACGCTCGTCTCCGGTATCTTCCGCGCTGGCAAGGTTGATCGCCGCTGTGGCTTTGCTGCCCACCATCTGGTCGAAGCGCAGCGCCAGGCCTTGATCGGTTTCGGTGTCCGCGTGCAACTCCAACTGGAATTCGAAGGGGTTTGAAATACCTTCCTGTCCGCTGAAACTAACCAGCCGGAAGTAATCCGCCCCCACCTCGGTGCCATCCGGCAGCCAGGCTCTGAAATGCAGAAACAGGTTGTTGTCATCACGCTGCTTCAGCCAGGTTTGTCCAATAGGCGAATAATTAGAAGGCTTCATAGTGGGCCTCCTTCTGTGCGGGAATGTGCAGTGTTAATTGCCAGTTGGGCGGCGTGCGTGATGGCCGGGTGGTCAGCCAACTGGTGTAGCCCAGCATGACCGGCTCCTTCTTGAGTTTCAGCGACCGCCAGGAACGGGGAAACTGGAATTTCAACTCGATGTCGTAGCGGAAATAGGTGAGCATACGCATCAACTGGCACAGCCAATCGTGACGTTTTTGCCCCGGCAGGAAAGGGAAGCATTCGCGTGGGTCGTCCAGAGTTACCACCATGCGCAACCCCAGGTGCTGGTCCCACACCCGGCTGCCTAACTGAGCGGCCATCCGGGTATCCGCACTCAATGTCGAATTACGCTGACCCAATGCAATGCGCTGGTCTTCATCCACCCCCAACCAGCCGCCGACAAAGCCTTCTACTTTAACGGTCCAGTTCAATAAGCGCTGAAGGATCAGTTGGATCAAACTCAGGCTGCGCGGTCCGTAAATCAACAAGCCCGCCAGACCCAAGAGGGCGCGACCGGTGATGGGCGAATTTTCGAACACTTCCTGACGGGTATCCGGTCCACCGGCGAACGCCGACATCAATTGACCCGGCACCGAATGCTCCGGTGCCAAGGGTGCCAGGCCAGGCTCGCGACGGGCACGGCTGACATACCGCAGGCTGTTGATGCGGTGGTTGAACAGATCGAAGAACGATGCCATCGCCTGATCGCCGGAGCGCATCCGGTCGTAGCACCACTGGAAATAAGGTTCCGGTAATGGGCTGAGCAAACCGGCCACGGTGAATCGGTTCAGAAACACCTGTACGGGCTTGCGGCTGGCATCGATACGGGCGATTTCACCGGAGGGATGTTCGAACCCCAAATACCCCCTGAACTGCAGGTGCTGACCCAACTGCTCCAGTACTTGATTGGTGTCTTTCAGTTGGTCCGGCATGTGTTGGCGCACCAGCTGATACAGATCCAGCGGCGAGGTGGCCGCCGGTGAATTCGCCGCTACTTTTTCCGCTATAGTTGCCGCTATATTTGCCATAGGGCCCCCGGTGTCGGTAACCAACGATACAGGGATTCACCGGTACGCTCTTCCAACAATTCCAGCTCGATGAAACTGTTGATCGGTACACGATGCTGGATGGATTCATTCAATGCCCGAGCAAACAACAACGGGCTGCCACGACCAAAGCGGTCGGTGTCGACTTTCACCTGCCAGTGCACGCCATGACAAAAACCACGCCATTGGTCATCGCCCAGGCGACGGGTGACGCGCCGGGTATTCAAGCCGACAATGGCATCGATTTGCGCCTGGGCATCGGGGTCGCCCGGATCGGTTTGCTGACGCAGCATATCGCGCAGGCGACGCACACCCATTTCGCTGTTTTCGAATGGCTGGAAATGAGTAGTTAACTGCATGACCAGTTGCCGTGAACGGTCACCGGAAAGCGCCGGTGTGTAATGACGGCTCGGTTTGCGCAGCAAACGGCCGCTTTGCACCGGGCCCGCGCCTTCCATGTTCAGCTTCGAGTGCATCCCCAAACGCTCGGGTAACCGCCTGTTACAGCACCAGGCCTTACCCGCCGCTTTGGCGGTTTGCAACCCGACAGCCTGCAACCGACCTTCGACAAAACACAGATAAAATTCAGTACCGGGCACCGACGCCACCTGACTGAGTTCACGACGCGCCAGCCAATAGCCGTCGCTGATATCGGCAGTGGAGCCGTAGAGGGGTGGTAGATCCCGCGTACGACCGTCTACGCCCTGCAAGCGGATCTGGTCCACCGCAACCACCTCGGTCACGGGGTGTCGGAACTGGTCGGCGCTGAGCAGATACTCCTGCTTCCCGGCCACGACTGAAAAGGGCTCCAACACCTGTTTGAAGAGATTGATCACCGGGACGCAGTTCAGTTTGAAACTGTTGGGATCGATTTGGCTGATGGATTTTTTCAATAGAAAAACGACATCAATTTCCTGGCCAAACTGACTGAGATCCAACGAGCCCAGTTCGAAAAACAGTAAATGATCCGGGAAGGAAAAATATTCCCGCAGGTTGGCCAGCCCAGGGTGAACCGTTGCCTGGCCGGGCAATATGGAATCCAGCTGAATGTCATTCACAAAACGGCACTGCTTGGCTTTCAAAGAAACACGGCGTTTGCTGTTGTGCGGGTCGCGAATCGTCACCCCAGCCAACTGTGAGAATAATAAATCGTGCAGCAGGAAGCGGTCCGGCCCATCGATAAAGAACTGTAACCGGGTGACCGGCATCGATTGAAGGCTGTAATGCCCGGCTACACGAACTCTGACCTTCACACCACTCACTGCGCCCGGCTCGTCGAAATCCGTATGCGACTGAACGCTGGACCCGGCGACCTGCAACGGCCACACTTCCACTGCCTTCATGGTACGAAAACGGCAGGGAACAAGTTCATCGTTCCAGGGCAGGTTCGCACTGAACATGGAATGAGCGGGCAGGCTGTTGGTTTTATCGAAACTCGCGCCATCGGGTAGTACATCCAGCTGCATGACGCTTCTGGACGGCCAGGGCATCTCAAGGTGCGGGTTCAGGGCCGAGAGCAATTGGTTGGGCAGCTCGGCATCGTCAACGGCCATCTGGTAACGCAGTTGCCCGGAGAGAAAGGCAAATGACTGCAGCAACAATTCCACTTGAGGGTCGTCACTGCGTTCCTGGTTCAGCGCCAGTTCCTGCGCGATGTGCGGGTACTCTTTTCCGAAACGAACGGAAGCCTGGCGCAGATGCGCCATTTCCTTCAGGAAATAGGCTTTCAATGTATCGTTCGTCAAGGTCGACATCGTTATACCCAGCTATACCCACCAACGGATGGCTTCATCCTGATCCTGTAATTGGCCGACCACGACAAGTCGGCCTTGCTCTATTAATACATCCGCGTTTTTCAGGCGCGGTTCGAACTGCTGGATGCGGGTTTTCAACAGCGCGGCGAAGGCTTTCATATCGCCACCACCCACACCCAGGTCCGGTAGGCTTGGCAGGCCGAAGTTCAAAATGCCGGGCTCCATGTCGCTGTCCCGCACATACTGGCTGGTGGCCAATTGTTGCAGTGAGCGTTTGATGGACTCCTCCAGAGTCCATCCGTCCGGTTTTTCGAGGCGTTCGAACAACAGCTTGCCAAGGCCCATGGCATCAGTCCGTAAACTGGCCGATGGGGCGGTTGCGAGCCAGAGACCAACCCGAGGACTTCTTGCCCGCCCGGCTGGTATCCGCATTCTGAACGGTGAAATCCCAAAGGATTTCAGTGAAGTTCAGCTTGAACTGCTCGGTCGGCATATCATCGGGATGCGATTGGAACTGCACCTCGCTGATGATGGCGTCGCGCAACGAGAAGGTCATGATATTGGCCGTCTTGTCGCCCGAGTTCCGGCAGATGTAGATCTTCGTCGGCTGATCCTTGCCCTTGCCCAAAGGCTCGGCGCGCAGGCAATATTCGTAGAACTTCACCGAGGTTTTATCCACGTACTTCACGCAGGTGAATTCCGTGATGATGGGGCGGCCGGAGGTCCGTGCCGAATTACTCACATCCGTGGTGATCTGCTGCTTCATGCCCTGGTGAATGGAGACCAGCTCCAGACACTGACCGAAGTTCAGAATTTCATCGCGCCACTCGGCATCGATGAGACTGCCGCCGTCCGCCCATCCATTGGGCCCGCCGAAAATCTCGGCGTTTCCGGGTTGTAACAATATGAGATCCATTAAATTACTCCTTCAGCTTTGCTTCATGCTGGGGGTTAGGCCGGCAGTTCCGCGACCAGGCGAATGGAGGTGGTCAGCTCTTCCAATTGGAAGTGCGGCTTCAAGAACATGGTGGCGTTATAAGCCCCGGGTTTGCCGGGAATTTCCGTCACCTGAATTTTCGCCGCGCGCAACGGGTAGGAGGCTTTCACATCCTGTGTCGCTTCATCGTCCAGCAGAATGTATTGGGAGACCCAATCGTTCAGGAAGGACTCCACATTGGCCCGCGTCAGGAAGCTGCCGACTTTCTCCCTCATGATCACCTTCACGTAATGGGCGAACCGCGAGGCGGCCAAAACGTAAGGCAGCATGGCGGAAATGGCCGCATTGCTGTTGGCATAGTCCGACAGGTATTTCTTCGGCAGGTTGGTGGTCTGGCCGCCGAAGAAAGCCGCCTTGTTGCTTCCCTTGCAGTGACACACCGAGATGAACCCAAGGTCGTTCAACTCTTTCTCGCGACGGTCGGTAATGGCCACCTGGGTGGGACACAGCAGATTAAGGTCACCCGATTCGGCGTTGTAGGTGTAGTTGGGCAGGTCTTCGACCAGACCACCGCTTTCCACTCCGCGAATAGCGGCCGTCCACCCAAACAGCGTGAACGCATGCGTGATTCGCTCTGCCAGTACATAGGCAGGGTTACCCCAGAGGCAATGGCTGTAGTTCACCTCACCGGTGTCACCCGCCGGCTCGCCTTCGCTGTTTTGCAGCACCTGCTCTTCATAACGCATGCCTTCCACCGCCATGGATTTTTCACCATAGGGCAAACGCAGCAACACACGCGGCAGTGTCAGTGCCACATAGCGGGAGTCTTCTTTCTCGCGGAAGGAACGCCAGGGTGCCAGTTCGACACTCTCGAAAATTTTGGCGAGATCGCGTGGTTTGGCGAGCTTGTCAAAACTTTCCAGACCGAACATGGCCGGACGAACGGAAGCCAGGAAAGGCGCATGGGCCGCGGCGGCGACTTCGGAGATTTTATTCAACAGGTGGATGCTTTCGCTGTCCCGCCCAAAATAATAATCACCGACCAACAGGCTGTATGGGGCGCCACCATAGGTGCCGTACTCCGCCTCGTAGATCATCTTGAAGACCAGGCTCTGGTCGAACTCCACAGCTTTGTCGAGATCGTCCCTCAGCTCACCCCAACTGAGGTTGATGACCCTCAGTTTGAGCATGGTACCGGTCTCGGACCGGGTCACCAGATAACTGAGACCACGCCAGGAGGCTTCGAGTTCACGGAACCCTTCGCTGTGCATGATCTGATTCAGCGTGAAGCTGATTTGATCATCCATTTCCCCGACTTCGAAATCGATCAGCTTGGTCAGGTTGAGAGAGGGGGTTTTCTGCCGCTCGGAAAGCGCAACGCGATTGCACACCACCCAGGCCACCAGGTGATTCGCCATCGGCTGAAGGTCTTCCGGCACATCAGCGAGCGATGCGGGCGCCTGATCTCCCAGGACATCGGCATAGGCTTCGTTGCGCCACTGGGCGGCCCGGTCCAGCTCGTAGGCTTTGCGCACCGACTCCAACCACTTCATGCCGTCGGTCGGTTCCTCGGGGTTTTCCTTCTCTTCACCAACAGCGGTGGCCGCCTGTGTGGCAAGACCGATAAACCAGTCTTCCAACGCATCGTTCTTCTGAATGTGCTCCAGATACAATGTTTTGAACGCCTGATCACGAGCCTTAACGGCCTTGAGGTCTCTGCCGTCGGCCAGCTCGTAACTGCCGGCAATGGCTGCCAGCTCCGAATGAACCACGCCCTCGCGAAAAAACGGGGTCAGTAAACCGGCGCTCACCAACCCGAGGCCGGTGTTGATATCGCCCCAGAGTTTTTCCTTCACCAGTTTTTCCAGAGTGGCCTGGTCCGCCTCGGCCTGAGCCTTGGTTTTCTCATCCCCTTCCACGGTCAGGGTGATGTCTGGCGACGCCCAGGTAGAGGGGTCTTCTGGATTAAACGCCGTTGTCAGTGCATCTCGGTAGGCTTTGCCGGTGGCATCGCAACTGAGAATGCGGAAAAACAGCTCTTCGATAGCGTCGCTGCTTTCCACCCGGGCCTGCACATCGCGGATATTCCCGCGCTTGGTGTACACCTCTTTCAACGGCTCGAAACGCTTGACCACCTGAAGCGGCGCGAAGTGTTCCAACTTGTTGAAGCTGAGCGTTCCGGTTTTCTCGTCCCCCACGTCGCCCGATGCATCCTTCATCTGGTATTTGAACTTGATTCCAGGCGTATAAGTCGCCATGACCGAGTCGAAATTTTCGGCATCGATCTCCACCATCTTTCGCTCTTTCAAGGGTGGTTTCGGTGCCATGGGGTTGGGCCCTGAAAGGTCGGCGAAAATACCGACGATAAAGGGCAGTTCTTTCTTCTCGATGGCGCCGCCGGTTTCTACGTCGTAAGTAATTTTGACTCGGGGCGGCCGACGCCGGGTCAGTACTTTTTGGATGCTTTCGGACATGGGGTTCCCAACCTCACTGTCTATCGGATGTTATGAGCGAATGAGAAAACCGTGTTTTCCGATACAGCACCTGGCCGTCCGATACACAAATTTTTTCGACTTCGCCCTCTTGTTCCAGATAATCCAGCGCGGTCTGAACGAGCCGAACTGAATCATCATAGCGTTGCCGCGTCAGCCACCATTTCGCCACACCTTCAACCGTTTCGGCGGCTTCAGGCCGTTGCGACAGATATCGACGAATGGCCTCCGCGACCGAATCATATGAACGTGCTTCATGAACTGACACGGCGCTTCTCCCAAGAACGCTTGTGAACATGGAAGGGCTATCGCAAGAGGGGTGCCAAGGTATTATTTTTCTTATAATTCAGTAAGTTAGGGCTGTTAACAAGCTTAAGGTGAGGCGTTAATGCCTCAGTTTTTAATTTTTAGGAGAGGCTTCGGTGCCTCACTTATTTATGCAGAAATCGTTTCTCTTCTGCATCATTTTGTCGGGTAAATTGATTTCCACTGAGGCAAAAAAAGTGGGAGGCTCAAATAAAAAAGGCACAATTAAGTGCCTTGACGGTCTTACCCCACCCTAGCCCCACCGTCCCGGGAACGGATCTCTAGTGGGAAATAGTTATAATAATTAGGACTTAAAGCACCGGAAAACCTCGGATTTTTCCGTTGTTCTCCCGAACATCAACTTTCATCATTCCTCCACTTTCTTCCCTTGTATCCGCGAACCGACGCCAAGGAACGTCCACCGGATTCATCCCCGTGGACTGAGATATGGTGTGGGCTCTTTGGACAGTTCGCTCAACCTTTCTGGCACTGAAATCGTTAGGGAAAAAAGTACTTGGCTGGCGTTTATCATACCAGTTGCCACTGCTTGGCTTTTGTATCTTAACCCCCTGCTCGTATACATGAGAGTGCGGGTCCTCTCTTAACACTGGCCCGGAGGGCTGGCTATGCGGATGAGGCTGAGCAGTGGAATGAAATCCTGTCGCCCTGTTTTTCTTGCCTTGTACTTCACCTTGAAAAAGGTGGTGTTTGTCTACTTCCATGGTGCTCTCCTAGTGGATTAATCGTGAAAGTACAGACTAAGCATCAGGAACAACCAGCTTGTGTTTGCTTAGCCTATGAAGGTAAAGCAAACACAGTGCCGATATGACTGGGGAAAGACAGAAAACCAGGAATTATGGCAGCTTTAAACCTGAGTAGTGAGCGGAAACAGTCGCCCATGGAGGCCTTTTAATTACCTGAAACCTTTAAACAGCATGCTTGTTTATCCCATACTTCTCAATCAACCGCGTAAATGAACGTCGTTCCTTACCCGCCATCCGCGCCGCTTTTGCGATATTGCCGCCTGCGGCTTTTATCGCTGTTTTCAGATAGCTTCGCTCGAACCGTTCAATCGCTTGGGTCTTTTCATCACTGAATGACCCCAGGATGAATGCATCTTCGTTAGCGACTGGTTTGGACTGCCGGGCGACGGTCAGCACCCTGGGGTCGCCCTTGGCTTCTTCGATTCGAATTTCCTCTGTACCGCTCAATAGAAAAACCCGATGAATGTAGTTTTCCAGTTCCCGGATATTGCCGGGCCAGTCGTAATTCATCATCCAGGCTAGCGTGTCGACATGCAGGTATTTTTCGGGCTTGTTGTATTGACGGCTGAATTCGTCCAGAAAATGATTGGCGAGCAAGGGAATATCATCGGGGCGGTCTTTCAGGGCGGGCAGTTCCAGGCCCAGAATGTCCAACCGGAACAGGAGGTCGTCTCTGAATTTTCCCTGCTGTGCCCACTCCTTGAGGGGTCTGTTGCTGGCGGTGATGAGGCGCACATCGGCGTGTTTTACTTTATCCGAACCCAGCGGTCTATATTCCCTGTCCTGCAGGAATCGCAACAGGGCGACTTGGGATTTTGGGCTGAGGCTGTCGATTTCATCCAGGAACAGAGTGCCGCCTTCGGCCTGTTCGACCAATCCGGTACGGCGTTTTTTGGCGTCTGTGAAAGCTCCCTGTTCAAAGCCAAACAATTCACTTACGAACAAATCGTCGTTATAAGCGCCGCAGTTCACGGCGATAAAGGGTTTGTCCTGACGGCGCCCCAGGTAGTGCACGGCGCGGGCGGCGACTTCCTTGCCGGTTCCGGTATCGCCCTTCAGCAAGACGGGTGCCTGATATTGAGCGACCTGGTGAATAAGACCCACCAGTTGGATAAACGCTTCCGAACGGCCTATAAGCGAGAGGCCCGGCACCAGTGATTGTTGATCGGTCTGGTAGCCGCTGTCTTTCAGCCATCGGCTTATATCGTTGGCCAACGCCATGGCGTCACCCGGCCGGTGAATTGTGGTGACTCCCGGGGGCGAAGGGGGCGTGTCGGCGAATGAAATCAATAACCGGTACCGATCATCGCAATCGGTGAGTTCGGTATAGCGCCCCTGGTGGTCCTGAAAGATAAGGGTGGGTAAATGATCATCGATAACGTAATCATGGGAAATGACTTCGAAGCCGATGCGTTGCAATGCGTCGTGCACAATGGCTTGTTCCGGTGTTTCAAAAACCCGAACAAGCCGGATTAACTTCTGACTCATGATTGTCCCTCATGATGGATCAGGAGTACTACCGCGGCCCTGTTGGACCTACTCCTCCCTGCCAATTACATCCGACGGAAATTCAAGACAAGCTCCTAAGTTCCCTTGGAAACCCGCTGTAACCTCCGCCAATACGATTGCGAACCATCGCCTGAGTCAGTAAAGACGGTGATTCCTCCTTTTGCAAAAAAGAGTGCGATAAAGAATTTCGATAGGTGTCGAAGGTGTCCGCCTTGGTGCTGAACAGTGGTGCTGAACAGTTATTGCAACTCGGCGGTCAGCTCTTTTAAAAACTCGATAAATAAACGGGTTTTTGCGCTGAGCATCCGTCGGCTGGTGTAGACCGCAGAAGCCTTGGCCAACTGGTCAAGAGGGACATCGGGCGCCACCTGAACCAGCGTTTTTTGGGCAATGGCGTCCTGACAATAAATAGCGGGCAACAAGGCTATGCCACTACCGGCGATCACCGTATCGCGCACCATGATGGGGTCGGTGGTTTCAATGGCGGCATCGATGGTTATTTTCTGCCGCTCACCCTGGTAACGCACCACCAAGGGCGCATTGTTGTAGCGACGTTCGCATACCTGAACCTGCGCCAACAACTCTTCCAGGTCGGCGAAACGCTGCTCCGCTTTATAGCGCTGGGGGCTGCCCACCCAAATCAGAGGGGTTTCAAACAGCGGCACGGCGATGAGCTCCGAATCCGGCAGTTCGCCCACCTGAACGGCAAGGTCGATGTGTTCACCGATGAGGTCGACGGCGGTGGGCGTCACCTGAATGCGCAGCTGAATTTCAGGGTAGCGCTCATGAAAACGATGCAGATGGCCGGCCAGTACATGACGGCTGAACGCCATCGGCAATGACACGGTAAGCTCACCACTGGGGGTGTGCCCCATGCCGTTCATCTGGGCATCGGCGGCTTCTATTTGCTCCATGATCAATTGGCAGTGCTTATAAAACACCTCGCCTTCGCTGGTCATGCGCATCTGGCGGGAATTACGCTCCAGCAGGCGTACCTGCAGGTCATCTTCCAGCCGTTGGATAAAACGGCTGACACTGGACTTGGGCATCCGCAGCGCCCGGGCGGCGGCGGAGATGCCTTCTTTTTCGACGACGGCGACAAAAACGGGCAGATCGGCAATGTTCCACTTCACGAACGAAACGTCCTAATCTTATGGGTTGTTCCAAATTGTGCACATAACTACTCTGGTTGTCATCCCTGAAGTGCCTCCAGTTTCAAAACACAACAAAAACCCTGGGAGGCAGGCTGACAACCCAATGAGGCACGTTATGACCCGCGAATACCAAGACATTCCCGGCACCTATGTGATGGACGGGGCTCACTGCCGCAAAGGCTACCACCTGAACATGTTCTGCATGTCGCTGAACCAGGCCGCCAACCGGGAGGCATTCCGGGCGGACGAAGCGGCCTACCTGCAACGTTTCCCGATGACTGACGAGCAACGCCGGGCGGTGCTCGACCGGGACTGGATCGGGTTGCTGCGGTTGGGCGGAAACATCTACTACACCTTCAAGCTGGCCATATTCGACGGCCTTTCCATGCAGTATGTGGGCGGCGCCATGTCCGGCGTGAGCGAGGAGGATTTCCGGCAAATGATGATCAACAGCGGCCGACCCATAGAGGGCAACCGCAGTAAGAAAACACAGGAGCACGCCCATGGCTAAGATTCTGACCGGCATTGGTACCTCGCATGTACCCGCCATCGGCGCGGCCATAGACCACGGCAAGACTCAGGACCCTTACTGGAAGCCTCTGTTCGATGGCTACCAGTGGGCGCGGGACTGGATTGAGGAGCACAAGCCCGATGTCGCCATCGTCGTTTATAACGATCATGCCTCTGCCTTTGGCCTGAACCTGATCCCCACCTTTACGCTGGGCGTGGCGGAACGTTTTGCCCCGGCCGACGAGGGGTATGGCCCGCGCGAGGTGCCCACCGCCGAAGGCGACCCGGACCTGGCCTGGCACCTGGCGGAATCGCTGATCCTCGATGAGTTCGACATGACCATCGCCAACGAGATGGACATCGATCACGGCTGCACCGTGCCCTTGTCGATCATGTTCGGGCAGCCCGAGGAATGGCCGTGCAAAATCATCCCGCTGTACGTGAATGTGATTCAGTATCCGCCTCCCACCGGTAAGCGCTGTTTCGACATGGGTCGCGCCCTGCGCAAGGCGGTCGAGGCTTACGATAAAGACCTGAAAGTCGCGATTTTCGGCACTGGTGGTATGTCACACCAGCTGCAGGGGGAGCGCGCCGGGCTGGTCAATGAAGAATTCGACCGCGCTTTTTTGCGGGATCTCACTGCCGACCCCATTGGGTTAACGCAGAAAAAACATGTGGAATACATGCGCGAGGCGGGTTCCGAAGGTATCGAATTGGTGATGTGGCTGATCATGCGTGGGGCTCTAGGTGAAAAGGCAAAAGAGACCTATAGCTTTTATCATGTGCCCGCCTCCAATACCGGCGCAGGGCTGATTATTTTAGAAGACGATAATTAATTTAGGTTGTAGGAGACGACTATGATCATCGACTGCCATGGACACTACACCACGGCGCCCGGCGAGCTGGGCGAATACCGCGACAAACAACGCGCCGAACTGAAACAGGACCCGAACTTCCAAACCACCAAGGGCCTGCTGAACATCACCGACGACCAGATTCGCGAAAGCATCGAGAACAACCAGTTGAAAATGCAACGCGAACGCGGCACGGATCTGACCATTTTTTCCCCCCGCGCCAGCTGGATGGGACACGACCTCGGCAACGAAAGCACCAGCGTCGCCTGGACCGAGCACTGCAATGACCTGATCCGCCGGGTATGCGACCTTTTCCCGGAGAACTTCGCTCCCGTCGCCCAGTTACCACAGAGCCCCCAGGTCACCCCCGAAGCCTGTGTGGCGGAACTGGAACGCACGGTCAACCAGATGGGTTTTATCGGCTGCAACCTGAACCCGGACCCTTCCGGCGGTTTCTGGAAGGACAAGCCCCTGCACGATAAATTCTGGTACCCCATCTACGAGAAGATGAGCGAGCTGCAGATCCCCGCGATGATCCACGTCAGTGGTGCCTGCCATGAATGTTTTCACACCACAACCTCTTATTACCTGAGCGCCGACACCACGGCCTTTGTGCAGTTAATGATGTCCGACCTGTTCAAGGACTTCCCGGACCTGAAATTCATAATCCCCCATGGCGGTGGCGCCGTGCCTTACCACTGGGGCCGCTTCCGTGGCATCGCCCAGGACCAGAAACTCGGTGATCTGGAAGACCGAGTGCTGAACAACATCTACTTTGATACCTGCGTCTACCACCAGGAAGGCATTGATCTGTTGCTGGATGTGATTCCCACCAAAAACATCCTGTTCGCATCGGAAATGATCGGCGCCGTGCGCGGTGTGGACCCCCGCACCGGGCATTATTTCGACGACACCAAACGGTATATCGACGCCAATACCCGGTTAACCGATGCCGAAAAGAAAATGGTGTTCGAGGACAATATTCGCGCGGTGTTTCCCCGCCTTAAAGCCTGATAGAACGACGTTTTCTGTGTTGTGTGATTGGCCGCCCACCGGGCGGCTTTTTTTTTGCGCTGATACATAACTCCGCTACATTTTTTCGGCCATAATCACTCTGTTTAGTCTAAAATCGTCGAATACCCACGAAAATAGCCACATAAACCGATTTTTTATTAGCCAGAGACGATCAAAGAAAAGTATCGGGATCGGCCTGGGTTGCTATTAGCCAAATTGGGAACAATCAGTTTAACTAAAGCATCCGCCCTGCCGGGCAGGTCAATAAATACACCACATCCTTTCGGCAGGCGGCCTGTCATCAGACAGTTGCGCGAGGCCAGGCATGACAGCACACACCCAACGGGCACCGGCGGTCGAACTCACCAACGATGGCTCCGGTACGCTTCGATACAGCCAGCATGGCACACCCAGTGACCTGATACGCTGGCACATTCACGACGACTACGAGCTGCATCTGATCACCGCCACCACAGGGAAATTTTTCGCGGGAGACTTCGTTGGAGCTTTCGAACCCGGCCAGTTGGTTATGGTAGGCCCCCGCCTGCCCCATAACTGGATAACAGACCCGGGCCAGGAGGCCGCCCCGTTGCGCGACATGCTGATTCACTTCAACGGTAAGCGGCTGATCGAGAGCGGCGGGCTGTTTCCAGAGGTCTCCGAGCTAGCGCCCTTGTGGGAGCGCGCCAAGTATGGCGTTGAATTCCTGGGTCGGGATTTCAAACAGTCAGTGGCGGATTTCGAACGTCTGCGCGAAAGCCAGGGGCTGGAGCGTCTGCTCCACCTGTTCACACTGCTTCGCGAGCTGGCACACTGGCCGGACTACCGCTTGCTGTCGACGGTTCAGATCGACGCTTCCATCAACGAGGCCACGCAAAGAAAGGTCAATCTCGTTATCGACTATGTGTTCGAGCATTACCAATCACCCATCAACCTGGGGGACGTGTCGGCTCTGGTTGGCATGTCTGAAAACTATTTTTCCAGCTTCTTTCGCAAGTCGACGGGAAACCGTTTTGTAGAGTTTCTGAACCGGGTCCGGATCAGTCGGGCCTGCACTTTGTTGGTGGAAACCGACCGGCATATCACGAATATCTGTTACGACGTAGGCTTCAACAACGTAGCCAATTTCAACCGTCGTTTTCACGAACTCAAAGGCGTCACGCCGAGCGAATATCGACAACAGGCCGCACACTTGCACGGCGGTATGCGTTGAAAAGCAATTTTTCAACGTCGCCATGTTACTCCCCAGTGTTGGCTGGGGAGTAACAGATCAATCATCAATAATTTTCAGGCAGTGCTCCCAGTCTTATCAAATAATCATCCAGCTTGCTGGCTTCATTGTAATCATCAGTCCGGTCCCAGATCTGATCGATTCGAGCCGCCAGTCTTAAGTCCTTCCCACTGTCGGTCATGTTCGCGATCATAACCAGCTGATTGTATATATCTCTGAACCCACCACCCAGATGGTCTCCATCTTCCATGACATGCCAACGGTTTTCCTTCATGAAGTAGACTTTTGTATTGCCACCGTCCTTCACTACCCGGATTGACGCCGCGTCGACTTTATCCATGTCTTCTTTGAAATCACCGGCATCCCCATTCCCTATATCGGACGTGACGTTCTTATCCACCGGTGTTGAGTCCGCCCAGGTTCTGGGTTTCGGCGGGTCCATGTAGGCTTTTATCTTATCCAGGCTGTTGTAATCATCTGTGGTGCCGAACACTCGATCCATCTCGCGTGCCCGGTTTTCATCTCCTTTGACCAGGTCGTGCAAGCCTTTCAGGTAATCGAGAATAGCGCTGTTGGTATCATTCGAGTCAGTAATACGTTGCTTGATGCCGTCTTTGACGAAAACGGCTTTGCGTCCATCCTCGGAAATGGCAATGGTGCCTACGTCCACCTTGTCGACGTCTTCGATAAAATCACCGGAGGTACCAACGCGGTTATGGTTCACACTGCCTTCTTCGTTGTAGGTGGTGCCGAAGGCGGCGGGGGCTTCGCCAAACTTCTCGGGGAAGGTGTCCACCAGGTGTTCACGCAGGTCATCGATGTCGTTGTAGTCGTCCCCTTCGTTATGTTTATCGGTTACTTCTCTGGCAATGTCCTTATCTATGTTTTCACCATCCGGGCGGATGAGATTATACAGATCATAAAGGTACTCATAGATTTTCTTTCCGCCCCTCAAATGGCCGGTGTCGTCTTTATCAAGCTGCCATTTGATGCCATCTTTCTCGAAGTAGATTACGTTGCTTCCTTTTGAACCCAACTCTATTTTTTCTACGTCCACACGATCGATATCTGTTTTGAAATCGCCATAGCCACCGGGATTGGCACCGTCTGAATCATCGTCGTGATCCTTACCAAAAATAGGCACAAAATCGTCACTGATGCGACGCTTGAGCTCGCTGATCTCATTGTACTGGTCGGAATCGTCATGCAGGCGGGTGATGAGATCGATAAGGTCCTGGTCGCGTTCGCCGCCGGGATGAGTGATTTCGTGCAGATCGCGTAGGTACTCAACAATCTGACGGCTGTCGGAGTCCGTGTTGTCGAACCCGTTACCCACGCCGGATTTCACCGCTTGTTTGACCCCATCTTTTACAAAGAAAACCACACCATCGTCCCCGAGTTCGATGGACCCAACATCCACCCGGTCGATATCCTCCTTGAAGTCGGAGAACGAACCCGGCCCTTCGTTGGGTTTGTTGGACTTTCCGTCAGACCCGAGAACCGGCACACCATCGATCTCGAAAACGCCGTTGCTACGGTCAATCCCATGGTCTTCATCCCAATCGCGAAACCAATCGTCCGGGATGTTTTTATGGTCGGCCACGTAGTCGGTAAAGGCTTCGTATTGGTCACTTAGCCCATTATTGTTTTCATCCAGGCCACCGGTCCAAACCGGTCGGTCTTCAGGGAAAATGTCTTGGTAGGAGTCCGATCCATAGTAGTAGTTGTATTCGTGCCGGGCATGAATAGCGTAATTGAGCTTGTCGCCCCAGTTTTCCTCGGTGACTCCCACGGCGCTCCAGTCATTGTAGTCCTGCCGGATTTCATCGGCTTTGCGCTCCTGCTTCTGTTTGGCGATGGCGCCCAACACAATCATACCGATAGCCCCGAGGCCAAAAGCCGCCACAGCCGCACCACCGGCCACGGCCGAGAGGGTGGCGGCAAGAGTCGATCCCGAAACCATGGCCGCCAAGGAGGTTCCCCCGGCGATCAGCCCGCCGGTGCCGGCGGCGATCTGCAGTGATGCGGCGGCGTATTCAGCCGGAACGGCATCGGGGTTGCCGATGAGGCCGTCCAAGGTCATACCGCCCATAACGATATCCAGAATGCCGCCAGCGAATTCGCCGCCGACGGCTGCGGCCACGTTCAAGGTCGTCCCCAGAGTGCGAAGTTTAGTGGGGGTATCAATCCCGTCGGGGTCCATTCCGGCGGCGCGTATCCGGTCATCGGCGGCGCTGAGGATTGAACTCCGGTCCGCCTCTGAAAGCTCGTCCAGGGTATCATCCCACATGCTGCGGTCCATATCGTCCAGGATATCGGCGGCGGCGTCATAGTTGTTGCGGAATTCATCCACCGAGATGTGCGACCGGGCATCGAAAAACTCCTCATCACCGAACTCGCTGAGTTGCTCCTCCAGTGCATCGGCCCACAGGCTGGCCCGGTCGCTGTCCGACTGAATACTGTCCAGTTCAATGTCTTCTAAATCGACCGGTGGGGTATCCGAACGCTCAGTGGGAACCTCGATGGGGTCGTCGGCTTCCGGGAAATATTTTAAATACTGTTCGCGCAATTGGGTGTTCTTATCAAGACCCAACATCACCAACATACCCTCATTATTCATCAGCTTACCCAGAGGTTCTGCTACGAATTTCGCCATGTGGGGCAGGGTACTCATGGTCGCCGCGAAGGCTCTGGCCGAAACCAGGCGCTCCATCTCGGTGTCCGCTTTGGTTTTCACGATGGAGTAGATACCTGCCGTCAGACCGGCGGCGCCACCGATGGTGGATAAATAGCCACCCGCATTGATCTTGTTCAAAAACAATGCCCCATGGGCACTGATGCCGTTACCAACGGCTTTCGCCATGTTTCTGGAAGCCTGAGCAATATCGAAGCGGCCATTACTGACGTAAGAATTCATCAGGGATGAGGTGAATATGTCGAAGGCTTCTTTCAGCCCTTTCGCCTGGGCTTTAAGATGATCGGGTACACTGTCGATGCCTTCTTTTCCTTTAAGGTAGTTTTGAATCAGTTTATCGGCGTTTCTAAGCCCTGAGATGGTTCGGTATATGCCGGTAAAGGCTAAAAAGGTGTGGTCCCGCACCGCCAACGAAAGATCGTCGACGGAGAATCTGTCATTGGCGATAGCATCATTAAGCTGTTCAATAAGCTCGCCGCCTACGATTTCATCACGCACCTGCCTGGCTTTTTCACTGTCCAGCATTTCCAGGGATTTGATGTCGTTTGAATACCGCAGTCGGGCACCATCCGGCGGCATCGACTCAAGTAATGCTTTGTAGTCTTCGCTGCTCATGGTTTTGTATATCTTATCGACCAGCGAATCCTTGTCTTTTATCTTGTCGACAGCGCCCTGCATCAGCTCGTCAATACCCTTTATGACCTTCTCGTTTCCGGAAAGCTCATCCAGCTTGCGGGATATTTCCTCCTCCTTCAACAGCCCGTAAGTACTGGCTTGGTCCATCAACACGGTACCACGAAGATAGGTGGTGGAGTCTCCTCCTACTCCTTCGTTGGTCTGATAGGGAAGGAACTCATAGCCGCCCACGAGGGCTGCCTGTGCCTGTATAAGCTCGTAGTATTGGCGGCGGGGGTCGTCCATATCCAGGTCGCCCCATTCGCTTTTCATGCTGTCATTGAATACTTCGTTGACCGTTTTTGGTTCCTTTGTCTTGGCGTTTGTTTTTGTCGTTTCAGCAAGCATGAAGTCCGTCGCGCTGGATTCCTCAACGTCGAGCTTGATGTTATTGTCGGTTCTATCTATTTGCGAGCCCGCGAGTTTGCTTTGCAACACGGAGTATTTGAATGGTGCCACGTGCTCTGATACTGCGTAGGTTTTGTCTTTATAGGTGTAGGTAATCGTGGTACTGTCCTGCCGCACGGGTGACAGGTTTTCGGTGGGTGGCAACACATCCGACTCTTCGATCACCTGCCAGCTTTCCTCCTTGGCTTTGTCCAGAAATTCTTCTTTGCTCTCAGGCCCTTGAGGAATACTGTTTTCCTTATTCCCGTCCGCCCCGGTTTTTTCTTTAGAATCCAGCGTGCTCCTCTTGGCCTGATTGGCTACGGTATTGATCGGCACAGTGGTTTGGCTGATAGGTGAAACAGTCATTTGAATGCCCTCTTCCCATTATTGACTAGTAAAAGGCCATGAGAACTGCATCTAACGAAATAACCGGCCGGGTGTCAGCACTGTAATTCGGCTTTGTTAAAGGAGTGTGAAGAGAACGGGAAAATGAGGATCAGATGTGGGTAATTTTCTTAACTGTTTGTCGGAAATGTACAAATACTATCAATTGACAACAAGAAAATACTGTTACTCCCCAATGCCTTCCGGGGAGTAACAGTTCAAGGTTCAATAATTTTCGGAAAGTGCTCCTATTTTTATCAAGTAATCGTCCAACTTACTGGCTTCATTGTAGTCATCGGTTCTGTCCCAAATCTGATCAATACGGGCTGCCAGCTTCAGATCCTTTCCGCTGTCGGTCATGTTCGCAATCATTACCAGCTGATTGTATATATCTCTGAAACCGCCGCCCAGGTGGTCACCGGCTTCCATGACGTGCCAACGGTTCTCCTTCATGAAGTAGACTTTTGTGTTGCCACCATCTTTAACGACCCGAATTGAAGCCGCATCGATTTTATCCATGTCTTCTTTGAAATCACCTGCATCCCCGTTCCCAATATCGGATGTGACGTTCTTATCCACAGGGGTTTCATCCGCCCAGGTTCTTGGTTTTGGCGGGTCCATGTAGGCTCTGATCTTGTCGAGGCTGTTGTAGTCGTCCGTGGCACCAAACACCCTGTCCATTTCTCTTGCCCTGTCTTCATCGCCTTTGACCAGATCATGCAACCCTTTCAGGTAGCGGATGATCTCTGAGTTGGTTTCGTTCGAATCGGTAATGCGTTGTTTGAACCCGTCTTTAACAAAGACAACCTTGCGGCCGTCTTCCGATATGGCGATAGTACCTACGTCCACTTTATCAACGTCCTCGATAAAGTCGCTCGGTGTGCCTATGCGGTTGTGGTCTACACTGCCTTCTTCGTCATAGGTTATGCCAAAGGGAGTAGCCTCTTTGCCGTACTTCTCCGGGAAAGTTTCAACCAGATGGTCGCGAAGTTGATAAACGGTATTGTGGCGGTCGCCTTCATCGTGCTTCTTGCTGGCCTCTTCCAGTACTTCCTGGTCGATATTGTCGCCATCCGGCCGGATCAGGTCATGCAGTTCGTGAAGGTAGGTATAGATTTCCTTGGCGTCATCGTCACTCAGGCTGCCATTGTTGTCCTTGTCAAGCATCCATTTTTTTCCGTCCTTGACGAAGTAGATCACGCTGCTGTCTTCCGGGTCCAGCTCAATGGAGTCGAGTTCCACCCGATCAATATCCGTTCTGAAGTCATAAGGTGTGCCGGGTTTTCCGTCATCCTTACCTAGCATGGGTACGAAGTCGTCGCTCAATACGCGGCGCAAATCTTCAATATCGTTGTATTTGTCCGACTCATTGTGGAGGTCGGTTATCCGCTTGATAATATCTTCGTCGCGTTTACCGTCAGGGTGTGTCAGCTCGTACAGCTGGGTGAGATACTCGGCCACCTTATGACTGTCATCATCATTGTCCCAACCGTCACCGACACCCGCTTTGACCGCCTGCATGTAGCCGTTCTTCCTGAAGTGGATCCAACCATCATCTCTGAGTTCGATGGTACCGACATCCACCAGGTCAATATCCTCCTTGAAGTCGCCAAAGGTTCCGGCGCCTTTGCCGGGTTTATTGGATTTGTCGTCCGAGCCGATCACATGGTCGCCGTCCTTTTCGTCCGGGTTGTTATAACCGTTTATCTCCACACCATGGTCTTTGTCCCAATCGTCAAACCAGTTATCCGACAAGCTGGAATTACTGTCCAAGTACTCGGTAAAGTCTTTATATTGCTCTGGCCTGGCTTCCCAGACAGGGGTGTCTTCGGGGTAGTATTCGAAGTAGTCTTTCGAGCCGTATTCATAGTCGTACTCGTAGCGCGCGTTCTGCAAATAGTTGAACTTATCTCCCCAGTTGTCTTCCGTGATACCCAGAGACGCCCAGTCTCTAAAATCCTGGGCAGTGTCCTCTAATGCCTGCTCCTGTTTGTTCTTGGCGATAACCCCGGTAATGATCATGCCAATCACACCGATTCCGACGCCGATAAAGCCGGTGACCCCTGCGGCAACCCCGAGCCAGGCCGCTGCGGAGCCTCCAACCATGGTGGCAGCCAGACTGGAGGTGGCATAAGCGGCAAGCCCTGCGCCACTGGTAATCTGGATCGCCGCTGCGGCTTTTTGTAGGTCAGTAGCATTGGGGTCGCCTTCCAGTGATTGTAGTGTTTTAACTCCTACCACTATGTCGAGCACGCCCCCGACCAGATCGGCACTGCCCGCGGTCACCCCCCAGATTGCTCCAACCCAACGCAGTTTCGCGTTGGGGCTCATTTTATCGGGGTCCATACCGGCACTCTTTATGGTGTCGTCTATGGCTTTGTAGGCTCTGTCCTTTTGCTCCGGCGTATAGGTCTTGATGTGCTTATCCATTTCATCGCCGATGCTGTCCTGCACCGCATTAAGCTTCTCGTTCCCCGGCGCTACTATATCGTCCAGGTTTGTTGTCGTTGGCCGCAGCTCCACCCGGCCATTCGCCACGTCATCGAACCATTGGGTGCCCGAGGCGCCGCTCCCATCGGCCGGTAGTGTTTTGCGGTACTCCTCCACTAAGGCGTCTATGGAAGCCTGTATCGGGTCGCCCGGGCCGGTGCTCTTGTAATCGGCGATAAACTTTTTCAGGTTATCCAGCTGCCGATAGGTATTTTCCGAAAGATGCTCCTGACGGTTATTGTTTATGATGTCTTCCATGTATTCTTTGACGAGATTCAGTTGCGGGGCATCCGGGCTCCGACCGACTACGTCTATTAGTTGCGAATAGATGGCGGCTTGCATGACAGTGGGATGCTTTCCGGATTCAATCGCATCCAGGTAACCAGGAATATCGTCAGCGTCTATGTCCTCTGGCGTTATGTTGGTTACAGTCGTCGGGTCAGGCGCATCCGGCTTTTTAAATGCATTCGGAAAAGCCTCCTTGAATTTGGCACGCAGGGAATCGCTGATCAGCGAATTGTCGCCTTCGAAACCGAGCATATAAGACATACCTGGCTGATCAACCCATTTCCCAACCACACCCAACCCGATTTTCCCGATCGAGGCTGGCGAGGTGGCGATAACCACCGTAATGGCCCGAGCCAACGCCATTTGTTCTTCCGGAGTGGAATCCGAACTGTTGCCGTTACCTTCGACCGCACTTTTTATAACAGCGCCCAACACGGCCATACCGCCCACGGCGGCAACCAGCCCCGACCCTAAGGCTTGACCCAACAACCCCTTGGCATGCCGGTCGGAGCGGATATCCTCAATTTTCCCATCGGCAATGGTCTTGGCGACGTGTTTGGTGAGCTCATCCCCCTTCAGGCCTTTCCCAACGCCGTCGGCAATGGATTCCGCGAGAACCTTCCTGGCCTTTAAATAGGCATCCGCTTTTTCTTTTTGGTCCGCGGTCAGCTTGTCGGCATTCTTTTGACCGTCGGCTTTGATGTACTCCTGAACGGTCTTGTCGGCGAACACCACCTCAAAGGCACCCCGAGCGACACCTTCGAGCAGGTAATCGGCCCACATCTTACTGGACTTGTCGAGATCCTCCTGGCTGTACTCCCCTTTCTTGATCTTCTCGATAAGCTCAGGGCTTACTCCTATTTCCTCATGTTTACTACGTACTTCAGCAGCTTTTTCCGGGTCCAGAAAATCCAATGCCTGGATATCATTCGAGAACCGG
>CBFGUW010000039.1:0-47405 GCA_965652395.1 uncultured Saccharospirillum sp. | reverse complement strand
TACCGTGGTCAACGTGACCGATGGTGCCCACGTTCACGTGGGGCTTGTTACGCTCGAAAGTCGCCTTAGACATAGACCGGCCTCTCACCTGGATTCACATAAGCGAAAGGCAGCCACCTGGGTGCCTGCCTTTCGAAAATAAATGGTGCTCACGATGAGATTTGAACTCATGACCTCTCCATTACCAATGGAGTGCTCTACCACTGAGCTACGCGAGCCTAACTAAGATTCAGATTTCTTAAGCACCACACGGAGACCGCATGGAGCGGGTAGCGGGAATCGAACCCGCATCATCAGCTTGGAAGGCTGAGGTTCTACCATTGAACTATACCCGCACACCCTTCAAAAGAAGGAAGTGGTGGAGGGGGACGGATTCGAACCATCGAAGCATAAAGCGGCAGATTTACAGTCTGCTCCCTTTGACCACTCGGGAACCCCTCCAAACGGGCGCTGAGTTTGCACGATGCCTTTTTTGCTGTCAACTCTGATTTTGAATTTTTTCTCAATCAGAACAACAACTTAGGACGTGCCTACTCGGGCAGAACCCACCTTGCTGTGCAAGGAGGCGCGCATGTTATTGATTCTTTTGAGGAAATGCAAGAGTTGAGTGTGATGTGGGAGCGCACGCTGTGTGCGACTGCAAGGCGTAGCCACCCGGTGTCGCGCATAGCGCCGAGTACGGACCATGCGCTTGCAGCAGTGATCAGCAACTGTAGCGCTGGTGGCTGACGCCCTGGAACTCATTCAACAGCGATTCCAGCGCGTCGTCGGATATCAGTTTGGCCGCTTCCTTATCTATGGTTAACTCCAATGCCTCCCGGGTCCGGTCAACCCGTTCCACTCTAGCGCTGATATTCTGCCCTGCCAGTTCTGACTGCCTACGCTCGGCATTGGCCATTGATGAAAATAATCCCAGGGAGATCCCCCCTTCCAAGGGCCCCTCCCCGATCAGAAAGCTTTCAACCTTGGCCGCCTGCAACTCTCCCAGGCGTTCACGGGCTATCGAAGGGGAATCGAATGGCCCAAGCACAACCCAATAGTCTGATCGAACCACGACCTGCCGACTGTTGCGCTCAGAGTCCACCTCCAAGGCCCGAAGCCGGGATTCAATCACACCGGCTTGATCCTCACCGCTCAATCCGGTGATGCGCACGCACTGAATGGGAGGCTGGGTAGTAGCCTGGGCTGGCGCCTGGCGTTCCAACGCGCGCAATTCCGCCAGCGTATTACTGCTCAATTGAAGATTGTTCAGTTGCGCCTGGTTCTGCGTCGGACTAGCGGTTTCCAGCTGGGTGGAATCCCAGTAGAGGTAGCCACCCAAAGCGATATTGGCGACCAGAAGAGTCAGGATGATCCATCTCATGCGAGCTGCTCCATGTAATCTGCATCCTTCATTAAGCGCCTCATGCCTTCAAATACCAGGGCTGGCCGGTATTCACCGGGAACAGCCGTAAACAAGCGGATCCGGTTGGCGTCGCCGCCAGTCCAGACGATAACAGGCTGCTGCATTGGATATTGAGCCACAGCCTTCTCCACCGCCCCGGCCAAGGCCAGGATGGAACCATTGGCAATACAGTCGGCAGTGTTCGTCCCAGGTGCGATGCTGCCTTCCTGGTCCACGGGTGGTAAAGCGAATGTATCATCAACCAGCGCACGACGCATCACACGCAGGCCGGGAAGGATATAGCCGCCGAGGTGACGGTTATGCGCGTCAAGCGCATCGATAGTGAGCGCGGTACCGGCATCGATCACAATAACGGGCCGACCGAGGTTGGCGAGACCGACCAAAGTCAGCCATCGGTCAATCCCCAATCGGTCAGCCTGAACGTATGCCAAAGTCAGCCCCTGCCAATCGGGTTTTACCTGAAACTTTTTATAGCCACGACCGGCTTCTGCGAGAGTCTCACAGAAGTTGGCTCCCAGGCGCGACACAGTGGCAATGAGGATAGAAACAGGCTCATGGCGTGCAATGAGATCAAGCAACGCCTCTGGCGAAGCCAGCCAACCCGCTTCTTTATTGATTTGGTATTTGCAGGCGGTGTTGCCGCAGTCCAGCAGTAGAGCCGAGGCTACCATCGCACCGACACCTCGCCGCCATTCACCGTTCTGACTTCGCCACCACCCCCTTCAACCAAGAGCTGGCCTTGATGATCGACCCCGCGGGCGATGACAGTTTCGGTGGTATCCCCTTGTATCAACTGGATTTCCCGATCACGAATGCAGTCGTACCGACCCCATTCTTCAAGCAAAGCCGGTAATCCGCCGGGTTGCTGCAATTGGGTCAAAACGGAGTGCAGGTCGTTCAGAAGCTGTGCCAGTAATTGGTTTCGGTCAATCATCTGTCCGCGAATGTCGGCCAGGCAGTCCACTTCCCTGTCCAGACCGCTGGGGCCTTTGTTGACGTTTAGACCCAGCCCGATCACCACAACGGGCTGATCCAGCGGATTCCCCTGCAACTCACAGAGTATGCCGCCCAACTTATGATCCCGATAATAAATATCGTTCGGCCACTTAAGATCCACCTGAATACCAGTGACGGCATTAATGGCCCGAACCACAGCAACGCCCACGATAAGACTCGCCGCATAGAGTGCGTCGCCGGAAAGGTTTTCGCGAATGGCCACCGAGACCATCACACTGCTGGCGGGAGGACTTTGCCAGCTGCGACCACGGCGTCCCCGGCCCTGATGCTGGTAATCCGCCGCGCAGACCGACCAACGACCGGGAGCCGGTTTTTGGTCCAGCACCCATCGGTTGGTGGAATCGACGTCGCTTTGGATATCAAACACCGAGAGGGCCTGTACAAGATCCGCGTGCAGCAGCTCCATGACCTTCGCCCGGTCCAGCAGACTGATGGGTTCGGCCAGCCGATAACCTCGCCCTTTAACCGTATAGATGTCCAGGCCAAGCTCTGTGAGCTCGGCTACCCAGTTGGAAATGGTCGGGCGGGTCACGCCAAGCGTTTCCGCCAACGCCTGGCCAGATTGGTAGTGATCGTGTGTCAATAGGGGCAAAAGGCGATACAGGCTTTTCATGCCGGAAGTTCCACTGAAATCTGGCGGTATTCTGCCTGAAATTACGCCCAAGGCGTAGGCTCTTAGGCACCCGCCGCCATTCTGGCCGCCGCCCGGTTGCGTTCATCGATGCGCCGGGAGATGTACCAACTGCCCAAAGCCACCAATGAGACCACGCCAATGATTATCGTGGCGAGCGCATTGATTTTGGGCGTCACGCCCAGCTTCACCGAACTGAAAACCTCGATCGGCAAGGTGGTCGCCCCAGGCCCGGTGACGAAGCTGGCAATGACGACATCGTCCAGCGAGAGAGTGAAGGACAACAACCAGGCGGACAGAATAGCCGGTGAGATGACCGGCAACGTCACCTGGAAAAAGGCTCGCAACGGCGTGGCTCCCAGGTCCAGGGCCGCCTCTTCGAGGCTTTGATCCATCTCTCGCAGCCGCGAACTGATCACCACCGTGGAATAGGCCACGCAAAAGGTCGTGTGGGCGATCCATACCGTCAACAAACCACGCTGTGCGGGCCAGCCGATGGACTGCGCCATGGCAACGAACAACAGCAGCATCGACAAGCCGATGATCACATCCGGCATCACCAAAGGTGCCGTGATCATTCCCGAAAACAACGTCCGCCCTTTAAACCGACGGAAGCGCACCATGACGATGGAAGCCAGCATGCCGATCACCACCGCTGCAGAAGCCGCATAAAAGGCAACCTGCAGAGATCTACCAACAGCGTTCATCAACTGCTCGTCTCGAAACAGTTCGCCATACCATTTGGTGGACCAACCGGCCCAAACAGTAACCAGCCGCGATGAATTGAAGGAGTAAACGATCAACACCGCCATGGGCGTATACAAAAAACCAATACCCAACCAGAAACACAAACGACTCAGACTGAAACGCGAGTTATTCAAATCCCGGTCTCCTTGTTCTGGTAACGATGGAACAGCATGATCGGAATAATGAGTAACCCGATCATCAAAACCGCGAGCGCCGATGCCACCGGCCAGTCTCTGTTGTTGAAAAATTCCTGCCAAAGCACCTTGCCGATCATCACCGTTCCGGCGCCGCCCAACAGTTCAGGAATCACGTATTCCCCGACGACGGGAATAAACACCAACATCGAGCCGGCGACTATGCCGTTCTTGGACAACGGCAAGGTGATACGGAAAAACGTGGTCCATTTTCGCGCGCCCAAGTCACTGGCCGCTTCCAGCAAAGCGGAATCGTGTTTTACCAAATTTGCGTAAAGCGGTAACACCATGAAAGGCAGGTAGGCATAGACGATACCCACATAAACCGAAAAACTGGTATTCAGCATTTGGATAGGCTCGTTGATTATGCCAATCCCCATCAACGCCTGATTGATCAAGCCATTATTGCTGAGCAGCCCCATCCAGGCGTACACCCTAATCAGAAAGGAGGTCCAGCTCGGCAACAACACCAGCAGGAGCCAGGTGGTTTGCAAGCGTTTGGGCGCCTTGGCAATGGCATAGGCCATGGGGTAACCCAGCAGGAGCGCGAATATCGTGGAGTTAAATGCCACCTTAATGGAGTTCCAATAGGCAACCACATAAAGATCATCACCCAGCAACCAGAAATAGTTACTCAGAGTGATGCGAATATTGAGGGTATCCTCGACCCACTCGAACATGGAGGTATAGGGCGGGATGGCAAGTTCGGAAGTGGCGAGTGAGATTTTAGCGACAATAATGAAAGGCAGGAGGAAAAACACCAGCAGCCAAAGGTAAGGGCCGCCAATTACCCAGCGCTTACCACCCGGCAGCCGGGACAGGTCGAATTTGCGTTTCTTCTCGGGTTCACTCATGAGCGCAGCACCACTCCGCTGTCGTTCATCCAATGCACGTAGACGGCGTCATCCCAGGTGGGTCGTTCAGCTCGTCGCTCCGTGTTGGCCAGGAAACACTGAACAATTTTTCCACTGTTCAGACGGACGTAATAAACGGTGTGACCACCAAGATAGGCCATGTCCTGAACCACGCCGGGCGACCAGTTGAACTCGCCTTCCGGTTGCTCGGTGCTCATCCAGGTTTTTTCAGGACGCAGTGCGAACCACATCTGCCGATTGTCGACTCCTGAAGATACACCATGACCGATATAGATATCATGCTCCAGATCCGCAGACCGAAGCGTCATGTGGTCTTCTTCATCGTCAATGATCTCGCCTTCGAAGATATTCACCGAGCCGATGAATTCAGCCACCATTCGGCTGGTGGGGCTTTCGTAAACATCCACCGGGGAGCCGACCTGTTGAATGAAGCCCTCATCCATAATGGCGATTCTGTCGGCCATCGTCATAGCCTCTTCCTGATCGTGGGTGACCATGACACAGGTAACACCGACGCTTTCAAGAATGTCGACCACTTCGAGCTGCATTTCGGTGCGCAGTTTTTTGTCGAGCGCCCCCATGGGTTCATCCAGCAGCAACAATTTGGGTTGCTTGGCCAGACTTCGTGCCAGGGCGACACGCTGCCGTTGCCCACCGGAAAGTTGATGCGGACGACGACGGGCGTATTTTTCCATATGCACCAGCTTCAGCATTCGGTCGACGCGCTCACGAATAACATCTTTACCGAGCTTGTCCTGCTTGAGACCGAAAGCGAGGTTTTGTTCGACGGTCATGTGCGGAAAGAGCGCATAGGACTGGAACATCATATTGATTTGCCGCTGGTAGGGCGGCTGATTGGTGATGTCTTCACCGTCGAGAATGATTTTCCCGGAAGTGGGATGTTCAAACCCGGCGATCATACGCAGTAAGGTGGATTTGCCGGAACCTGACGCTCCCAATAGAGCGAATATTTCGCCCCGGCGAATGTCGAGACTGACATCGTCGACCGCCAGGGATTCATCGAAATATTTGGTGATCCCCTGAATACGCAGCAGGGTCTCCTGCGACTTTTTTGCGGCCTCACTGGGATGGCGTCTGGCGCCCGCTGTTACTGCCATCTTTTACCTTTCCGCCTTTTATCTGGGTGGTTGAACCGCAGCGGCTCCCCGGGGGAGCCGCTGCTAACCAAATGACCATTCGGCCGAAGCCGCCTGTCAGGTGCCGGACTTGATCTTCGTCCAGCTGCGCGTCATAACTCGCAGGATGTTGTTCGGCAATACCGCGAAGGTGAACAGCTCAGTGCCCTCTTCCGGGTAAATACCCCGGTTCTCGAGAATTTCCGGATCGATATAAGGCTTGGCTGCTGCGACCGGGCTGCCATACCAAACGTAGTTGGTTATCCCGGCGGCGACTTCGGGCTGCAAAACGTAGTTAATGAACTCGTGGGCTTCAGCGACATTACGGGCATCTTTGGGAATGACCATCATGTCGGACCACATGGGGGCGCCTTCACGGGGAATGAAGTAATCGACAGTGATGCCGTTTTCGGCTTCTTCGGCGCGGGCCATGGCCTGGAAAACATCGCCGGACCAGCCGATGGAGACGCAGACTTCGCCGTTGGCCAGGTCGGAAATGTAACGCGAGCTGTGGAAATATTTCACATAGGGTCGAATTTCCATCAGCTTGTCTTCGACCTTGGCATAGTCGGCCGTATCAAGGCTGTTGGGGTTCAGGCCCAGGTACTTAAGGACCACCGGCATAATCTCGTTGGCGGAGTCGAGTATGGTGATGCCGCACTCAGCCAGCTTGGAGGCGTATTTGGGGTCAAGCACGAGGGACCAACTGCCAACCGGCGCGTCATCGCCAAGAATCTCCTGGACCTTATCGACGTTGTATCCAATCCCGGTGGTACCCCACTGCCAGGGCACGCCGTATTCGTTGCCCGGATCGTAGTTCTCGATCCGCGCCATCAGGTCCTGGTCGAGATTGTCCCAACGGGTGATTTTGGACTTGTCGAGTTTCTGATAAGCACCGGCTTTAATCTGGCGGGCCATGTAGTCGGTGGTGGGTACGACGAGGTCGTAACCGGTTTGGCCGGAAAGCAGTTTGGCTTCCAGGACGTCGTTGGAGTCGTAAACGTCATAAACGACCTGAATACCGGTTTCGGCCGTGAAGTTTTCGAGGGTGTCCGGGGCGATATAGTCCGACCAGTTGTAGATGCGAACCACTCTATCCTCGGCCACGACCGCGCCTGCCATGGAGGCTGCCAGGGCGGTTAGTGCCAGTGTTTTGCTCAGTACTTTCATGCTCATTGAACTCCCCTACGAAGTCAAAAATCCATCGTCTCTCAAGTCGGTCCCGAGACGGCCTGCAAACATTAAAACCAGTCGCTTCCAAACGCTACTTTTTATATAACCTTACCCATCAGGTCTTCCTGACCTGATGGGTAAGGTCGCCCTTGAAACCCTGGCGCAAATGCGTGGATTTGCTTGGGTTTCATGGGCTCGCGTCGGCCTGCGGCCGCACATCCATGTGCTGGAATAGCCCGGCAATCAAGTAGCCGGGCTATTTATCTCATCCGGTCTGCCCCTGAGGCTTCCTGACCAGGGGAAAGGTCGCTCCTGAAACCCTGGCGCAAATACGTGGATTTGCTTGGGATTTCATGGGCGGTTGCCGGTTTATTCCTGCAAGATACCAAGCGCCAGGTCGAGAGCCTTTTGGGTTTTTGCGACCAGTTCGTCTATTTCTTCCGGCGTGATCACCAGGGGCGGCGAGAACAGCAGGGTGTCGCCCGTGGCTCTCAGAATCAGCCCTTCGCCAAGAGCGAAATCCCGGCATAGTGCCCCAGCCCGCCCGTTACCGGGGTAACGGCGGCGACTGGCTTTGTCCTCTACCAGTTCAATGGCGCCTAGCATGCCGATGCCTCTGACCTCACCGACCAAAGGATGATCCGCCAAACTCTTCAACTGGGCTTGCAAATAGGGTGCTGTTTTTGTTTTAACGTTTTCAATGATGTGTTCGTCCCGAAGGATGCGCAGGTTTTCCAACGCCACGGCGGCGCATACCGGATGGCCGGAGTAGGTAAAACCGTGACTGAATTCCCCACCTTTCGTTTTGAACACTTCGGCCACCCGGTCGGCGACCATGACACCACCAATCGGCAGGTACCCGGAAGACAAACCTTTGGCGATGGGCATAAAGTCCGGCGTGATATTGAACGTATCGGAGCCGAACCAGTTACCGGTGCGTCCGAAGCCACAGATGACTTCATCGACCACCAGTAAAAGATCGTATTCATGAACAATGCGTTGGATTTCCGGCCAATAGCTGGCTGGTGGGATAACAATACCACCGGCACCCTGGATGGGTTCGGCGATAAAGGCCGCGACATTTTCCGGGCCGAGCTCGAGAATTTTCTCCTCCAATGCCCGGGCGGCGACCAGACCAAACTCTTCCGGGTCCATATCGCCGCCCTCTCCGAACCAATAGGGTTGGCGAATGTGGGCGACGCCGGGAATGGGCAGGCCGCCCTGGTCGTGCATGGGTTTCATACCGCCGAGGCTTGCCCCGGCGATGGTGGAACCGTGGTAGCCGTTGACACGACCGATGATGGTCTTCTTTTCCGGCCGACCGACCAGGTCCCAATACCGGCGAACCATGCGGAAGACGGTATCGTTGGCTTCGCTACCGGAGCCGACGAAAAAGGTGTGATTGATATGCGCGGGAGCCACCTCGGCCAGCGCCTTGGCAAGCTCAACCACCGGCGGAGTCGCGGTTTTGAAAAAGAGATTGTAGTACGGCAGCTCGCGCATTTGCCGGGCGGCGGCTTCGGCCAGTTCGTCGCGGCCGTAACCAAGATTGACACACCACAAACCGGCGAAGGCGTCGAGGTAAGCCCGACCGGTACTGTCCCAAATATAAACGCCTTTTGCCCGTGTCATGATGCGGGCTCCTTCACGGGCGATGGCGCCGTTGTCCCCGAACGGATGCAGATGGTGTTCGGCGTCTTCGCGCTGCCAGTCGTCCGTTTGACTGTGAGTCAGTACATCGGTCATGACCACCTCTCTTGGTATGGCTGTGCTGTGCGGCTCTCTCGCTGTTACACCGTGGTTAACAGATACTCACGTTCCCAGGAACTGATCACCCGTTTGAAGCCTTCGTATTCCGCCCAACGGGTGGCGATGAAACCGTCCACGAAACTCGGGCCGAGTATCTCCCGAATGGGTTCGCATTCGGCCATCATGTCCAACGCGGCTTCCAGGTTAAAAGGAACATCTGGATCGGCTTCGTTTCCGGCCCGGCCGGACACCGGTTTGCGCGGTTTGATATCGAGCGTCATGCCGAGATAACCACACGCCAGATTAGCCGCCAAGGCGAGGTAAGGGTTGGTGTCCGAACCCGGCAAGCGGTTTTCCACCCGGCGTGCTTCCGGCGGTGCGTTGGGTACGCGCAAGCCGACGGTCCGGTTTTCCTCACCCCATTCAATGTTGACCGGGGCGTTGCCATCGGCGCCCGGCAGATAACGCCGATAACTGTTCACGTTGGGCGCGAACATGGGCATCAAACTGGGGATATAAGCCTGGAGTCCACCGATGTAATTCAGGAAAAGTTTGGAAGAGGACCCGTCCGGATTTGAAAACAGGTTCTTGCCGGTCTTCGCATCGTTCAACGACTGATGAATGTGCATGGAACTGCCCGGCTCGCCGGTGATCGGCTTGGCCATGAAGGTGGCGCCGATGTTGTGTTTCAAAGCCGCTTCACGAACGGTCCGCTTGAACACAAAAACCTGGTCGGCCAGTTGCAAGGGCTCACCATGACGGAAATTGAACTCCATCTGCGCCGTGCCCTCTTCGTGAATAAGGGTGTCGATGTCCAGTTCCTGAGCTTCGCACCAGTCGTAAACGTCTTCCATGATCGGGTCGAACTCGTTAGCGGCGTCGATACTGAAGGATTGACGGCCGCTTTCCTTGCGACCGGAGCGACCAATGGGTGGCTCCAGCGGTAGATCGGGATCGGTGCACCGTTGGGTCAGATAGAATTCCACCTCCGGCGCGATAATCGGCATCCAGCCCCGGTCTTCATAGAGCTTCAACACACGTTTCAACACGGCGCGCGGGGACAGCTGGATCAGGTTACCGACACTGTCGTAACAATCGTGTATGACCAACGCCGTCGGTTCATCCGCCCAGGGCACCAGGAAATAGGCGGTTTCGTCCGGTCGCAAAATCATGTCGATGTCGGCCGGGTCGAGAATGTTGTAGTAGACCTCGTCGTCGGGGTAGTCCCCGGTGGCTGTTTGCAATAACACACTTTCCGGCAGGCGAATTCCCCGCTCGGTAATGAACTTGCTGGTGGGCATGATCTTGCCCCGTGCGATTCCGGTCTGGTCCGGTGTGATGCACTCCAGTTCAGTGATGCGATTGTCTTTCAGCCATTTAATCAGCTTATCCATACCATTCCGTTCGGTTGTCACGCTCTACACGCATCACCGAACGCCTCAAAGAGTTTTCGTTGTTGGGGGTTGTTCATTACCTGCCACTCAGGGTGCCACTGAACAGCAAGACCAAAAGAAAGTGCCTCGACTCGAAACGCCTCGATCAATCCGTCCGGAGCCTTGGCTTCGATAGCCAGCCCCCGGCCCAGAGTGGCGATACCCTGAACGTGCAGCGAATTCACCGAGACGGATGGCAGACCAAAAATACCGGCCAGCAAACAACCCTCTTCCAGAAATACATCATGGACGGGGTTGTACTGTTCCGCCAGCGACAGCGTTTTGTCTTCACGGTGATCCTGAAAACCGGGAACGCTGTGCAGGGTTTGGTGCAACCGACCACCCAAGGCCACATTCACTTCCTGGAAGCCTCGGCAAACGGCGAAAAGCGGCCGATTTCGATCCAGAACGGCATCGATCAGTTTCAGGCTGAGGGTGTCGCGGGCGGAATCGTAGGACTGGTCTTCGACGGGCGCTTCATTATATAGAGAGGGGTGAACCATCGAATAGCCTCCCGTCAGGAAAAGGCCGTCCAAACGGTCCAGATAGCGAGAGACCTCAAGAAGATCGGACAGTGCCGGCAATAACACGGGCATCACCCCGGCGGCTTCGGCCAACGCACGAAGATATTTGTCTCCCACCATGTGAAAAGCATGGGGAGAAACCTGTTGAACATCGCAAACCACACCCACCCAGGGCATGGCGCCCGTCGCGCTCATGATGATTAACCTCATTCTTATTATCGAGCCCCCCACCGGCGGTCTTGATGCCGCTCAATTCAGGATGATTTCCTGAACGGGTGTTTATTTTTTAGCACGTTACCATAAAAAATAATCAACACAACCCATCCAAGGCACCTTGTTTGTTCGATATTTAAAACAAAAGCCGCCTAAAACCGTGAAATTCGCGGTTTCTGTCAATTTTATAGATCGCTTAATCAAAGTACTTATTGCGATAGGTATTTTTAATTATCGCAATAATAGTTATCGCGATATATTTGTTCCCGAAGTGAAGTCAAGATTAGAACCCCTGACCCAACCACCTCCAAAAAGAGGACCTATCATGAAAGTACTGTACAAAGCCGTAGTCACCTCCACCGGCGGCCGTGACGGCCAGGCCACTTCCAGTGACAACATTCTGGACGTAAAACTCACCACCCCGAAAGAACTCGGCGGTGCCGGTGGTGAAGCCACCAACCCCGAACAGCTCTTCGCCGCTGGCTACTCGGCCTGCTTTATCGGCGCTCTCAAGTTTGTCGGCAGCCAGCAAAAGATAGCCGTTCCCGCAGAAACCAGTGTTCGTGCGGAAGTCGGCATAGGCCAGGTCGAAGGTGGGTTCGGGCTGGATGTCGACCTGTTCGTCACACTTCCAGGGCTCGAGCCATCTCAGGCCAACGACCTCGTTACCCAGGCCCATCAGGTCTGCCCTTACTCGAATGCCACTCGCGGCAATATTGACGTTCGACTGCACACCCTGGTGTAACGCCGTCGATGAGTTGCGGCCCTCCTTCGCGGAGGGCTCTCTTTCATTAATCACTCGACCAACACATGAATTCCATTCGACGGATGCAGCCTCGCCCACGCTCCGGCACAATAGGAGCCACAGTTCAGGCCGCTGACGCCCAACCTAGCCATAAACCCAGAGGCAAACGAATGGAACAAGACCGCTGTCCCGCATTGGAACTGGATAACCAGTTGTGCTTCGCGGTGTACTCCACCTCCCTCGCCATCGGCAAACTCTACAAGCCTCTGCTCAAGGAGTTAGGGCTCACTTACTCTCAATACCTGATCATGCTGGTGTTGTGGGAAGAGGACGGCATCACCGCCACGCGACTAGGCAAACGGCTTGTGCAGGATCTGGGGGCTCTGAGCCCAGTGATAAAACGGCTTGAGGGCCAGGGGCTGATCGAACGCAGGCGCGACCCGGAAGACGAGCGCAGGATACACCTGCATCTGACCGACACAGGGTGGGCGTTGCGGAAAACCGCCGAGACAATACCGGACAAAGTCCTGTGCGCGAGCGGATTGGATGAAAAACAAGCTCGCTTATTGAAGGAACAATTGGAAACCGTTCGGCAGGCGCTCTCGACACTCTAGACTCCGCCTCCAGGTAGCAATCCCCCAATTCCTGTTAAGCGGGGGCATCACCCGTGGCCAAGACAATGCCCTCCATTGGGCGACCAATGTCAATTTTTTGCTACAGCCCCCCTATCAGAGACCAATAAAACCTCCTTTCTTGTAAAAAATATCAATCACCCCGCTTGTGATTCTTCTGTAAATCGGGTTAGCTATCCCGACACGGCGCACTAGGCTGGGGGTGAGTTTTCAAAGCCCCGACAAGACCAAAGGAGGCCCCATGACCAACCCGCTGATACGCCAGAAAAGTTACGTGAACGGTGAATGGACCGGCGCCGAAGGCGACCGGGTGCACCCCATCGTCAACCCCGCCAACGGCGAACAGATAGCGGAAGTACCGGACTGCTCCAAGGCTGATACAGAACGGGCCGTAGAAGCCGCCCATGCCGCCTTTTTATCCTGGCGCACCGTACCGGCCAAGGAACGCGCACAAATCATGAACCACTGGTTCCGCCTCATCATGGAAAACCAGGATGACCTCGCCGAACTGATGACACTCGAATGCGGCAAACCACTGGCCGAATCCACCGGCGAAGTCGCCTATGGCGCCTCCTTCGTCGAATGGTTCGCCGAAGAGGCTAAACGCACCTACGGCGACGTGATTCCTACACCGAAAAACGACCGCCGCCTCCTGGCCATCAAACAACCGGTCGGCGTCTGCAGCGCCATCACCCCCTGGAACTTCCCCCTGGCCATGATCACCCGCAAAGTCGCGCCCGCCATCGCCGCCGGCTGCACCGCCGTGGTCAAACCCGCCGAATCGACCCCGCTCACCGCCCTCGCACTGGCCGACCTCGCCGGGCAGGCCGGGCTGCCCAAAGGCGTGTTCAACGTAGTCACCGCCAGCCACGGCAAAGACGTCGGCGAAGTGCTCAGCACACACCCACTGGTTCGCAAAGTGAGCTTCACCGGCTCCACACCCGTCGGCAAACTCTTGATCAAACAAGCCGCCGACACCGTCAAACGCGTATCAATGGAGCTCGGCGGCAACGCCCCCTTCATCGTCTTCGACGACGCCGACCTCCACGCCGCCGTCGACGGCGCCATGGCCTCCAAATACCGCAACACCGGCCAGACCTGCGTCTGCGTCAACCGCTTCCTCGTACAGGACGGCATTTACGACCGCTTCGCCCAAGCCCTCGCCGAAAAAAGCAAAACCCTCAAAGTCGGCAACGGCCTGGAAGAAGGCGTGCAACAAGGCCCGCTGATCAACGACGCCGGTCGGGAAAAAGTCGAAACCCTATTGAAAGACGCCACCGACAAAGGTGCCCGAATCCTCACCGGCGGCAAACCGCATGCCCTCGGCGGCAACTTCTTCGAACCCACGGTACTGACAGAAGTCACCCCGGACATGCGCCTCTCCAAAGAGGAAATTTTCGGCCCCTTATCCGCCATCACCCGCTTCAAGGATGAAGAAGAAGCCATCCAACTCGCCAACGACACCCAATTCGGCCTCGCCGCCTATTTTTACAGCGGCAGCCTCGCACGCATCTGGCGGGTCGCCGAATCCTTGGAATATGGCATGGTCGGCATCAATGAAGGGCTGATTTCCACCGAGGTCGCTCCCTTCGGCGGGGTGAAGGAATCGGGTCTTGGACGTGAGGGAAGTCACCATGGCATGGATGAGTATTTGGAAGTTAAGTATTTATGTATGGGTGGATTAGACCGATAACCACGGCCTGCCAGCCGCAATTCGCAGTTGGTTAGACGCAATAGACCAGTGAAGGCCGCCGGGTGTTCCCCTGCGGGGATGTCCGCAGCAAGGATGCTGCGGCCAAGCCCCGAAGCGTCGGACCGACATGGACGTATTCACGGCGCCCCCGCAGGGGAACACCCGGCGGCCTGAACGGGTTAAGGCTCCCAACAGCGATAAGCCATCAAGTGAGATATATCATGGCACATCCTGAAGTTATGGCCTTTCTGGAGCAGTACCCCAACGTCACCACGGTGGAGTTGCTGGTCAGCGACCTGAACGGCGTCATTCGCGGCAAGCGCATCGAACGCGACCTGCTGGAAAAAGTCTACGAATCCGGCTTCTACCTGCCCGGCTCCGTCATGGCCCTCGACGCCACCGGCACCACCGTCGAAGAAACCGGCCTCGGCGCCGAAGAAGGCGACCGCGACCGACTCTGTCTGCCCATCCCAGGCACACTCGCCACCGTCCCCTGGCAAGGCGAAGAACGCGCCCAAGCCCTCTTCTGCATGTTCGAAACCGACGGCGAAACCCCCTTCGCCATGGACCCCCGCCAAGTCCTCGCCCGCGTCTGCGAACGCTTCCGCGAGCTCGGCTACACCCCCGGCATCGCCGTCGAAATGGAGTTCTACCTCATCGACCTCGAACGCGACGCCAACGGCGGCCTGCAACCCCCCGTTTCCCCCACCAGCGGCCGCCGCATGAGTTCCAAACAGGTCTATTCCATGGACGACCTCGACGAATACGACTTCTTCATTACCGACGTCATAGAAACCGCCCATGCCCAGAACATCCCGGCGGATTCCGTCATCACCGAATACGCCCCCGGCCAATTCGAGGTAAACCTCAACCACTGCGACGACCCACTTGCCGCCGCCGACAATGCGGTCTTACTCAAGCGTGTCATCGCCCAGGTCGCCCGAAAGTGGGAAATGGAAGCCACCTTTATGGCCAAGCCCTACATCGACGAAGCCGGTAGCGGCATGCACATCCATTTAAGCCTGATGGATGAAAACGGCACCAACATTTTCGCCAGCGAAGACCCGGAACAGAACCCTTATATGAGACACGCCATGGGTGGCCTGATCGCCATGGCCGACGGTGTGCAGGCATTGCTCTGCCCGACCATCAACAGCTACCGCCGCCTGAGTCCGGACGCCTTCGCCCCGACCTCGAAAACCTGGGGCTACGACAACCGCACCCTGGCACTGCGCATTCCGTCCGGCGGCATCGAGGCCACTCGAATTGAGCACCGCTTCAGCGGCGCCGATGCCAACCCTTATCTGGCGGTAGCGGCAGTCCTGGCGGGTGTAACGGAGGGCCTGAAACACAAAATCGAACCGCCGGAGCCGGTGGAAGGCAACGCCTACGACCAGAACCATCCGTTAATAGCCGATAACCAAAGAGACGCTCTACGCGCCATGGAAAAAGACGCACGCATCAAAGACTGGTTCGGAGCCGACTTCATAGACATGTTCGCCATCTGCAAGTGGAGCGAAGTCCGCCTCTTCGAACACCAAGTCACGCCACTGGAATACGAGCTTTTATTGCCCTACGTTTGAGGTGGTGGCTTCTTTTGGGCTGTGGTTGAACCCGTGTCCGCTACCGGGTGAGCCTCTCTGGGGGTCGGCGTGAATCCATCCATGGAGCCTAGGCCGCAGCATCCATGCTGCGGACTTCCCCCAGAGAGGCTCACCCGGCACCGGACACTAGCCAACGGTGCCAAAACAATGTGAGTACTCCATATCTTTATGTGAACATTTGGCATTGAAGGCTAGCGACGGATGCCTGGGGTGCTCATCCGGGGCAGTCCGCAGCATGGATGCTGCGGCCTAGTCTCCATGGATGGATTCACGACGGCCCCGGAGGAGCACCCCAGGCAGCCGTCGCGGGTTCAACCACAGTAAAAAAACAAACCACCGCCACAAAAATTCACTAGCTTTTCCGGATCGTTTTGGGAGAATGCGCCGCCCGAAATTGACGGGCTCGATAGAGGACCCAACCATGAGACAGGTAACCGTAGCCGCCACCCAAATGAGCTGTGGCTGGGACGTAGCAGAAAACATCGCCAAGGCCGAAAAACTGGTCCGGCAGGCCGCCGATCAGGGCGCCCAGATTATCCTGATTCAGGAACTCTTCGAGCGATGCTACTTCTGTCAGAAACAGAAGGAAGAGTATCTGCGTTTCGCCACCCCGGTGGAACAAAACCCCGCGATTCAGCATTTTTCAAAAATCGCCGCCGAACTCAAGGTCGTCCTGCCGATCAGCTTCTACGAGCGCGCCAATAACGCCTATTACAACAGCGTCGCCGTGATCGACGCCGATGGCAGTAATCTGGGTATTTATCGTAAAACCCATATCCCCGACGGACCCGGTTACTCCGAAAAATTTTACTTCACCCCCGGCGACACCGGCTTCAAAGTCTGGGACACCGCCTACGCCCGCATCGGCGTCGGCATCTGCTGGGACCAATGGTTCCCCGAAACCGCCCGCAGCATGGCATTGAAAGGCGCCGAACTGCTGTTCTACCCAACCGCCATCGGCACCGAACCGCAAGACAGCACCATCGACTCGCGCGATCACTGGCAACTGACCCAGCAAGGCCATGCCGCCGCCAACCTCACGCCCTACATCGCCAGCAACCGCATTGGTAAGGAATTCGAAGGCGAGCAGGACATCACCTTCTATGGCTCCTCCTTCATCGCCAATGAACTGGGCCAGAAAGTGGCCGAATTGGGCCGCGACGAAGAAGGCGTGATCGTGCACACCTTCGACCTCGACGAAGTCGCCGCCACCCGCCATGCCTGGGGTATTTTCCGCGACCGCAGGCCGGACCTGTACAGCCCCATCCTCACCAAGGATGGAGGCCGCTGAGATGCCCGCGCCGCTGCCCTCGACCCCACGTGAAGACGGCTATGTTATGCCCGCTGAATGGGCGCCGCACAGCCAGACCTGGATGCTCTGGCCAGAGCGTCCGGACAATTGGCGCTACGGCGCCAAACCGGCACAACGTGCCTATATGGCCGTGGCCGAAGCCATTGCCGAATTTGAGCCGGTCTCGATTGGCGTCTCCGCTGACCAGTATGAAAATGCCTGCGCCCGCCTGAGTGCCGGTATTCGGGTGGTGGAGCTATCCAGCAACGACGCCTGGGTTCGGGACACCGGTCCGACCTTCATCATCAACAACGAAGGTGGGTTGCGCGCCAACGATTGGGAATTCAATGCCTGGGGTGGTTTGACCGGTGGGTTGTATCAGCCCTGGAACCGGGATGACCAGGTGGCGCAGAAAATCTGCAACATGGAACGCATCGAGCGGTACCGTACCGATGGCTTTGTGCTGGAAGGCGGCGCCATTCATGTCGACGGCGAAGGCACTCTGATGACCACCGAGGAATGCCTGCTGAACCCGAACCGGAATTCGCATCTGACGCGTCCGGAGATCGAACAGAAACTGCGCGATCATTTGGGGATCGATACCATTTTGTGGCTGCCGGACGGCATCTACAACGACGAAACCAACGGCCATATCGACAACATGGCCTGTTGGGTGGCACCGGGCCAGGTGGTGCTGGCGTGGACGGACGATGAAAACGACCCTCAGTACGAGCGCAGTCGTACCGCTTTGCACTACCTGGAAGCGCATCGCGATGCCCACGGCCGTAAATTGCAGATCACCAAGCTGCCGCTGCCGCAGCCCCTGGTGCAAACCGAGGACGAAGCCGATGGCATCGACTGGGCGGCCAAGGCTTGGCCACGCCGTGCCGGTGAACGCATGGCGGCCAGCTATGTGAATTTCCTGATGGTCAACGGTGGCCTCATCATGCCGTCCTTCGGTGACCCGCGTGACGATGAAGCCGCCAATATCCTGGCCGATTTATGTCCCAACCGCCGCATTGTTCAGGTGCCAAGCCGGGAGATTCTGTTGGGGGGCGGTAACATCCACTGCATAACCCAGCAACAACCCAAGGCTTGACGGCCACTTTCTAAACTCGGTGTAGCGGCTTGGCTTCCAGCCGCTGTACCTGAGCGCCTGAGCGGTTACAATGCGCGCTCATCTTTGAGCATTGAAGGATCCCATGCTTTATACCTTTTTGCGCGATACGCTGCGATTTTTCGGTAACCATTGGGTGCCCCTGGTGGTCATCACGGTGGGTTTGGGCGCTGTATTTGAGGTCGGCACCCTGGTCATTATGTCTACCAGCGACAGCCAATTCCCCTGGCCTGCCTGGGTCATGCAATGGCTCGGCAGTATCTGGGCCATGGCGGCGGTGATTCTTTACCTGGATGCGGCCCTCAGGAAGCAGTACCTGACACCCGGCAAGGCCATCAGCCAGGGCCTGGTCTGGGTTCCCATGCTGGCGATACTTCAGTTGGTCGTTGGGCTGGCTGTTGGGGTTGGAATCTTTTTACTGATCGTTCCTGGCATCTACTTTGCGGTTAAGTTAGTGCTGGCAGGGTACTTTCTCGTGCTTGATCGTCAATCGCTGCCGGAATCCCTCAAACTCGCCTGGACCCGCAGCGACGGCTACGGCTGGACCTTGTTTGGCGGCTACGCGCTGATCTATGGCGTGATGATCCTGGTCACGCAGATCGCTTTTTTCGCCATCGGCGTCAGCGAACCCGGCGAATACGGTCTCGACACCGTGTTGCTGAACCTTCTGTTCAAACCGGTGGCGGCCCTGGCCATGGTGTTTGGCTTCCGCATATACACCGACAGCCAGCAATCCAGCTAGTTTTCATCCTGAAACGTCATCCATGACGTTTCGCGGAGTCGCTCAGGAAAAACGCGGTTTTCCCTGGCTTGCGTTAGTGCCCGTCCAAAGAGCCGGCAGCCTACCTGCCGGCCCTCGTGGCACACTTATTCACCCTCCTCCATTCGGTCGCAATAACAGTGAATGGCCTCATTGAGATACTCACTTAGCCCCTGGCCAAACCGGTCAATGTTTTGAGTGAATCGGTCGTCACTGACGTACAGGTCCGCAAGACCACGCAGCATGGCCGGGCTGGGCTCGTAAAAATGGTGCAGATGGCGTTGCCACCGCTCCACCACGGCCTGCACCTCGGCATCGGTCACGGCTTTGTTCATTAACCGCGCCATATCCCGATAGACGGCATCGCCTTCATTCATGATGGCCTGTTGCTGTTCCTTCGAATACCGCTGCCAGCGTTGATTGCTGGCCTTCACCAGATCCGCATCCCATCGTTCTGCGGCTTCTTCGGCATAGACTTCCTGTTTTTCGGGTGTGAACCCATCGTATAAGCTGGGCGAATTCATAAGCCCTCCTGTCTGGATCGATTCCATAGTCATTTCCACTGTGCGCAACAAGCGCCCCAAGCGTTCATGGTCGGCGCGCAGCCGCTCACGGTGGCGTTCAAGGGCCGAAAGAGTCGATTCATCGGGAGCATCCAGTAGGCGGGGAATATCCGCCACCGGTACATCCATTTCCCGATACAGCATGATGCGCTGCAGGCGAAGGGCATCGGCCTCGCTGTAACGGCGGTAGCCGTTGTTCGGGTCGCGCCCCGCGGGGAGCAGGCCGATGCGGTCGTAATAATGCAGAGTGCGACGAGTCACCCCGGCCAGGGCCGCCAGTTCACCAACGTTGTACATCTTTCCAATCTCTCTCTTCCGAGCCTTCCAGCCCAGCTTCCGGTGTTACCCAAGGTTAGGGTCAAGCGTCAGTTCAGCCAAAAACTGAACGAATAACGTCTACTGATCTCTTCCGTACCCAGCAACCGCTCTACCACGGGCTTTCCAGACTGTACGGCCCCGCCAAAAATGAACGATTTAACCTTATTAAAACCATATTCGTTCAATTAAACTGGTGCCAACAGAGGGATGACACCATGCCACGTTATCAATCACAGCATTTTCTGACAGCGGCCGGGCTTTGCTTCCGGCGGTATGGCTTGTTCCGCACCCGAATGGAGGGCATCGCGGCGGAAGTCCCCTGTTCCAAGGTTACGCTTTATAAGCACTTTCCTGATCGAACCACCCTGGCCGGGGCCTGGCTTGCGTACAACATGACCCGATCACGCGAAGCCGTGGCGACCATTCTGGGCAGTGACATCCCCTTCTCGGCGAAGATCAAACAACTCATCCAACAAAAGCAGCGGGATCTTACCCGCCTGGGCGACGCTTTCACACGTGACCTCTTCTCGTTGGATTGCCCCGACGCCCTACGCTCCGTACTCAACGAACAGATCGCGTTGAACAAGGCACAAACCGCCTGGATGATTCAGCTGGGTCGCGACGAGGGGGTGATTCATCCCAGCATCAGCGACGCCCTGGTCACCCTGCTGTTGGATCATTTCGAGCACCTTTTTACCGACCCTGCATTTCTCGATGCCGTTCTCGAAGGTCAGCGGATCGATACTCTGGTCAGCCTGTTTCTCTATGGCGTGCACCGCCATCCCTCCTTGGAGACACCTGAATGATCGACGTACGGGAACTGCGCTTTCGCTATTCCAGCCACCGGCAGGACACCCTCAAAGGGCTGAACTTCCGGGTCGAACCTGGCGAAGCTTTTGGCTTTCTGGGGCCTTCCGGCTCGGGTAAAAGCACGACTCAGCGTCTGTTGATCGGGCTGGAGCGTGGGCATCGTGGTCACATCAGGCTGTTCGACCGACCCATAGAGCAATGGGATGCGAGCCTTTACCGGCGTATCGGGGTGTGCTTCGAGTTGCCCAACCACTACGCCAAGCTGACAGCACGGGAAAACCTCTCTGTTTTCGCGGCTTTGCAGGGCCTGGATGACGACCGCCGTATCGACGCGGTACTGGATAAAGTCGGCCTGCTGGCGGATGCCGACACCCGCACCGGAGAGTTTTCCAAGGGCATGAAAATTCGCCTGAACCTCGCCCGTGCGTTATTGCCTGAGCCCGAGCTGTTGTTTCTCGATGAACCGACTTCCGGGCTGGACCCGGTAACCGCCCAACGCATTAAAGCCGTGATCAAGGAACGTCAAGCTGCGGGTGTCACCTTGTTTTTAACCACTCACACCATGCAGGATGCCGATCAACTCTGCGACCGCATTGCTTTTATCGTCGATGGCGAACTCAAGCAGATCGATGCGCCCGCCGAGTTCAAACGACGCTACGGGCGGGACCGGTTAAAGGTAGCGTATCAACAGGCCGGGCAGCGCCTTCAATGCGAATTCGAGATGGCCGGGCTTGCCGACAATGCCGAGTTCCAGGCCCTATTACGGACCGGCACCGTTGAGCAAATGCATACCCAGGAAGCCACCCTGGATGAAGTCTTCATTCAAGTGACCGGAGCGTCGCTGGTATGAACGCTTTTAGCGCACTACTTGCGGCTGAGGCACGTCTTTTCCAGCGCCAGGGCCTGATAGTGGCGGCCATAGTTCTGACGCTGGTCTGGGCCGGGCTATTACGGCTGACTCCGGCTGACGACCGCTTGTTCTGGCTCGGTCTGGTCTCCGGCATGGATGTCACCGCCATGGGGCTGTTGTTCGGCTTTGGCCTCGGGCTGGCTGATCGAAGCCAGGGCACTTTGGTAGCCTGGCGGCTGACGCCGGTACCGGGATGGATGTTTGGCACTTGTCGCGTACTTTTATTGAGCCTCCTGCTGGCCATAAGCCTTGTGGTTCTGGCGATCCTGACCGCAGGCCCTTCGGTGCTGCCGACTCACAGCCCCGGCCTGCTGTTACTGGCGTTGGAAGCCAGCCTGATCGGGCAGGTCTTTGGCCGGGGTGTGCGCGACCTTAACGGTTTTATCATTCTGCAGATTCCGGCAATGCCACTGTGGCTGTTGCCCTTTTTGGGTTATGCCGGTTGGCTGGAAGGCCCTTGGCCATGGCTCTGGCCACTGTCGGGTGGGTTGTATTGGCTGACCCCCGATCCATTGGCCCAACCCCTTCCGCTGCTGCTGGTCAGTCTGGTGCAGCTCGGCTGGATTCTGGCCACGGCTTTATTGTCGGAGCGGCTTGCGCCTCGCTTCCTGGGTCACCGGGCGGGGGGTCGATCATGACCGCCCCGACCTTTGGCTATCGCCTGTGGCATCGGTTGATCATCGCCGAACTGCATCGACTGCGTTCCGATGTTTTCCTCAACCTGATATTGGTATTGATGCCGCTCCAGGCGCCTCTTGTGAATAAACTCTGGCCGTTGCTGGTTGCCCGCTGGCCAAACTGGCCTCTACCCGAGGCCGCGCCCTATGTCAGCGCGCTGCTGTCTCTGCTCACACCGCTGATGATGGGTCTGGTGCTCGGGTTTCATTGTCTGGCCGAACGGGAGGCCGGGCTGCTGGCCGCTATCCGATTGACGCCCGCCGGGCTTGGTCGAACCCTGGGCATTCGTCTGGCGGGTTACAGTCTGGCCGGTTGGCTGATGACTCTGGTGGTGCACCAATGGCTGGGGCTGGTCCCGCTGAGCTGGCTCGAAGCCTTGACGATGAGTACCCTCGCCCTGCCTCTGTTGCCCTTCGCCACCCTGCTGTTACTGACCTTTGCCAATAATCAGGTGGAAGGGTTCGCCCTCATGAAAGCCACCGGCGGGCTTGTGAGTATTCCGCTGTTGGTTCTGGCACTGGCGCCGCCTCCCTGGCCTTGGCTTGCCGCTCCGCTTCCCACCTGGTGGACATTGCTCGGTTACGTGCGCCTGGCGGCGGATGATCCCGGGGGATGGGTGTGGATGGGCTTGGGCAGCCTGGTGTTGGCAGCCGTCTGCGCACTGATGTTCCACCGGATAAGTCGCCGTTCCAATTGATGATTTTCCACTTACACACAGATACTGTGGATAACCTTCTGGATAAGGCGGGTACACTTTTCCAGAACGCGGTCTTCACCCCGCTCGACCCGGTTGATGCAAAATCATACTTTGACGCACTTCATATTTTCGCTATCGGACCGTGACGATTTCCAGGGACGTGCTAGGGTTAATTTTGCCAGTTGTTGAGAGAGTCTCATGGATAATTACGACCTGACCCGACCGGATTATTACTCGGCCCGTCTCGCCGAAGTGAACGCCACCCACACCGTTTCAGCCGCCCAGGATATCTACAACAGTAAGGGGATACTGTTGATCCGCAAGGGCCACCGCATCCAGCCGGAGGTGGCGCATAAACTACTGAACCACAAGTTGGTGAAGCCCCTGGAGGCCCAGGTTTCCCTGGAGGGTTGCATTGACGGCCGCCAGTTGCAGACTGATCTGCTGGGTGTTTTGACCGAATCCGCCGAGTTGCGTGCCATCCATCGCACGCTGAACCTGGCGGAAGATCTTGACCTGCTGACAGGCTATTACAACCGCTTTGAGCTGCTCACGCAAAAAATCACCGTATTAAAGCTGCGCCTGCCGGATGAATACGAAAAAGCCCTGTTTTGCGCCTGGTACTGCCTCGCGATGGCCAATTCACTCGGCTGTAACGAAGCCCAGAAGCAGGCTGCTTTTCTGGCGGGGCTCTGTCACGATGTGGGCATGCTGCACCTGGACCCGGCCATTCTGTATAAGAAAGGCCAGTACGATGCCGACGAATGGCGCGCCATGCAGAGCCACACACTGATCGCCACCGCCTTTTTGTCCTACATTCCCAGCTTGCCCAAAATGACATTGCGGGCTGTGCGCGAGCACCATGAACGATTGGACGGCACCGGCTATCCGCAGGGATTGTTCGAAGATCAATTGAGCATCATTGGGCAATTGGTGGCCATGAGCGATGTGGTCTTCGCCATTCGACGACGGGGTTTGAAGAACCTGGGGCGCCCCCTGAACCGGGGGGAAATTCTTCCCATTCTGCAGGTCAACAGCCTGCTGTTTCCGCCCAGTGTCTATTCCGCCGCCGTCTCCGTGCTGCGACGCGCGCCCCTGGAGCAGGACACCCATGCGATCAACAAAGCCCGGGCTGTCCCCGAGCTGCGCAAGAATCTGTACCAATTGAAAGACTGCGTCGAATCCGTGTTGGCACTCAACACCCATTTTCTCGACGGAACACCACTGCCCCGATTCAAAATCGCCTGCATCATGATCAAGAACATGCACATGATTGTGGCCTCGTCTGGATTACTCAGCGACCCGATACTCCGCTGGCTCGATCATGTTCACCAGCAGGACATCCAAGCCGTGCCGCCAGAGCTTGCGGAGATGGATCTGATGGCTCAGGAACTGAATTGGCAACTGCGGCAGCTGCTGCGTGTCGTCCAATTGGCCGCCCAGGATGCTGAAACCTCACAACTGCCATCCGCCTCGATACTCAGCGAGGCCGTGCGAGAGAGCGAACAGCTTTTTGCGCGGCCTTAAGCCGCGCCGCCCTTTTTCTCTCGGATGAGACACGGCTGCAACACCGCCTTTTACCACATGTCCTCTTGCATCCTTTTGTTTACAGCCCCACACCAAGATGCTTCGAATAAGCATAGGTTGGCAATGCCGGTTCCAGTAAACTAGCCTGCTGAAAGGAGTGCCCGTCAGCAACCTCTCCGAAAAAACACCATTCACCCTCCCACGTCGTATGAGGTAGTCATGGGTTCCATTTTGCGGTCCATCACCGCGTTATTCCTTGGTATCTGTTTTCTGATTCTTGGTAACAGTTTGCTCAGCACGTTATTGATATTGCGTGGCATCGGCGAAGGTTTTTCAGAGCAGTTTCTCGGGTTGCTCACTTCATCCTATTTTCTCGGTGCCTTGTTCGGTACCCAGTTCGCGTCGAATCTGATCAGACGCATGGGTCATATCCGCTGTTTCACCTTCAGTGCGGCCATGTTGTCGTGCAGTGCCCTGGCTTATGTGCTGATACTCTCGCCGGAAGTCTGGCTGGTTATCCGGCTTTTTACCGGCTTCAGTGTGTTCGTGATGTACACCGTGATCGAGAGCTGGCTGAATGGACAGACGCCGGAAACCTATCGCAACCGGGTGTTTTCTTTTTACATGTTGGTCAATCTGCTTGCCATTGCGGCTTCACAGCAGTTGCTGCATCTGGATACGGTCGAGGCCTTTACGCTTTTTGCCATTGCGGCGGCGTTCGCTTCGGCGGCGGTTATGCCGGTCTCCTGGACCCGGTTGCAGCAGCCCAACATTGCTGTGGATATGCCCAAGCTGAATCTGATGTATCTCTACCGGATGGCTCCGGTGGCGGTTATGGGGGTGATCGTATCCGGGCTGGTGATGGGTCCGTTCTGGGGAATGACGCCTTTGTTCGCTGCCAGTCTGGGTTACACCGAGAGTGAACTGGCGACCTTTCTGACGCTTTCGATTCTTGGCGGCGCTATTATTCAATACCCGGTGGGGCGTCTGTCAGACCGAACCGATCGCCGGAAAGTAGTGCTTTGGGCCATTATTGCCAGTGCGGGGTCGGCCATTGCCATGGGTTGGGTTGCGTTCCAATTGCCGCAGCAGCGTTTTTTGATGACGGCGCTGTCGATGTTGTTTTGCGGGCTGGTGTTGGCGATCTATCCGATTTCGGTGGCTCATCTGGTGGATCGAATTCATAAGGACCATTTGGTTGCGGGTTCCAGTGGTTTGCTGCTGCTCTATGGTTTAGGTTCCTTTATCGGTCCGGCATTGGCGGGCTTTGGTTTGCAGCGGCTAAGTGGTACAGCTCTGCCTGGGGTTTACCTGGTGATGCTGGCAATATTCGCGGTGATCGTTGGCTGGCAATTAAAACGTTCCACGGTGGTGGAGAGGCCGGAGGATCACGAGGGCCACTTCGTCGCCATGGTACGCACCTCTCCGAATGTTTTACCCTTGCACCCGGATTCCGAGGAGGAGCTGGAAGCCCCTTTCGATGAACGCCAAGGTGAAGATCGGCAGGCGAGTTAGTATTGGGGGGCTGGGCGGCTCACTACTGTGGCATAACCCGCTCAGGGGGCTGCGTTGGCTCGCTACTGTGGTAAAACCCGCTCCAGGGGCCAGGTAGGCTCATCAAGGGTCGGCATTAACCCATCCTTGGGGCCTGGACCGCATCATCCTTGATGCGGACCACCCTTGATGAGCCTACCCGGCCCCTGGAGCTAGCCATTTGCGACTTTCGGATGCGAGCTGTAATAAGACGTAGGTTTGGAAATGAATGAAAAAGAAAAAATGTTGGCGGGGGAACTCTACAACCCGTTTGACAAAGAATTGGTCGCCTTGCGGTTAAACGCGCGGTTACTCGTAGAAGAACTCAATCGAACCAGCGCTGCCCACCAGGGCGAAAGAGTTCGTATTATTAAAACCATCCTGGGGTCGACGGGTAAAAACTGCTTTATCGAGGCCGGTTTCAATTGCGACTATGGTTGCAATATCCATGTGGGGAATAACTTCTGGGCCAATTTCGGCGTCACTATTCTCGACCCAGCCGAGGTTCGCATTGGTAAGAACTGCTTTGTAGGGCCGCAGGTCGGCCTTTACACCGCCACCCATCCACTCGACCCTAAGGCCCGTGTGTCCGGAAAGGCGATGGCCCGGCCCATTACGCTGGGTGACAATTGCTGGATTGGAGGGCATGCGGTGATCAACCCCGGTGTGAACTTGGGCGATAACGTTGTAGTTGCTTCCGGTGCGGTAGTCACTCAGAGTTTTGGAGACAATGTGGTGCTGGGGGGCAACCCGGCCAAGGTCATCAAAACGCTTTGATGGGTCAATGCAGCTTCTGTTGTTTCTTCCGGCTGATCACTTCCACGGTTTTCAGGATATCCCGCCAGGTCACGACACCGACGGGTTCGCCATCGGCATTCACTACGGGTAAACAGGAAACGCCATGGTGGTTGAACAGTGACACGGCTTCAAGAACTTGAGCGTCGGGTGTAATCGTGACGAGGTTTCGGTTCATGATCTGGTGGGCACGTTTATTCAGGGTGGCGGCGTCGTGGGTGGTTTCCGCCGGTGTGCCTACGTAGGGGCTGACCGATTTCAGAAGGTCCCGGTCGGAGATCACGCCGACCAGCCGACCGTTTTCCGTGACCAGAAGATGATGAAATTTTCGCTGCTCGAACAGCTCTTTTACCCGTACCAGTTTGTCGTCCATTTTTACTGTGACTACGGCGGGGCTCATGATTTTTTCTACGGTCATTGGCACCCTCGCTTGCGGCTTGAACAGAGTTGGGGTTGGACTGGAGAATGGCGAAGCCGGGGCGGTGGGCGGCCTATTTGGTGGCGTCGGTGCCCTGGATGGGCACCGCCGAGCTTACATGGAAGTATATACAGCGACACCAAATAGGCCGCCCGCCGCCCCGGCGTTAGTGCTAGGAACCTACCAAGAAGCTTAGGAAGAAGGACGGGCTTTCGCCAGCCAGCGGTCAAGTTGGTTGGCGAATTGTTGTCGGTCCTGTTGGTTCAGGGCCGGTGGTCCGCCGGATTGGATGCCGCTGGCGCGCATGGTTTCCAGGAAATCCCTCATGTTGAGGCGGCCGCGGATATTCTCCTTGGTAAAGAGCTCGCCACGCGGGCTGAGCGCCAGGCCACCCTTCGTGATGACCTCATCCGCCAACGGAATATCACTGGTGATGACCAGATCATTCGCCTCCATGCGCAGCACTATTTCGTTGTCCGCCGCGTCGGCTCCCGGTGGCACCTGAATCGACCGGATATGGCGCGACCCAGGGGTGCGAACCGGCTGATTGGCCACCAGAATCAACGGAATGCCCGTGCGCTCGGCGGCACGGAACAGAATGTCGCGAACGACATTGGGGCAGGCATCGGCATCAACCCAGATCGTCATGGGCGCATCTCTTGGAAAATGAATTCGCCATCATAGCACGGGGTTCAAATCCGTCTGGAGCAACCCGGTCAGATTCCCAGCTTATCTCTTAAACCCCCAATTTATCTCTTAAACCATAGTAAAACGCACCCAATGCCGTATAGGGCACCCGCAACATTCGCCCACCCGGAAAGGGTAAATGCTTCAGACCGGCGAAGGCATCGAATCGCTCCGCCTGACCCCGCAACGCCTCGGCGATCAATTTTCCCGCCAGATGGGTCGTGGTCACGCCGTGGCCGCTGTAACCCTGAGCGTAATACAGCGTGTCCCCAATGCGGCCAAACTGAGGCAGACGACTCATCGTTAACAGGAAATCCCCGCCCCAGGCAAAGTCGAACTTCACGCCCTTTAACTGGGGAAAGGTATGCTCCAGGTGCGGCCGCAGAAACCGTTCGATGGAAGCGGGGTCGCCGCCGCCATAGGTGACACCACCACCGTACAGCAGCCTGAAATCGCCGGTAATGCGAAAATAATCGAGCTTGTAATTGCAGTCTTCCACGCAGTGCAGGTCGGGAATCAGCGACCTGGCTTTCTCCTCGCCCAATACCTCGGTCGCGACGATCTGAGTGCCACAAGGCATGGATTTCGCTGCCAGTTCCGGGACCAGGTCTCCAAGGTAAGCGTTGCCCGCCACCATAACAAACCGAGCTTTTACCTGACCTTTTTTTGTATGTACCACCGGCTTTTCGCCCCGGTCGATGCGCACCACGGGGGAGTCCTCGAACAAGCGGCTGCCGAGTTGCTCGATGGCCCGGGCTTCCCCCAAGGCGAGGTTAAGCGGATGCAAGTGCCCGCCGCGCCGGTCGAGTAGACCGCCGATATAGCGATCCGAATTCACCGTTTTACGAATGGCGTCGGCATCCAGCAGTTCCAGGTCTTCATGCCCGTACCGCTCCCACAAGGCTTTTTGCTCGGTCAGTTCGTGCATTTGCCGCCGGTTGAACGCGGCAAACACGCCTCCCGGCCGGTAATCGCACTGAATGTCGTATTGGGCGATCCGCCCACGAATGATATCCGCCCCTTCGAACGCCATGCTGCCGAGAACCCGGGCGACATCCGCCCCTTGACTCTTTTCGATGACGTCCATATCACGGCTATAGCTGTTCACGAGTTGACCGCCGTTACGACCGCTGGCGCCGAAGCCGATGCGGGCCGCTTCCAGGACGACCACATCGAACCCCGCTTCGGCCAGATGCAGGGCACTGGAAAGGCCGGTGAACCCGGCGCCGATCACGCAGACATCGGCCTCGATTACGCCGTCAAGCGGCGGCCGATCCGGTGTGGCGTTAGCGGTGGCCGCGTAATAAGAACCTGTATGTTGCGCGCGCGAGGTCATATAAATCTCCACGATTTTTCATCAACGGGAGGAACGAATGTCCAACACCGAAGTCGACAACCCTTTAACTCTGTTTCGTCTGGGCTCCAGGGAGCTTGTCATCCGACGTCGATATGAAGTGCTCAGTATCATCAACGATTTTATGATCGCCATCTGGTTTTTCATCGGCAGTATTTTGTATCTGTTTCCTAACACCGAGACCCTGGCCATCTGTCTGTTTATCGTCGGCAGTTTCCAATTCCTGATGCGCCCAACGTTGAGGCTGATCAGCCATATGCACCTACAAAAAATCCCGTCCAGCCAATGGAACTATTGACTTGAGTTCTCTGCCAAGAACCCGCACCGGTAGTCAGGTAGGCTCCTCAAGGGTCGGCATAAACCCATCCATGGGGCCTGGACCGCATCATCCATGATGCGGACCACCCTTGAGGAGCCTACCTGACCACCAGCGCTAGCCTTTTGCAGTTACACCCAGAGACCGACGATTACCCCAAAGTCGGCATTACGAACTCAGCACCCAGATCGCCCTCCGGCCAACGGGCGGTCACGGCTTTACGGCGGGTATAAAACTTAACACCTTCCATGCCGTGAACATGATGCCCGCCAAAGAGTGACCGCTTCCAACCACCGAAGGAATGGAACGCCATGGGCACAGGGATGGGAACGTTGACACCGACCATTCCCACCTGAATATCGCGCACGAATTGACGTGCCACACCACCGCTGCGGGTATAAATAGAGGTTCCGTTACCGTATTCGTGTCGGTTGATAAGTTGCACCGCACTCACGTAATCCGGCACTCGCACCACACAGAGCACAGGCCCGAAAATTTCCTCACGGTAAATCGTCATCTCCGGCGTTACCCGGTCGAACAGACAGCCGCCCAGAAAGTAACCCGCTTCATGGCCTGGCACACTCAATCCGCGGCCATCCACTATCAACTCAGCACCTTCTTTAACACCTGCATCAACGAAACCCGTAACTTTCTCAAGATGTTCGCGGGTCACCAGCGGCCCCATGTCCAAACCTGTTTCGGCGCCGTTACCAATTTTCAGGTTGCGTGCCTTGTCGGCCAGTTTGGCGACCAGCTCATCGGCAATATCACCCACGGCCACTGCGACCGAAATCGCCATGCATCGTTCACCTGCGGAGCCATAGGCCGCGCCGGTGAGGGCGCTGACGGCGCCGTCGAGGTCGGCATCGGGCATGACCACCAGATGGTTTTTGGCGCCACCCAATGCCTGCACTCTTTTTCCGTGGGCACTGGCGGTGGTGTAAATGTACTCGGCGATGGGTGTGGAGCCGACAAAGCTGATGGCCTGCACCATCGGGTGGGTGAGCAGTGTATCGACCGCGACTTTGTCGCCGTTGACGACGTTGAATACGCCATCCGGCAGACCGGCTTCTTTCAGCCATTCGGCAACCAATAATGCTGCGCTCGGGTCTTTTTCGGAGGGTTTAAGTACAAAGGTGTTGCCGCAGGCAATGGCCACCGGCCACATCCACATGGGTACCATGGCCGGGAAGTTGAAGGGCGTGATGCCAGCGACCACGCCCAACGGCTGGTTGACCGACCAGGCGTCCACTCCTCGACCTACCTGTTCGGTGATTTCGCCTTTCAATAAGTGGGGAATACCGCAAGCGAATTCGACCACTTCCATGCCGCGAATGATTTCGCCTTTGGCGTCTTCGAAAACCTTGCCATGTTCGCTGCTGATAACCCGGGCGAGCTCATCGATGCGTTCTTCGAGCATCATCTTGAAACGAAACAGAATGCGGACGCGATTCAGTGGCGAGGTTTCCGCCCAGTCCACAAAGGCATCACGCGCGGCTTCGATGGCGGTGATCACTTCTTCTTTGCTTGCCAGGGACACCTGACCGCTTTGTTCACCGAGCGCGGGATTGTAAACCGGATATTGCGCCCGGCTGGGCTCGGTGGGTCGTCCGTTGATGAAGTGGTTGATCTGTTTCATGGAAATACCTGGCATATAGAAAGTTTCTGTAGGAGCGCACGCTGTGCGCGACCATCCCAGCCTGGGATGAATAGGTCGCGCACAGTGCCGAGTGCGGGTCATGTGTTCCTACAATGAATCAGTTAACGGTTTTAATCGCCTGCTCCAACGCACCGACAATTTCGTCAATCTGGCTTTTGCTGATAATCAGCGGCGGTGACAGAGCGATGGTGTCGCCCGTGCAACGCACCAGCGTATTGCCCTTCCAGTAACAATGGTGGAAAACCTCATAACCCCGGGCGCCCATTTCTTTACGCGGTTCGAATTCGATGGCACCGACCAGGCCGATGTTTCGAATGTCTTTCACATGGGGCAGATCCGCCAGGCTGTGCAGCGCCTCGGCCCAGCGTTCTTCCAGCTCCAGAGCGCGCTGGAAGAGGCCTTCACGCTCATACAAATCCAACGTTGCCAGACCGGCCGCGGCCGCAACGGGGTGGCCGGAATAGGTGTAACCGTGGAAGAACTCGATCGCGCTTTCCGGGCCACTCATAAAGGCTTGATGAATAAAGTCGGCGGCGAATACGGCGCCCATGGGCACCGCGCCGTTGGTCAGGCCTTTGGCCGTGGTCATTAGGTCCGGCGTTACACCAAAGCGGTTGGCGGCGAAGGCTTCCCCCACCCGTCCGAAACCGGTGATGACTTCATCGAAAATCAGCAGGATGCCGTGCTGACGCGTGATATCGCGCAGCCGTTGCAGATAACCGACCGGCGGCAACACCACTCCGGCTGAGCCAGCCACCGGCTCGACGATGACCGCCGCAATGGTTTCCGCGCCGTGCAAGGCGATGAGCCGCTCAAGGTCATCTGCCAGTTCCGCTCCCGTCTCGGGTATCCCTTGGGTGAAGGCGTTTTCCGGTAACAGGGTGTGCCGTAAGTGGTCAACACCGACCAACATGGAGCCAAACATGCGCCGGTTGTTGACCAGGCCGCCTACTGAAATACCGCCGAAGCCGACACCGTGATAGCCCTTCTCGCGGCCGATCAACCGGGTGCGTTCGCCCTGCCCTTTGGCACGGTGGTAAGCCAATGCGATTTTCAGAGCGGTATCCACCGCCTCGGAACCGGAATTGGTGAAGAAGACTTTGTTCAGGCCCTCAGGCGTGTGTTTGACCAGTCGTTCGGCCAGTTCGAACGGGCCGGGGTGCCCCATTTGAAAGGTCGGGCCGTAGTCCAGAGTATCGAGTTGCGCCCGCACGGCTTCGGTCACGGCTTCGCGACCGTGACCGGCGTTCACACACCACAGCCCGGCCGTGCCGTCCAACAGAGTGCGACCGTCGTCGGTGGTGTAGTGCATGTCTTTCGCGCCGACCAGCATGCGGGGTTCGGCCTTGAACTGACGGTTGGCGGTGAAGGGCATCCAGAAAGCATCGTGCTGATTGGGTCTGTCTTGGGACATGGGCAGCTCTCACTCAGAAATAGCCAAAGCGGCGGGACGAGGTTGTGTGTTATTTTGAACAGTCAGTCCCCAGTGTATGTTAAATAAATAAAACATCAACCCCGACAATGGGGCCAATGGCTCTCGTTCATTAAGAGAGCCGGCTTTAAGAATGAAAGGTGATAACAAAGCCTACACACACGACCATGCGTTCAATATATTGAAACTTCAACCCCGTGTGAGTTACCTTAACGGCAGCTTTAGTGCTGGACGCGGTAAGGAAGACGGTCGATCTGTACTCAGCGTCTTCCGTCTCCCCTCCAGCCTTTCCCGCTCAATTATCGAGGTCGCCATGACAAACACCCTGGAATATTGGACCGCCGCCGCCCGTCAATTGAAACCCGAGGGCCGTGCCTTCATCGGTGGGGAGTATTGCGACGCCGCCTCCGGTGAGACTTTCGAATCCCGCAGCCCTATCGATAACAGAGTGCTGGCCAAGGTCGCCGCCTGCAACAGCCAGGATGCCGACCGGGCGGTCACCGCCGCCCGCGCCGCCTTCGAAGCCGGGCATTGGTCTCATCTGCCACCGGCCAAACGCAAAACCATTCTGATCCGCTTCGCAGAGCTGATCGAGGAATATGGCGATGAACTGGCGCTGCTCGATACGCTCGACATAGGCAAGCCCATCACCCACTCCCGAAACATCGATATTACCGCTACGGCCCGCAGCATCCGCTGGTCCGCTGAGGCCATCGACAAACTGTACGATGAAATCGCCCCCACTCCGCACGACGAACTCGGCCTCGTGACCCGTGAAGCCGTGGGTGTGGTCGCCGCCATCGTGCCGTGGAACTTTCCGATGATCATGGCCAGTTGGAAAATAGGCCCGGCGCTGGCGATGGGAAATTCGGTGATCCTGAAGCCATCCGAAAAATCGCCGCTCTCCGCCATTCGTTTGGCCGCCATCGCACAGGAAGCGGGCATTCCCGATGGCGTTTTCAACGTATTACCCGGGTACGGGCACATTGTCGGCCGTGCCCTGGCACTGCACATGGATGTCGACACACTGGTGTTTACCGGCTCTACCGGCGTGGCCAAGCAATTGATGATCAACGCCGGTGAATCGAACATGAAACGGGTGTGGACAGAGGCGGGCGGCAAATCCCCCAACATCGTTTTCGCTGACGCGCCGGACCTGGATGCCGCCGCCAGCGCCGCCGCCGAAGGCATCTGTTTCAACCAGGGCGAAGTCTGCACCGCCGGTTCCCGGCTGTTGGTCGAGGCAAGCATCGCCGATAGTTTTATGGAAAAAGTGCGTGCGGCCGTGGCCGGGTGGAAGCCAGGCAATCCGCTCGACCCGGATACAACCATCGGCGCCATTGTCGATGAAGCCCAGCTCAATCGGGTGATGGGGTATATCGATGCCGGTCGGTCCCAGGGGGCCCGGTTAACCCGGGGTGGCGAGCGCGCATCGGTGGTGGATGGTGGTTTCTTTATCGAGCCTACGGTTTTCGAAGACGTGACCCGGGATATGAAAATCGCTCAGGAGGAGATCTTCGGGCCGGTCATGTCGGTCATTACCTTTACCGATGAAGCCGATGCCCTGGCCATCGCCAACGACTCCATCTACGGTCTCGCAGCTGCCGTCTGGACCAGCAATCTGAGCCGCGCCCACCGCATGGCGAAAGGGCTGAGGGCCGGGTCGATCTGGGTGAACCAATGGGATGGCGGCGATATGACGGCGCCTTTCGGCGGCTTCAAACAATCCGGCAACGGGCGGGATAAATCCCTGCACGCTTTCGACAAATATTCCGAAGTGAAAGCCACCTGGATCAAGCTTTAAACCTGGCGTGCCCGTCTGAAATGGTCTCGCAACAGGGCCTCACACGCCTTGGCATCCATCGGGCGGGCAAACCAGAACCCCTGCATGTAATCGCAGCCGTAAGTCATCAACTGGTCCCGCTGGGCTTCGGTCTCGACACCTTCGGCGACGATGTCCAGCTCCAGTTTGTGCGCCAGTGCGACTATGGCTTCGACGATGGCGTGGCTGCTTTGGTCCTCGGTCAATACAGAGACAAAGGACCGGTCCAGTTTGACCCGATGCACCGGGAAATGCCGCAGGTAGGATAAGTTCGAATACCCTGTCCCGAAATCGTCAATCGCGAGCTTGATGCCCATCCGATTGAAATGCGTGAACACCCGAATGGTCTCTTCCGGGTTTGTCATCGAGGCACTCTCAGTCAGTTCGAGTTCCAACTGTTCGGCCGGCAGTCCGCTTTCAGTCAGCGCCGAGCGCACCACTCGCTCCAACTCAGGGGCCAATAATTGGCGCGCGGACAGGTTCACACTCATGCGCAACGGCGGCAAACCGGCTTGATTCCAGGACGCCGCCTGCAGGCAGGCCGTGCGCAGCACCCATTCGCCAATGGCACCGATCAACCCGGTTTCCTCGGCTATGGGAATGAACTGGGCCGGGGAAATCAGCCCCCGTTCCGATTGCTGCCAGCGGATCAGGGCTTCAACACCTACGATCTCTCCTGTCTCCAGGTCGACCTGAGGTTGGTAATGCAATAAAAATTCATTGCGCTCCAAAGCCTGACGCAGTTGCATTTCGGTTTCCAACCGCTCATTGAGGTGTAGCTTCAATCCCGCCGCGTAATAGCAGGCACGGCTGCCCCCCTGCTCTTTCGCCTGATACATGGCCGCATCGGCGCTTTGCAGCAAAGTGGTTGGGTCCTGACCATCCTTGGGATAAAAACTGCATCCCATGCTGCAGGAGACGGATACTTGCTGTGAGCCCAGCGTGATAGGAGCGGTAATCACCCGCGTCAGGCGCTCCGTCAAGCGCTGCAGCACATCATCGGGGATGGCATTGGGCAGCAGCAGAACGAACTCATCGCCTCCGAGGCGGGCGAAAGTATCCGAGCGGCGGATACAACGGCTGACACGCCGACTGATGGTTTTTAAAAGCTCATCGCCATAAGCGTGACCGAGGCTGTCATTGATGATTTTGAACCGGTCGAGATCGATGAACAGCAACGTCAGTGAATGATGGTGCCGTTCGGCCAGCTCGATGGCGTGACCCAGCCGGTCCATCAACAAGGTTCTATTGGGTAACCCGGTCAGGGCATCGTGCAGCGCCTGGCGACGCAGCTCCTTTTCGAAACGACGCCGTTCGCTCATTTCCTGCGACAGCTTTTTTACCGTTTCCTGCAGCTTCCGCGCCGTGGCTTCGTTCTTTTCATTGGCAACCCGCAACGCCGCTTCGGCACGTTTTTGAGCGGTTATGTCGTAGTTAATGCCAACCAGACCGATAATCCGCCCCGCCTCGTCATGAAGCGGCAGCTTACTGGTGATCAGCCACCGGTCCTCCTCGGAGTGCAGGTATTCCACATGCTCTTCAAAATCGAGCATGGGCACCCCGGTCCGATAGATTTCCTGTTCGCGCGCAAAATAGAGAGCGGCATCCGCCTCGGGGTAAAAATCGAAATCGGTCCGACCAATCAGATCCTCCGGCTTTGCCACACCCATACCCAACGCCACACCTTTGTTGGCGAAGGTAAACCGTCCTTCCAGGTCTTTGGCGTATATCCGGTGCGGAACGTTGTCCGCCAGGGTGTGGAGCAGGGTGTGTTCAAAGGTCAGCTCGTTCATTCGACCCCTCATTCAGAACATGCAGGGTGTATCGAATAAAGATAGTGCCTTTTACCACGGGCGTCGAAGTGGGTTCAGAAAACGTCCTTCAAGCGATGGTACAGCATCCCCAATGCCAACAAAGGGGAGCGCAGCGCGGGGCCGCCCGGAAAGGTGATGTGCTTCACCCGCTCGAACAGTTCCAAGCGGTTGTCTTCACCGTGAATGGCCTCGGCAATCAGTTTGCCAGCGAGGTGAGTCACGTTTAGCCCATGGCCGGAATAGGCTTGAGCGTAATAGAGGTTGGGTTTTAAGCGGCCAATCTGCGGAAAGCGATTGGCACCGATACCGATCATGCCACCCCATTGGTAATCGATGCGGATGTCTTTCAAATAGGGAAAAACCCGGACCAGGTGGGGTTTCAGGACCACCTCGATAGAGGCCGGATCACGCCCGGAGTAATTGCACAGCCCCCCAAACAACAGACGGTTGTCGGCGCTGAGCCGGTAATAATCCAACGCCACGTTCTGATCGCATACCGCCATATCCTGCGGAAGCACCCGATGGGCCATCGCATCGGACAAGGGCTCTGTAGCAATCACATAACTGCCTGCTGGCAGCACTTTCCCAGCCAGTACCGGCTGCAGACCGGCCACATAGGCATTGCCACACAACACCACCCGATCGGCCCGTACTTGCCCCTGTACGGTTTTTACCAAAGGCCTGTCACCATCGATCACCTCGGTGACCAGGCTTTGCTCGAAGATTCTCACCCCGAGCTCAGCCGCAGCGGCGGCTTCACCGGTCACCAGATTCAGTGGATGCAGATGGGCGGCCCCCATGTCGATCAGCCCGCCGACGTAGCGGTCGGAGCCCACGACCTCATGCATTCGCTCCTGCGGCACCAATTCAACATGAAAGGGATACCCCGACTGTTGCAGCGCTTCATATTCGGCTTCGAACGCCCGCACATGACGGGGTCGGGTCGCCAGGTCGCAATAACCGGTTTTGAAATCGCAGTCGATACCGTAGCGCGCCACACGCTGCCGCACGATATCCACCGACTCCACCCCCATGGCCGTGATCGCCTCGATACCCGGTTCTCCCAATACCTTGCGGAACGGTTCCAACCCATGGCCGACGCCTCGAATCAACTGACCGCCGTTCCGCCCCGACGCTCCCCAACCGATGCGACGCCCCTCAAGCAAGGCCACCCGGTCACCCCGTTCGGCTAGCTCCAGCGCCGTATTCACGCCACTCAGTCCCCCACCGACCACGCAGACATCCACCTCGATAGCTTCGGTCAACTGCGGGTATTGGCGGTCATAGCGGCGGGTCGCGGCGTAGTAGGAGGCCGGATGGTCATCGCTGTGGGTTCGGGGGTTCAGATACATTTATCCGTCCAGAATACAAAGCAAAACGTTCGGTATTTTTGACACAGTGACGGGGAATTTTCAAGCAAAGACAGGGTGAGGACACAGCGGTTTCTGTTTCCTGCTTGGGTCGACCGCACAGGATTTGCTACTCTATGTAAAAAATAATGAATAGCAGATCCCATCCACCCCGGAGGATTCCCTCATTGGACGTAGGCGAACGACTCAAGGCCATTCGTAAACAGAAAGGCCTGTCTCAGCGTGAACTGGCCAAGCGCGCCGGTGTCACCAACAGCACCATATCGATGATCGAGAAAAACAGTGTCAGCCCCAGCGTGAGCTCGCTGAAAAAGGTGTTGCAGGGCATCCCCATGTCGCTGGTCGAGTTTTTTGCCGACGATACCGAAGCGGACAGCTCCCAACCAGTGGTCTATTCCCCCCGGGAATTCATGGATCTATCCGTCGATGAAGTCAAACTGAAGCTGGTCGGCAAGGCTTTCGGTCGCCGGGCCATGGCATTCATGATCGAAACCTACGAACCCGGCGCCGATACCGGGGCGGACCTGTACGTGCATGAGGGGGAAGAAGCGGGGTTAGTCATCAAAGGCGAATTCGAACTCACAGTGGGCAGCGAGGTCTATCACCTGAAAGAAGGCGACGCCTACTATTTCGACTCCACCCGGCCGCACCGCTTCCGCAATCCGTTCGATGAAACCTGCGAGATTGTCTCGGCGACCACGCCCGCCAATTTTTGACGGGCGGGCAAACCCAGAGCAAAGAATGGTTATTTAAAAATCAACAAAACGAATACCCCAACGCTCCTCGACAGGCGCAAGCTTACCCGCCTCTTTCAACGCTTTCAGTTGAGCCTCCAACCAGGTCATATCAACCACAGCCGTTTGACGCAGAATCATGCCCAGTTCGTACTCATGGTCGGATCGATCAGAAATCAGAAAGGCTGAACCTGCCTCCAGTAGTCCCTTTGCCCTCAAATAGCTCTCGTTGAGTACGGCAATATCGCCCCGGCCCCGACTGAGCATTTCCAGACCGGCGGCCAGGTTGGGGGAAAAGTCGATGTCATAATGTTCTTCCAGCCAATCCTCATCGGTCCGATATCCGGCGAAACCGTAGTGGTAGCCCCGGGTGACAATGAGGTGGGCATTCTCGATGGAGTCAAAATAACTCTGGTCGCGGCCTTCGGACGCCATGGCGATATACACATCCCTATCGGTGGCCATTGGTTCCGAGAAAACAACATTCTCTTTATCCCACCCCCATTGGGGCGATTCAAAAAACACGGCATCGAACCGGTGTTGGCGAAAGGACTGCCAGCGGCTGAACGCCGCCACAGGAACAAAGACGAACTCCACCTCGGACTGGTGATCGTTCAACAGTTGCAGCAAATCCAGGGTGGCGCCTTTAAAGCCATCCTGCCCTTGGGCTTCCACGTATGGCGGAAAGGGGTAGCCTCCCACCAGAAGGGTTTGATCGTAAGCCAAAACCCCGGCCAAAAAAAACAGATCAGGCCGAGCGCCACCAAACGAAACAGAGAACTGAACTTCATCACCAACCGTACAACCTCATTAACTCACCAACAGCATAGCCAGCTGGCGGGTGAACGCCACATTGTAGTCTAAAATTGTCTGGCGACCGTGACAGATTGTGGGAGGGTTGTTCTATGTCCACCTATGTCAAGACCTCCAGCGGAAAGCTCGCAGTGGTTGTGCTGGTGGCGCTGCTGCTCCCCGCCATCGCCGACCAGACCGACAGCCGCCTCAATGGGTTGTTCAACCGGCTGCAGGAAGCGCCGAACGCCTTTCAATCCTCCGTGATCGAACAACAGATATGGATGATCTGGACCGAAGGGCCCAATGACGAGGCCGATGCGCTGATGAGCCGGGGCATGCGGGCCATGCGGCTTGGCGAATGGACGCTGGCGGTGCGGCTGTTCGATGAGCTGGTCGAAAAAGAGCCGGAGTTCGCCGAAGCCTGGAACAAGCGTGCGACTGTCCATTACGTGCTGGGCAACTACTCGAAGTCCATGGCCGATATCGAACAGACATTGAAGCTGGAGCCCCGCCATTTCGGGGCCTTGGGAGGGCTCGGCAGCATTTTCGCCAGGCTGGACCAACCCGCTGCCGCGATTCGGGTATTCAAACAGGTGCTCGAGCTCTACCCTCATTCACAAAGCAGCCGGGAATCCATTGAATTGCTGGAAGAAGAGCTGCGCGAACGCACTATCTAACGCAAGCGGCAAGCCAGGTTGCCAGGGTGACTTGCAAAGGTCACTGCAATGTCACAGGAACCAGCTAGTCTGAATTTGCCAGTTACTTAACAAAGGAGGGCACCATGCTGACTCTTCAGCCGGATATGCATACCCTGTTCGAACAACTGGGATTGGACAGCAGCGATGAGGCGATGGAAGCGTTCTTTCTCTCACACCAACTGTCACCCGATGAAGACGTCTCCGAAGCCGATTTCCTCAGCTTCGAACAGCGTCTGACACTGGCGCGCATGCGTGACGAAGACGCCGAATGGGCCGAACTCGTCGACACCATGGAAAGCCTGCTGCATAAACACTGACGCTAAGCTCGGTCTCCCTCGAGCCTAGCCCCTCCCCTGCCGTGTCCGAAGTGAGTCTTTGGCGGCATCAATGCGCTCCTGGTGTTGGCTCAGCCATGCCACTGCCTCCCCCTGCGTTCGCACTTTCATCAATACCCGCTCGTTATGCCAACCATGCACCAATGCCTCCCAACGGGCCGACCAGCGATGGGCGTTACGGAACCGATGGAACGCGACAGCCGAAGCCGACAGCATCAGCAGTATTCGCTGATAGGGGTTGAGCGGGTGGTCCGCCGAAATGGCCTGACGATGGTAGGGACGCGGCCTTACCGCCACTCGGTCTTTTCGGGGGGTGTCACGGTTCAATACAGGGCTCAGATCGGCCGCATTCCGGTCCCGCTCGGTCAGGGCGGGCAGTCCCCAACGCTGGCACAGAGTGCGCAGAATGCTGCTGTGGTCGAAGGGCTGCTGGCATACCGTCCCGGCCTCAATCCAGGGGGAGGCCAGAACGGCCGGAACCCGCACTCCCAGCCGATCGAAACCAAAGCCCTGCTCCCCGGCGGGGGCTTCCGCGAGAGGGGGTGTTGCCGTGGGTGGAGGAAGGTGATCGTAGTTTCCGCCATGTTCATCGTAAGTGATGATCAACAGCGTCCTTTCCCATTGGGGGCCGTCACGAACCGCTTGGTAGACCTGGGCGATCAGTTGCTCTCCGGCCAACAAACTCGACTCGTCCACGGGGTCCAAAAAGGGGGGAATCCCAGCCGGTGGATGTTGGTCGTTATTGTCCAGCATCAGGCGGGGCTCGATGAAACTGTATTCAGGCAAGGTGCCCTGTGCCGCCTGCTTATAGAATGCCTCCATGCCGTGAACATGCTGTTTCTGGTAGCGCCACAGTGCAGGCTGCAGTAGCTCGGTGAAGCACACCACGTCTTCCGGGTCGTAATAAACCCCGAACCTCAGCCCTGCATCCGCCAAACGGTTGAAAATGGTCGGTGCCGCATGCAGTAACCATTTATGGACCGGGCTGTTATTGACATACCCATGGGAAGTACCGCAATGCACAAAGGAGCGGTTGCCGAAAGTCTGGCTGGGTATCGAGCTGAACCAATGGTCGCAGACAGCGAATTCACGTGCCAATGTGCTTAGCACCGGCAGGGACTCAGGCGCGAAGCCTGACATGATCTGGCGATAAACGGCAGGCTCCGGTCGGCCAAAACGGGGCGCCATTTTTGGCCAGTATCGGGCCAGATGTTTTTGCAGCCAGAGGGCGAAACCACCCGCATCCGGATAGAGCGAGGGATTCCCCGCAAGGTTGTCGATGTAATCACGAACAAAGCCGGACATAGGCGCGGTGGATGGCAACGGCGAGGGCAGGTTGTAGGGCGGTCGATCAAAGGGATACCAACGGTTGCTCTCTGGGTGGGCACCGCCGAAAAGCTGTTTGTTAACGTGATAATACTCTTCGCCGGGGTCCGGGTTCGGGCTATTCATCTGTTGGGTGACGCCATAGGGAATGTCGCCGCCACCGGCATAGACAGGCACGGGATTGCTCAATGCCAACCCGCCGACACCTGCAAAGGATTGGTTACGCGGTGGCCTTTTAAAGGGTTCGGGATTGTCGGGATGGTAGAGTCGACCGAGCAGATTATCGAAGGAGCGATTTTCCATCATCAGGACGACAACATGATCGATGCGGCTCAATGGATCACTTCGTTCGGACACATTGGACAAGGCAAACTTTCCATTTTGCGTAAAAGAAACAGTCTAGCCTGATTTATCACAAGGCACATCAGCCCACCGGGAGGCACCATGCCCAACGTCATACACGACCCTGTAAAGCACCGTTTTCTGCTTAAAATCGAAGGAGAAGAAGCGCACTTGATATATCGCATTGAAGGCAACAATCAGGTCAATTTCACCAGCACTTTCGTCCCCGATGCCTTCCGTGGCAAAGGATATGGACGCCAACTGGTCGATACCGGCCTGGCCTGGGCAAGAGAACAGGGTTACGGCATCAAAACCGATTGCTGGTACGTTCAGCGGATACTGGATCGCGGTGGTTAATGCCCCTATTCTGCCTCTAACACCATCTTGGTGAAAAAGTTTGAACAGCGTGATCAGTTTCCTTTGATTTGATTGACCTCATATATACCAATAATCACTGACGCGTCCGGGGCTTCTGTCAGCCCCGGACACCTGACATTCAACCAGTTGAACATGGCTTATTCAGCAAGCCACGGGAGCGTCATCATGACCAAGGTTCTAGTTCTGTATTACAGCATGTACGGCCATATCGAACAGATGGCACACGCCGTCGCCGAAGGTGTGCGCAAGGTGGAAGGCGCGGAAGCCACACTGAAGCGGGTGCCGGAAACCATGAGCGAAGAGGCCGCCAAACAGGCCGGAGCGAAACTGGACCAAAGCGCCCCAGTCGCCACCGTCGATGAGCTGGCCGATTACGACGCCATCATCTTTGGCACCCCCACCCGGTTCGGCAATATGGCTGGCCAGATGCGTACCTTTCTGGACCAGACCGGCGGTCTTTGGGCCAATGGAAAATTGATTGGCAAGGTCGGCAGTGTCTTCACGTCGTCCGCCACTCAGCATGGTGGCCAGGAAACCACCATCACCTCCTTCCACACTACGCTGCTGCATCAGGGCATGGTCATCGCGGGTGTTCCCTACAGTTGCCAGGGCTTGACCAACATGGATGAGATCACCGGCGGTTCGCCTTATGGCGCCAGTACCCTGGCCGGTGGCGACGGCAGCCGTCAACCCAGCACCAACGAATTGGAAATCGCCCAGTTCCAAGGGCAGCATGTGGCTGAGTTGGCCAAGAAATTGAGCGCGGCCTGAGCCACTGTTGACTTGTCAAAACGAAGCCCGCTTCGGAAGCGGGCTTTTTCCAAACCAGCCGGAAAACTTGTCCCAATCCTTCTCAAATTTACCGATCCACTGACCCCCGCCCCCTCACAGCTCCCTATTTAAGCCCCCCGAGCCCTGGCCTGATTATTGCGATTTACCCAACCACACACGAGTACCTCACAGACACCCCGGAACCACCCGGAACAAAGGGACCACAGCCATGAAACACATTTTTATCCCCGCCATGGATGAGCTGCACAGGCAAGAACTTAAAACCATCAACAACCCCGAGAAGTATCAATTTCATACCCTGTTGGATCAGGACAGGTTGGTGGAATCGGAAACCATTTCGTTCAACCGATTATTGGACGAATTGCGAACGCTGCTGCGGGACAGCCAGGTCCCCGTCGATGCGATTATCGCCCACTGGGACTTTCCAACCAGCGTTCTGGTGCCCATTCTGTGCGAAGAACTGGGCCTCCCCTCGCCTTCGCTGGTCAGCGTGCTTCGCTGCGAGCACAAACTCTGGAGCCGTCTCGATCAGGCCGAGGTCGTGCCCGAGGTGGTTCCTGAATTCGCAGGCTTCGATCCATTTGCGGATAACCCCCTGGACGACATTGATCTTGAGTTTCCCTTTTGGGTGAAGCCGATTAAAACCTTTTCCTCCCAACTGGGTTTCCGCGTCGACAACAAGGCGGACTTCGACAATGCGCTGGCTCATATTCGACAGGACATCGGCCGTTTGGGCGATGCCTTCGACGAAGCCCTGGCACGGATCGAATTGCCACCCCACCTGAAAGGCCGGGGTGGCAATACCTGCCTGGCCGAGGAAATCATCACTGGTGTTCAATTGGCTCCGGAAGGTTCGGTGTGCGATGGCAAAATCGAAGTGCATGGGCTGTTCGACATGCACCGCAACGATGAAGGCACCAAGATCGACAGGATGGAATACCCGAGTGCGGCGCCTCAAGCCGTAAAAGAACACATACTGGATGTTACGAAAAGGCTGTTAAGCCATATCGATTTTGACAACGGCTGCTTCAACATCGAATTCATGTGGGATGAAAAGACCGACCGGTTGCGGTTGATCGAAGTGAACACCCGGATGTCCCAATCTCACACCGAAATGTTCATTCAGGTAGATGGCATGTCCAATCATGAAATCGCCATCGACGTTGCCTTGGGCTACAAACCCGGTATGAAATCGGGGGCAGGCCCTTACAAAGTCGCCGCGCGCTTCACGCTGACTCATGAAACCGATGGCATAGTCGAGCGGGTGCCCTCGGAGAAAGACATCGCCGCACTGGAAAAACGCTACCCCTACCTGCGCTTGAAACTGAAAGTCGAACCGGGAGAGCGACTGAGTGAACTGGTCAACCAGGACAGTTACAGCTTTGTTCTTGGCGAGCTTTACCTTGGCGCGAACAGCCACGAGGAATTGATGGAGCGCTACCAGGATTGTCTGGCCGACCTGCCCTTCGTCATTCTGCCCGAGGACAATGAAGTGGCCAGTTGAATAATCCAACTCAAGGAAAACAAGCCCGCCTTATGAAGATCGGGTTTTCCAACACAGGGAGCTTTTAACCAACGGAGGTTTGTATGGCAACGACTATAGAGTCTTTCCCCTATTCGGTCCGAGTCATCGAAAACGTCTTCATCCCCATGAGCGACGGTGCGCGCTTGGCCGCCCGCATCTGGCTGCCGGAGGGTGCGGAAACGCAACCACTTCCGGCGATCATGGAATACATTCCTTACCGGAAACGCGACATCACCCGCGCCCGCGACACCAACAACCATGCCTATCTAGCCGGTCACGGTTATGTGTGTGTTCGGGTGGATATGCGCGGCAGTGGCGACTCCGATGGCGTTCTGACCGATGAATACACCGAGCAGGAACAGCTCGACGGCGTCGACTGCATTCACTGGATCGCCGAACAGCGCTGGTGCAATGGCAAGGTGGGCATGATGGGTATTTCTTGGGGCGGGTTTAACAGCCTGCTCGTCGCCTCGCATCGGCCCTCGCCCCTCAAGGCGATCATTACGGCCTGTTCCAGCGATGACCTTTACGCCGACAATATGCACTACATGGGCGGCTGCCTGTTGGGCGACAACCTCTCCGAAGCCACCGTGATGTTCGCGTTCAATTCCCTGCCCCCAGACCCGCGCATCGTCGGCGACCGCTGGCGGGACATGTGGATGGATCGACTCAAGCACAGCGGCCTGTGGCTGAAACCCTGGCTCGAACACCAACGTCGCAGTTCTTATTGGAGCAACCACTCCCTGTGCGAAAAGTACGACGCCGTTCAATGTCCGGTCATGGCCGTGGGCGGATGGGCCGACGGTTTCACCAACGCCATTTTTCGCTTGCTTGAGAACCTCAATGTTCCCCGCCAGGGTCTGGTGGGCCCTTGGGGGCACCGCTACCCCCATCACGGCGTGCCGGGCCCATCGATTGGTTTTCTGCAGGAAGCACTGCGCTGGTGGGACTATTGGTTGAAAGATGTCGATACCGGCATTATGGACGAACCCACCTTGCGCGCCTGGGTACAGGACAGCGTTCCTCCCCATGTCACCTACGAAAAACGACCCGGACGTTGGGTGGGGGAAGCCGAATGGCCTTCGAACAACATCACCCACACCACCTTCCCGCTGTATGAAGACCGCATCGCCGAACCGGACAGCGAAGCCTCCGAAGAAAACTGGCTGACCGTGCAATCCCCTCTCACGCTCGGCATGGCCGCCGGAAAATGGTGCTCTTATGCGGCCACGCCGGATTTGCCCGGCGATCAGCGTGAAGAAGACGGCGGGGCGCTCACTTTTGAAAGCGACCCGCTGAAAGAGCCGCTGGAAATACTCGGCATGAGTTGGGTGGATCTGGAAGTCAGTTCGAACCATGAGCAAGGCATGGTGGCGGTCAGGCTTTCCGACGTCGCACCCGATGGCAAAGCCACCCGCGTTACCTATGGCCTGTTGAACCTGACCCATCGCGACAGCGATGAAAACCCGTCCCTGCTGACGCCGAATCAGCCCTATCGTGTTCGGGTGTATCTGAACTGCGTAGGGCAGCGGTTTCCCACCGGCAACCGCGTTCGTCTTTCCATCTCTTCCTCTTACTGGCCGCTGGCCTGGACACCACCCGAAGAGACCATGCTGAGCTTCAATGCCCGCCAGTGTTCGCTGACCCTACCGGTTCACACCACCCATCCGGATACGCGCCGCCCCCATTTTGAAGAACCGGAAGAAGCGCCAGACCTCGCCATCACCCAGTTGGAGCCCGGGCAGTACAACTGGTGGCTGGTGAAAGACCTGGCCGCTGCGACAACCACCCTGCAGGTGGTCAACAACGAAGGCCACTTTCTGATTGAAGATACGGACACCGAAGTGATTCGTGAAGCACAGGAGTGGTACGTCATCCGCAAGGAGGATGTCACCTCGGCGCGGGGCGAGACTCACACCCGGCGGGGGTTTTATCGGGATGACTGGAATGTGGAAGTCCAGACACGCACCACCCTGACGTCGGACAAGCACGACTTCCATATTCACGCCCAATTGGACAGTTACGAGAACGGCTACCGAATATTCTCGGATAATTGGGACTTGGTGATCCCGCGGGACTATGTGTGATTTAGAAAACCATACTCAGGACGGCTAACGGCAGGAGGCGAAAACGCCTCCTGCCAAGGTAAGCGGGCGGTCTCACTTCGAAATGGAAGCAAGCGTCGTTTCTATCCACTCCCGGTGACGGCGTTCATCCGCCAAACCGTTTTCAATGGCCGATTGACTGCCATTCGGAAAACCTTCGGCAACGGCTTTTTCATATTTCTTGTTGGTTTGGTCCTCATTCATTTTCATCGCTTTGAGAATGTGCTTATCCTCACCGAGATCCGCGATGACCACCTGCCCTTTGGTCAGCACCTTTTTGAAATCGCCACTGCGGGGCGGCGTGCCCCCTTCCGCCTGTACCGCTTCACTTAATGCTCTGACGTGACGTTCATGGTCCGCCAGGAACTCCTTCAACTTGTTCCGATAGGCCGGGTTCTCCAACCGATCAATCGCCGCCTTGTAAGCGGCAATGGCATCGAAATCGAGCTCGATCAAGTCGTTTAATTTTTCGATGATACTCTCTGCTTTCAATACAGTAGGCATGGTTTATCCCTCCCGTTTTATATGAATGACACACCGCTCTACTGTGCCTTGCGGTCACTCAAGGGATGCGAAAGCCGGGCCAGGTGCCCAGGCATTGAACGATCACCGCTCTTGAGTTCAGCACCCTACCGTGCTGAGATACCGAGTGAAGTCTTACCCCACCGCAGAGATGACTGTTGTGGTCAAGTAATTCTGGACACATTTTAAGAACTTTTTATGCAACGCTCA